>NZ_CP126241.1:2116190-2821587 GCF_030142075.1 Arthrobacter sp. zg-Y20 | reverse complement strand
CCATGGCAGAGCACGACATTTCGGGCAAGAAGGTAGCTTTTCTCCTCACCGACGGGGTGGAGCAGATCGAGCTGACCAGCCCGTGGGAGGCCGTAAAGGAAGCCGGCGGACAGCCGGTCCTGGTTTCCCCCAAGAAGGGCACCATTCAGGGCTTCGACGGCATGGACAAGGGGGAGACCTTCACGGTTGACCTCGATGTTGCCGACGCCAACGCGGACGACTTCGACGCACTGGTGCTGCCCGGCGGCGTCGTAAACGCCGACTTCCTGCGTGTGAACGAGGACGCCCAGCACTTTGCCCGGGCGTTCTTCGAAGCCCACAAGCCGGTGGCGTCCATCTGCCATGGCCCCTGGCTGCTGATTGAGGCCGGTGTGGTCAAGGGACGGGACATGACCTCCTACCACACCCTCGCCACGGACCTGAAGAACGCCGGCGCCAACTGGACCGATGAGGAAGTGGTGGTGGACCAGGGCTTCGTCACCAGCCGCAACCCTGACGATCTGCCCGCCTTCAACGACAAGCTCGTGGAGGAAATCTCCGAAGGCGAACACGCGGGCCAGCACGCCTGACGCCTGCCGGATCACCGCCAAGGGGTGGAGTAACGTGAAAACGTTGCCCCACCCCTTGGCGTTTTAACGGAGGAATCATCCGGTGAATGCAGATGAGCGAGATGCCGATGAGCCGGTTCCAGACGAACACGCCGGCCGGTTCCTCTGCTCCGGCACGTCCTGGGATGCCTCCGGCCCCGCCCTTGCGCTGCACACGCCGAACGGCATGCCGCACCGGCTGCGCCTTGAGCCGGGAACGGAAGTGCGGTTCCGTGTCCTGGAAGGCCCCGGTGCCGCATCGCGCTTCTGCCTGGGATCGTGGCAGGTGAACGACGGCGGCGGCCAGTCCCACACGCCGTGTCTGGCGCAGGCAGCGGCGGAACGGGGCTACCAGTGCGGCCAGTGCTTCGCCCGTGACGAGGTGCGGGGCATGCACAACAGCCACCGCACCGTCAGTGTTCCCGAAACCCTGCGCCGCTACCTGGACCAGCCGCACTGGCTCTATGTCGCCACCTTCGCCGACGGCTCCACCAAAGTCGGCACGGCAGCCGACCCGCGCAAGCACTTGCGCCTGGTCGAGCAGGGAGCCGTCCGCGCCTCCTATGTTGCCCGCGCCGTGAACGGCCTGACCGTCCGCGTGCTCGAAGATACGGTGACCTCCCGGCTTGGCCTGCCCCAGGCTGTCCGCGCCGGAGCCAAAGCAGCAGCACTGGCCCGGCCGCTGGCCGCGGCGGAACTGGATTCCCTCAACACGGAGGCCGCGCAGGACGTGCGGGACCTGCTGGACAGTACAGGGATTGAGGGTTTCGCCACCGTCGAGGAACGCTGGGAACCGCCCGCACAGTTTGCCACTGTCCTGGAGGCGGCCTGTGAGCTGTATCCCTGCGACCCCGGAACCGGAGAGCACGGGATGGTTATCGTGGCCGTGCTGGGACCTACCGCCCTGGTCCGGGTGGACGGTGAACAGACCCTGTTCGCAGCGGACCTGTCGCGGCTGAAGGGCCGGCGGCTGCTCACCGGCGCCGGTTACCGTACACCGCTGCCTGCGTTGCAGTCAGCCTTGTTCTAGCAGCACGGTTCCGGCA
Source organism: Arthrobacter sp. zg-Y20 (assembly GCF_030142075.1). Classification (NCBI taxonomy): domain Bacteria; kingdom Bacillati; phylum Actinomycetota; class Actinomycetes; order Micrococcales; family Micrococcaceae; genus Arthrobacter; species Arthrobacter sp. zg-Y20. The sequence continues at coordinate 2,819,954 of NZ_CP126241.1, read as the reverse complement.
GCAGGCACGGTACGGTTCCGGTCCGCCCGGCCCGCCCCTGTATTCTGAAGGCATGCTAAACACCCCTTGGGAAACCGGCTCGCCCCTGTACCGGAAACTGGTAGTAAGTGCCTTGGCGATCAGCGGCGCCGGGGTGCTGCTGGTGCTGCTGGGCGCGGTGACGGACAACCAGGTCCTGATGTACATCGCCCTTCCGCTGATAGTGGTGGGCTTGAGTATCCACCTGAGCGGCATGGTGGTGCGGGCCCGTGACACCCGCCGCCGAATCAAGGGAATGGAAGGCAAGAAATGAGCATCAATCCCGGCCTGCAGGGCCGCAGCTACCCCGCCGGTGAGGCCTACGCAGTGGGGCGGGAGAAGATCCGCGAGTTCGCCGCCGCCGTCAAGGCCACCAATCCGGCCCACTTCGATGTCGCCAGCGCGCAGGAGCTCGGGTACAGCGACCTGGTGGCGCCTCCCACGTTCGCCATTATCGTGGCCCAGCGCGCAGACGCCCTGCTGGTGGCCGATCCCGAAGCGGGCATCGACTTCTCCCGCGTGGTGCATGCCGACCAGCGCTTCACCCATCACCGCCCCATTGTGGCCGGCGATGAACTGGTGGCCGAACTGCACGTGGATTCCGTGCGTGCCATGGGCGAAGGCGCCCTGATCAGCACCCGTGCGGAAATTTCCACAGTGGAAGGCGAACAGGTAGCCACCACCGTCTCATCCATCCTCGTCCGCGGAGAGGGACAGTAACCAATGTCCATTGCACTGAGCGAACTTTCCACCGGGACGTCCATCGGCTCGTCCACCATCGAAATTTCCCGGGCCGATCTGGTCCGCTATGCCGGCGCATCCGGCGACTTCAACCCCATCCACTGGAATGAACGCTTCGCCCGCGAGGTGGAGCTGCCCGGCGTTATTGCGCACGGCATGTTCACCATGGGTGCTGCCGTGCAGCTGGTCAGCGACTGGACGGGGGATCCCGGGTCGGTCATCGACTACCAGACCCGCTTTACCCGCCCGGTCCTGGTGGAGGACCTCGACGAAGCTCCGGGAGCCGTGGTGGAGGTTGCCGGGGCCATCGGCGCCATTGACGTGGATAACTCCACGGCGCGCGTGGACCTCACGGTGACCTTCAACGGACAGAAGGTGCTGGTCAAGGCACAGGCCGTGGTGCGGATCTGGTGACCGCTTTGACCCGGATGCCGCTGGCATCGCTGACTACCGCACGCGTTGGCGGGCCCGCCCGCCGCTACCTTGAAGCCGAAACCGAAGACGAACTGATCCTCGCCGTCCGCGCCGCGGACGAGGCGGGGGAGCCGCTGCTGATCGTTGGCGGCGGATCCAATCTGCTGATCTCGGACCGGGGGTTCGACGGCGCGGTCATCCGCATCGCCACCCGCGGACTGCGGATGACACCGGCCGACGACGGCGGCGCCGTCCTGCGTGCCGAAGCCGGCCACCCCTGGGACGAACTGGTGGCGTACACCCTGGCCGAAGGCTATTCCGGACTGGAAGCCCTCTCGGGCATTCCCGGGCTCGCCGGGGCAACCCCGGTGCAGAACGTGGGTGCCTACGGCGCAGATGTGTCCCAGTCCATCCGGTCGGTGCGGGCCTGGGACCGCACCGAACGCTGCGTGGCGGAATTCAGCAACGCGGAGCTGGGCTTCGGCTACCGGGATTCGGTACTCAAGCGCAGCACAGTCAACGGCTCCCCGCGTTACGTTGTGCTCAGCGTCGAGTTCAACCTGGCCAAGGGCCATACCAGTGCCCCGGTGCGTTACGCCGAGCTGGCCCGTGCACTGGGCACGGACCTGGGCGAGCGGACCGATGCCGTGGATGTACGCCGCGAGGTACTGCGCCTGCGGGCGGGCAAGGGCATGGTCCTGGATGCAGCGGACCCGGATACCTACAGCACCGGCTCCTTCTTCACCAACCCCATTGTGGACGAGGCAACGGCTGCAAACCTGCCCGAGGACGCCCCGCGCTATCCGGTAACGGAGCCCGGACACGTAAAGCTCAGCGCCGCGTGGCTGATCAGCCACGCAGGTTTCCGCAAGGGATTCGGGTTGGACCCGGCGGACGGGACCGGAGGCCGTGCTTCCCTGTCCACCAAGCACACCCTGGCAGTGACCAACCGCGGAGAGGCAACCGCGGAAGACCTGCTGGTGGTGGCACGCGCCGTGGCGAAGGGAGTGGAGCAGGCCTTCGGAATCCGGCTGCATCCCGAGCCCGTCCTGGTGAACTGCAGCCTCTAGGAACCCTCCCAGCGCCGCTGGGAACCCTCCCTGCCGGCGGGGCCTTTCCGCGCCTCCGCCGCCGCCGCACGGGCGCCGCGGATAGCCGGGCGGTGCCGGTGCGGATCCAGCAGATGCGTGTTGCACAGCCACTGGATCAGGCGCGGGGTCATGCTGACCTGGGTGCACCTGTCCTGCAGGTCAGGCAGCAGCCACGCCGGGTCCAGGAAGCCGGTGAGGGCATAGGCGAGCTCTGCGGCGCCAAACAGCCGGGCAAAGGCTGACCCTTCACCGAAACCGCGTTCCAGCTCCAGGAGCGCCGTGTCCTCCGCCGAGAGGATGCGGACGCCTTCGGCCTCGAGATAGGCGCGCAGCTGTACGCCAACCCGCAGGTAGCGGGCATGCGTGGGTATCTGCTTGCCCGCGCAGCTGAAGGCAAAAAAACTGCTCAGGATGGCGTCTATGCTCTGTTGGGCAGGATGCCCTGCGTTGTGCCCTGCATTGTGCCCCGCGGCCGGTTGCTGCTCCATGCGCAACAACCTGCCACATGCCTCTGACAGTTTTGCGTACGGGCCTGCCTTGCCCGCGCCGGTGCTGCGCGGGAGCGGTGCAGGGCCCCTTACAGGTTGCCGGTGGCGATGCGCAGCATCCGGCGCAACGGCTCGGCCGCACCCCAGAGCAGCTGGTCGCCGATGGTGAAGGCGCTGATGTACTCCGGGCCCATTTCCAGCTTGCGGATACGTCCCACCGGAACCTGCAGCGTGCCGGTGACCGCCACGGGGGTCAGCTCGGCCATGGTGGCCTCCTTGGTGTTGGGCACCACCTTCGCCCACTCGTTGTCCGCGTCAATGATCTTCTCGATCTCTTCGACGGAGAGGTCCTCGGTGAGCTTCAGGGTCAGCGCCTGGGAGTGGGAGCGCATGGCACCGATGCGCACGCACAATCCGTCAAACGGGATGCGTCCGCCAGCACCGCGGCCGAGGATCTTATTGGTTTCCGCGCCGCCCTTCCACTCTTCCTTGGACATGCCGTTGCCCAGGTCCGCGTCAATCCACGGGATCACGGAACCGGCCAGCGGCACTCCGAACCGGGAAGAATCCAGCGCCGGGTCCTGCTGCGCAGCCAGCACGGCCCGGTCAATGGCGAGGATGGCCGACGCCGGGTCAGCCAGCTCCGGGGCCACCGCACCGTGCAGCGCACCGAACTGGTTCAGCAGTTCGCGCATGTGCCGGGCACCGCCGCCGGACGCTGCCTGGTAGGTCATGGAGGTGCCCCATTCCACCAGGCCATTGCGGAACAGGCCGCCCAGGCCCATCAGCATGCAGGAGACCGTGCAGTTGCCGCCGACAAAGTTCTTCACGCCCCGGGCCAGTCCGGCATCGATCACGTCGCGGTTCACCGGATCGAGCACAATGATTGCGTCGTCATCCATCCGCAGTGTGGAGGCGGCATCAATCCAGATCCCGTCCCAGCCGGCGGCACGCAGCTTCGGGAAGACCTCCGCGGTGTAGTCCCCGCCCTGCGCCGTCACGATGATCGGCAGCTTGGCCAGCGCCTCGACGTCGTAGGCGTCCTGCAGCGGGCCCGCGCCGGCCGCGAACGACGGCGCGTCTCCTCCCGCGTTGGAGGTGGAGAAGAAGACGGGGTTGACCAGGGCAAAATCGCCTTCGTCCTGCATGCGCTGCATCAGGACGGAGCCAACCATGCCGCGCCAGCCGATGAAACCTGCAGTGGGAACGGAGGAAGAAGTCATGGGTTCCACTTTAGGGCGTTGGGCCGCTGCCGTCTTGGTTGTTTACGTCACTGTCCACGCGCATCACGTGTCCAGAGGGCAATCCGGTACTGGCTGCCGTTGGCGGACGTGTACCAGCCGGAGGCCGGGCTGACCCCGGTAAAGGTCCACTCCGGGCCAAGGTGAGGGGCGTAGGTGTCGCCCTCGGTCTCGCTGTCGATCACGGTCACCACCGCGGCGTCGGCCACTTCCACGGCCGCCTCGTAGAGCTGCGCGCCGCCGATGATCCAGACTTCCTCGCTGCCGGGGCTGGCGGCAGCGGCGGCCAGTGCCTGCTCGAGGGAACCCGTGACGACGGCGCCGGAGGCTGACGCTTCGGCTGCCAGTTCCGGGCTGGAAGAAATGATGATGTTCGTCCGGTCCGGAAGGGGACGGTATTTCGCCGGGAAGGACTCCCAGGTGCGCCGGCCCATGATCACCGGGTGACCGGCGGTGGTGGCCTTGAAATGTGCCAGGTCTTCGGGCAGGTGCCACGGCATCCCGCCGTCGCGTCCTATGACGCCGCCGGCAGTCTGCGCCCAGACCATGCCGATGACCGGTTCCCCGGCGGGTACGGTGCCGAGTTCCTGCAGCACTTCGTGCAGGTCCGCTCCTTCGCCGGAACCGCCGCCCACCGGGTAGTAGCGGGTGCCGGGAGCGGACGTGTTGGGTACGGACTCAGTCATGGTGTCCTTTTCCGTTGGGGTCGGATCAAACGGCGATGGGAGCTTTGATGCCGGGATGGTGCTGGTAGTCCCGGACTTCGAAGTCCTCAAGCGTGTAGTCGAAAATGCTCTCCGGCATACGGCGGATATGCAGTTTCGGGTAGGGGAAAGGCTCGCGGCTCAGCTGTTCGCGGACCTGCTCCACGTGGTTGTCGTAAATGTGCACGTCGCCGCCGCTCCACACGAATTCGCCCGGCTCCAGACCGGTCTGCTGGGCAACCATCATGGTGAGCAGGGCGTACGAGGCAATGTTGAAGGGGACGCCCAGGAAGGTGTCCGCGGAGCGCTGGTAAAGCTGGCAGGAAAGCTTCCCGTCGGCAACGTAGAACTGGAACAGGGCGTGGCACGGCGGCAGGGCCATATTTTCCACTTCGGCCGGGTTCCAGGCGGTGACGATGTGCCGGCGCGAGTCAGGGTTCTTCCGGATCCCTTCGACCAGTTTCGCGATCTGGTCGATGTGCCCGCCGTCCGGGGTGGGCCACGAGCGCCACTGGACACCGTAGACCGGTCCCAGTTCGCCGTCGTCGTCAGCCCATTCGTCCCAGATGCTGACGCCGCGCTCCTGCAGCCAGCGCACATTCGAATCGCCGCGCAGGAACCACAGGAGTTCCAGGGCCACGGATTTGAAGTGCACCCGCTTGGTGGTGATCAGCGGAAAGGACTCGCTGAGGTCAAAGCGCATCTGGCGGCCGAACACGCTGCGCGTGCCGGTGCCGGTGCGGTCGGACTTCTGCGTGCCGTTGGCCATAACGTCTCGCAGCAGGTCTTCATACGGGGTTGGAATGCTCACCGGGCCAGTCTAGTTCAGGTCAGGGCGCCAGCAGGGGCAGTGCGATGCCCGCCACAAGGGCAGCCACACTGACCAGTCCGATCAGCAGGTAAAAGGCCAGCCCGGCGGGACGGCCGGCGTTCAGCGTCCAGCCAACGCCCAGCCGTTTGGGGACCAGCAGGCGGGGATCGGCGCGGTTCACGTAGATGCCGGCACGGTAGTTGCAGCGCTGCGCCACCGGATCACCGGCGCCGGCTGCGGGGGCGTCCGGTTCATCTCCCGGGCCCTCTGCCGTCTCCTCCTCTGCCGCCGCATCCGACGTCCCTGCAACTTCCCTGCGGTACCGGCGCACGGCTGCCACCCCGAAGCCGGCCATGGCCAGGAACAGGGCCACCGTGGGCAGCACGAATTCCAGGGCGCTGCCGTCCGGGGGCAGGAGCCAGCCCCGCAGGGCAAGCCAGGCGAACAGCATGCTCAGTGCGAAGGCGGTGCCGCCGAGGAAGAACTGCGTGGCGCGGATGTTGGCAGTATGGGCCGCAGGGCCGCCGGCGTGCAGCTGGCCGGACAAGGCCGCCAGCCGCGGGATGACCGCCGCAGTTCCCAGCAGGAAGAGCAGCATTCCAAGGGCTATCAGCGGCGCAGCAAAGACGGACCAGGTGCTCTTGGGCGCATAGCTGTCGGCTTGCCCCGCACCGTTCCAATGCACCGGCAGGGACTGCGGCAGGTCCGGGTAGAGAACTGCCCCGGCGCCTGCCGCAGCCAGGACGACGACGGCGGCGGCGACGTACCAGCCGTACGCCGGGCCGGGCACGGTGCTGGCCGATGCACCGCTGACTGTTACGCCGCCCGGTGAAGTATCGCGGTGGGTTTCGGTCATGGCGGGCGCCCCCTCGCGCCGGTGAAACGTCAGTCGTCGAACGCCCGGTACTTCTCCAGGGAAACAATACGGCCTTCATCGGCACTGCTGACCTGGCAGATCACGGACTCGCCGGGCGCCAGGTACGGGTCCTTGACGGGCAGTCCGGCAGCCATCTCCTCGGGCATGTGCGCGGCCAGCACGTCAAAGACCAGCGGCAGTACCGGGCGGTGCGTGCACACGGCCGCGGACTTGGCCTTGTCGAACAGGCCTTCCACGGCGCCGCGGGCCTTGCCCGGTTTCCGCTTGGCGTTGTGCTCGGTGAGGGCGTCCACCGTCTTGAACTTGGCGCCTTCCGCCTTCACATACGGCTTGACGGTCTGCACGCAGCGGACCCAAGGGCTGGAGACCACCCGTTTGGGCCGCCAGGCCACCAGCAGCCGCGAGACGGCCATGGCCTGGCGCAGGCCGGTAGCAACCAGCGGACGGTCCCCTTCGGCCCTGGTCCAGGAGGAACGGGGCTTGGCTTTGGCATGGCGCACCACAATGAGCGGCCAGGTCAGCAGGCGCTGCTCGTCATAGGCCAGGACCAGTTCCTGCAGCGGAAGCTTGTCGGTGGGATTGGTCAGCGACTCGGCAGCTTCCTCCGGGCTGCACCAGCGGATCCCGTCCACCTCCTTGCCGTCGGGACGGGCCTTGCCTGAGTCCACGTGAGAGGCCCAGTAGTGGACAATCTTCATGCCGGAGGCCACCGGGTAGACGGTGGGCGGCAGCGGGATGCCCAAGCTGATCCGCAGGCCCACTTCCTCGCGGACCTCGCGCACGGCGCATTCGGGCGTGGTCTCGCCGTCGTCCAGCTTCCCCTTGGGCCAGGACCAGTCGTCATAACGGGGACGGTGGATCATCAGGACCTGCAGCTTGCCTTCGCGCTCCCGCCAGCACAGGGCGCCGGCAGCAACCACCTTGACCGGCGCGTCCCCGAGGGCAGCGGCCGGCGTCGTCCGGGACTCCGTTGCTTCCATCAGCGGCGGGCCACCGAGCGCTGGCGCGAACGGGAGGCCAGCAGCCAGGACTGGACATCCTGCAGCGGGTTGCCCTCTGCATCCTTATGGTGGCGGTTCCAGATCCCTTCCGCATCCAGGTGCCAGCTGGCGGTGCCGGGGTCCATGTACCGGTCCATCAGCGCCACCAGCTCCGCAACGTCGTCCTTGGATGCCAGCTGGACCAGGGCCTCGACGCGGCGGTCCAGGTTGCGGTGCATCATGTCGGCTGAACCGATGAAGACCACCGGATCGCCTCCGTTGGCGAAGGCGAACACGCGGGAGTGCTCCAGGAAGCGCCCCAGCACGGAACGGACCGTAATGTTCTCGCTCAGCCCGGGCACGCCGGGGCGTACCGAGCAGATGCCGCGGACAATCACGTCCACCTGCACACCGGCTTGGGAAGCCCGGTAGAGGGAGTCGATGATTGCCTCGTCCACCATCGAGTTGACCTTGATGATGACGCGGGCGCTGAGGCCGGCCTTCTTATTGGCGATCTCCCGTTCAATCCGGTCGATCAGTCCTGACCGGACGGAGCGCGGTGCCACCAGCAGGCGCTTGAACGTGGACTTGGGCGCGTAGCCGGACAGCTGGTTGAACAGCTTCGTAAGGTCTTCACCTACCTGCTCATTGGCCGTCAGCAGGCCCAGGTCCTCGTAGTAGCGGGCGGTGCGCGGGTGGTAGTTGCCGGTGCCGATGTGGCAGTAGCGGCGCAGCCCGTCCACTTCCTGCCGGACCACCAGCGAAAGCTTGCAGTGGGTTTTCAACCCCACGATGCCGTACACCACGTGGACCCCGGCCTGCTCCAGCTTGCGGGCCCAGGAAATGTTGGCCTGCTCATCGAAACGTGCCTTGATTTCCACCAGCGCCAGGACCTGCTTGCCGGCCTCGGCGGCGTCGATCAGGGCATCGACAATGGGGGAGTCCCCGGAGGTGCGGTACAGGGTCTGCTTGATGGCCTGGACGCGGGGATCCGCAGCAGCCTGCTCCAGGAAGGCCTGGGTGGAGGTGGAGAAGGAATCGTACGGGTGGTGCAGGAGGATGTCCCGGCGCCGCATGGCGGCAAAGACGTTGGCCGGCTTGGAGGTTTCGGACTCCTTAAGGTGCCGGTTGGTATGCGGTACCTGCTTCGGATAGTGCAGATCCGTCCGGTCGATGCGGCTGATCCCGGACAGCCCGCGCAGGTCCAGCGGGGCGGGCAGGACATAGACCTCGTCCGACTCCACGCCCAGCTCGCGTTCAAGCAGTTCGCGGATGTTCGGGTTCATTTCCGGAGTTACTTCCAGGCGCACCGGCGGCCCGAAGCGGCGGCGGAGCAGCTCCTTTTCCAGGGCCTGCAGCAGGTTCTCGGCGTCGTCCTCTTCCACCTCGAGATCCTCGTTGCGGGTCACGCGGAAGGTGTAGTGCTCAATGACGTCCATGCCCGGGAAGAGCTGGTCCAGGTGCTGGGCAATCACGTCTTCGAGCGTAATGAAACGGGCCATCCGCCCGGCCACGTTGCCGGCGCGGGGTCCGTCCACGGAGATCAGCCGCGGCAGCTGGTCCGGGACCTTGACGCGGGCAAAGAACTCCTTGCCGCTGACCGGGTTGCGGACCACCACGGCAAGGTTCAGGGACAGCCCGGAAATATAGGGGAACGGGTGGGCCGGATCAACGGCCAGCGGCGTCAGGATCGGGAAGACCTTGGACGCGAACTGTTTGTGCAGGTTCGCCTTGGCGGCGTCGTCGAGCTCGTCCCAGCTGACCAGGTAGATCTGTTCCTCGGCGAGGGCGGGGCGGATCTGCTGAGCGAATACGTTTGCGTGGCGCTGCTGCAGGCGGTAGCCGGCGGCCACGATCTCCTCCAGCTGTTCGATGGGGCTCATCCCCGCGGCGGACGGGACGGCCAGCCCGGTGGCAATCCGGCGCTTAAGCCCGGCCACCCGGACCATGAAGAACTCGTCCAGGTTGGAGGCGAAGATGGACAGGAAGTTCACCCGCTCCAGCAGGAACAGCTCCGGGTCCTCCGCCAGCTCCAGCACGCGGGCATTGAAGTGCAGCCAGCTGATTTCCCGGTCCAGGAAGCGCGCCGGCGAGATATCCCCGCTGGGCAGCAGGGCAGGGCCGAAGTCCGGGATGTCGATGCGGTCCTGGGTGGCCCGGGGCGCCGACATGGCCTCGGCCGACCCGAAGGTCGCGCGGGGCTCGGCGGCGGTATCGAAATCCATAGTGTCTCCCTGAAGTGCTGGCGGCGGGACAGGGCAGCCGCGCCGGTGGCCGGGCGGCCCTGTCCAAATAACATTACAAGCTGTGGAATCTATGCGGGGGCGTACATGACGTCCTGGTCCCAGCGGACAAAGCCCAGCCGTTGATACAGCGCGACGGCGGCGGTATTGTCCGCGTCCACGTACAGCATCACCGCGTCCAGTCCGGCGGCATGCAGGTGCCGGATCCCGGCAATCGTGAGGGCCTTGCCCAGCCCCTTGCCCTGCGCGTCGGGGCTGACGCCCACCACGTACACCTCGCCGATGGGCGGATGGCCGCCGGCACCCGGATGCACCTTGGTCCAGTGGAAGCCCAGGATTTTTCCGTCCTGGTCCACGGCCAGGAGGAACCCGGACGGGTCGAACCAGTCCTCGGCCATCCGGGCCTGCAGATCGGCCAGGCTCATCGAACCCTGTTCAGGGTGGTGCGAGAACGCTGCGGCGTTGGCTTCAAGCCAGGGAAGTTCATCGCGGCCGGGTTCGAAGGAACGCAGTGTCACGCCCTCCGGGAACGGTGCCTCCGGCAGTGCGTCGGCCAGGGCGGAACGGCTCAGCCGCATCTTCCACAGGTCGCGGACCGGCCGGTAGCCAAACCGTGAAGCAAGCTCAACGGCGGCTTCATGGTTTCCGTGCGACCAGGCAGCGGGCCGGTTCGTGCCGGCACGCTCGGCAACCGCCCGGGCCAGCGCAGTGCCCACACCCTGGTTGCGGTAGTTCGGGTGCACCACCAGTTCCAGGACCCCGGGGGCGCCGGGGGCTTCGGCCACCAGCACGGCAACGCCGGCCAGCCAGCGGCCGCCGCCGGTAGCTGCACCCGCGTCGTCGGCGTAGGTCGTAAAGACGGCCAGCGTGTCCGGGTCCGCGTCCGCCGAGCGCAGGTCAACGAGCGTCTGCTCGGACAGGGGAGGGTTGCCGTCGGAATCCCGGGCGGCCGCTGCCAGTTCCAGGATGTCTGCCAAGGCAGCGGGTTCCGGGGTTCCGCGTGTCTCGACGACGGGCCATGCTGTCTGCGGTTCTTCACTCATGCCGAAAGCCTAGCGCGGCCGGGGCTGTGAGCGGGCCGCGCGGCGCGGGTTCGGGTGCTCAGGCATCCTGGCTGGCGGGTGCGGCGGTTTCCGTACGGGAGCGGGTGAACCGGTAGCCGACGTTGCGGACCGTGCCGATCAGCGTTTCGTGGTCCGGCCCGAGCTTGGCGCGCAGCCGGCGTACATGCACGTCCACGGTGCGGGTGCCGCCGTAGTAGTCGTAGCCCCACACCTCGTGCAGCAGCTGGTCGCGGGTGAAGACCCGCCCGGGGTGCTGTGCCAGGTACTTAAGCAGCTCGAATTCCTTGTAGGTCAGGTTCAGTGCCGTGCCGTTGACACGTGCGGTGTAGCTTGCCTCGTCAATCACGACGCCGGAGGCGGAGATCTCCGTGACGGTTTCCTCCGCGCCGCTGCCGCCCCGGGCCGACGCCAGCCGCAGCCGGGCTTCCAGCTCGGCAGGTCCTGCGGTATCCAGGATGACGTCGTCGGACAGCCAGTTGGGGGCGACGGCGGCCATGCCGCCCTCGGTCAGGATCAGGATCAGCGGGGTGCCAAGCCCCGTGGCCTTGAGCAGCTGGGTCAGGGAACGGGCTCCCACCAGGTCCTTGCGGGCATCAATGAGGATGACGTCGCTGGGCTCGGTGTCCAGGAGGGCAGTGGGCTCCGCCGGAACAATATGGACCTTGTGATTGAGCAGCTCCAGGGCAGGCAGGACATTCACCGAGGCACCTGAACTGTTGGTCAGGAGCAGAATGTGCGACATAGGTCCTCCGAATGTTGGGCGCACACCGTTGGGCACAGATTCTTCGCCGATCCGCTTGGCTGGAAGTGATCGAAAGTATACCCATCGGCCTTTGCGGGCCTGTCGCTTTTCATCTGGACGCCGTAATAAGGCAGGATAACTAGGGTGAAACTATGGAGCTTAGCGGTGCCGGCGGCGCTTGCCATTATCGGTATCGTAAGTGCCTCCTACCTCTCGGTGCCCGCCGTGGCGCTGGTGTCCGGTGCAGCCGCCGTGCTGACCGGCCTGTGCTGGCCGCACCTGATCGGGGTGCCGGCGCGTAAGACGCAGGGCGCCGTGCTGGCCCTGGTTGGAGCCGGCGCAACCGCTGCGGCCTGCTACGCGCCCCCCGCGGCCATGCTGACCTGGCTGCCCGCCGCCGTCGCCGTCGGAGTGGGGGCAGTGTTCCTGATCCAGCTGCTGCGCGGCACCGGCCAGGCCCACCGCCTGGAATCCATTGTCGGCATCATCTCCGGTGTCCTGGTAACGGCCATGGCTTCAGGCTGGGTGGCGGCCGACAGGCTCGCCGACGCCGGCGAGGACCCGGCACTGCTGGCCGTGGCCGGCGCCGCGGCCCTGGCCGCCGTAGCGGTGTCCCTGATCCCGCTGCCGGACCGGATGGCGGCACCCCTTGGACTGGTTGCCGGCGGGCTGTGCGGCGCACTTGCCGTCCTGCTGGCATCGGGAGTGTCCTGGCAGTGGGCTGCGTTCTCCGGCGTGGTGGTTGCCGCCGTCGTGATGGCCTTCCGCCGCCTGGTGTTATCCCGTGCGGACAAATCCAACACCGCCGGACAGCTGGCACTCGCATTGGCGCCGGTCCTGGTGCTGGGACCGGTGGTCTATTTCCTCGGACGCCTCATCGGTCTATGACCCGCAGGCCGGTGTGCACTCCCCGGGCGCAGTGCGGTTTTGTCCGGCCTGTCCCGCATGATCGAATGGCTGTACCGTCACTTCCCCGCGTTAGGATGTACCCATGACTGCACTCGAAATCTTCTTCATCGCACTGCTGGGTCTCACCGGCCTGGGTATGGCCGGATTCGCCGGCCTGGTGGTTTCCCGCCTGTACAAGGGCCAGAAGTAGCACCGAACCGGTAATCCCGGGCCTGTAACTCCGGACCCGTTGCCTGCCGGCGTTTGCGCCGGCCCGTTAGATATCGAAGGACAGGTTCCACCATGCCAATGGAGATCCCCACCGACCTGACGCCGGAACTGGTTCCCCTCTCCTGGCTGATCGGCACCTGGGAAGGGTCCGGGAGGCTTGGCGAAGGCGAAGCCGATTCGGAGCACTTCGCCCAAAAGGTAACGTTCACCCAGAACGGCCTGCCCTACCTGCAGTACACGGCGGAAAGCTGGCTCACCGACGAGCAGGGCACCCGGCTGCGTCCGCTGGCGGTGGAGACCGGCTTCTGGTCCCTTGACCGTCCGCTGAACGACGCCGACGGCGGCCCCGGGCTGGTGCCCGCAGACATTGTTCCGGCCCTGCGCAGCGCCGACGAGGTCGAAGAGCTGCGCAACGAAAACGGCGGCTTCGACATCACCGCCACCATTGTGCATCCCGGCGGCATTGCCGAGCTGTACTACGGGCAGATCAAGGGGCCGCAGATCCAGCTGGCCACCGACCTGGTCATGCGTGGCGTGAATTCCAAGGAATACACGGCCGCCACCCGCATCTTCGGCCTGGTCAATGGAGACCTGTACTGGCGCTGGGATGTCGCCTCGGAGGGTGAAAACCTCAAAGCCCATGCCTCCGCCATCCTCAACAAGAGCTCCTGAGCCGGGGAATAGCCCCGCAAGGCAAGGACGTTGCACTTCCCATGACGTATTCCAGCCCCCTGCTTTCCCGCCACGGTGCCGTAGCGGCCGGCGGCCTCGATGCCGGCACCGCCTCCCACTACGGTGATCCGCTGCGCGAACAGCGCGCCCTGGCACGCGGCACCGCCGTCGTCGACCTCTCCTACCGCGGCGTGGTCACCGTCAGCGGGCCGGACCGGCTGAGCTGGCTGAATACCCTGTCCTCCCAGCAGGTGGGCACCCTGCAGCCCGGCGTGAGCTCGGAACTGCTGCTGCTCAGCGTCCAGGGCCGGATCGACTACGACGCCCGGATCATCGACGACGGTGAAACCGCGTGGCTGCTCGTGGAAGCAGCCGAAGCGGCCGGGCTGACCGAATGGCTGGAGCGGATGAAGTTCATGCTCCGGGTAGAGGTCACCAACGCCACGGACCAGTGGGCGGTTGCCGGCACCACGGCCGAGGTTCCGGAATGGGAGCAGTACCTGCGCTGGAGCGATCCGTGGCCGCACATCGGCAGCGGCGGCTTCGCGTACACCGCCGTCCCGGAGGATGCCCACCCGGGGCTGGAACGGCCCTGGCATGAGTACCTGATTCCGAGGGACTCCTTCGCGGAGGCCATTGACGCCTCGGGCCGCACCCTGGCCGGTTCCATGGCGTCCGAAGCCCTGCGCATTGCCGCCTGGCGTCCCCGTTTGGGCGCAGAAACCGACGATAAAACCCTCCCGCACGAGCTGGACCTGATCCGCACTGCCGTGCACCTGGCCAAGGGCTGTTACAAGGGCCAGGAAACCGTCGCCCGGGTGCACAACCTGGGCCACCCGCCGCGGCGCCTGGTGTTCCTGCAGCTGGACGGCTCGCAGCACACCATGCCGGCAGCCGGCAGTCCGGTGATGCTCGGCGAGCGGAAAGTCGGAACACTGACCTCCGTGGGCGCCCACTATGAAATGGGCCCCGTCGCCCTGGCAGTGGTGAAGCGGTCGGTCGATCCCGCCGCCCAGCTGGTGGTGGACGACGACGGCGAACTTTACGCCGCCGCGCAGGAACCCATCGTGGCCCCCGACGCCGGAGCGGTTGTCGGACGCGCCACGGGCTTCCTGAAAGCACCGCGGGTCTAGCCCGGCGCGAGCCGGCGGACAACCAAACCATCACAAGAGGAGATCCATGACTACCCCGGAACCCCGCCCGGAAATTGACGACGACATCATTGAGCTGGCCGGTATGGTCTTTGATGCTGCCCGGGCCGGTGACGCCGAAGGGATCCGCCGTTACCTCGATGCCGGGGTGCCGGTGAACCTCACGAACAGTGCCGGTGACAACCTGGTCATGCTGGCCTCCTACCACGGCCACGCTGCAGTAACAGCGCTGCTGGTGGAACGCGGAGCAGACGTAAACGCCCGCAATGACCGGGGCCAGACCCCGCTCGCCGGGGCCGCGTTCAAGGGCTACGCAGAGGTATTCCGCCTCCTGCTGGACGCCGGAGCAGATCCCGACGGCGGTTCACCCACCGCCCGTGACACGGCGGCGTTCTTTAAGCGCCAGGAGATGCTGGAACTGCTGGGCTGAGCGTCGGGACCGGTGCGGCCGCAGCCTAGGCCGAGAGGGCTACGGATGTCTTGACGCCGGCCGGGATAAAGCCGGAGCCCACCGCTGTCCGCGCGGCACCCACGTTGTCCAGCGGTGCCCGCCACTGCGGGATCAGGCCGCCGGCCATGGCATCCTCCAGGGCAACCGAGCTGATGTAGCTGCCCAGCCCCTGCAGCCGGTACGGCGGCGCCGTCAGGACACTCATGTCCGCCAGGATTCCATCGGTAATGCTGTAGCCGGCGCCAGCCACCGGGCGCGGTTCGTCAAGGGAGTCGTCCACGAGGATAAAGAGGTCCTCTTTGCCCGCCAATCCTGCTTCGGCGACGTCGTCCGGCGGGCACAGGCGTTCCAGTGCCAGCGCGAGGTCGGGGTCATTGGCAACGGCCAGTTCCTCCAGCGGAGCCACGGTGGGGAAGGAATCGGCAAAAAAGAGCTGTTCGGCGCCCAGGGTCCGCCCGCCGTGCTCCATGGACATCTGCACCAGGCCCGAATTGCGGGTGAGTTCAAGGGCGCTCTTGCTGCGCGCACGATCAGCGGCCCACTCCGGTCCGCTGAAGACTTCGGTGCCGAACAGACGAAGGAAACACAGGGTTTGGGCGCGTTCGCTGACGCTGTAGATGCGTTCACCGCTGTCCGTCTCAGCCAGCGCGTTGTCCTCCAGCCCCAGGTGCCGGGACCAGGCAAGCTGGATAATCGCTATGGTTCCTGAATCCAGGTTCATGGGTTTCAACCTACACCGCTGCCCGGGCACCCCGGCCGGCGCCTTGCCGACCCACAGCAAATCCTCATGGAATACACAGGAACAGCTGCGGGCCGTCGAGGGTGGCGGTGCCGGTGTTTCCTAGCCGAAAAGGATGGCCGCTTCGTCGTAACGGTGCTCCGGGACGGTCTTGAGGTTCCCGAGGGCCTTCTCGAAACCGACGTGGACAATGTCCGTGCCGTGCAGCGACACCATGGTGCCCCACAGGCCCTGCACCACCGAGTCCACTGCAGCCATGCCCAGACGCGTGGCGAGGACCCTGTCGTACGCCGTCGGCACGCCGCCGCGCTGGATATGGCCCAGCACCGTCGCCCGGGTTTCGATCCCGGTCCGTGCCTCGATCTCCGGGGCGAGCAGTTCACCGATGCCGCCCAGCCGCGGCCGGCCAAAGCTGTCCAGCCCGCGTTCGGAGTGCGGGGACTCCATGTCCGTGGTGACGAAGCCTTCGGCAACTACCACCAGCGGGGCCCGGCCGCGCTCGTGGGCCTCGTTGACCCACTGGGAGATCTGGTCCAGGCTCACCGGGTGCTCAGGGATCAGGATGGCGTGGGCACCGGCGGCCATGCCGGAGTGCAGCGCAATCCAGCCGACGTGCCGGCCCATTACCTCGGCCACCATGCAGCGGTGGTGGGACTCGCCGGTGGTGCGCAGCCGGTCGCAGGCTTCCGTGGCGATCTGGACCGCGGTGTCGAAACCGAACGTGTAATCCGTGGCGTCGAGGTCGTTGTCCACGGTCTTCGGCACGCCCACAATCTGCAGCCCGGCGTCGGTCAGGCGCTGCGCGGCGGCGAGGGTTCCCTCGCCGCCGATCGCGATGATGGCGTCAATCCCCAGCCGGTCCATCGTGGCCTTGATCTTCACCGGGCCGCCGTTGGGTCCTTCGAAGGGGTTGGTGCGGGAAGTGCCGAGGATGGTTCCGCCCTGCTTGGAAATGCCGCGGACGCTGGCGCGCGGCAGATCCATGATGTCGCCGTCCACCACGCCGCGCCAGCCGTCACGGAATCCGACAAACTCGATGCCATCGTATTCCTTGATGCCCTTCAGCACGGCGCCGCGGATCACCGCGTTCAGCCCGGGGCAGTCGCCGCCGCTGGTGAGAATACCGATCTTCATGTTTTTTACCCCTGGTCTGATGGCGCCGGTGTGATGCTGCTCTAGATTCTAGCCAGCCTTCCGGCAGCATCTAAGCCTAGGCGCTCACCATGCGCTGCAGGAGGATGGTTCCGTCAGCCTTCGGCAGCAGCAGCCAGGCCACCAGATATGTGCCCAGGCCGATGAACGGGAGCAGGAAACTGAGGAGCACGCCGATCCGGACCAGGGATACATCCCAGCCGAAGGTTGCGGCGATTCCGGCGCAGACGCCGCCGGCCCATCCCTTGCGGCGTTTGATGGGGGAGGAGCGGAGGAGCTGAAAGAACTTATCCATGGATCAAGCCTGTCTGACGATGGGGAAAATGGGAAACTTTGGTGCTGGTGATGCAGACGGTGTTGCCTGTGCGGCTAGCGGGAATGGCTGCGCTGGAAGGCTGCCAGGAAGCCGCCTGCCAGCAGGGCCAGCCCCGCTCCGAGGGTAAGGCACAGCAGGAGCAGTACCGGGTCCACCCTGAGGTTCACGGTGTCCACCAGCAGCAGGAGCACAGCCAGGACGGTGAGGACCAGGCCCCACACCACCGTGCCCACCCGCATTCCCCGGCCCGGTGCCGAGCCGGATGCGGCGTCCGTTCCGCTGCCGTCGCCGTCGTTCTCCGCGTCCGTGGGGGCCGGGCCTGCGGGGGACGGTGAGCCGGGAAGCGCGCCCCCGGATTCAGGCATCTGCGGGGTCGGCCCGTACTGCCCGGGAGGCTCCGTTTCGTAGCTGCCGGCGGTGTAGGGCCGGCCGAGGTAGTCCCGCTCGTTATCCTGCTCCATGGCTAAAGATCGCTTTCTTCAGTTGTCACAAGTACATTGCCTGCCAGGCCCCGGACATCAATGGTGATGGGGTCCCCGCCGGCGTCTTGGTTGAACGTGCGTTCGGTGGTGGACTGCCACAAGCCGCTGTATTCGTGGTGGTCACCGCCGTCATTGACTTCGATGTTGCCCGCCGCCATGCCAAACCGGACGGTCACCGGCGAATCAATGGGAACCAGGAAGTTCAGGTTTCCGGCAGCCACGCTGACCGGAATATCGGTGTCCCCGGAAAGGTCGGTACCGCGCAGGTCCACAGTCCCGTTGGCGGCGACGGAGGTGTAGCCGCCGACGGCCTGGGCCGAGTCCTGCGGTGTCCAGTCGGCATTGCTGGCGACGACGAGGTTGGCGTTGGCCAGGTTTCCCTGGGCCAGCAGGGCCGCCGCAAGGGCCACCACCGCCGCCGTGCCGGCGCCGCCGGACTGCCGGCCCAACAATCCCAGCAGGACCACACCGAGTCCAAAAACCCCCGCCGCCGCAGCCAGGGCCACGGAAACCGGGGAGCCAAGGGGAAGGATGCCGGCATAGTCCAAGCCGAGGACTGCGCCGCCGGCAAGCAGCGCTGCCCCGAAGAGGGCCGCCAGGAAGGGTCCGCCGGCGCCGGGAACCTTGGCGGCCTTGGCGGTGCAGCCGGCAGGAGCGCCGTGGCTGTCTCCGAAGCCCGCCGTGCCTGCGGGGGCCGGGGTTTCGGGGCTGCCGGTTTTGGCCAGCGACACCGGGGCGGTACCGGAAGTGCCGGCGGCGGTAGTGCCGGCATCCGCCGCTTCCGGGCCGCCGGCAGGGGCGGATGTGCCGTGCGGCATATGGCCCTGGAAATATGCGCGGCCCTTGGGCCCGGAGAACCAGTAGATTGCTGCAATGCCGGAGCCGATCCAGAACAGCGTCCACACAACGGCACCGAACCACGAGTCGCCGCCGAGGACCGAAGCACCGGGGCCGCCCATCCCCACGATGGTAAACACGAGCGCGCCGGTCATTCCGGAGGTCCAGCTGCCGCGGAGGGCTTCTTCCACGTGGATCCTGCCGTCCGGTTCCGGAAGCAGCGCCCAGGCCAGGCCATAGGCCAGGAACCCGATCCCGAAGACACCCAGGACCACAAACAATCCGCGTATCAGCACCGGATCCAGTCCGGTCTTCGCCGCGAGGCCGGAAGCTACGCCGCCGAACCAGCGGTCCGGACCGCGCTGCACGCCAAGGGACCGGAGCCACTGAAAGAAGCCGCTGTGTATGCCGTCCGGCCGGTGGCCTGCAGCGGAGGTTCCAGCGGAGGCGGAACCGGCCCCGGAGGGCTGCTGTTCCGAAGCGGAGGCCGGCTCATCGGCGGCAGAGGATGGGAAAGGGTTCATGACCCCAGTCTTCCCGCCGGGGGCGTTGGGAAGCATCAGGGACTACCCTGAGCGGCCCCTGAACCGCCCCTGAAGAACTTCGGAACTTGGCTCCGGGCACGGTTCCCGGGGTCCGCGCCGTGCTTTGATAGGGCCATGAGAGAACCTCTGGTGCGACCCCGCGACCGGATGATTGCCGGCGTCTGCGCCGGACTGGCAGCACACCTGGGCTGGCCGGTGAAGCTGACCCGTGCCCTCATGGCGGTGTTCTGCCTGGCCGGCGGCGGCTTCCTCTTGTACGGCTGGCTGTGGATCATGGTTCCCACCCGGGAAGAACTGGACAAGAAGGAACAGGTCCAGGCCAACCCGCGCAGTATTGCGGACAACTATGCCCGGCTCCTGCGCGACGGCGGCGGCTGGGCGGGGCCGACTGGAACCCTGGGCAAAGCCGGGCAGCGCGAAGTTGCTGCCGGGCTTGCCCTGCTGCTCGTCGCCGCTGCCTTCATCGCCCAGCGGTTGGGCGCCGACCTCAACTGGGGACTGTTCGTGCCGCTCGGCGCCATTGCAGGCGGTGCGGTGCTGGCCTGGAGCCAGCTGGATGAAAGGCGCCGCGCCGGGCTCGTGAACAGTGCCGGCGCAGACCGGACTTCCGGGCTGATCCGGTTGGCCGCAGGGCTGCTGCTGGTGGTGGCGGGAGTGCTGGTGATGGTTTCCGGAGCGGTGAGCTGGGACGTGCTGGTTGCCGGACTGCTCGCTTCCGCAGCGGTCCTGGCAGGTGTGGCACTGGTATTCACCCCGTGGGCCGTCAAGCACTGGCGGGACCTGGAAGCCGAACGTGCGGGCCGGATCCGGCAGACGGAACGCGCCGAAATTGCCGCCCATCTGCATGACTCGGTCCTGCAGACCCTGGCCCTGATCCAGAAGCGTGCCGGCTCCGAGCAGGACGTGGTCCGGCTTGCCCGCGCCCAGGAGCGGGAACTGAGGCAATGGCTCTACACCGACCGGGCCCGTGCCGAGGACCATCTGGTCCAGAGCCTGCGCCGCATTGCCGCTGAAATCGAGGATGCCTACGGCCACCCCATAGAGTTGGTGGCCGTCTCCGATGCCCGGTTGGACGAGCGCACCGAAGCGCTGGCGCAGGCCGCCCGCGCGGCGCTGCTTAACGCGGCGCAGCATGCAGGCGGCACCGTTTCCGTCTACGTCGAATGCCGGCCGGAGCAGCTTGAAGTCTTTGTCCGGGACCGCGGTCCCGGGTTTGATCCGGCAGCGGTTCCACCGGACCGGATTGGCGTGCGCGGTTCCATCATCGGCAGGATGGAGCGGGCCGGCGGCAGCGCGGGGATCCGCAGCAGCGCCGGCGGGACCGAAGTCCGGCTGGTACTTCCGCTGGACGGGAACCCGGAGCACGGTTCGGCTCCTGCCGGCAGCACTCCGGTCGACGGGGTCGCGGCGGCGGCCGCCACGAACGCTCCCGCTGCCGGTCACAAACCCGCTCCCGCTGCCGGTCACAAACCCGCTCCCGCTGCTCACGGTGCCTCGGCCGCACCCGCTCGGCCGGTGAGCCGGTTCAGCCCGGCCAGCCCGCTCGATTCCTTCCCCAACCAACCGTCCCGCCAGGAAGCACAACGTAAATGACGCTCCAACCGCACCTGCCGATCGACGTCGTCGTTGTTGACGACCACGCCATTTTCCGTTCCGGCCTCCGGGCCGACCTCGATGCACGGATCAACGTGGTGGCCGAAGCCGACAGCGTGGAATCGGCCATCGAGGTGATCACTGCACGGCGGCCGGCGGTTGTCCTGCTGGATGTCCACCTGCCCGGCGGCAGCGGGGGAGGCGGAGCCGAGGTCCTGGCCGGTTGTGCCGGGCTGTTGGGGGCCACCCGGTTCCTGGCGCTGAGCGTGTCCGACGCCGCGGAGGACGTGGTCACGGTGATCAGGGCCGGTGCACGCGGATACGTCACCAAGACCATTTCCGGTCCGGAGATTTCCGACGCCGTCCTGCGGGTTGCCGGCGGCGACGCCGTGTTCTCGCCCCGCCTGGCCGGGTTTGTACTGGATGCCTTCGGCACCGCGAGCGTGGCCTCGGTGGACGACGAACTGGACCGCCTCTCGGCGCGGGAGCTGGAAGTCATGCGCCTGATCGCCCGCGGCTACAGCTACAAGGAGGTAGCCCGCGAACTGTTCATTTCCGTGAAGACCGTGGAAACCCATGTCTCCTCCGTGCTGCGCAAGCTCCAGCTGTCCTCCCGGCATGAACTCACCCGCTGGGCGGCGGACCGCCGGCTGCTCTAGGCTCCCGCGCTAGCCGGCTGCCCGGCCCAGGAACTCCTGCAGCCGTGCCATGCCGGTGGCCAGGTCCTCGTCGCCCAGGGCATAAGAGAGCCGCAGGTAGCCGGAAGGACCAAAGGCCTCGCCGGGAACTACGGCCACCTCCACGGTGTCCAGGATGAGGGCGGCCAGCTCGGCCGAGGTCTGGGGGCGCACGGCGCCGTCCTTGCCCGGGAATTCACGGCCCAGCAGTCCGCGGACGTCCGCGTAGGCGTAGAAGGCGCCTTCCGGCATGGGGCATTCCACCCCGTCGATCGAGTTCAGCGCGGAAACCATGGCGCGGCGGCGCCGGTCGAAGGCCTGCTTCATCTCATCCACCGCAGCCAGCGGGCCGGAAACGGCGGCCAGGGCGGCCATCTGCGACACGTTGGAGACGTTGGAGGACAGATGGGACTGCAAATTGGTCGCAGCCTTGATGACGTCCGGCGCGGCGATCATCCAGCCCACGCGCCAGCCCGTCATGGCGTAGGTCTTGGCCACGCCGTTGAGCACAACCACCTTGTCGCCCAGTTCCGGGGCGGCAGTGGCGATGGAGGTGAAGGGAACGCCGTCGTACGTCAGGTGTTCGTAGATTTCATCCGTGATGACCCACAGGCCGTTCGCAGCTGCCCAGCGGCCAATGGCGGCAACCTCCTCCGGCGGGTAGACCGCACCGGTGGGGTTGGACGGGGAAACGAACAGCAGCACCTTCGTGGCGTCGGTGCGGGCTGCTTCGAGCTGGTCGACGGTGACCAGGTAGCCCTGCTCAGGACCTGCGAAAACCTCTACCGGGATGCCGCCGGCCAGCCGGATGGCTTCGGGATAGGTGGTCCAGTAGGGCGTGGGCACCAGCACTTCGTCACCGGGGTTCAGCAGCGTGGCGAAGGACTCGTAAACGGCCTGCTTGCCGCCGTTGGTCACCAGGACCTGGGCCGGATCCACGGCATAGCCGGAGTCACGCAGGGTTTTCTCGGCAATGGCCTTCTTCAGCTCGGGGAGGCCGCCGGCGGGGGAGTAGCGGTGGAACCGGGGCTGGCGGGCTGCTTCCACGGCGGCGTCGACAATGTAGTCCGGGGTGGGGAAGTCCGGTTCGCCGGCACCGAAACCGATAACCGGGCGGCCGGCGGCCGCCAGTGCCTTGGCCTTGGCGTCCACTGCGAGTGTTGCGGACTCGGCAATGGAGGCGATGCGCTCTGAAATACGGCCGGTGGAAGACATGGGATTCCCGTCTGATGTGTGGCGGCAGCTTACGTTCGCGCCGCGTCCGGTGGTCCCGGGCGACGGCGGCGTTCCCCAGTTTATGCGGTCCGCCCGCCCGCTGCGGTGTGTGTCGCCGGCCTCCGGCGGGCGCCGGTTCGACGTGGGCGCAAACTTTGCGTAGACTGGTTCCTCGGTGGTTCTCCTCACCACGCTGTTTCGTGCCCAACGATCGGGATGCCGGTCGGGATTCCGATCAGGGATTATCCTGGAATAATCCGGTCGCCGGGTGCGGCTACAATAGTGGCGGTGGGGATATTTCCTCCATAGGGTAGTGGCGCAATTGGTAGCGCAGCGGTCTCCAAAACCGCAGGTTGCAGGTTCGAGTCCTGTCTGCCCTGCGCAGAACTGTCATCCGGCAGCTCAGCAGTCCTTCATGGAAGCGCACAGTCCAGGTTTGTGCGCCAGCCGTGTACCTACACAGATGAGTGAGGCGAAGGTGACCGAGACAGCTGCCAGCAGCTCCAAGGGACACCCCTCCAGCGGGCCCAAGAAGCGCGGCTTCTTCGCGGCGATCGCGCTCTTCCTGCGTCAGGTCATTGCGGAGCTGAAGAAGGTGGTCACCCCCACCCGCAAGGAACTGCTGAGGTACACCCTCGTGGTCCTGGCCTTCGTGGTCGTGATGATGGTTATTGTGACGGTTCTCGACTTTGTCTTTGGTGCCGGCGCACTGTGGATCTTCGGTGAGGGCGGCGGCGAAAGCTAGTCCCAGACCCTGCGTTCCACCTGCGGGATACGGAACCGGAGACCATGAGCTAGTGCCAAAACCGATAATGCTCTGAAGAAAGCAGGAATCCACGTGTCCGAGCAAGAACTCGAATCACAGGTCAATGACAATGCCGCTGATCTGGATACCGAGGATGAAATGACCGCAGCCGACGTCGACGAGGCGCCTGCTGCTGTTGATGCATCGGCAGACGAAGCAGACGTTACCGAAGAGGCAGCCGACGCTGAGGTTTCCGCCCCCGAGGCCGAAGAAGAGCCCGAGGAAGATCCGGTCGACGCCTTCAAGGCAAAGCTGCGCCGCCAGGAGGGTGACTGGTACGTCATCCACTCCTACGCCGGCTACGAAAACCGCGTGAAGTCCAACCTCGAGACCCGCATCCAGACCTTGGACATGGAAGAGGACATCTTCGAAATCCAGGTCCCGATGGAAGAAGTTGTCGAGATCAAGAACACCACCCGGAAGATCGTGAACCGGGTCCGCATTCCCGGCTACGTCCTGGTCCGGATGAACCTGACCGACGAATCGTGGGGCGTTGTGCGCCACACCCCCGGCGTCACCGGCTTCGTGGGCAACGCCCACAACCCGACGCCGCTGAGCCTGAACGAAGTGTTCTCGATGCTCGAGCACACCGTGGTTTCGCCCAAGACCGAAGCCGGCAAGCCCGCTGCCCAGCAGTCGGCTAACATTGCCGTGGACTTCGAGGTCGGCGAGCCGGTCACGGTCAACGAGGGCCCGTTCGAAACCCTCCAGGCCACGATCTCCGAGATCAAGCCCGAGTCCCAGCAGCTGGTGGTCCTCGTGACCATCTTCGAGCGCGAGACTCCTGTGACCCTTGGCTTCGGCCAGGTCACCAAGCTCCAGTAGCTTTCAGACTTCGCTGCCAGCAGGTCCGCTTTAACCTGCAGGCAGCGTCCGGCCACCAAGCCATGGCGGCCACCAACCCGGATGGACGCTCCTGTCCTTCGGGAACATAATTTAGAGAAGGACCCTTTCATGGCCCCCAAGAAAAAGGTCACCGGCCTCATCAAGCTGCAGATCAACGCAGGTGCCGCCAACCCGGCTCCTCCGATCGGTCCGGCACTTGGCCAGCACGGTGTCAACATCATGGAATTCTGCAAGGCGTACAACGCTGCAACGGAATCCCAGCGCGGCAACGTTATCCCGGTTGAAATCACCGTTTACGAAGACCGTTCCTTCACCTTCATCACGAAGACTCCTCCGGCTGCACAGCTGATCAAGAAGGCTGCCGGTGTGGCCAAGGGTTCCGCAACCCCGCACACCGCCAAGGTTGCCAACCTGACCCAGGCCCAGGTCGAAGAGATCGCCACCATGAAGATGGAAGACCTCAACGCCAACGATGTCCAGGCAGCAGCCAAGATCATCGCCGGCACCGCCCGTTCGATGGGCATCACCGTAGAGGGCTAAAGCCCCCTGCGTTTCAATTTCACATAAATGCCGGTGCCCCCAACGGGACCGGCGCGTGGCAGGGCCGGGCGCGGTCCGACAGACCACAACTGCACAAGGAGAAAAAGCAGATGGCAAAGCGCAGCAAAGCATATGAAGCAGCTGCAGCCAAGATCGATGCGGACAAGCTGTACGCACCGGTCGAGGCTGTAGAGCTGGCCAAGGACACCAACCCGTCCAAGTTCGACGCAACCGTTGAGGTGGCTTTCCGCCTGGGCGTTGACCCCCGCAAGGCTGACCAGATGGTCCGCGGCACGGTCAACCTGCCCAACGGCACCGGCAAGACGGCCCGCGTCCTCGTTTTCGCAACCGGCGAGAAGGCTGAAGCAGCAATCGCTGCCGGCGCCGACTTCGTTGGTTCCGACGACATGATCGAAAAGGTCGCCGCAGGTTGGACCGACTTCGACGCAGCAGTGGCTACCCCGGACATGATGGGCAAGGTCGGCCGCCTGGGCCGCGTGCTCGGCCCGCGTAACCTCATGCCGAACCCGAAGACCGGTACGGTAACCCCGAACGTCGCCAAGGCCGTTTCGGACATCAAGGGTGGCAAGATCGACTTCCGCGTCGACAAGCACTCCAACCTGCACTTCATCATCGGCAAGGTGTCCTTCGATTCCCAGAAGCTGGCTGAGAACTACGCAGCCGCCCTGGAAGAAGTCCTGCGCCTGAAGCCGTCGGCTGCCAAGGGCCGCTACATCCAGAAGGCCACCGTGTCCACCACGTTCGGCCCGAGCATTGCCGTTGACCCCAACGTCACCAAGGTTCTCGCAGACGCATAGTCTTCGAGCATCTTCGGAAGGGTTTCCTTCTGCTTGAGGCGGCCGCAGCTTTTCGCTGCGGCCGCCTTTTTGCTGTCCGGCAGGGGCCGCGTTTTTGGCACCGGCGCCGTTCTCCGGCAGGATGTGGGCCATGACACAGATTTCCATCGAGCATGTTGCGGTCCCGGCAAGCCTGGACGGGCCGGGCGGCGCGGACTTCCTGGCCATCGCAGACCTGATGAATACCCAGCAGCGCGAGATCTGGGGCAATGATGATTTCTACGGAACGCCGCAGTCCCAGCTGGCAGGCCGGAGCGGCACTCCTACCCGGCGGCGCTTGATCCTGGCCGCACGGGCCGTGGAATCGCGAGAAATTCTGGGTGTGGTCCAGCTGAACCTTCCGCTCACCGACAACCTGCACACCGGAAACGTCAATGTTGTGGTCGCCCCGGATGCCCGGCGGCAGGGGGTGGGCACGCAGTTGTATTTCGCCGCCGAGCAGCTGGCCGCCGCCAACGGCCGCCGCATGCTGATGACGGAGACCGAGCACCTCGTGGGGGTCGGCAAAGCCGATGTTGACCCGGACCGTGAAGACTTGGCGGGCACCGATACGGCACGGTTCATTCCGAACGACGCCGCGGCCTCCTTCGCCGCCAAGCTCGGCTTCCGGCTGGAACTGGTGGACCGTGTCAGCCGCCTGGACCTCTCGGATTACGACGGCGGAAACGCGTTGCAGGAGCAGGCCGCCGCGGCAGCGCGCGCCGGCTATGAACTGGTGTTCTGGCGCGGCGCCTGCCCGCAGGACCTCGTCGGGGCGTATGCGCAGCTGCGGCAGAAGATGAGCACAGATGCACCCCAGGGCGGCCTGGATCTGGCCGAAGAGGCCTGGGACGAGGCGCGGGTGCGGGAGGCCGAGGCCCGGGAAGTAGAGATGGATTACGAGTCGCTGGTCTGCGCCGCCCGGCACGCCGGTTCCGGGGAGCTGGCCGGGCATACCGTCCTGGAGGTCTTCCGGAACAACCTTTCCGTGGCCTACCAGGACGACACCTTGGTGCTGGGAGGCCACCGGGGCCACCGGCTGGGGATGCTGATGAAGGCCGCGAATCTGGCGCGCCTGCGGGAAGCCGTTCCCGGGGCCGAGCGCGTGTACACCTGGAATGCCGAGGAAAACCGGTACATGCTCTCCATTAACGAGCAGCTGGGATTCCGTGCCGTCGGATACGCGGGGGAGTGGCAGAAACAGCTGGCCTCCGCCTGATCCGCCGGGATTTGTCCCCTGCCCGAATGTCCCGTACTCTTGAACTACCAAAGACCGTCGGTCGATGTGCATTCAATCCCACCGTGAGGCTGAACCTTCAGTTCTCTGCGTGTGGACTACGGTTGGAAATACATCCGAAAGTCCCTTGCCTAAAGGGCGGCCTGCGCAGGTGAACGAACTGCACTCCGGATTAGTCCGTAGAGTGAAGCCCCGTGCATCTGCCCGGGGCGTTTTTTATGTTCGGGACCCGATCCACCGGCACTATTTCCCCGGAAGGAGGGTTATGGCAACGCCAACAAAGGTGTCAGCAGTCGAGGAGATCACCACTGATTTCAAGGAATCGACCGCTGCTGTCCTAACCGAATACCGCGGGCTCACCGTTGCACAGCTCAAGGAGCTGCGTCGTTCGCTCGGCCAGGACACCAAGTACTCGGTCGTTAAGAACACCCTGACTGGCATTGCAGCCAAGGAAGCCGGCATCGACGCGTTCGAAGGCCAGCTTGCCGGACCTACTGCAATCGCCTTCATCAAGGGAGACGCAGTTGCAGCTGCTAAGAGCCTGACGGATTTTGCCAAGTCCAACCCGCAGCTCATCATCAAGACCGGTATCTTCGAGGGCAATGCCCTGGATGCCTCCGGTGTAGCCGCACTGGCTGCTCTTGAGTCCCGTGAGTTCCAGCTTGCACGCGTCGCCGGTGTCCTCAAGGCACCGATGTCCATGCTGGCACGCACGGCTGATGCACTGCGCCTGAAGCTCGAAGAGGAGAGCGGCACTCCCGCTGCTCCCGCTGCAGAAGAGGCTCCGGCCGCTGCAGAAGAAGCTCCGGCCGCAGAAGCAGCCACCGAAGAGTAAAACCTCTTCTCATCCAATCTCCGGTGCCTGCGCGCACCAACTATAGGAAGGACGCCACACCATGGCGAAGCTGACCAACGAAGAGCTCATTGAAGCCTTCAAGGAACTGTCCATCATCGAGCTCTCCGACTTCGTGAAGCTCTTCGAAGAGACCTTCGACGTTACCGCTGCTGCCGTTGCCGTTGCCGGTCCCGCCGCCGGTGCCGCTGAGGCCGCTGAAGAGAAGACTGAATTCGACGTCATCCTCGAAGCTGCCGGCGACAAGAAGATCGCAGTGATCAAGGAAGTCCGTGCCCTGACTTCCCTGGGTCTGAAGGAAGCCAAGGACCTGGTTGACAGCGCTCCGAAGGCCATCCTCGAAGGTGCCAACAAGGAAGCCGCTGACAAGGCCAAGGAAGCTCTCGAAGCTGCCGGCGCCACCGTCACCGTCAAGTAGTTTTCCTTTTCGCAGCCTCGGCTGTGAAACACAGAAAGACCCCGTCCTCCGGACGGGGTCTTTCTGCATCCCCAGTGTCCATATCCCCAGTGTCCATATGCCCGGTGTCCACCTACCAGCAGCCGCGGGAAGCGGCACGAAGCAAGGGAACCACTTACCAATGCGGCAGCTACTGATCCTGGGACCGCTGGCAGCGGCCGCGGCGGCGTGTGTGCTCAGCGGAGCGTTGCCGCCTGCCGAGTTCAGCGCGCTGATGGGCCGTATCGGTCCCATCATGGTGTTCGTGACGGCGGCGACCGTCGTGAGCTACCTTGCTGACGCCGCAGGACTCTTCCGGGTGCTGACCCGGTTCACTGCCCGGCTGGGGCGCGGCCGGACCTTTGCCCTGTGGGTGCTGGTCCTGGGCCTGACCTCGGCCTCCAGCATCTTCCTCTCATTGGACACAGCCGTTGTGCTGATCACTCCGCTGGTCGTGGCGCTGGCTGTGGAGGCCAGGCTCCCTCCCATTGTTTTCGCGCTCAGCACGGTCTGGCTGGCCAACACCGCGTCCATGCTGCTGCCCGTTTCGAACCTCACCAACCTGCTGGCCCAGGAAAAGGCCGATCTGCACCCCCTCGAATACGCGGCGACCGTCTGGGCTCCGGCGGCCGCCGGCATCCTGGTGCCCGCGGCGCTCCTGTGGCTTGCCTTCCGGCGCTTCCTGCGCGGCAGGTACACGGGCCCGTCCGAGCCGGTTACGGTGCCGGACCGCGGGCTTCTCGTGCTGAGCGGGGCAGTAGTGGCCCTGCTGCTGCCGGCTCTCGTCAGCGGCATCCACGTAGCCATTCCTGCCTCCGCCGCGGCCATCATCCTGGCCGCGGGATTCCTGGTCCGGCAGCGGAGCGCGTTTGCCTGGGACATGGTTCCGGTGATGCCGGTGGTCCTGGCCGTGAGCCTGTTCGTCCTGGTCCAGACGGCCCACAGCCACGGGCTGGCCACCCTGCTGGCGCAGGCCGCGGGCTCGGGGGAAGGCTTTGGCGATCTGCTGCAGCTGGCCGGTGCGGGTGCCGTTGCGTCCAACGCGGTGAACAACCTCCCGGCCTACCTTGCGCTGGAACCGGCGGCGGACACTCCCGTCCGCCTCGCCGCGCTGCTGGTGGGGGTCAATATGGGGGCGATCGTGACGCCCTGGGGTTCCCTCGCGACCCTGCTCTGGTATGACCGGATGCGCTCCATGGGGGTGGCCGTACGCTGGGGCCGTTTTATTGCAGCGAGCTCAGTTGCCGCCGTCGTCACCGTGACGGCGGCGACGGCGGCCCTGTCGCTGGCGGCCTAGGATTCTTCGCGGAACAGCAGGAGGGCTTCACCCTGCCCGCCGCCGCCGCACAGTGCGACGCCGGCCCGGCCGGAACCGCGCCGGAACAGCTCGTGTGCGGCGGTCAGGGCCAGCCGGGCACCGGACGCCCCGATCGGGTGGCCCAGGGCAATTGCCCCGCCGTGCAGATTGCACTGTTCCAGGTCCATGCCCAGTTCATTCAGGGACTGAACGGCCACAGCGCCGAAGGCTTCGTTGATCTCGATGAAGTCCAGGTCCGAGACGCTCCATCCGGCCCGTTCGAGCGCGGCGGAAAGTGCATTGGACGGCTGTGAATGCAGGGTGTTGTCCGGACCGGCGACCTGGCCGGGCAGTCCAACGGAGGCGAGGATTTCCAAACCGTTCGCCTCGGCGTAGCCGCGGGTGGCTAGGACCAGGGCCGCTGCGCCGTCGGAAAGCGGTGAGGAGTTGCCGGCCGTAATGGTTCCCTCCGGGTCGAAGGCCGGGCGCAGGTTCGCGAGGGTGTCCACGGTGGTGGCGGGGCGTACGCCTTCATCGAGTGTCAGCACCAGCGGCTCGCCCTTGCGCTGCGGAACGGTGACGGGGACGATCTCGGCGTCGAAGATCCCCGCTTCCATGGCCGCCGCCGCCCGTTGGTGCGAGGCCGCGGCCACTTCGTCCTGTTCCAGCCGCTTAATCGCCAGTTTGGTGTTGCCCCGCTCCGTGGAGATTCCCATGGAGTCGTTGTCGAAGGCATCGGTCAGGCCGTCGTGGGCCACGGAGTCAAGCGCGGAAATGTTCCCGTAATTCCAGCCCTGCCGGGCACCGGGCAGCAGGTGCGGGCCGCGGGACATGGATTCCTGGCCGCCGGCCACCACAACGGTGGCCTCCCCGCCGCGGATCAGGCGTGCGGCATCGATGACGGCGGCCAGGCCGGAGAGGCAGACCTTGTTCACGGTAACGGCGGGAACGTCCCAGCTGATGCCCGCCTTGATCGAGGACTGGCGGGCAGGGTTCTGCCCGCAGCCGGCCTGGACCACGTGGCCCATGATGACGCTGTCTACATCCGCAGCAGGGACGCCGGACTTCTCCAGCGCGCCGGCGATGGCGAAGGCGCCCAGTTCAACGGCGGTAAAGGGGGCAAGCTGGCCGTTGAGCCGGCCCTGCGGGGTGCGCGCTCCACCAACGATTACCACTTCGGTCACGGCTGCTGCCCCGGGGGCTGCGGAGTTGCTCATGGCTGGTTCAGTCCTTTGTGTTGTATTCGTCATCGAATGCTGGATCAAGGGTACGCCAACCGCCGGGCCGGGGAGAGGGATCTCACACGGTTAGGCGCCCGCCTGGGCCGGCGGGCGCCCCGGTGCGCCGGGAGGCACCCCCGGCCACCACATTCGGGGAATCTTGCGGTAAGGTATCTGTATCCGATGCGTGAACGGTGCGCCGGTGTCTTGTCTGTTACCGATTGTCTGTTACCGATTGTCGGTTACCGACTGTTGTTGGATTGCTATTGGTCTGTTCCGGACGGTTATTGCCTGTTACTCCCCGAATACACGGGATCCTAAGCGGGGTCCTACGCGAGGTTGCAGCCGGGATTGCGCTCCCGGTGCCATCCGACGCGGGTTGAGTGCAGCAGGCTTGACGAAACCGGGTAGACTTGTATGCCCATAATGCCCTATAGTGGATATTTGCTTCCTCCTGTTAACCTTCAGCCTTCATATAGCGGTGGGCTATGTTCCGTGCCGGGCAGTATCCGTAACCCTCGGATGTGCCCTTTGCCGGACACCGGGACGCACACGGACTCGGTCCGTGCAGTGCAGGGGAGGAAGCGCGAAACACGCCTGAAGGTCTGTGGAAGGATCCCTCTTGGTCGCCTCGAGCACCTCTAATAACGAAACCGCTACTAATCCGGAGAACGCAGCTTCCCGGATTTCATTCGCAAAGATTCACGAACCGCTTGACGTTCCCAATCTTCTTGCCCTGCAGACAGACAGCTTTGACTGGCTCGTCGGCAACGAGCGCTGGAAGGCGCGCGTGGAAAAGGCACGGGAGACCGGCGAACAGGGTATTGCCACCACCTCCGGTCTGGCTGACATCTTCGAGGAAATCTCCCCGATCGAAGACTTCCAGGGCACCATGTCCCTGAGCTTCTCGGAGCCGGAGTTCGCCGACCCGAAGTACACCATGGCCGAGTGCAAGGACCGGGACGCTACGTACTCGGCTCCGCTGTACGTGAAGGCCGAGTTCATGAACAACAACACGGGCGAAATCAAGCAGCAGACCGTGTTCATGGGCGACTTCCCCCTCATGACTGACAAGGGAACGTTCGTCATCAACGGCACCGAGCGTGTTGTTGTTTCCCAGCTGGTCCGTTCCCCGGGTGCCTACTTCGAGCGCACCG
Source organism: Arthrobacter sp. zg-Y20 (assembly GCF_030142075.1). Classification (NCBI taxonomy): domain Bacteria; kingdom Bacillati; phylum Actinomycetota; class Actinomycetes; order Micrococcales; family Micrococcaceae; genus Arthrobacter; species Arthrobacter sp. zg-Y20. The sequence goes on along the minus strand of NZ_CP126241.1, from coordinate 2,788,364 downwards.
CGGACAAGACCAGTGACAAGGACATCTACACCGCGAAGATCATTCCTTCCCGCGGTGCATGGTTCGAACTGGAAATCGACAAGCGCGACCAGGTGGGTGTCCGCCTGGACCGCAAGCGCAAGCAGTCCGTCACCGTGCTGCTCAAGGCGCTGGGCTGGACCGAAGGACAGATCCTCGAGACCTTCGGCGAGTACGACTCCATCCGTGCCACCCTGGAAAAGGACCCCACGGAAACCCAGGAAGATGCCCTGCTGGACATCTACCGCAAGCTGCGTCCGGGCGAGCCGCCCACGGTCGAGGCTGCAAAGACGCTGCTGGAAAACCTGTACTTCAACCCGAAGCGCTATGACCTGGCCAAGGTTGGCCGTTACAAGATCAACCGCAAGCTGGGCATCGACAAGCCCCTGACGGACTCCGACGCATCGGTCCTGAACAATGACGACATTGTCGCCATGATCAAGTTCCTGGTGGCACTGCACGCCGGTGAGAAGACCGTTCCGGGCAAGCGCGACGGCAGCGACGTCGACATCCGCGTGGAGGTCGACGACATCGACCACTTCGGCAACCGCCGCATCCGCGCCGTCGGCGAACTGATCGAGAACCAGATCCGTACGGGCCTGTCCCGCATGGAGCGTGTGGTCCGCGAACGGATGACCACCCAGGACGTCGAGGCCATCACGCCGCAGACCCTGATCAACATCCGTCCCGTTGTGGCTGCCATCAAGGAGTTCTTCGGAACGTCCCAGCTCTCGCAGTTCATGGACCAGAACAACCCGCTTGCCGGACTGACGCACAAGCGCCGCCTGTCCGCGCTGGGCCCGGGTGGTCTGTCCCGTGACCGTGCAGGCATGGAAGTCCGAGACGTCCACCCGTCCCACTACGGCCGCATGTGCCCCATCGAAACCCCTGAAGGCCCGAACATCGGCCTGATCGGTTCGCTGGCTTCCTACGGCCGCATCAACGCCTTCGGCTTCATCGAGACTCCGTACCGCAAGGTGGAGAACGGCGTCGTCACCGACAAGGTCGACTACCTGACCGCCGATGACGAAGTTGAGCGCACCATTGCCCAGGCAAACGCTCCGCTGCGCGCCGATCAGCACTTCGAAGAGGACCTGGTCCTCGTCCGTGCCCGCGGCGGTTCCGGCGAGCCCGTCCTGGTCGAGCCCGACGAGGTCGAGTACATGGACGTCTCCCCGCGCCAGATGGTGTCGGTGGCCACGGCCCTGATTCCGTTCCTGGAGCACGACGACGCCAACCGCGCCCTCATGGGTGCGAACATGCAGCGCCAGGCTGTGCCGCTGCTCCGTTCCGAGCGCCCCGTTGTGGGCACCGGCATGGAGAAGTACACCGCAGTTGACGCCGGCGACTCCGTGACCGCCAAGAAACCCGGTGTTGTCACCGAGGTTTCCGCTGACCTCGTTACCGTCATGAACGACGACGGCACCGAGACCAGCTACCCGATCATGAAGTTCGAGCGCTCCAACCAGGGCAACGCCTACAACCAGCGCGTGCTGGTCTCCGAAGGCGCCCGGGTTGAGGTCAACAGCATCATCGCCGACGGTCCCGCAACGGACCAGGGTGAACTGGCCCTTGGTAAGAACCTGCTCGTGGCATTCATGTCATGGGAAGGCCACAACTACGAAGATGCCATCATCCTGTCCCAGCGCATGGTCTCCGACGATGTCCTGACCTCCATCCACATTGAGGAGCACGAGGTTGACGCCCGCGACACCAAGCTTGGTGCCGAGGAAATCACCCGCGACATCCCCAACGTCTCCGAAGAGGTGCTGTCCCAGCTCGACGAGCGCGGCATCATCCACATCGGTGCAGAGGTTGAAGCCGGCGACATCCTGGTTGGCCGCGTCACGCCGAAGGGCGAAACGGAACTGACCCCCGAAGAGCGCCTGCTGCGCGCCATCTTCGGCGAGAAGAGCCGCGAAGTACGCGACACCTCCCTGAAGGTTCCCCACGGCGAGTCCGGAACCGTCATCGGCGTGCGTATCTTCGACCGCGACAACGACGACGAGCTGCCCCCGGGCGTGAACCAGCTGGTCCGCGTCTACGTGGCGCACAAGCGCAAGATCACGGACGGCGACAAGCTGGCCGGCCGCCACGGCAACAAGGGCGTCATCTCCAAGATCCTCCCGATCGAAGACATGCCGTTCATGGAAGACGGAACCCCGGTCGACATCATCCTGAACCCGCTTGGTGTTCCGGGTCGAATGAACGTTGGCCAGGTCCTGGAAATCCACCTGGGCTGGGCTGCCAAGCAGGGCTGGAAGATCGAGGGCGAGCCGGACTGGGTCAAGGACCTGCCGAACCTGCCCCGCGAGACCGGCCCCACCACGGTTGCCACTCCGGTGTTCGACGGCGCGAGCGAGGATGAGATCGTCAACCTGCTCGACTCCACCAACGTGACCCGTGACGGCAACCGCCTGATCGGCGCCTCGGGCAAGGCCCGGATGTACGACGGCCGCTCCGGCCAGCCGTTCCCGGACCCGATCTCGGTTGGCTACATGTACATCCTGAAGCTGCACCACCTGGTGGACGACAAGATCCACGCACGTTCCACCGGGCCGTACTCCATGATCACGCAGCAGCCGCTGGGTGGTAAGGCACAGTTCGGCGGCCAGCGCTTCGGTGAAATGGAAGTCTGGGCCCTGGAGGCGTACGGCGCCGCCTACACGCTGCAGGAACTGCTCACGATCAAGTCCGATGACATCCATGGCCGCGTGAAGGTCTACGAAGCCATCGTCAAGGGCGAAAACATCCCGGAGCCCGGTGTTCCGGAATCGTTCAAGGTCCTGATCAAGGAAATGCAGTCGCTCTGCTTGAACGTGGAAGTCCTCTCCACCGAAGGCAACACGATTGAAATGCGTGACTCGGATGAAGAAGTCTTCCGGGCCGCGGAGGAACTGGGTATCGATCTGTCCCGCGCAGAGCCCAGCTCCGTCGAAGAGGTTTAGCTGGTAGATCCGCCCGGGAGTCCGTCGGGCGGTTCGGAACGGCGGCAACGAAATTCCTTGCTCGCAGAGCTTGCAGGAATATTAAAGCCGCCTAACCCGAACCGTCCGGCGGACGCAGGGTGGGTCACCTTCAGTCTTTTCCGCACCCGAGACATTCAGATTTAGAGAACAAGAGAGAACAGGGACCCATGTCCAACGATTCCACGTTCGGCCTCATGCGAATCGGCCTTGCCACCGCGGATGAAATCCGTGGCTGGTCTTACGGCGAAGTCAAGAAGCCGGAAACTATCAACTACCGAACCCTGAAGCCGGAGAAGGACGGTCTTTTCTGCGAAAAGATCTTCGGTCCGTCCCGTGACTGGGAGTGCTACTGCGGCAAGTACAAGCGCGTGCGCTTCAAGGGCATCATCTGTGAGCGCTGCGGCGTCGAGGTAACCCGTGCCAAGGTCCGCCGCGAGCGGATGGGCCACATCGAGCTCGCCGCTCCCGTGACCCACATCTGGTACTTCAAGGGTGTCCCCTCCCGCCTGGGCTACCTGCTGGACCTGGCACCGAAGGACCTCGAGAAGGTCATCTACTTCGCTGCCTACATGATTACCTCGGTTGACGAAGAGAACCGCCACGCCGAACTGCCGAACCTGCAGGCCGAGCACGACCTGGAGCGCAAGCACCTCGTCGACCAGCGCGACTCCGACATCGCTGCCATCGCCAAGGACCTCGAAGGCGAGCTTGCCCGCCTGGAAGGCGAAGGCGCCAAGGCTGCCGACAAGAAGAAGGCCCGGGACTCCGCCGACCGCCAGATGGCCAAGGTCCGCCGCGATGCCGACAACAACATCGAGCGCCTCGAGCAGGTCTGGGACCGGTTCAAGAACCTCAAGGTCGGCGACCTGGAAGGCGACGAAGGCCTCTACCGCGAACTGCGGGACCGCTACGGCCTGTACTTCGAAGGCTCCATGGGTGCCGAAGCCATCAAGAAGCGTCTTGAAGACTTCGACATGCAGGCCGAGTCGGAGAACCTGCGCGACATCATCCAGAACGGCAAGGGCCAGCGCAAGACGCGTGCCCTGAAGCGCCTGAAGGTTGTCAACGCATTCCTGACCACCTCCAACAGCCCGCTGGGCATGGTCCTGGACGCCGTCCCGGTCATCCCGCCGGAACTGCGCCCGATGGTCCAGCTCGACGGCGGCCGTTTCGCGACGTCCGACCTCAACGACCTGTACCGCCGCGTGATCAACCGCAACAACCGCCTGAAGCGCCTGCTGGATCTCGGTGCCCCCGAGATCATCGTGAATAACGAAAAGCGCATGCTTCAGGAAGCTGTTGACTCCCTGTTCGACAACGGCCGCCGCGGCCGTCCGGTCACCGGACCGGGCAACCGTCCGCTGAAGTCGCTGTCCGACATGCTCAAGGGCAAGCAGGGCCGCTTCCGCCAGAACCTGCTGGGTAAGCGCGTTGACTACTCCGGCCGTTCCGTCATCGTGGTTGGCCCGCAGCTGAAGCTGCACCAGTGCGGTCTGCCCAAGCAGATGGCCCTGGAGCTCTTCAAGCCGTTCGTGATGAAGCGCCTGGTTGACCTCAACCACGCCCAGAACATCAAGAGCGCCAAGCGCATGGTCGAGCGTTTCCGTCCGCAGGTCTGGGACGTACTGGAAGAGATCATCACCGAACACCCGGTGCTGCTCAACCGTGCACCCACCCTGCACCGCCTCGGCATCCAGGCCTTCGAGCCGCAGCTTGTTGAAGGCAAGGCCCTTCAGCTGCACCCGCTGGTCTGCGGCGCCTTCAACGCTGACTTCGACGGTGACCAGATGGCAGTGCACCTGCCGCTGAGCCCCGAAGCCCAGGCTGAAGCACGCATCCTCATGCTGTCCTCGAACAACATCCTGAAGCCGTCCGACGGCCGCCCGGTCACCCTGCCCTCGCAGGATATGATCATCGGCCTGCACCACCTCACCACCAAGCGCCCCGGTGCTGTTGGCGAAGGCCGTGTGTTCGGTTCGATGTCGGAAGCCATCATGGCCTTCGACATGGGCGAGCTGCACCTGAACTCGCTGGTGAAGATGCGTGTTGACGGCTTTGTCCCCAGCGCAAGCCAGCCCGCTCCGGAAGGTTGGGAAGAGGGCACTCCTGCCCTCATCGAAACCTCCCTCGGACAGGTCATCTTCAACCAGACGCTGCCTGCGGATTACCCGTGGGTGCCGGAAGTTGCGGACAAGGGCCAGCTCTCCGCGATCGTCAACGATCTCGCCGAGCGGTACCCGAAGGTCGTTACGGCTGCCACGCTGGACAACCTGAAGGACGCCGGTTTCTACTGGGCCACCCGCTCGGGCGTTACCGTCGCCATCTCCGACATCGCGGCTCCGATCGACAAGCCGGCCATTATGGAAGGCTACGAAGCCCAGGCCGCCAAGGTTGAAAGCCAGTACGGCAAGGGCCTGATCGCTGAAGACGAGCGCCGCCAGGAACTGATCGACATCTGGAACAAGGCCACCAACGAGGTTGCTGCTGCAATGCGGGCGAACATGCCCGAATTCAACAACATCAACCGCATGGTGTCCTCCGGTGCCCGTGGTAACTGGCTGCAGGTCCGGCAGATCGCCGGTATCCGCGGCCTGGTGGCTAACCCTAAGGGTGAGATCATCCCCCGCCCGATCAAGTCCTCTTACCGTGAGGGCCTGTCGGTGCTGGAGTACTTCATCGCCACCCACGGTGCCCGTAAGGGTCTTGCCGATACCGCCCTTCGTACCGCCAACTCGGGTTACCTGACCCGTCGCCTGGTGGACGTTTCCCAGGACGTTATTGTCCGCGAGGAAGACTGCGGTACCGAGCGCGGCCTGAACGTGACCATCGCGGTTCCGGATGCCAACGGCGAACTGCAGCTGCACGAAGAGGTCGAGAACTCGGCCTACGCCCGTACGCTGGCCACCGACGTCACCGATGACCAGGGCAACGTCCTGGCCAAGGGCGGCGACGATGTTGGCGACGTGCTGATCGCGAAGCTGTTCGAAGCCGGTGTCACCGACATCAAGGTCCGCTCCGTACTCACCTGTGAGTCCGCCGTCGGTACCTGTGCACTTTGCTACGGCCGCTCCCTGGCCACGGGTAAGACCGTGGACATCGGCGAGGCCGTGGGCATCATCGCCGCACAGTCCATTGGTGAGCCGGGTACCCAGCTGACCATGCGTACCTTCCACACCGGTGGTGTTGCTTCCGCTGAGGACATCACCCAGGGTCTGCCCCGTATCCAGGAGCTCTTCGAAGCACGTACCCCCAAGGGCGTTGCTCCGATCTCCGAGACCGCGGGCCGGGTCACCATCGAAGAGACCGACCGCCAGATGCGCCTGGTTGTCACTCCCGATGACGGCTCCGAGGAAATCGCGTACCCGGTCCTGCGCCGTGCCCGCCTGCTGGTTGCCGACGGCGACCACGTCGAGGTTGGCCAGCAGCTGGTCTTCGGTGCGGTGGATCCCAAGCAGATCCTCCGTATCCTCGGCCCGCGCAAGGCACAGGAGTTCCTGGTGGACGAAGTCCAGCGCGTGTACCGCAGCCAGGGTGTGGGCATCCACGACAAGCACGTCGAGGTCATTGTCCGCCAGATGCTGCGCCGCGTGACCGTGATCGAGTCCGGCGACTCCGATCTGCTCCCGGGTGAGCTGACCGAACGCCGCCGCTTCGAAAGCGAGAACCGCCGCGTGGTTTCGGAAGGCAAGAAGCCTGCTTCGGGCCGTCCGGAACTGATGGGTATCACCAAGGCCTCCCTGGCCACCGAGTCCTGGCTGTCCGCAGCTTCCTTCCAGGAAACGACCCGCGTCCTGACGCAGGCCGCCATGGAAGGCAAGAGCGATCCGCTGCTCGGCCTCAAGGAGAACGTCATCATCGGTAAGCTGATCCCGGCCGGAACGGGCCTGCCCCGTTACACCGAGGTCACTGTCGAGCCGACCGAAGAAGCAAAGGCCAACCTGTTCACCGGCCCGAGCGCCTTCAGCGACTTCGATTACGCCGGAGTCGACGGCGGCCTGAGCCCCGAGTTCCATGCCATCCCGCTGGATGACTACGACATGGGCAGCGACTTCCGCTAAGGAAAGCGCGCACTAACGGCAGGTCCCGCACCCTCAAGGGTGCGGGACCTGCCGCGTTTAACCCGGAGCTGCGCTGTACGGGGGAGCCACTTTGGCTCTCCCGTGTGCCCGCAGCCACACTTGGAGGTAGTGTCCGCTACAAGATTCCAAGGGAGTAATCAATGGGCGCAGGGCGCACTATCCTCAAGACGCAGGTCGGCATAGTGGGCGCAGGCCCGGCCGGGCTGATGCTCTCGCATCTGCTCTCCACCTCCGGCATCGGCTCCATAGTGGTGGACAAACGGGACCACGAAACCATCCGCACCACCCACCGGGCCGGCATCCTGGAACACGGCAGCGTCCGGATGCTTACCGAGACGGGCGTGGGCAGCGGGGTCCTGGATAAGGGCACCCGGCACGAGGGCATCGACCTGCGCTTCGGCGGCGAAAGCCACCGCCTCGACTTCGAGGACCTGGTGGGGGAGTCCGTCTGGCTGTACCCGCAGAACGAGGTCTTCACCGACCTGGCGGCGGCCCGGGCCCGGGACAACGGCGACGTCCGGTACGGCGTCTCTGACACCGCCGTGGCGGACCTGGCCACGGACGTCCCCAAGATCCGCTTCACCGATGCGGCGGGGACCGGGTACGAGATCCACTGCGACATCCTGGTTGGCTCCGACGGCTCCGGCGGGATCTGCAGGCGCTCCATTCCCGCCGAGGCACGCACGGACAACTTCATCGAGTACCCCTTCGCCTGGTTCGGAATCCTTACCGCTGCTCCGCCCAGCGCCCCGGAGCTGGTCTATGCCAACTCCGACCGCGGGTTCGCGTTGATCAGCCAGCGTTCGGACACCGTGCAGCGGATGTATTTCCAGTGTGATCCGGACGAGGATCCGGCGGCATGGAGCGAAGAGCAGATCTGGGATGAACTGCAGGCCCGGGTAGACGGCCCGGACGGTTTTGGGCTGCAGCGCGGATCCATTTTCGACAAGTCCGTGCTGAAGTTCCGCAGCTACGTCTGCGAACCGCTGCGGTACGGGAACCTGTTCCTTGCCGGCGACGCCGGACACACTGTCCCGCCCACCGGTGCCAAGGGGCTTAACCTGGCCCTGGCCGATGTCCGGGTCCTCTTCGAAGCCGTCGATTCCTTCTACGCAACCGGCTCGCGGGATCTGCTGGAGGGCTACAGTGACAAGGCCTTGCAGCGGGTATGGCGGGCGCAGAACTTCAGCTACTGGATGACGTCCATGCTGCACACGCGGGCTGACGCCGGCCCGTTCGAACGCAAGCGTGCGCTGGGTGAACTGGGCGGCGTCGTCGGCTCCCGGCACGGCAGCGCCTATCTCGCCGAGGCGTACACCGGCTGGCCCAACGCCTAACCCGTTCGCATTGCGAACACCTGTACTTGAAGTGAACAGACAGTGTAGTGTGGTCCCCACCACGTGGATGCTTGGAGAATAGCCGGAGCGCGACGGTGCGTTCCACCGAAAGGAAAACCATGGAAATGGAAGAGGATCTTTTCTCGAACAGCCATGTCGTTGAAAAACCGGACGCTGCAGAGGCCACCCAGGACCAAATCTCGGCCGAGATCGGCAGTATCCACGCGGCCTACGGCAAAACGCTGGACGACGGCGCCGCGGAGGAAACCCAACCCCGCGTGGACTTCTCTCCCTACCGCAGTTCCCTCCTGCGCCACCCCACCAAGGATCCCCGCCATGTGGATCCGGAAACCATTGAACTGTGGTCCCCGGCCTTCGGGCACCAGGACGTCCACGCGCTGGAGAGTGACCTGACCATCCAGCACAACGGCGAGCCCATGGGGGAGCGGATCATCGTGCGCGGCCGCATCCTCGACGGCGACGGCCGGCCGGTGCGGAACCAGCTGGTGGAAATATGGCAGGCCAACTCCGCCGGGCGCTACATCCACAAACGGGACCAGCACCCGGCGCCGCTGGATCCGAACTTCACCGGTGTGGGCCGCTGCCTCACCACGGATGACGGGTTCTACGAGTTCACCACCATCAAGCCCGGACCTTACCCGTGGAAAAACCACCACAACGCCTGGCGGCCGGCGCACATCCATTTCTCGCTCTTCGGCACCGACTTCACCCAGCGGATGATTACCCAAATGTACTTCCCCGGCGATCCGCTCTTTGCGCTGGACCCGATCTACCAGTCCATTACCGACCAGTTGGCCCGGGACCGGCTGGTGGCAACGTATGACCACAACATCACCGCCCACGAATGGGCTACCGGCTATAACTGGGACATTGTGCTCAGCGGCAGCAACCGCACGTGGATGGAAGACGAGGATGCACAACCATGAGCGAGCAGAAGCTGACGGCCACGCCCGGGCAGACTATCGGGCCGTTCTACGGCTACGCCCTCCCTTTCGAGAAGGACAACCAGCTGGCGGCGCCGGGCATGCCCGGCAGTGTGCGGCTGCAGGGCACGGTCACGGACGGCGCAGGGGACCCCGTTCCCGACGCCCTGCTGGAAATCTGGCAGGCCGACGCCGCGGGCAACATTGCGCAGCGCGCAGGTTCGCTCGTCCGTGACGGGTACACCTTCACCGGCTGGGGACGCACGGCGGTGGACAATGCCGGAAACTACACATTCACCACGGTGAATCCCGGTCCTGCCGAGACAGGCTCCGCGCCCTTTATTTCCGTTGTCATTTTTGCCCGCGGCCTTCTGAACAAGCTGCACACGCGGATGTACCTGCCGGACGATGAAGCGGCCCTGGCCCGCGACTCCCTGCTGTCCTCGCTCCCCGAGGAGCGCCGGCGTACGCTCATTGCCACCCGTGAAGCGGACGGCGGGCTGCGCTGGGACGTCAGCCTCCAGGGCGAGAATGAAACCGTTTTCCTGACCTACCCGGGAGCCTAGGCATGGATGCTGCACAGAGCGCCGACTACGGGCTGCTCGCGCCGGTCTGGGCAGGGACGCCCGCGGCGGAGCTGACCGGAGACCGGCAGCTGCTCCAAACCCTCCTGGATGTTGAACTGGAATGGGTGCGGGTGCTGGCCGCCGCCGGCCGGGCCGGCCCCTCCGCTCCCGAAGCGGTGGCCGAGGCAAGTGACGCGTCCCAGTACGACGCCGCGTCCCTGGCCGTGCGTGCCCAGGGCGGCGGGAACCCGGTAATACCGCTGCTGGCCGACCTGCGCGCACGGGTGCGGTCCGGGCCGGGGGGAGCTGCAGCGGCCGCCGCAGTCCACCGCGGCGCCACCAGCCAGGACGTTATGGACACCGCGCTGATGCTGATGTCCCGCCGCGCACTGGACGTCATTGCGGCCGACGCGGACCGCGCCGCCGCAGGGCTGGGAAACCTGGCCCGGGAGCATGCCGCAACGCTGTGCGTGGCCCGGACCCTGACCCAGCATTCGACGCCGTCAACCTTCGGCCTGCGCGCCGCCCAGTGGCTGCACGGCGTCGGGCAGGCCACCACGAACCTGCGCACCGCGGCCGCTGCCCTGCCCCTGCAGTGGGGCGGTGCCTCGGGTACCCTCGCTGCCCTCACCACGGCGGCTGCCGGCGCACAGCCCGAAGGTGGACGGATCAGCAGTTTCGACCTCACCGAACGCCTTGCTGACGCGCTCGGGCTGTCCCACCCCGTGGCGCCGTGGCAGACCAACCGGCTTCCCGTCACCGCCCTGGGCAACGCCCTGCAGGACTTCACCGCTGCCGCCGGGAAAATGGCCAACGACGTCCTGCTGCTCAGCCGCCCCGAGATCGGCGAGGTATCCGAACCCCGTGCCGCCGGGCGCGGCGGTTCCTCGGCCATGCCGCAGAAGCAGAACCCGGTCCTGTCCGTCCTGATCCGCAGCGCCGCGCTGGCCGCGCCTGGCCACGGGGTGCAGCTGCAGGCCGCCGCGGCGGCAGCAGACGACGAGCGTCCCAGCGGGTCCTGGCACGTGGAGTGGCAGGCCCTGCGCTCCATGCTGCGCCTGGCCGGGGGAGCGGCCGCCCACCTGGCTGAACTGGCCGAGGGGCTGCAGGTGCACACCGGGGCGCTGGCTCGGAACCTGGACAGTGCCGGGCCCCTGGTGGTCAGCGAGAAGATCATGGCCGTTGCGGCGCCGCTGCTCGATGACCACATGGAGCGCAACGGCATGCCGGGAAGCGGCAAGGAGATGATCTCCGAGGCAGTTGCCGCCTCGCTCAGCTCCGGGGAGCCCTTCGAAAAGCTGCTGCGCGGCGTCGTGCCGGTGCAGGTGCTCTCCGACGCGGACCTGTTGTCCCTCCTCGACCCCGCCCAATACCTTGGGGAGGCGGCAGCGCTGATTGAACGGATCACCGCCGCCTACCCCGGAAAGCCGAGCGCATGAGCATCCCCGCCATCAAGGCAACCCGCCTCACCGGGCCCGGTGCTCCCGTGCTGATCGCCGGGCCTTCGCTGGGAACGGCAGCCCTGCCGCTATGGAACCGGGCGGCAGCAGCCCTGGACACCTTTACGGTTATCGGCTGGGATCTTCCCGGCCACGGCGCCAGCCCCGCCGCAGAGGACGGCTTCAGCATCGACGACCTGGCGGCGGCCGTCGCGGACCTCGTCCGCGGTGCCCGCCGTTCCGGGGACATTGCCGCCGGCGTCCCGGTGTTTTACGCCGGTGTGTCCCTGGGCGGCGCCGTGGGACTGCAGCTGGGCCTGGACCACGGCGACCTGTTCGACGGGCTAGCCGTGATGTGTTCGGGTGCCAAGATTGGCGACGCCGAGGGCTGGGAGGAGCGTGCGGACACCGTGCGCGCCCAGGGCACCCCCACGCAAATCACGGGGTCCGCACAGCGCTGGTTCGCGCCCGGCTTCATGGAGCGCGAACCAGCCGCCGCCGCAGCCCTGCTGCACTCGCTGCAGGATGCAGACCGGTTCTCCTACGCTTACTGCTGCTCCGCTCTCGCCAACTTCGACGTCCGCGAACGCCTGCCGGACATCACGGTGCCGGTGCTCGCCGTCGCCGGCGCCGAAGACGCCGTCACGCCGCCCTCGTTTGCAGACCTGATCGCGGACCGTGTCACCAACGGCACAGCCGCCGTCGTCAACGAGGCCGCCCACCTGGTCCCGGCCGAACAGCCGGCCCAAACCGCGCAGCTGCTGAAGGACTTCTTCGGCGCCCAGTACCTGGAAGGGATCTAGCCCGTGATCGCAGACGGAGACAAGAGCCGGCAGGACGTGTACAACGAGGGCATGGCCGTCCGACGGGAAGTCCTCGGCCCCGAGCACGTGGACCGTGCCAACGCCGGCAAGGACGGGTTCACCGCCGACTTCCAGGACCTGATCACCCAGTACGCGTGGGGCACCATCTGGACCCGGCCGGGCCTGCCGCGCACTATGCGCAGCGCCGTCACCCTCACCGCCCTGATCGCGCACGGCCACTTGGAGGAGTTCGCCATGCACGTCAGGGCGGCCCTGCGCAACGGCCTCAGCCGCGACGAGATCAAGGAGATTGTGCTGCAGTCCGCCATCTACTGCGGCGTCCCGGCAGCCAACTCGGCGTTCAAGACGGCGCAGGGCGTGTTCCGGGACATCGACGCCGAGGCGTAGCCGCGCAACGAGCCAGACCCAACAGTCCGAACGTTCCGATTCCAGTTTCTTCGCAGCACGTTTCAAAGGAGCACCGGTGAACCAGACATATATCTACGACGCAGTTCGTACCCCTTTCGGGAAATTCGGCGGCGCCCTCGCCGGCGTCCGCCCCGATGACCTGGCCGCCCAGGTGATCCGGGCAGCCGTCTCCCGGGCACCGGAACTGGACCCGGAACGGATCGATGAAGTGGTCTTCGGCAATGCCAACGGCGCGGGTGAGGAAAACCGCAACGTTGCGCGCATGGCGGCCCTGCTGGCGGGACTGCCGACCTCCATTCCGGGCACCACCGTCAACCGGCTCTGCGGGTCCTCGCTGGATGCGGCAATGATTGCCTCCCGCCAGATCAACACCTCGGAGGCGGACCTGATGCTCATCGGCGGCGTGGAGTCCATGAGCCGCGCCCCCTGGGTGTTGCCCAAGAACGAGTTGCCGTATCCCGCCGGTGACGCCGCCCTTGCCTCCACGACCTTGGGCTGGCGCCTGGTCAACCCGGCCATGCCGAAGGAATGGACGGTGTCCCTGGGCGAGGCCACCGAGCAGCTTCGGGAGAAGTACGGCATCACCCGCGAACGGCAGGACGAATTCGCCGCCGCCTCCCATGCCTCGGCGGCCCGGGCATGGGACGAGGGCAAGTACGCGAACCTGACCGTCGCCGTCGACGGCGTGGACTTGGCCAGGGATGAAAGCATCCGCGCAGGGTCCACCACGGAGAAGCTCGCCACCCTGCGCACTGTCTTCCGCCCGGCGTCCGACGACGCGTCCGGCGGCACAGTGACCGCCGGCAACGCCTCGCCCCTGAACGACGGCGCCTCCGCGGCCTGGGTGGGCAGCGAAAGTGCGGCCGGGATCCTGGGGCTGGCGCCGCTGGCCCGCATCGCAGGCCGCGGCGCCGCCGCCAATGAACCGCAGTTCTTCGGCTACGCACCGGTGGAAGCAGCCAACACCGCACTGAAGCGCGCCGGCATCAGCTGGGGCGATGTTGGCGCCGTGGAACTGAACGAGGCCTTTGCCGCCCAGTCCCTGGCATGCCTGGATGCGTGGGACGTGGACCCCGGGATCGTCAACGCCTGGGGCGGTGCGGTAGCGATCGGGCACCCGTTGGGGGCTTCCGGCGCCCGCATCCTGGGCACCTTGGCCCGCCGGCTGCAGGAATCCGGGGAACGCTGGGGCGTGGCCGCCATCTGCATCGGCGTCGGCCAAGGCCTCGCCGTCGTGCTGGAAAACGCCAATTGACCCGCCCCGCCGCTCAACCGTAAGGAAGACACCGTGCTCAAGATAGTCCAGGACGCAGATGAGGCCGTGGCGCCCATACACGACGGCGCCACCGTGATGATCGGCGGGTTCGGCCGTGCCGGGCAGCCCGTGGAACTGATCGAAGCGCTGCTGCGCCAGGGAGCAGCCAACCTGACCGTCGTGAACAACAACGCCGGCAACGGGGAGCAGGGCCTGGCAGCGCTCATCGGCGCCGGGCGGGTGAAGAAGATCGTGTGCTCCTTCCCCCGGCAGTCCGACTCGCAGATCTTCGACGCCCGATACCGGGCCGGGGAGATTGAACTGGAACTGGTGCCGCAGGGCAACCTGGCCGAACGCATCCGGGCCGCCGGCGCCGGCATCGGCGGTTTCTTCACGCCCACGGCCTTCGGCACGCCGCTGGCCGAAGGCAAGGAAACCCGGATGATCGACGGCCGCGGCTACGTCTTCGAAACGCCGCTTCATGCCGACTTTGCCCTGGTCAAGGCCCTGCGGGCGGACCGCGCCGGCAACCTCGTGTACCGCAAGACCGCACGGAACTTCGGTCCGATCATGGCTGCGGCGGCGAAGCACGCCATGGTGCAGGTCCGCGAGATAGTGGACACCGGGCAGATAGACCCCGAGACCGTCGTGACCCCGGGAATCTACGTCAACACCCTGGTCCGCGTGGACCGGGAGAAAGCACCGGCCGCAGCATGAGCACCACGGAAAAGCTGGACAAAAACGCACTGGCAGCCCTTGTAGCTGCGGACATCGCCCCGGGGTCCTTCGTGAACCTGGGCATCGGACAGCCCACCCTGGTGTCGGACTTTTTGAAGCCGGAGCAGAACATCACCCTGCACACCGAGAACGGCATGCTCGGCATGGGACCCCAGGCGCACGGTGACGAGGTGGACCCGGACCTGATCAACGCCGGCAAGATTCCGGTGACCGAACTGCCCGGCGCCTCCTACTTCCACCACGCCGACTCCTTCGCCGTCATGCGCGGCGGCCACCTGGATGTGTGCGTCCTTGGCGCCTTCCAGGTATCTGCCTCCGGTGACTTGGCCAACTGGCATACCGGGGCGCCGGACGCCATCCCCGCCGTCGGCGGCGCCATGGACCTGGCCACCGGGGCCAAGGACGTCTACGTCATGATGAACCTGTTCACCAGGGACGGTGCGAGCAAGCTGGTGAAGGAATGCAGCTACCCGCTGACCGGCGTCGGCTGTGTCACGCGCGTCTACACTAATGAGGCGGTCTTCCTGCTGAAGGAAGACGGGGTCCACGTCCGCGAGACCTTCGGCACCACCTTCGAGGAACTGGCCGCAGCAATGGACATTGAGCTGATTCGCGGCAACGCCGGCAGCTAGGCCTACACCATGGGGGATAAATGAGCGGGACCGCACCGGCCAGCGACCAGTACGTCCAGTCCCTGGCCCGGGGCCTGCAGGTGATCCGCGCGTTCGACGCCGAGCACGTGCAGATGACGCTCAGCGACGTCTCGCGCCGGACGGGCCTGACCCGTGCCACGGCCCGCCGTTTCCTGCTCACCCTGGTGGAGCTCGGCTATGTGCGGACCGACGGGCGGACCTTCGAGCTGACGGCGCTGGTGCTGCAGTTGGGGTATTCCTACCTGTCGGGCCAGTCCCTTCCCCAGCTGGCCCAACCGGTCCTGGAGGACCTTTCACGGGCGATTTCGGAGTCCACCTCCGCCTCCATCCTGGACGGCAACGAGATTGTGTACATAGCCCGAATCCACACCCGCCGGCTGATGACCGTGGGCATCAGCGTGGGCACCAGGTTTCCGGCCTACGCCACCTCCATGGGGCGGGTGCTGCTGGCCGGCCTGTCCGGGGACCGGTTCGAAGAGTACCTGGCCACGGTTGAGCTGCGGCCGCTGACTGACCGGACGGTGACCGATCCGGACCGGCTCCGGAGTATGGTTGCCCGGGTGCGGGAACAGGGCTGGGCCATTGTGGACCAGGAACTGGAGCAGGGCCTGCGCTCGGTGGCCGTACCGATATTCGACCCCCGCGGGCAGGTGCTGGCTGCGCTGAACACCTCCATGCAGGCAGGCCTCGGAACCGAAGCGCCTACACTGGAGGAAGCAGCGGCCAGGGTTGTGCCGCACCTGCAGCAGGCGTCGGCCACCATTACGGCCGCCCTGGCGGCGCAAAGCTAGCGGGACAGGGCCAAGCAGAATGTGATCCCTGCCGCACTTTCGTCCGGCTCCGCTTAAGTCTGCTAGACTGAAAGCCAATTGTTTGTGTGGCAGTGGATGAAGGCCGCTCGCGTGCCCTCCGTGGTGAGATACTCGGAGGAATGCATTCCGGAAGGAATGGGCGGGCCTGTTTCCGGGTTGCGGGCTTCTTGCGCAACGAATGCCACACTTTTGCACGCCTACGGTCGCTTTCGGCGAGAGTATCGGAACTTCTCGGGGCATTGCGGCAACGACTTTAAGCGCGTCGCCCCCTGGTTGGTTTCAGCCGGCAGCGGGGCGGGGCAACCAGAGAATTATCTCGAGAAAAAACGGAGAACACGAAAGTGCCTACGATTCAGCAGCTGGTCCGCAAGGGCCGCTCACCCAAGGTCTCCAAGACCAAGGCTCCTGCCCTCCAGGGCAGCCCGATGCGCCGTGGTGTCTGCACCCGCGTTTACACCACCACCCCGAAGAAGCCGAACTCGGCTCTGCGTAAGGTTGCACGTGTCCGCCTCAACGGCGGCATCGAAGTAACCGCTTACATCCCCGGTGTGGGTCACAACCTTCAGGAACACTCCATCGTGCTGGTGCGCGGCGGCCGTGTGAAGGACCTTCCCGGTGTCCGCTACAAGATTGTCCGCGGTGCCCTCGATACCCAGGGTGTCAAGAACCGCAAGCAGGCTCGCAGCCGCTACGGCGCGAAGATGGAGAAGAAGTAATATGCCCCGCAAGGGTCCGGCCCCCAAGCGGCCGCTCGTACTGGATCCCGTCTACGGCTCCCCGCTGGTCACGCAGCTGATCAACAAGGTTCTGATCGACGGCAAGAAGTCCACCGCAGAGCGCATCGTCTACGGTGCACTTGCAGGCGCTCAGGAGAAGACCGGACAGGATCCGGTTGCAGCCCTGAAGAAGGCCATGGACAACATCAAGCCCAGCCTTGAGGTTAAGTCCCGCCGCGTTGGCGGCGCCACCTACCAGGTTCCCGTTGAGGTCAAGCCGGGCCGTGCAACCGCACTGGCCCTGCGCTGGCTGGTTGGCTACTCGAAGGCCCGCCGCGAGAAGACCATGACCGAGCGTCTCCGCAACGAAATCCTGGACGCTTCCAACGGTCTCGGTGCAGCTGTGAAGCGCCGCGAGGACACCCACAAGATGGCTGAGTCCAACAAGGCCTTCGCGCACTACCGCTGGTAAAAAGCCTGGCCGACGGCGGCCCCTCCTTCGAGGCCCTGCATTCCGCTTAGGCGGGGTGCGGGGCCCGAAGCAGATAAACGCAGTCGAACCGGCAAACACCAAATATAGGGAGAAACCGTGGCACTTGACGTGCTTACCGACCTGAACAAGGTCCGCAACATCGGCATCATGGCCCACATTGATGCCGGCAAGACGACTACAACCGAGCGCATCCTGTTCTACACGGGTGTCAACCACAAGATTGGCGAGACCCACGACGGTGCGTCCACCATGGACTGGATGGCACAGGAGCAGGAGCGGGGTATCACCATTACCTCCGCAGCTACCACGTGTTACTGGGACAACAACCAGATCAACATCATCGACACCCCGGGTCACGTTGACTTCACTGTCGAGGTTGAGCGGTCCCTGCGCGTCCTCGACGGCGCCGTCGCTGTCTTCGACGGCAAGGAAGGCGTTGAGCCGCAGTCCGAGACTGTTTGGCGTCAGGCCGATAAGTACGATGTGCCGCGCATCTGCTTCGTCAACAAGATGGACAAGCTGGGCGCTGACTTCTACTTCACCGTAGACACGATCATCAACCGCCTGGGCGCCAAGCCGCTGGTTCTCCAGCTGCCGATCGGCTCCGAGAGCGAATTCGAGGGCGTCGTTGACCTCATCGAAATGCGTGCCCTGACCTGGCGCGGCGACGCCAAGGGTGACGTGACCATGGGCGCCAAGTACGAAATCGAGCCGATCCCCGCAGACCTGCAGGAAAAGGCCGAAGAGTACCGCGCACAGCTGGTCGAGACCGTTGCTGAAGCCAGCGACGAACTGATGAACAAGTACCTCGAAGGCGAAGAGATCAGCATTGCGGAGCTGAAGGCCGGCATCCGCAAGCTGACCATCAACTCCGAGGTCTACCCGGTTCTGTGCGGCTCTGCCTTCAAGAACCGCGGTGTGCAGCCGATGCTGGACGCCGTCGTCGACTACCTGCCCAGCCCGCTGGACGTGCCGAACATCAAGGGCCACGACATCCGCGACGAAGAGGTCATCCTCGAGCGCGCCGCTGATGCCAACGCTCCGTTCTCCGCCCTGGCTTTCAAGGTTGTCACGCACCCGTTCTTCGGCCGCCTGACCTACATCCGCGTGTACTCCGGTCACGCTGCTTCCGGCGCCCAGGTCATGAACGCGACCAAGCAGAAGAAGGAGCGCATCGGAAAGCTCTTCCAGATGCACGCCAACAAGGAAAACCCGGTCGAGGAAATCACGACGGGCCACATTTACGCCGCTATCGGCCTGAAGGATACGACCACGGGCGATACCCTGTGCGACCTGCAGGACCCGATCGTGCTGGAATCCATGAGCTTCCCGGAGCCCGTGATTTCCGTGGCCATCGAGCCGAAGACCAAGGGTGACCAGGAGAAGCTCTCCACGGCCATCCAGAAGCTCTCCGAAGAGGACCCGACCTTCCAGGTCTCCCTCGACGAAGACACAGGTCAGACGATCATCGCCGGCATGGGCGAGCTCCACCTGGACATCCTGGTGGACCGCATGCGCCGCGAGTTCCGCGTGGAGGCCAACGTGGGCAAGCCCCAGGTGGCTTACCGCGAGACCATCCGCCGTGCAGTCGCCAAGCACGACTACACGCACAAGAAGCAGACCGGTGGTTCGGGTCAGTTCGCAAAGATCCAGATCGCGATCGAGCCGCTGGATACTTCCGACGGCACGTTCTACGAATTCGAGAACAAGGTCACCGGTGGTCGTGTTCCGCGCGAATACATCCCCTCCGTTGACCAGGGTATCCAGAGCGCCCTCACTGACGGTGTGCTCGCCGGTTACCCGGTTGTCGGCATCAAGGCCACGCTGCTTGACGGCGCGTACCACGACGTCGACTCCTCGGAAATGGCGTTCAAGATTGCCGGACGCCAGGCCTTCAAGGAAGCTGCACGGATGGCCAACCCGGTCCTGCTGGAACCGCTGATGGATGTAGAAGTCCGCACCCCTGAGGAATACATGGGTGAAGTCATCGGTGACATCAACTCCCGCCGCGGCCAGATGCAGTCCATGGAAGATGCAGCCGGCGTAAAGGTCATCCGGGCGCACGTCCCGCTGTCCGGCATGTTCGGTTACATCGGCGACCTGCGGTCCAAGACCCAGGGCCGCGCCGTGTACTCCATGTCCTTCAACAGCTACGCCGAGGTCCCGAAGGCAGTTGCCGACGAGATCATCCAGAAGACGCGCGGCGAGTAAAACTTGGAGGGTGGAACGGTTTACGCCGGGACACCCGCCGTGTGTGCCCGGTCCGGGTTTCGGCCCGGACCGGGCGCATAGCCAAACTGAGCGGCCTCGCCAGGCTGCTGCGGAAATCGGCAATTTCATCAAATAAACAGCCCCCAGTAGACTTACATCAGTTTCAGTTGCGAAAAGCGCGGCTGGAGATTGAGTCTTCTAACTCTCTAGGAGGAACCCGTGGCGAAGGCAAAGTTCGAGCGGACTAAGCCGCACGTCAACATCGGCACCATTGGTCACGTTGACCATGGCAAGACCACGTTGACCGCTGCCATTTCGAAGGTGCTTGCTGACAAGTACCCTGATCTGAACGAAAAGCGCGATTTCGCTGCTATCGACTCTGCACCTGAAGAGCGCCAGCGCGGTATCACCATCAACATCTCGCACATCGAGTACCAGACCGAGAAGCGCCACTACGCACACGTAGACGCTCCCGGCCACGCTGACTACATCAAGAACATGATCACTGGTGCAGCTCAGATGGACGGCGCAATCCTCGTGGTTGCCGCTACCGACGGTCCGATGGCCCAGACCCGCGAGCACGTTCTGCTCGCCCGCCAGGTGGGCGTTCCCTACCTGCTGGTCGCACTGAACAAGTCCGACATGGTTGACGACGAAGAACTGCTCGACCTCGTGGAAATGGAAGTTCGCGAACTGCTGAGCTCCCAGGAATTCGACGGGGACAACGCTCCCGTCGTCCGCGTTTCGGGCCTGAAGGCCCTGGAAGGCGACCCCAAGTGGGTTGCTTCCGTCGAAGAGCTGATGGACGCCGTTGACAACAACGTGCCGGACCCGATCCGCGACAAGGACAAGCCGTTCCTGATGCCGATCGAGGACGTCTTCACGATCACCGGTCGTGGAACCGTTGTCACGGGCCGCGCCGAGCGCGGTACCCTCGCCATCAACTCCGAGGTCGAGATCGTCGGCATCCGTCCGGTCCAGAAGACCACGGTTACCGGTATCGAGATGTTCCACAAGCAGCTTGACGAAGCATGGGCCGGCGAGAACTGTGGCCTGCTGCTCCGCGGCATCAAGCGCGAAGACGTAGAGCGTGGCCAGGTCATCGTGAAGCCGGGTTCCATTACCCCGCACACCGATTTCGAGGCCAACGTCTACATCCTGTCCAAGGATGAAGGCGGACGCCACAACCCGTTCTACTCGAACTACCGCCCGCAGTTCTACTTCCGTACCACGGACGTAACCGGCGTCATCACCCTCCCCGAGGGCACTGAAATGGTTATGCCCGGCGATAACACTGAGATGACCGTTGAGCTCATCCAGCCGATCGCTATGGAAGAGGGCCTCGGCTTCGCTATCCGCGAAGGCGGCCGCACCGTTGGATCAGGCCGCGTCACCAAGATCATCAAGTAATTTTGATGTTCTAGCCTGAACCTTTTCGGTTCTTAGCAGGGCCCCGTTGCTTATGGCAGCGGGGTCCTGCTGCGTTTAAACCCGGGGGTTTCAACTCCGGACGCCGCCGGGGTGCGGGCCAGGGACCGGATAAGATCCGTGGCTGCGGCCAGTCCCTGTTCGAAGGCACGCACGGCGTTGAGCCCCGACGCGTCACGTGCCCCGCCGATAACGGTAAACGGTGCACCGGCCGCCTCGAGGTGCCCCTGCAGCGGGTTGTGCGGCACCTGTCCGGCGGCCAGGACGACGGCGTCGGCCGGCAGCACTGTCCGGTTTCCCGCCTCGTCCCGGACCAGGAGCCCGCCGGAGCGCAGTTCCAGGGGAACGGTGTGGGCCATGGTGCGCACCCCCGCTTCCCGCAGTTCCTGCAGGACTGCCCAGCGGGTTGACGGGCCGATGCCCGCACCGATCCGCGCGCCGCGGCGCAGGATGGTGACCCGGCGGGGTCCGGTCCCGGCGTACTCCACCAGGAGGCGGGCCAGGTCGACGCCGATTCCGCCTGCCCCGATAACCACCACCCGGTTGCCGAGCAGCTCAGCGTCGGCAAAGGCACGGCGGTAGTCCAGTACGGGGATGTTTCCGGTACGGGGCAGCGGTACCGGCCGCGGACGGACACCGGTTGCCAGCAGGACGTGCGCGTAGCCGGCCAAGACCGGGGCCGTGGGGGCGGTCCCGCACCTGATCCGGACACCCAGCCGCGGTAGTTCGTTGCCGAAGTAGCGGATGGTCTGCAGGAAGTCCGCTTTCCCCGGCACCTGGCCGGCCAGCCGGAACTGCCCGCCGATGCCATCTGCTTCCTCATAGAGGTCCACCCGGTGCCCGGCGTCCGCCAAGGTGGCTGCTGCCTGCATCCCTGCCGGTCCCGCACCCACTACGGCCACCGCGGCACTGTTTCGGAGTTCCCGCCGGCGGAGCAGCGGGAAGTAGTTCTCCCGCCCGGCCCTCGGGTTGACCAGGCAGGAGACCGGGTCGGCCCCCAGCGAGCGGTCAATGCAGGCTTCATTGCAGGCGATGCAGGTGTTCACCAGCCGCGCATCTCCGCGCCGGGACTTCGCCACGATGTCCGGGTCGGCGAGGAACGGCCGCGCCATGGAGACCAGGTCGGCGTGGCCGGCAGCAAGCGCCTGTTCTGCCAGCGGCAGTGAGTTGATCCGGTTGCTGCCAATCACCGGTACCGGCACGTCGGCTGCGGCCAGGGCTGCCCGGATGCCGCCGGCAATCCCCATCCAGTGGCCGTGGGGAACCATCGCCTGCACGGACGGCACGGTGGATTCGTGCCAGCCAATGCCGATGTTGAGGGCGTCGGCTCCGGCCCGGGCCAGCTCAACGGCCAAGTCAGCCGACTCTCCGATGCTGCTGGAGCCCTCCACGAAGTCGGCGCCCGAGGTGCGGAAAATCACCGGGAAGGTGCTGCCGACGGCGGAGCGCACCGACTGCAGCACCGCCAGCGGGAAGGCCTGCCGCCGCACAGGATCGCCGCCCCAGCGGTCCCGGCGCAGGTTGGTCAGGGGCGAGGCAAACTGGTTGATCAGGTAGCCTTCGGACCCCATGATCTCCACCGCATCGAATCCGAGTTCCCGGGCCCGGGCCGCTGCGGCAGCGAAGTCGGCGAGCGTGTCCTCGATCTGCGGTCCGGTCATCTCTGCGGGCATGGTCCGGGAGAAACCGGAGAATACCTGTGACGGGGCGGCCGGGCGCAGTCCGTAGGTGGATTCGAAGGCGTACCGCCCGGCGTGGAAGAGCTGGAGGGCCAGCCGCCCGCCTGCTTCATGGACGGCGTCGAGCACCGGTGCCAGCACCGCAGCGGCTTCCGGCTCGTTGATCAGCAGGTAATTGGGGCCGCCGGCACCGGTTCGGTTAACCGCAGCGCCGCCCGTCACGATCAGCGCGGCACCGCCCGCTGCACGTTCCCGGTAGAACGCTGCGAGGGAACCGGCGTCGTCCTCCCGGTTCAGGTGCATGGAGCCCATCACTATCCGGTGCGGCAGGAGCAGCGAACCAATGGAAACGGGGGAGAAGACCCTGGTGAGGGACACTTCCGGCACGCGGGCAGCGGGCATTAGCGCAGGGCGGCCGGTGATGCTGCGGGATCGGGGACGGCGGCCGCGACGCCGTCGTCGGCAGCCGGTGCCTGCGCGCGGCGGAACAGGTCGCGGGCAATTACGGTCTTCTGGATCTCGTTGGTTCCTTCTTCGAACCGCTGGGCACGGGCGTCCCGGTAGACCCGTTCAATGGGCATGCTCTTCCAGTAGCCGATGCCGCCGTGCACCTGCAGGGCCTTGTCCGTGACCCGGGTGAGCATGTCCACCGCGGTGAGCTTGGCCATGGAGGACAGCGAGGGGGCAGACTCGCTGCCGTCCTGCCAGGCTTGTGCCGCCGTCATGGTCAGGGCCCGAGCGGCTTCGATGTCGGCGGCGTTTTCAGCCAGGGCGAAGGCGACGGCCTGCCGGGCAGCCAGCGGCTGGCCGAAAGTGGTGCGTTCCAGGGCATAGGCGACTGCAAGCTCCTGGGCGCGCCGGGCCAGGCCCACGCAGCTCATGGCCACCGAGATGCGGCTGGGGGTCAGGAAGCCGCCCAGGGCCACGGCCAGCCCGTCGCCTTCCGCGCCCAGCCGGTTTGCCACCGGAACCGGTGTGTCGGTGAAAGACAGGGAGGCATGGTCGGTGCCCCGCACGCCCATGGTTTCCGAAGTGTCCTCCACCACGGTGCCGGGGGCATGCCGGTCCACCAGCAGGGCGACGGTGCCGTCCCGCCCGGTGGTGCCGGCCAGCCGGGCGAACAACAGCCAGTAGTCGCAGCGCACGCCGAAGGTGATCAGGTGCTTGCGGCCGGTGAGATAGTACGTGTCGCCCTCCCGCCGCACACTGGAGGTGATGTCGGCGCCGGTGCCGTTGCCGGGCTCGGTGAGCGTGAAGGCGACCACCAGGTCGCCGGCGACGGCGGGACGCAGGTATTTTTCCCGCTGCGGTTCGCTGGCATGCGGGTTCATGGCCCGCCAGGTGCCGTTAACCACGTGCACGATCATCCGGATGGAGGCATGCGAACGGGAGAAGACTTCCATCAATCCCATCCACTGGACGAAGCTCACGCCCCGCCCGCCCAGGTCCGCCGGTGCCGCAAGGGAGAGGAAACCTGCTTCCCGCAGTTCCTTCCACAGGGCATCGGGCACCCGCCCGGTGGACTCGATGCGCTCCGCCCATGCTTCACCGGGGCCTTCCACCCAGGCGGTCACGGCTGAAAGCAGGTCCCGGTATGCCGAATCCGGGACGCTGCTGCCCCGTCCGTCTGCGGTGATGGCTGTGCTGGTCACTGTGGACTCCGATTCACTCATAACGCTCATATTGCTGGTTGGGGGAGGCACTAATTTGCCGGGTGCTTCAGCCGGAGACGGAGGGGTCCCGGCCGTTCCCGCCTGCCGGGGCGAAGTTCCGGGCCATGTCCCGCAGGAGGAATTTCTGGACTTTGCCCACGGCATTGCGCGGTATCGCATCCATCAGCTCCAGGCGTTCGGGCCAGTAATGCTTGGACACCTGGTGCCGGTCCAGGAAGACGGTGAGGTCAGCCAGGCTCAGGGGAGCTCCTGGAACCGGCACCACGAAGGCACAGGCCCGTTCGCCCAGCCGTGCGTCCGGCATGGCCGCCAGCGCAATGTCCAGCACAGACGGGTGCCGGAACAGCAGTTGCTCAATCTCAGCCACCGGGATCTTCTCGCCCCCGCGGTTGATGATGTCCCGGACCCGGCCGGTGACGCGCAGGTACCCGGCGCTGTCCATTACGGCAGTGTCGCCGGTCCGGTACCAGCCGTCTTCGGTAAAGACTTCCTTGGTCAGGTCCGGGCGGTCGAGGTAGCCGTCAAAGACCGTGGGGCTGCTCAGTTCGAAGTTTCCTTCGACACCGGCCGGAAGCAGCCGACCGTCATCGTCAACAATCCTGGTTCTTACTCCGGCCAGGGGACGGCCGTCGGTTCCCCATACCTTCGCGGGTTCGTCCTGCGGCGCGGCCAACGTGCCCAAACAGGTTTCAGTGGTGCCGAAGGCCCCGCAGATCCCGGCACCCAGCACGCGTGTGGCCCGTTCGGCCAAATAGCGCGGCACGGCGGCACCGGTGCTGACGAAAATGCGCAGGCTGGGCGGAGCTGTTGCCCCGGCGTCCACTGCCTGCACCAGGTCCGTGAGGAACGGGGTGGCAGCCTGCACAAACGTGGCGCGCCAGCCGTGCATCAGCTGCAGGGCACGTCCCGCGTCCCAGACCGGCTGCAGGATCTGCGGGCAGCCCAGGACAAAGGACAGCCACATGCCGTACAGGAAGCCGGTCTGGTGCGCCAGGGGCGAGGGGATGAACACTGCGTCGTCACTGGTCAGGCGCAGGTGCGCCGCTTCCATGGCTGCGGCCCGGCTCAGCGTTCCGTGCCGGTGCACAACGCCCTTGGGCTCGCCGGAGGTGCCGGACGTGAACAGCAGCTGCGCGGCGTCGCGCGCCGTGGGGGAGTACCGGGAGAGGGTGCCGGGATCGGGCCGGGCCTGTGCCAGGGTCTGGTGCCAGTCACTGAACCGCGGCCCGCCGTGGACCTTGGGGAGGGGATCCGCGCTGCCCGGAGCGCGCAGTACCAGCACGTCCCGCACGGGCAGGCCCGGTTCCGGTCCGGCCGGGGCGGGTTGCCCGACCAGTCCGGCCAGCTCCGCAGCGGGCCGGCGGCCGCGGAATTCCTGCAGGGTGACGAATACGCGGGCGTGTGCACGCTGCAGTGCCAAGGCCACTTCGCGTTCGCGGAAGATGGGCATCAGCGGCGCCGCCACCGCGCCGATGCGCAGGGAGGCCACGGTGAGAATCACGAATTCACTGCAGTTGGGCAGCTGGAAGGCCACGCGGTCTCCCGGCTGTACCCCCAGCTCCAGCAGCGCTGCGGCGGTACGGTCGGCTGCCGTGTCCAGCTCCGACCAGGTCAAGTGCCCTGATCCCTTGGCACCGCCGTCGACCACCGCCGTCTCGCTGGGACGTTCCGCAGCCCACCTGCGCACCCAATCCGGCCCGGTGACTGCAGCGGCGGCCTCCACAGCGGCCGGGGTGGCGATGGTCCGGGCACTGCTGCCGCGGGCCGTGCGCGCCGGACGGGCCAGGCGCGCACGGCGGATGACTCCGTCCTGCACCTCCATGCGCAGTCCGAAGGCAGTCATGGCGGCCAGGTACTCCGGGTAGGAAATCCGATACGCATTGGGATATGTGAGGGTGCTGCGGCCCTCTGCTGCGGAGGCTGCAACGGCAAGGGACATCAGGACGCGGTGGTCGTTAAAGGAGGAAAGGTCCGACCCGTTCAGGCCGCGCACACCGCGGATCACCAGGGAAGAACCTTCCACGCTGAGGTCTGCGCCCATCGCGTTCAGCTGCAGCATGGCAGCTACCCGGTCTGATTCCTTCATCCGCACGTGGTCAACGTGGTGGAAGACGCTGCGGCCGCCGGTGAAACAGGCCATGACCGAGAGGATGGGAAGCATATCCGGTACGCGGCGGCAGTCCACCTCCACCGGTTGCAGCCGCAGCCCGCCGTGCCGGATACGGACTGCGCCGGCGGCAGGATCCAGCTCCAGGGGCACCCCCATGGAACGCGCCAGGTCAAGGAAGTCCGCTTCCGGGTGGTCGGAACCGGAGGAGGAGGCGGAGGACAACCCGGCCAGCGTAATGTCTGCGGGATGGAGCGCGGCCGCGGCGACGCCGAAGGCGGCCGACCCGATGTCCGGCGGCATGCGCAGATTCGCGGGTACCGCCTGCTGGTTGGGCGGAATCCGAAAACGCCGGAAGTCCGGATCGGCGTCGACCTGCAGTCCGAATTGCCGCATCATGGCGATCGTCAGCTCTATGTAGCTGCTTTCATTCTGAGCGCCGTCCACGAACACCGTCGTTTCCGTGCGGGCGAACGGGGCCAGCAGCAGCAGGCCGGAGACCCATTGGGACAGGGTTCCGGGGATGTGCACTTCACCGCCGTGCGGGCGGCCGCTGCGGACCCGTATCGGCGGACAATCGTTGGTGGAGGAAACATCCAGGCCCATGTCGCGCAGGGCGGCGAGCAGTGCCCCGATGGGCCGGCGCTGGAAGTACTTCTGGCCCGTCACTGTGACGTCCCGCCCGGCCAGCGCAGCCAGCCCCACCATGAAGTACAAGGTAGTTCCCGAACTCCCCGCCGATACGGTGTCCCGCTGCGGCCGGTAGGCTCCCCCGTGCACCACGAATGTGTCGCCCTCGATCTCAATGCCGGTGCCCAGCTGGCGCAGCATGGCCACTGTGTACTGCACGTGCCGGGCATCCGTGAGACCGGAAATCCTGCTGCTGCCGGATGCCAGCGAGGCCAGGATCAGGGCGCGGTGGGCGTGGTACTTGGAGTTGGGAACCTGCACTGTGCCGCTGATGCCGGCGTGCGTTCCGAGGACCGAAAGATACATGGCCGCACGGCCTTCCTGTTGTCTGCGTGCCTACCCCTGCCACCCCTCGTGCGCCGACGCTACCAGCTTGGTATCCGGGTCGGAACAGCCTCCCGCGGTCCGGTTCCGCCGTGAAGCGAATCGGCTGCGCTGCGGTAGGGATCAGCGGTGGAAACGGGTGGCCCGGCCAAGCCGGGCGGGGCGGAAGCGGCCGGACGGGACCTCTCCTCCACACAGCGGCGACGGACCGGGATGCAGGTCCTTTGTCCACGGGAGCGCCCCTTGCCGGGGAAGTGAGCGCCGTCACCCTAGGATAGGCAAGAGCCAATACCGGCTGGAGCACAAAAACCGGAAGGAAGCAGATCGATGGGGGTCTTCCTGCTTTTCCTGGCTGCAATCACAGCCAGCTATTTCATAGGCCGTTCAGCGGGCCGCAAGGCAGCGCGCGGAATGGACAGTATGGGCAGGCCCTTGCCGCCACCGGACCAGATCTATGACGAGGGGTACCGGGCCGGCTACGCCGGCGCTGCGGCACAAGCAGCGCACGCTCCACAAGCGGCCCAGACCACTGCCGGCGACCATGCAAAACCGCACGTGACGGCCGCTCCACCGGCTTTTGCGCCACCGAACTCCGCTCCGGCTAACTCTGCCAACGTGAATTTTGCCCAGTCTGCTCATTCGGTGCTGCCGTCAGCGGCGCCGGTTCCGGCCGGCGCCAGCGCGGCATCTATCGCAGCCGATCCGTCCTTGGTTGCGCGGCGGGGACAGGGCATGCCGCCGGCACCGCCCGCGGTGCCGGCGCCAGAACCGCCGCGGGCCAAGACCGAGGCTGAACTCCGCGAGGAGAAACGCCGCCGGGACCTGCGGAACATCAACATCACGCTGTACTCCGCCAGCCTGTTGCTGGTGGCAGCTGCCGCCCTGTTTATCGGCCTGGCCATACCCGAGCAGGCGCGCTTCTCCGGCGTGGTTGCGGTGACGGCACTGTTTTACGTCTCGGGACTTGTGATCCATGCCCGCAGCCGGCGGCTCCGTCCGGCAGCCGTCGCCTTCACCGGTACCGGACTGGCACTGATACCGGTTGTGGGACTGGCGCTGTTCAACCTCGTCCTCCATGACGGCCCGGCCGCCTGGCTGTTCACTTCCGTTGCCGGAACCGCCGCCTTCGCCTATGCCGCAGCAAAGATCGAAAGCCGGGTGGTGGCCTACCTGGCGCTCACGTTCCTGTTGTCTTCGGGATTGGCCTCCGGTGCCGCCCTCCGCTGGGGAATTGTTTGGTATTTCCTGTCTACGGTCATCCTCGCGACCCTGATCAGCCTCGCGGCAGTCCGCCGCCCCAAATGGTTGAACAACCTTTATCTGGACGCCTTTGTCCGCTCCCACCGCTACCTCGTACCGGCCACCGCGGTTGCCTCAGCCTGGATTTCAGATGATCTGGGCGCCGCGCAGCTGGCAGTCCTCTTCCTCGCCTTCGCCTGTTACTACGCGGTCATGCTGTGGCAGGGCCCGGACCGCCACATGCTGGTAAACAGCTACGGACTGCGTGCTGCGGGCACCGTGGGGCTCACAGCCTTGTTCTACTCATTCACCGACAGCGGCCAAGCCACGTTGCTGGCCTTTGCCGTACAGGTCCTGGCCCAACTGGCGGGCGTCCTGCTGCGGCGTCCGGTTTACGGCGCCGCTGCACTGATGCAAGCCGCATCCAGGGCAGCGGGCCTGCCGCTGGACAATGAGGACGAGGCCAGGCGGCACCGCAGCAGCGGAACCGGCGCTCCCCAAACCGCAGGGGCCGTGGGTGGCCAGGGCGGAAGCCTGCCTGAGCTGTCCGGTGCGGATACTCCCGGGGCCGCTTCAGTCAGCCTGGTTAAAAAGCCGGCACGGACAGTGCAGCAGTCGGCCGGGCGCTTTTTCCGCGTGGATGTTGCGGTGCTGCTGGCGGTTCAGGCCGGAGCAGGGGTGCTGGCAGGCCTGGCCTACGCCTTTGCCATGTGGGGCGGGAACATGGTTGTGTTCGCCGGTACGGCCCTTGTGGTTCTGCTGGCCTACCTTGCCGCCGGCTGGAAGGTTGGCGGGGTGCTGGAGTTCGGGGTTGCCGTCCCAGTGCTTCTGGTGCTGGTTCCCACGGCTGTGGAGCCCCGGGTATCCCTGTGGCCGGCAGTGCTGGTTACCGCAGCCCTCACTGCCTACCTGGTCATTCGCGCAGTACGCAGCGGCCCCGGTCGGAGAGCGGTGTTTGTCCTCGCGGCACGCGCAGCCGCAGTCCTGCTGGTGCCTCTGGTGCTCCTGGCATCCCTGGCAGAGTCCGTTGGAGCGGATCCGGGTGCTTGGGCCCTCGCCGGAACGGCCGCGGCCCTGGCAGCGAATCAGGTAATGACGGTGCTGCGCCTCCGGCAGGGGAAACCGGAATACCGGCCGGGTATAACAGCCTTGTCAGCCGCGGCTGGAACTGTGCTGCTGGCCTGCGGCCTGCGCGGGGCCGAGGACCCGGGGCTCGCTTTGGCCGGCCTGTGGGTACTGGTAGCCGCAAACGTTCTGACCTCGGTACTGCACCCGAGGGGGCGGTACCTCGCTGCAGGCCCGGCAGGTTTCCTCCCGGCGGCCCTTATCGGGGCGGGCGTCCTGGGACTGCGGGGCTACGAACTGCTGACGGCAGCCGCACTGGCGTACTGCGTTGTGCTGTTCGCCAGGATTTCTTCGCACTGGCAGCGCCCCCCGGTCACGCCACGCCGCCCGCCGTTGCGAGGGGCCCACCTGCTGGCTGCGCAGGCCCTGGTTGTTGTCCTCTCCGGGCTGGTGGCTGCGGATGTGACCGGAAATGTGCACCGGATCTTCGCTGCCCTCGCGGTGAGCATCGGTGTGCTGCACCTGCTGCGGACCCTGTTTGCCGCCCGCATAGAGCCGATGGGACTGGCCGGCGCCGGCCGGTGGGGCGGCCTCGCCGCATCCGCGGCGGTGCCCGGGGCGTATGCCCTGCTGCCGCGGGGGACCGGCGACCCGGGCAGCTTGCTGTTCCTGATCGCCTGCGCTGCTGCGGTCGCGGTGGTTACGCAGGTGGCTGCCGCCGTCCGCCTCCGCCGGGGGCGGCCGCTGCCGCTGGCTGCGGAATTGATCACTGCCGCTGCCCTCATCGCAGTCCTTGCCGCGGCTGCGTCACGCGGCGTGGAAGGCCCTGCGGCCTGGAGCCTTGCCTTGCTGTGGGCGGCCCTTGCCGCCAACGCAGCTGCTTCGCTGTTGGTCCCGGACAGGTTCGAGCCGGCTGCACCAGCCGGGTTTGCCGCGGCGGCTGCCGTGGGTGCCGGGCTCCTGGGCCTGCGCGGCTACGAACTGCTGGTCCTGGCCGGCCTGGCCTATGCCGCCGGTCTTGCAGTGAACCGCAGGCAGCCGAACCGGGGCTTGTACCTGCTGGCGGTTCAGGGACTGCTGATCGTCTTGGCCGTATTGGCGGTTGCGGACCTTGGTGGCGATGCGCACGGCTTGGTGGCAGCAGGAGCGGCAGCAACGGCGGCGCAGCACCTGGTGCGAACGGCGCTACACCGACGCCTTGACGGCGGCGGCTACTCCGAAACATCACTGTGGATCAGCTTGGCCCTGCTGGTCCTGGCACCCGGTTTTTACGCCCTGCACACTGGCACGGAAGCCCGCCGGGACGTGGCGGCAGTTCTGCTGCTGCTGCTCCTGGCCGCAGCGGTACCTGCCTTCGCCCGGCGGCACCGGGCTTCCGAAGCACGCTCTGGATGGATACTCTATCCGGCAGCCCTGGCGCTGGGGGCGTTGCCGCTGGTCCTTTCCGGCCTGCCTGATTTGGCGGAGAAGGGCTTGCTGCCCGAACCGGTGCTCAGCTCGGAAGCCGCGGGCCTGGTTCTGCTCGCCCTCGGTGCGGCAGCGCTGTGGGGAGAGACCCGGCGGTCCTGGCACGCGGATACCAGGATGCCGCTGCTGGCTGCGTCGGCGGGGTACGCGGCTGCCGTCCTGTTCACAGCCGGGGCCACCGGAAACGCGTTCCTCGCATCCGCTGGCTTCGCCGTGGGCGGGGCAGTGTGCCTGGTCCTGTCCTACAGCCGGGCACAGCCATGGGCAGCATTGGGAACCCCGCCGCTCCTGTTCGCCGCGGCACTATGCCTGTCGGCTGCAGTGGGGGACAGTTACTCCAAAGGTCTTGGGGCGGCCGGGTACAGGTTCCTCGCTGCCGCCTGGGCGGCAGCTGCCCTGCTTCAGCTGCTTCGTGCGTTCCTTCCGGCAGGACGCAGCTGGGACCAGCGCGACGAAAGCGCACCGGACAGTGCCGTGCAGGTGCCCGGCGCCGGTTCCGGTTCACCTCAGTTGCTGAGGCGTCGGATCATGGGTTGTGCCTCTGCACTAGTCGCTGCGATGGCCGCAGTTCCCGCCATGGCGTCGGATTCAACTGCCGTGGCGGGGTCCGTGACCGTCATCGCGGCCGCGGCCCTGGCACTCCCGGAGCTTCCCCGGCAGTGGCGTGAACAGGCAATGCAGGGAGGAGCCGTCCTCACTGCCTTGGCGGTTCAGCGGATTAGCTGGCTGGTGCTGGGCGGGGTGAACGTCTTCTGGTCCGTGCAGTACTGGGCGTGCGTGCTGGCCGCGATGGCCGGCTACGAGTTCCTGCGAAGGCGCGAACAGCGCGGAACGGCCTTCCTGACGGTTTCTGCCGCCATCCTCTCCGCGAGCGGGTTGCTCACCGTCATCAGCGGAGGCGGAGGCAAGCAGCTGTGGGCACTGGTGGCCCATGCCGGCCTGCTCGCCTTCGGACTGCTGGCCAGCCGGCGGCTGTTCACCATGTGGGGAGCGGCAGGTGTGGTGCTGGCCGTGCTGTGGTACCTGCGCGGCTATACCTTCCTCCTGCTGGCACTGCTGGGTGTCGGACTGATCGCGCTGGCTGTATGGCGGCTCACCCGTGTCCGTTCCGACGCCGACGGCACGGAGCAGAACCGAACGCATCACTCGGACCCAATTGCACCGGCCGGGGGAGCGGCGGGCCCGGGGCTTATGCAGCCGGCGCCGGGAGGAGCGCCCTCTTCGGGGACGATGCAGGCGGCGCCCTGGACGCAGCCGGTGCCCGGGGCGCCCCCGGCACCGCCACTGCCGGAAAACGGTCCGG
Source organism: Arthrobacter sp. zg-Y20 (assembly GCF_030142075.1). NCBI lineage: Bacteria > Bacillati > Actinomycetota > Actinomycetes > Micrococcales > Micrococcaceae > Arthrobacter > Arthrobacter sp. zg-Y20. Next base: position 2,755,927 of record NZ_CP126241.1, on the reverse strand, counting down.
ACCCGGACAGCCAAGCCCCGGAAGCCCCGGGCGCGGGTGGGCGCACCCTCTGACACGAAGTTCCATCCTCCGCTAGGCTCGGAGGATGGAACTTCTCATTCTTTTGGTCATTGCGGCAGCCGTCGCCGCCGGTGTGGGCTGGACCCGGAAGAACTTCCGTTCCGAAATCGACCGCACCAAGCGGATCCGCCGGTCCAACCGGGACGGCATGCCCTGAGTCCAGGAGATGCGGCCTGCCACGGACACCGTTTCAGGGAGCCGCGGCGCCTGGGTTAGACTGTTGGAAGTTGACGCTCCGCTGGCCCTTTGGAAACATCGGCCCTTGGAAACCTCGGGCAGGGAAACCTCAGGCCCGGGCGGCAGCAGCCAGATAGTGCAAGGTATGCCGCTACACCGGCATTGCCTTGTCGTAGGTGCGGTGCCTGATTGGCCATCCGTGCCCAAGTCTGGCAGACTAGAGAAGTTGTTCAAGCGCTTTTGTGCCCACACGCGCCCTTGCTCCTGCTGAACTGCAGGAAACAGGCAGTGGTGAGATTGCGTCCCGGCCAGGATAATGCCTGGTGCAGGGTCGGATCCTTCAGGGGAAGAGCCCATATATAACCCGCCCCTATTCTTTCTCGGGGTCGTCGGTCTCAACACCGCGACACGCCCGAGCGCGGGGGTCGGAGCCTCGACAGGGTGAGGAACCCGGATTCATCCGGATTCAGTCTGTTGGAGGGGTGCCAGGCCGTAAGGCAGTTCGGCGCAAAAACTGTACAGAGAGCATTACTCGAAGAAAGAGGCACGACGCCATGGCGGGACAAAAAATCCGCATCCGGCTGAAGTCGTACGACCACGAGGTCATCGACGTATCAGCACGGAAGATCGTTGAGACGGTCACGCGTGCAGGCGCAACGGTAGTAGGCCCCGTGCCGCTGCCCACGGAAAAGAACGTTTACGTTGTTATCCGTTCGCCGCACAAGTACAAGGACAGCCGCGAGCACTTTGAAATGCGCACGCACAAGCGCCTGATCGACATCATTGACCCCACGCCTAAGGCCGTTGACTCGCTTATGCGTCTTGACCTGCCTGCAGACGTGAACATCGAAATCAAGCTGTAGGGGGGGAGCGGATAATATGTCTACTTCACTTACACGCCAGGTAAAGGGACTGCTGGGCACCAAGCTCGGCATGACCCAGGTCTGGGACGAGAACAACAAGCTCATCCCCGTTACCGTCGTCCAGGCTGACTCCAACGTCATCACGCAGCTGCGCAGCGCGGAAAAGGACGGCTACACCGCCGTTCAGATCGGCTACGGCCAGATCGATCCGCGCAAGGTGACCAAGCCGCTGGCCGGCCACTTTGAAAAGGCCGGCGTCACGCCGCGCCGCCACGTAGTTGAACTGCGTACCGCAGATGCCGACACCTACGAGCTGGGCCAGGAACTCTCCGTTGAGATTTTCGAAGCCGGCCAGAAGGTCGACGTCACCGGAACCTCCAAGGGCAAGGGCTTTGCCGGTGTCATGAAGCGTCACGGCTTCCACGGCGTCGGTGCCTCCCACGGTGCACACAAGAACCACCGTAAGCCGGGTTCCATCGGTGGCGCATCCACCCCGGGACGCGTCTTCAAGGGCGTTCGGATGGCAGGCCGCATGGGCGCTGTCAAGCACACCACCATGAACCTCACGGTTCACGGTGTGGACGCCGAGAAGTCGCTCCTGCTGATCAAGGGTGCCGTTCCCGGCGCCCGCGGCCAGGTCGTCCTCGTACGCACCGCCGTGAAGGGAGCTTAGTCTCATGGCTAACGAAACCACTGTTGAATTCCCCGCAGAGATCTTCGACGTTCAGACGAACGTACCGCTGCTCCACCAGGTGGTAGTTGCTCAGCTTGCAGCCGCCCGCCAGGGTACGCACAAGACGAAGACCCGCGCCGAGGTTAGCGGTGCAGGCCGCAAGCCCTTCAAGCAGAAGGGCACCGGCCGGGCTCGCCAGGGCTCGATCCGTGCGCCTCACATGACCGGTGGCGGCGTTGTCCACGGACCGACGCCCCGCGACTACAGCCAGCGCACCCCCAAGAAGATGAAGGCTGCTGCACTGCGCGGCGCCCTGTCTGACCGGGCACGCAACGGCCGTATCCACGTCCTCGAATCCCTGGTTGAAGGCACCAAGCCTTCCACCAAGGACGCACTGAGCGCCCTGCGTTCGGTTTCCGACCGCAAGAACCTGCTCGTTGTTATCGAGCGCGCCAACGATGTTGCTGCACTGTCCGTGCGCAACGTCCCGGAAGTTCACGTGATCTACGTAGATCAGCTGAACACCTACGACGTGCTGGTTTCCGACGACGTGGTCTTCACCAAGGCTGCCTACGACGAGTTCGTCGGCAAGAACACTGTCAAGGAGGACGCCAAGTGAGCGCGACCACCGCTAAGGACCCGCGCGACGTAGTGCTTGCACCCGTCGTCTCGGAAAAGAGCTACGGCCTGATCGACGAAGGTAAGTACACCTTCCTGGTCGACCCCCGCTCGAACAAGACCGAGATCAAGCTGGCCGTGGAGAAGATTTTCTCCGTCAAGGTCGACTCGATCAACACCATCAACCGTGCCGGTAAGCGTAAGCGCACCAAGTTCGGATGGGGACAGCGCAAGAGCACCAAGCGCGCAATTGTCACCCTCAAGGACGGCACAATCGACATCTTCGGCGGTCCGCTCAGCTAGGGCGGAGACCACTTTAACGAGGAATAAATAATGGGAATCCGTAAATACAAGCCGACTACCCCGGGCCGTCGCGGCTCGAGCGTAGCCGACTTCACCGAAATCACGCGGTCAACGCCGGAAAAGTCGTTGGTACGTCCGCTGCCCAAGAAGGGCGGCCGTAACAACACCGGTAAGATCACGACCAGGCACAAGGGTGGTGGACACAAGCGTCAGTACCGTCTGATCGACTTCCGTCGCCACGACAAGGACGGCGTCAACGCTCGCGTTGCCGAGATCGAATACGATCCGAACCGTACCGCCCGCATTGCGCTGCTGCACTACGTTGATGGCACCAAGCGTTACATCATTGCTCCGAACAAGCTCAAGCAGGGCGACTTCGTAGAGGCCGGCGCCGGGGCTGACATCAAGCCCGGCAACAACCTGCCGCTGCGCAACATCCCCGTGGGTACCACCATCCACGCCGTTGAACTGCGTCCGGGCGGCGGTGCCAAGATGGCCCGCTCCGCCGGTGCTTCTGTTCAGCTCGTTGCCAAGGAAGGCCGCTTCGCCCAGCTGCGTCTGCCCTCCGGTGAAATCCGCAACGTTGACGTCCGCTGCCGCGCCACGATTGGCGAGGTCGGCAACGCCGAGCAGTCCAACATCAACTGGGGCAAGGCCGGCCGTATGCGCTGGAAGGGCGTTCGCCCGACCGTCCGCGGTGTCGCCATGAACCCGGTTGACCACCCGCACGGTGGTGGTGAAGGTAAGACCTCCGGTGGACGCCACCCGGTCAACCCGAATGGTAAGCGCGAAGGCCGTACCCGCCGCCCCAATAAAGAGAGCGACAACCTCATTGTGCGTCGCCGTCGTTCCGGCAAGAACAAGCGATAGGAGCCTGGAAACATGCCACGCAGCCTGAAGAAAGGCCCCTTCGTCGACCAGCACCTGTTCCTTAAGGTAGCGGCCGAAAACGAAAAGGGCACCAAGAACGTCATCAAGACGTGGTCCCGCCGTTCGATGATCATCCCCGACATGCTCGGGCACACGATCGCCGTACACGATGGACGTAAGCACATTCCGGTGTTTGTCACCGAGTCGATGGTCGGGCACAAGCTCGGCGAATTCGCTCTGACGCGGACATTCCGCGGCCATGTGAAGGACGACCGCAAGGGCAAGCGCCGCTAGGCGCTGCTCTTTCGGCAGAAGACGAGAGAAGGAAAGCAATGGAAGCCAAGGCAATTGCGCGTCATATCCGCGTAACGCCTATGAAGGCCCGGCGCGTCGTCAACCTTGTTCGTGGCAAGCAAGCGAATGAGGCTCTGGCAATTCTGAAGTTTGCCCCCCAGGCAGCTTCGGAGCCGGTATTCAAGGTAGTTCAGTCGGCTATGGCCAATGCACGAGTCCTCGCGGACCGTGACGGCGTGGCCTTCGACGAAGGTGACCTCTACATCAGCGAAGCATTCGTTGATGAAGGACCCACCATGAAGCGGTTCCAGCCGCGGGCCCAGGGCCGCGCCTACCGCATCAACAAGCGGACCAGCCACGTCACCGTGGTAGTCGCAACCCCTACGAACGAGGAGGAACGCTAAGTGGGACAGAAGGTAAACCCGCACGGGTTCCGACTCGGCATCACCACTGACCACGTATCGCACTGGTTTGCTGACAGCAACAAGCCGGGCCAGCGTTACAAGGACTTCGTCCGCGAGGACATCAAGATCCGTCAGCTGATGTCCACTGGCATGGACCGCGCCGGCATCGCCAAGGTTGAGATCGAGCGCACCCGTGACCGTGTCCGTGTGGATATCCACACTGCACGTCCGGGCATCGTGATCGGCCGCCGCGGCGCCGAAGCGGACCGCATCCGCGGCGAGCTGGAAAAGCTCACCGGCAAGCAGGTTCAGCTGAACATCCTCGAGGTCAAGAACCCCGAGATGGAAGCCCAGCTTGTTGCCCAGGGTGTTGCTGAGCAGCTCTCTTCCCGCGTGGCTTTCCGCCGTGCGATGAAGAAGGCCATCCAGTCCGCACAGCGTGCAGGTGCAAAGGGTATCCGTATCCAGTGCTCCGGCCGTCTGGGCGGCGCCGAAATGAGCCGTTCGGAGTTCTACCGCGAAGGCCGTGTGCCCCTGCACACCCTCCGCGCGCAGATCGACTACGGCTTCTTCGAGGCCAAGACCACCTTCGGCCGCATTGGTGTGAAGGTTTGGATCTACAAGGGTGACGTCACCGCTAAGGAACTGGCTGCACAGCAGGCTGCTGCACCGTCCCGCGGACGCTCCAACGACCGTCCGGGCCGCGGCCCGGCAGCCGACCGTGGCGACCGCGGCGGCGACCGCCGTCGTCGCAACGACCGCGGCGACAAGGCCGCCGCGCCTGCTGCAGAGGCTCCGGCCGCTGAGGCAGCTGCCCCCGCAGCAGAAGGAGGACAGGCTTAAATGCTTATCCCACGTCGAGTCAAGTTCCGTAAGCAGCACCACCCGGGTCGCTCCGGCGCTGCAACCGGCGGCACTGCCGTCAGCTTCGGCGAGTGGGGTATCCAGGCTCTGACGCCTGCATACGTCACCAACCGCCAGATTGAAGCTGCACGTATTGCCATGACACGCCACATCAAGCGTGGCGGAAAGGTCTGGATCAACATTTATCCGGACCGTCCGCTGACGAAGAAGCCGGCCGAAACCCGCATGGGTTCCGGTAAGGGTTCTCCGGAGTGGTGGGTTGCAAACGTCAAGCCGGGACGGGTTCTGTTCGAACTCTCCGGTGTTTCTGAAGAGGTAGCTCGTGAGGCACTGCGCCTGGCGATCCATAAGCTGCCGTTGAAGGCACGCATTGTGCGTCGCGAGGGTGGTGAATAGAAATGGCAGTTGGATCAAAAGAGCTGACAACTGAGCAGCTGGACGGCTTCGATAAGGACCGTCTCGTCGAGGAACTGCGCAAGTCCAAGGAGGAGCTGTTCAACCTCCGCTTCCAGTCGGCCACCGGCCAGCTGGAAAACCACGGTCGTCTGCGTGCAGTCAAGCGCGATATCGCCCGCATCTACACGGTGCTGCGTGAGCGCGAGCTGGGCATTCGTCCCGAGGTTGCCGCTCCCGTTGAGGAAGCAGCACCCGAGGCACCGAAGAAGTCCAAGAAGAAGGCTACTGAGTCTGAATCTGAAGCCAAGGTCGCTGAGGATGATGCCAAATGAGCGAAAACAAGAATGAGGCAGCAGTGACAACTGACGCAAACGGAGCCGATGCCCGCGGGTACCGGAAGACCGCACGCGGCTACGTGGTCTCGGACAAGATGGATAAGACCATCGTTGTCGAGGTTGAAGACCGCGTGAAGCACGCCCTTTACGGCAAGGTTATCCGCCGGACTTCAAAGCGCAAGGCCCACGACGAGCAGAACGACGCCGGCATCGGCGACCTCGTTCTGATCGCCGAGACCCGGCCGCTGTCTGCGACCAAGCGGTGGCGCCTGGTCGAGATCCTCGAGAAGGCCAAGTAACCTAGTAGTAAGAAGTACCGGCCGGCCAGCCGGTGTGTCCTTCGGTCCCAGCGGACCAAGGGCACGCCGGCCCCGTCCAAGCGTGAGGGGCCCCGGCCGCGTTATCGTCTTCGATTTCGCTTCCGGGGCCTTTTCGCGATAAACTTGAAATCTTGTCTGTGCGGTGCGGAAGTGTGTCCGGAGTGCGGCCCGAATCTGGGGCCTGATCCGGCCCGGCTTCCTCACCGCCGAATGAGACAAAAGCCCGATAATCTTGTTCGACGCCGTAAAGGCAGCCTGCACTGGCGTGCGGCCTGCCGGCCAGGCGTTGAGTACCAGTATTACGGGGTCCACCCATATCCGTTCCGCAAGGCTCAGTACTGAGAACCGGCGCGACGACAGGAGTAATAAGTGATTCAGCAGGAGTCGCGACTGAAGGTCGCCGACAACACGGGTGCCAAGGAAATCTTGACCATCCGCGTTCTCGGTGGATCCGGCCGTCGCTACGCAGGCATTGGCGACACCATTGTTGCCACCGTCAAGGATGCAATTCCCGGCGGCAACGTCAAAAAGGGCGACGTGGTCAAGGCCGTCATCGTCCGTACCAAGAAGGAACGCCGCCGCCAGGACGGTTCCTACATCAAGTTCGATGAGAACGCTGCAGTGATCTTGAAGAACGACGGCGACCCCCGCGGTACCCGTATCTTCGGCCCGGTCGGCCGCGAACTTCGCGACAAGAAGTTCATGAAGATCATTTCGCTGGCTCCGGAGGTGCTGTAGTCCATGGCAAAGATCAAGAAGGGTGACCTCGTTCAGGTCATCACCGGTGCAAAGGCTGAGCGCGGCGGAGACCGCGGTAAGCAGGGCAAGGTTCTGAAGGTCTTCCCCGAGAGCAACCGCGTTCTCGTTGAAGGCATCAACCGCGTCACCAAGCACACCAAGGTTGGCCAGTCCTCCCGCGGTTCCAAGACCGGCGGCATCGAGGTTGTCGAAGCCCCGATCCACGTTTCCAACGTCGCAGTCGTCGACCCGGAGACCAAGAAGCCGACCCGCGTTGGCTTCCGCACTGAAACCGTCGAAAAGAATGGCCGTGAGCGCACTGTGCGTATCCGCGTGGCCAAGGGCTCTGGGAAGGACCTCTAATGACTGAGACTGTCACCAAGATCGTTCCCCGTCTGAAGACCCGCTACGCAGCGGAGATCAAGCAGACCCTGCAGGACGAATTCAACTACTCAAACGTCAACCAGGTTCCCCGCCTCGTCAAGGTGGTCGTGAACATGGGTGTTGGAGATGCCGCCAAGGACTCCAAGCTCATTGACGGTGCGGTCCGGGACCTCACCCAGATCACGGGCCAGAAGCCCCAGGTCACCAAGGCACGCAAGTCCATCGCACAGTTCAAGCTGCGCGAAGGCATGCCGATCGGCGCGCACGTTACCCTGCGCGGCGACCGCATGTGGGAATTCGTAGACCGCTTGGTCACCCTGGCCCTGCCCCGTATCCGTGACTTCCGCGGCCTGAACGGCAAGCAGTTCGACGGCAACGGCAACTACACGTTCGGTCTGACCGAGCAGTCGATGTTCCACGAAATCGATCAGGACAAGATCGACCGCGTACGCGGCATGGACATCACCGTGGTTACCACCGCAAAGACCGATGACGAGGGACGCGCGCTGCTGAAGGCGCTCGGCTTCCCGTTCAAATCCGAAGATTAATTACTACGTAACAGGTCCGACGGACACCCGTGAGGCAACGCCGCACGGAACTCCTGCAGGAAACCGTTACGAGGGAGGGCAAGAGCCCAAATGACAATGACAGATCCTGTCGCAGATATGCTCACGCGTCTGCGCAATGCAAACTCGGCATACCACGATTCCGTGTCCATGCCCTACAGCAAGCTCAAGGCGCGCGTTGCTGACATCCTGAAGGCCGAGGGCTACATTGCCGGCTGGAAGGAAGAAGAAGCCGAGGTCGGCAAGAAGCTGACCCTGGACCTCAAGTTCGGTCCGAACCGCGAGCGTTCCATCGCCGGTGTACGCCGCATCTCCAAGCCCGGTCTGCGCGTTTACGCGAAGTCCACCAACCTGCCGCACGTGCTGGGTGGCCTGGGTATCGCAATCCTGTCGACGTCGTCAGGTCTCCTGACCGACCGCCAGGCCGCCAAGAAGGGCGTAGGTGGGGAAGTCCTCGCCTACGTCTGGTAGCAGGGAAGGGAAAGAAAAATGTCACGTATTGGACGTCTGCCCATCCCGGTTCCTGCCGGAGTAGATATCGCCATCAACGGCAACGTTGTGTCCGTCAAGGGCGCCAAGGGCGAGCTCAGCCACACTGTGCCCAGCCCGATCACGGCTTCCCTGGAAGACGGCATCATCACCGTTGTCCGACCGAACGACGAGCGTGAATCCCGCTCCCTCCACGGCCTGACCCGCACGCTGATCAGCAACATGATCACCGGCGTGACCGAGGGCTACAAGAAGGACCTGGAAATCGTTGGTACCGGTTACCGCGTTGTAGCAAAGGGTGCGGACCTCGAGTTCGCCCTGGGCTACAGCCACCCGGTTCCCGTCACGGCCCCGGAAGGCATCACGCTTACCGTGGTAGGCCCCACGAAGGTCACCGTGTCCGGTATCGACAAGCAGCAGGTGGGCGAGGTTTCCGCCAACATCCGCAAGCTGCGTAAGCCCGACCCCTACAAGGGCAAGGGTATTCGTTACGCCGGCGAGATTGTCCGCCGCAAGGTCGGAAAGGCTGGTAAGTAACCATGGCCATCAGCATCAATAAGAAGCGAAACAGCAAGAGCAAGTCTGCCCTGCGCAGCCGTCGCCAGCTGCGTATCCGCAAGCGGATTTCCGGCACCGGGGCCCGTCCCCGCCTGGTGGTTAACCGCTCTGCCCGCCACATCTTCGTCCAGGTTGTCGATGACACCCGTGGCGTAACCGTGGCTTCCGCCTCCACCATGGAAGCGGATCTGCGTGCACTGGAAGGCGATAAGACCGCCAAGGCCAAGCGCGTTGGCGAACTCGTCGCTGAGCGGTCCAAGGCCGCCGGCGTTGAAGCCGTTGTCTTTGACCGCGGTGGTAACCGCTACCACGGCCGCATTGCTGCAGTTGCAGACGGCGCACGTGAAGGTGGGCTGGCACTGTGACCGAGGTAAACAAGGAAAAGGAAAATCAGGTGACTGAAGCTACAGCTGCTGAGGCAACTGAGACCAAGGACGCCGCAGCAACCGGTACCGACGACCGCCGCGGCGGACGTCGCGGCGAGCAGCGCTCCGGCTCCGACCGTGGAGGCCGCGGCGAACGCGGTGGCCGCGGTGGCCGCGACGGCGGACGCAACGATGATAAGGACAAGTTCATTGAACGCGTCGTTACCATCAACCGCGTTGCCAAGGTGGTCAAGGGTGGCCGTCGCTTCAGCTTCACCGCCCTCGTTGTTGTCGGTGACGGCAACGGCATGGTCGGCGTTGGCTACGGCAAGGCAAAGGAAGTTCCCTCCGCTATCGCAAAGGCTGTCGAAGAAGCCAAGAAGTCCTTCTTCCGCGTCCCGCGCATCGGTGGAACCGTCCCGCACCTCGTCCAGGGTGAAGCTGCTGCAGGCGTAGTCCTGCTGCGTCCGGCTTCCCCGGGTACCGGCGTTATCGCCGGTGGTCCGGTCCGCGCCATCCTCGAATGCGCCGGAATCCACGACGTTCTGTCCAAGTCGCTCGGATCCTCCAACGCCATCAACATCGTGCACGCCACGGTTGATGCGCTGAAGCGCCTCGAAGAGCCCCAGGCAGTGGCAGCCCGCCGCGGCCTGCCGCTGGACCAGGTTGTTCCGGCCGCAATGCTCCGCAACATGCAGAAGGCAGGTGCCTGATGATGACGACTCCGAAGAACGTCGCCGTTAGCTCGGCGCGGCTCGAAATCACTCAGATTAAGTCCACCATCGGTGGTAAGCAGAATCAGCGCGACACGCTGCGTTCACTGGGCCTGAAGCACATCGGCGACTCCGTCGTCCGTACTGCAGACGCCGTGACCGTTGGCATGATCAACACGGTTCCGCACCTCGTGAAGGTTGAGGAGGCGAAGTAACATGCCCGAAGAAATCAAGACTCTGAAGGTCCACCACCTGCGTCCGGCACCCGGTGCCAAGACGGCCAAGACCCGCGTTGGCCGCGGTGAAGGTTCCAAGGGTAAGACGGCAGGCCGCGGTACCAAGGGTACGGCTGCCCGCTACCAGGTCAAGGCCGGTTTCGCAGGCGGGCAGCTTCCGCTGCACATGCGCCTGCCGAAGCTGCGCGGCTTCAAGAACCCGTTCCGGGTCGAGTTCCAGGTTGTAAACCTGGACAAGATCTCGGAGCTGTTCCCCGAAGGCGGCGCCGTGACCATCGAAGCACTGGTTGCCAAGGGTGCGGTTCGCAAGAACCAGCCCGTGAAGGTTCTCGGCTCCGGCGATATCACCGTCAAGGTTGATATCTCCGCCAACGCCTTCTCCGCCAGCGCTGCAGAAAAGATCGCCGCAGCAGGCGGATCCACCACCGAGGTCTAAGACTTCCGTGGCGGGCCTGTTTCCCTCCCCGGCCGGACGCACCGAGCGTGCCGGCAGGGGAGGGGTGCACGATCCCATGTTTCACCCCTGAACTCCTGGCGGGCCGGCGAACGGTCCGCCGGGAGTTCAGTTCTGTTTAACGCAACTACCGCGCCCCGTACGCCGTTAACGCAGTACGGGGTCGGAGCGGCTAGACTCTGTTTCTGTCACAAGTCCGCATGGGACTTTCCAACCTTCAGGAGGACGCTTGCTTAGCGCTATTGGCCGGGCTTTCCGGACGCCAGACCTGCGACGCAAGCTGTTGTTTACGCTGGGTATCATCACTATCTTCCGCATGGGTGCTTTTATCCCGGCCCCGGGTGTTGACTACGGCAATGTGCAGCAGTGCTTGGATCTGGGTGCCACCTCGGGTGGCATATATGAATTCGTCAACCTCTTTAGCGGCGGCGCCCTGCTGCAGGTTTCCATCTTTGCGCTCGGGATCATGCCGTACATTACGGCGAGCATCATCGTGCAGCTGCTGCGCGTGGTCATTCCGCACTTCCAGGCGCTGCATGACGAAGGCGCCCAGGGCCAGTCGAAGCTGACGCAGTACACCCGCTACCTGACCATCTTCCTTGGCTTGCTGAACGCAACCACGGTGGTTTCCCTGGCGCGCACGGGTGCCCTGTTTGGCAACCAGTGCCCGTACGACATCATTCCTGACCAGGGCATCGTCACGATCCTCCTGCTGATCATCACCCTGACCGCCGGAACCGGCGTCATCATGTGGATGGGCGAAATGGTCACGGAGAAGGGCGTGGGCAACGGCATGTCGCTGCTGATCTTCACCTCCATCGCAGCGTCCTTCCCCAGCGCCCTCGGCGCCATCATCACGTCCAAGGGCTGGACCGTGTTCCTCGGCGTGCTTGGCATCGGCATCCTCGTAGTGGCCCTGGTGGTCCTGGTCGAGCAGTCCCAGCGCCGTATTCCGGTGCAGTACGCCAAGCGCATGGTCGGGCGGCGCACAGTGGGCGGCACCAACACCTACATTCCGATCAAGGTCAACATGGCCGGCGTGATTCCCGTGATCTTCGCGTCCTCCATGCTGTACCTGCCCACGCTGATCGCGCAGTTCAACACCCCCAGCACCGGCTCGCCTGCCGGCTGGGTCGTGTGGATCAACAACCACCTGGTCAGCGGCGAGCACCCGCTCTACATGGCGGTCTACTTCCTCCTGATCGTCTTCTTCACGTACTTCTACGTCTCCATCACGTTCAACCCGGACGAGGTTTCGGAGAACATGAAGAAATACGGCGGCTTCATCCCCGGCATCCGGGCCGGCCGCCCCACCGCCGAGTACCTGCAGTACGTGCTCTCCCGGATCACGCTGCCCGGCGCCCTGTACCTGGGCTTTGTCGCCCTGATCCCGCTGATTGCTCTGGTCGTTGTTGGAGCCAACCAGAACTTCCCGTTCGGCGGAACGTCAATCCTCATCATGGTTGGTGTGGGACTGGAAACGGTTAAGCAAATTGACGCGCAGCTCCAGCAACGTCACTACGAAGGGTTATTGCGATGACAAGAATGCTCATTATCGGGCCTCCCGGGGCCGGTAAAGGAACTCAGGCCGCCCGGATATCGGACCGCCTCGGTGTCACGGCAATATCGACCGGAGACATCTTCCGCTCCCACGTCAAGGAGCTCACGCCCCTGGGCGTAGAAGCCAAGAAGTTCATCGACGCCGGAAACTTCGTCCCGGACAGCGTCACCAACGGCATGGTCCGCACCCGCCTGCAGGAGGACGACGTCGAGCGCGGTTTCCTGCTGGACGGTTACCCGCGCACTGTGGCGCAGGTCGAGGAACTGGACGACATCCTGGCCGGCAACGGCCAGAAGCTCGACGCCGTGCTGCTGCTGACCGCCGACGACGACGAACTGGTGGCGCGGCTGCTCAAGCGGGCCGAGCTTGAAGGCCGCAGCGATGACACCGAAGACGTCATCCGCCACCGGCTGGACCTCTACAAGCAGCAGACGGCCGACGTCGTTGCCCGCTACGAAGACCGGGGGATCGTCACCCGCGTGGACGGCCTCGGCGCCATCGACGAGGTCACGGAGCGGGTCATGGACGCGCTGAAGGACCTGCGCTGACACATCCGGCACGTGGCGAATGCCAGGCAGCGCCAAAGAGTTATCCGCTAGGAAGTTAGAAGACACATGTTCGGCCAGCCCCGGATCCAGTACAAGACAAATGAACAGATGCGCATCATGCGCGAAGCCGGCCTCGTGCTGATCTCTGCGCTTGACGCCGCCGTCAAGGCCGCCGATGTGGGCGTGAGTACCCGCGAGATCGACGCAGTATTCGCGGGGGTCCTGCGGGAAAAGGGAGCCACCTCCAATTTCCTGGGCTACCACGACTACCCGGCCACGGTCTGCACGTCGGTGAACGAAGAAGTTGTCCACGGCATCCCGGGGGACCGGGTGCTGCAGGACGGCGACATCATTTCCATCGACGGCGGCGCCGTGGTCCGCGGGTGGCACTCGGACTCGGCACGCACCGTGATTGTGGGTACCGCAGACCCCGAGGACCAGCGGCTCTCCGACGTCACCGAGGAAGCCATGTGGCACGGCATCGCCGCAGCCGCCAAGGGCAGGTTCGTGGGGGATATCGGAGCAGCCGTGGATGACTACGTCAGCGGGGTACCCGGCAAGCGGCTGGGGATCCTGGAGGACTATGTCGGCCACGGCATCGGCACCGAAATGCACCAGGCCCCGGATGTGCTGAACTACCGCACCGGCCACAACGGTCCGAAGCTGCGCCCGGGAATGTGCCTGGCCATCGAACCGATGCTTGTCCGCGGGAAGATCACCACCCGCACCTTGGATGATGACTGGACCGTAATCACCGAAGACGGCAGCCGGTCCAGCCAGTGGGAGCATTCCGTGGCAATTCACGAAAAGGGTATTTGGGTGCTGACCGCGCCCGACGGCGGTGCCTCCAGGCTTGAGCCGCTCGGCGTCACTCCGGTTCCCATCCCGTAGCGGGCGATCCATTGCCCTTGCAGGCCCCGTTCCGGTTTGGAACGGGGCCTGCTCTCGTAGGGGAGCATCGGCTATCCAGGCAGGATTCGGACTGGACAGGTGGAGCGATTTAACTTATGGGTCCTCTTCCCGTAGAGTTATCTGTTGGTTGTCTCTACATTCGTGCCCGGAATACCCGCCGTCGATGCCCTGTGCAGCGGAAGCGGTCTGCGGCACAGGTAGGGGAACCACAATCGAAAACCGTTCCCGGCTCAGGCCGGGGGCACAGACGTTAGCGGAGGATATGGCCAAGAAAGACGGCGTCATTGAGATCGAGGGCTCGGTCAACGAAGCCCTGCCCAACGCGATGTTCCGCGTTGAGCTGGCCAACGGCCACATTGTGCTCGCACACATCTCGGGAAAGATGCGTCAACACTACATTCGCATCCTCCCAGGAGACCGCGTTGTAGTGGAACTTAGCCCGTACGACCTCACCCGGGGTCGGATCGTCTACCGCTACAAATAAACCGCTGCAAAGACGGACGGCGGACCGGCCCAGCCGGCCTGCCCCACGTTGAAGCTCAACCCTGCAACCACGCAAAGGAACACCATGAAGGTACAGCCGAGCGTCAAGCAGATCTGCGATAAGTGCAAGGTGATTCGCCGTAACGGTCGAGTCATGGTGATCTGCGAGAACCCGCGCCACAAGCAGCGCCAGGGCTAATCAGCCGCTCTTCCGCCGAGGCCTGCAAGGGCAGCGGCAAGAGGGCCCCTTACACAGGGATCAGCCCACGCGTAGTTAATTGAATATGGCAGTGCAGCGTCAATACGCGTGACGCATACCCCCGGTACGGAGGCCGGGGACCTGGCAACAGGGACGCACTGCTTCAGACCTCCGGTAATAACCAAAGGAGAACCGCCGATATGGCACGTCTCGCTGGCGTTGACATTCCCCGCGAAAAGCGGGTAGTGATTGCGCTTACCTACATCTACGGCGTGGGCAAGACCCGTGCAGAGCAGACCCTTGCAGAGACCGGCATCAGCCCGGAAACTCGCGTCAAGGACCTCACCGACGCTGAACTCGTTCAGCTGCGTGACTACATCGAGGGCAACTTCAAGGTTGAGGGTGACCTCCGCCGTGAGGTGGCCGCCGACATCCGCCGCAAGGTCGAGATCGGCAGCTACCAGGGTATCCGCCACCGTCGTGGCATGCCCGTCCACGGTCAGCGCACGAAGACCAACGCTCGTACCCGCAAGGGCCCGAAGCGCACCGTTGCCGGTAAGAAGAAGGCCGGCCGCTAAACAGCGGTCTTACGGCCACGGCCCGAATCCGGGCCACCTAAACCAAACTCTTTGTAGGAGAAGTAATGCCCCCCAAGACTCGTGGAGCGGTCCGCAAGCCGCGTCGCAAGGATAAGAAGAATATCGCGCTCGGCCAGGCGCATATCAAGAGCACCTTCAACAACACCATCGTGTCCATCACGGACCCGTCCGGTGCTGTTATCTCATGGGCTTCCGCCGGTGAGGTTGGCTTCAAGGGCTCCCGTAAGTCCACCCCGTTCGCTGCTCAGATGGCTGCTGAAGCCGCTGCAAAGCGCGCACAGGAGCACGGCGTCCGCAAGGTCGACGTCTTCGTGAAGGGCCCGGGCTCCGGTCGCGAGACCGCCATCCGTTCGCTGCAGGCCACCGGCCTGGAGGTTGGCTCCATTCAGGACGTCACCCCGAGCGCGCACAACGGCTGCCGTCCCCCGAAGCGCCGCCGCGTCTAATCAGTCATTCGGTTCCGGTTCCCCCGGCGGGCAGGCCACTTCGGTGGCCGGCCCGCCGGAGGCCCACCGGTCCCGGGCACGTGGCTGTTAGCCGTCCAAGACGCCCGCGGAAGACCCGTCGTCGTCGTTTCCACCATTTGTGTTGCGTCATATAGCGGATGCTCGCTGAAAGGAAATGCAAGTGCTCATTGCACAGCGCCCTACCCTCACTGAAGAAGTCGTAGCCGATAACCGCTCACGGTTCATCATCGAACCCCTGGAGCCCGGTTTCGGTTACACCCTCGGTAACTCCCTCCGTCGTACCCTGCTCTCCTCCATCCCCGGTGCCGCTGTAACCAGCATCCGGATTGACGGCGTGCTGCACGAGTTCACGACGGTTCCCGGCGTCAAGGAAGATGTCACTGAGATCATCCTGAACGTCAAGAACCTCTCGGTTTCCTCCGAGCACGACGAGCCCGTTGTGGCGTACCTGCGCAAGCAGGGCCCCGGCGTGGTGACGGCTGCGGACATCGCTCCGCCGGCCGGCGTGGAGTTCCACAATCCCGACCTGCACATCGCCACCCTGAACTCGAAGGGCAAGTTCGAACTCGAACTGACCATCGAGCGCGGCCGCGGCTACGTGTCGGCCAGCCAGAACAAGTCCGGTGACCAGGAGATCGGCCGCATCCCGGTCGACTCCATTTACTCGCCGGTCCTGAAGGTGACCTTCCGCGTGGAGGCCACCCGTGTTGAACAGCGCACCGACTTCGATCGCCTGATCGTTGACGTTGAGACCAAGGATGCCATTGCACCGCGCGACGCCGTCGCCTCTGCCGGCACCACCCTGGTTGAACTGTTCGGCCTGGCACGTGAACTCAACACCGCCGCTGAAGGTATCGAAATCGGCCCGAGCCCCACGGATGCCGCACTGGCAGCCGACATGGCCCTGCCGATCGAAGACCTCGAGCTGACCGTGCGTTCTTACAACTGCCTCAAGCGCGAAGGCATCCACACGGTGGGTGAACTCGTTGCCCGCTCCGAGGCTGACCTGATGGACATCCGCAACTTTGGTGCGAAGTCCATCGATGAGGTGAAGGCAAAGCTGGTTGAACTGGGTCTGTCCCTGAAGGATTCCCCTCCCGGGTTCGACCTGGCCGCCCGTGCCGCAGCTATTGAAGAGGACGAGTCCGAATACTCGGACGACGAGCTCTAACTGAAGCAAATTCTTGCCGGCGGGCTTTGAAAGCACCGTACGGCACCGTTTGAGGAGAAAATGTAATGCCTACACCCACCAAGGGTAAGCGCCTCGGAGGCAGCCCGGCACACCAGCGCCTGATGCTGGCCAACCTTGCCGCGCAGCTGTTCGAGCACAAGCAGATCACCACCACGGTGACCAAGGCCAAGCGTCTGCGTCCCTACGCAGAACGCCTGATCACGTTCGCTAAGCGCGGGGACCTGTCCTCACGCCGCCGCGTCCTGGCCCTGATCTCCGACAAGGGCATCGTCCACGAGCTCTTCACCGATATTGCTCCGGCAGTGGCGAAGCGCGACGGCGGTTACACCCGCATCACCAAGATCGGCAACCGCAAGGGCGACAACGCTCCCATGGCTGTCATCGAACTGGTCCTGGAACCGCTTTCGGCCAAGCAGTCGGTTGTGGCCGAGGCCAACACCGCAGCTGCCGTAGCCGCTCCGGCTCCGGTCGAAGAGTCCGCCGATTCGGCTGAGTCCGCTGAGTCTGCTGAATCAGCAGAGTCTGCCGATTCTGCTGACGAGGCAGTCGTTGTTTCCGAAGAAGCACCCGAAGCAGTCGTGGAGACCGAAGAGAAGAAGTAATTCTTCGCTGACGTCCCGGTGCCCTTAATATGGGTGCTATGACTCTTGAAAGGCCCGCCCTCCCTGAACCGGACGGCGGGCCTTTCCGCGTCCGGATGGACCTTGCCTATGACGGGGCGCCCTTCTCCGGGTGGGCCGCCCAGCCAGGCCTGTGGACCGTTCAGGGCCTCGTGGAGGATGCCCTGGCAGTACTGCTGCGCCGGCCGGTCCGTATTACCGTAGCGGGGCGGACCGACGCCGGCGTGCATGCCCGCGGGCAGGTGGTGCACTTCGATCTCACTGCCGCGGAATGGTACGGACTGGCCCGCGGAAGGGACCTGGATCCGGGTGTCTCCCTGCGGCGCAGGCTGCACGGAGTGCTGAACAAGGAGCTGACAATGGCGGCGCGGGAGGCCGGCCAGCAGCGGCGCGCAATAGATGCCCATGGCGGCGCCGTGGAGGTACTGTCGGCAGTCCCGGCCCCGGCAGGCTTCGACGCCCGTTTCTCGGCCCTCTGGCGGCGGTACAGCTACCGGATATGTGACCTTCCCGAGAACCGGGACCCGCTGTCACGGCACACCACCCTCTGGTTCAAGGCACCCCTGGACATCGGGTTGATGAACCAAGCAGCGGACGGGGTACTGGGGATCCGGGACTTCCTTTCCTTCTGCAAGCCGCGCACCGGTTCCACCACCATCCGTGAACTGCAGGAGTTCAGTTTCAGCCGCGGCGCCGACGGGGTGATCACCACCCACATACAGGCGGACGCGTTCTGCCACAACATGGTCCGCTCGCTGGTAGGCGGCTCCCTGCTCGTCGGATCGGGGGAGCGGCGTCCGCAGTGGCTCGCCGACCGCCTCGCCGCCAGGATCCGGGACTCGAAATCGCTCCTCGCGCCGCCCCATCCGCTGGTCCTGGAAGAGGTCCGCTACCCGGCAGATGCGGAACTCGCCGGCCGGGCGGAACTGACCCGGGCACACCGCGAATAGCGCCGCGGCGGGCAGCCGGCGTAAAATGAGGGCAAATCCCATATCCCGGCGCTGCGGCAGCTTTTGACCAACCTACGTAAGCAGGCTATTGTTTATAGTCGTTGTGCGTGTCCTACCTCGATAGGCCTATGCCCACGGGAGCGGCTCAGTTGCAGAGCCACCTGGCCCCGGGGAAATAGCCGAGATATCAGGACCACTGGTTACTTCAGTCCTCACCTGACCATCCGGTAACGCATAGAGAAGCTGCACTGTCCATGGCACCATGGCCAGCGCGCCACCTAAGAAGAAGAAACGAAGGCAAACACCGTGCGTACGTACACCCCGAAGCCCGGCGACATCAACCGCCAGTGGCACGTCATTGACGCCACCGACGTTGTCCTAGGCCGTCTTGCCAGCCAGACCGCAACACTGCTGCGCGGAAAGCACAAGCCGACCTTTGCTCCCCACATGGACATGGGCGATTTCGTCATCATCATCAACGCTGAGAAGGTTGCCCTCACCGGCGCCAAGCTCGAACAGAAGCGTGCCTACCGCCACTCGGGTTACCCGGGCGGCCTGTCCTCCGTCAACTACGCCGAACTGCTGGAAAAGAACCCGGTGCGCGCAGTTGAGAAGGCCATCCGCGGCATGCTGCCCAAGAACTCCCTGGCTGCTGACCAGATCAGCAAGCTGAAGGTCTACCGCGGTGCCGAGCACCCGCACGCCGCTCAGCAGCCCAAGACCTTCGAAATCACCCAGGTCGCCCAGTAGTTCTGGCCCGCCAACTAAAGAATTAATTCAAGGAGAATCGTGGCTCAGAACACTGAAGAGCTGAATGAAAACACCGAGGAGCTCACCAGCTACACCTCGGAATCCTCTGACTCGGTCCAGACCGCTGTCAAGGAACGCCCCGCCCTGACCGTCCCCGGCTCCGCCGTCGGACGCCGCAAGCAGGCCATTGCCCGCGTGCGCGTTGTCCCGGGTACCGGCAAGTGGATCGTCAACGACCGCGAGCTCGAAGACTACTTCCCGAACAAGCTGCACCAGCAGGAAGTCAACGAGCCGTTCAAGCTTCTTGACCTCGAAGGCGCCTACGACGTCATCGCCCGTATCCACGGCGGTGGCCCCTCCGGCCAGGCCGGTGCGCTGCGCCTCGGCGTTGCCCGCTCGCTGAACGAGATCGACCGCGAGAACAACCGCCCGGCCCTGAAGAAGGCAGGCTTCCTGACTCGTGACGCCCGCGTCATCGAGCGCAAGAAGGCCGGTCTCAAGAAGGCCCGCAAGGCCCCGCAGTACTCCAAGCGCTAAAAAGCGCCTACCCAAACTGCATTCGCTGGAGCGAATGCAGTTTGGGGCCCTCGGCGCTTTTTGGCGCTTGGCTCCACAAGCGCCCGGAACACTTCGTTACAGAAGCGCCGGTCAGGGTTCTATTGCACAAAAAGGCAGTCGCTGCGGCGGCTGCCTTTTGTGTGTCACGGGAGCCCGCGGCAGAGGTGGGGCGGATTACCCCCACGCGTGTTTTTAGCCGCGCCGGGGGCCCTATCGGGGTGCCCGTTTCGGAGTCGGGACCGCACCGGTGGCAGAATGGGGCAGTAAGTTGCCCGTGTGCGGCTACCCGCTGTGGCTACAACCTGCTTGAGGATACGCAATGACTAGATTGTTTGGAACGGACGGTGTCCGTGGACTGGCCAATGGGCTGATCACCGCCGAAGTGGCCATGGGGCTCGCCCAGGCCGCCGCCGTCGTACTCGGCCACCGCCGCGTGGGCGAGGGCCGGCGTCCGGTGGCAGTGGTCGCACGCGACCCGCGGATCAGCGGTGACTTCATTTCCGCTGCCATGGAGGCAGGGCTGGCCAGCTCGGGCGTAGACGTCTTTGATGCAGGCGTGCTGCCGACCCCGGCCGCCGCGTACCTGGTGGCGGACCTCGGCGCCGACTTCGGCGTCGTTATTTCCGCATCCCACAATGCCGCCCCCGACAACGGCATCAAGTTCCTGGCCCGCGGCGGGCAGAAGCTGGATGACGCCGTCGAGGACGAGATCGAGGCGGAAATGTCCCGCCCAAGCCTGCGCCCCACCGGCAGCGAAGTGGGACGCATCCACCGCTTCGCCGACGCCGAGGACCGCTACGTGGTCCACCTGCTGCAGACCCTGCCCAACCGGATTGAAGGTCTCAAAGTTGTCCTCGACTGCGCGCACGGTGCCGCCAGCGGCTGCTCCCCGCAGGTCTTCGCCGACGCCGGGGCCGAGGTAGTGGTTATCGGAGCAGAGCCGGACGGCCTCAACATCAACGACGGCTACGGCTCCACCCACCTGGAGCAGCTGCAGGCCGCAGTTGTGGAGCACGGTGCGGACCTGGGCATTGCCCACGACGGCGACGCCGACCGCTGCCTGGCAGTTGACCACGAAGGAAACGTGGTGGACGGGGACCAGATCATGGCCATCATGGCCGTGGCCATGAAGGAAGCCGGCAAGCTCAAGGACAACGCCCTTGTGGCCACCGTCATGAGCAACCTGGGCTTGAAGCTGGCGCTGCGCGAAGCCGGCATCGCGCTTATCGAGACCGGAGTCGGCGACCGTTACGTGCTCGAAGGCATGCGCAGCGGCGGTTACAGCCTCGGCGGCGAGCAGTCCGGACACGTGATCTTCTCCGAATACGCCACCACCGGCGACGGCGTGCTCACCGGGCTGCAGCTGGCCGCCCAGGTGGCACGCACGGGCCGCACCCTGAAGCAGTTGGCCGGCGTCATGGAGAAGCTCCCGCAGGTTCTAATCAACGTCAAGGGCGTGGACAAGTCCGCCGTTGAAAGCAATGAACCCGTCCGGCAGGCCGTGGCCCAGGCGCAGGCAGAGCTGGGGGAGACGGGCCGCGTGCTGCTGCGTCCCTCCGGCACGGAGCCGGTGGTCCGGGTCATGGTGGAAGCGGCCGACACGGGCACTGCCTCCGCAACGGCCCGCCGCCTGGCCGATGCCGTGGAAGCCAACCTGGCGCTGAACGCCGGCGCCGCCGTCTAGCTTTCCGGCCCGCCGGACCTACGTCTTACGCAGCAGCATCCGCGTCACTGAGTGGTCCGCGTCCTTGGTCAGTACCAACTGGGCGCGGCCCCTCGTGGGCAGGACGTTTGTCACCAGGTTCGGTTCGTTGATCCGCTTCCAGATGTCCAGGGCGGTGGCACGGGCCTGCTCGTCCGTGAGCCCGGCGTACCGGTGGAAGTACGACGCCGGGTCCGCGAAGGCCCCGCTGCGCAGCGACTGGAACCGCTGGACGTACCACTCCTCGATGTAGGACGTGCGGGCGTCCACATAGATGGAAAAGTCGAAGAAGTCGCTCAGGGCCAGGCCCGCCCGCCCGTCCGCCCGGGTGCGTGCCGGTGCCAGGACGTTCAGGCCTTCGACAATCAGCACATCCGGGCGGCGAACCACCACTTCCTCGTCCGGCACGATGTCGTACGTCAGGTGCGAGTACTTCGGCGCCCGCACCTCCTCGGCGCCGCTCTTCACCGCACTGACAAAGCGCAGCAGCCGGCGGCGGTCGTAGGACTCCGGGAAGCCCTTGCGCTGCATCAGCCCCCGGCGCTCCAACTCCGCATTGGGATAGAGGAAACCGTCGGTGGTGATCAGTTCCACGTTCGGCGTTTCCGGCCACCGCCGCAGCATCTCGCGCAGCACGCGCGCCGTGGTGGACTTTCCCACCGCCACGGACCCGGCGACACCGATCACGAAGGGAGTGCGCGTGGTCTTTTCACCCAGGAACGTGGTGGTGGCGCTGTGCAGGCGCCCGGCGGCCGCGACGTAAAGGTTCAACAGCCGGGACAGGGGCAGGTAGACCTCGCGGATCTCCTCGAGGTTCAGCTGGTCGCCCAACCCGCGCAGGCGCAGGATGTCATCCTGGTTCAGAGGGGACCGGATCTCATGTGAGAGCCGTGACCAGGTTTTGCGGTCCAGCTCAACAAAGGGAGTGACACTGCCCTCGGGGGAGTGGTCGGGAGAGGGCTTCGCATGGCGTTCTGTCACCCTAGGAATTCTGCCCTGAAGCGCCTGCATTCCCAAACGGCCGCGGCGGCGGATCCCGCCGCGCAGCGCGGGCAGCCCGTCCGGGTTTTCAGCACTGCGACCACCTGCCGGTACTCTTATGGGTATGTGTGGAATTATTGGATATGCAGGCCGCCCGGGTGCCGTAAGCGGTACTGAAACTGCCGGCCACGGGGCCCTCGACGTTGTGATGGAAGGCCTGCGGCGGCTTGAATACCGCGGCTATGACTCGGCGGGCGTAGCTGTCCTGACCCCCCTGGGCATTGAGTACCGCAAGAAGTCCGGCAAGCTGGCCAACCTGGTGGCCGAACTCGAGGCTGCTCCGCTGCCGGCCGCCACCACCGGAATCGGCCACACCCGCTGGGCCACCCACGGCGGCCCGAGTGATGAAAACGCGCACCCCCACCTGGCGGACAACGGCCGCCTGGCCGTGATCCACAACGGGATCATCGAGAACTTCGCCGAGCTCAAGTCCGAGATGCTGGCCGCCGGCGCCGTGTTCGTGTCCGAAACCGATACCGAGGTAGCGGCGGCACTGCTCGCTTCGATCTACCGCGGCGAGGGCGGCGGGGACCTGACCCGTTCCATGCAGCTTGCCTGCCAGCGCCTGGAAGGCGCTTTCACCCTGCTGGCAGTGCACAACGATTCCCCCGGCACCGTGGTGGCAGCCCGCCGCAACTCCCCGCTCGTCGTCGGGCTGGGCGAGGGTGAGAACTTCCTGGGCTCGGATGTGTCCGGCTTCATTGACTTCACCCGCCGGGCCGTTGAACTGGGCCAGGACCAGGTTGTGACCATCACGCCGGACTCCGTGGATATCAGCGATTTCTTCGGGAAGCCCGCCGAAGGCACCGAGTTCCACGTGAACTGGGACGCTGCAGCTGCTGAAAAGGGCGGTTACGACTCCTTCATGGAGAAGGAAATCAACGACCAGCCGCAGGCAGTCGGCGACACCCTGCTGGGACGTTCCGACGCCGACGGCCGCCTGACCCTGGACGAGCTGCGCGTCAGCCCCGAGGACCTGAAGGCCGTCAACAAGATCATGGTCCTGGCCTGCGGCACCTCTGCCTACGCCGGGCAGGTTGCCAAGTACGCCATCGAGCACTGGTGCAGGATCCCCGTGGAGGTGGAACTCAGCCACGAGTTCCGTTACCGCGACCCCATCGTCGACTCCAACACGCTGATCGTGGCCATCTCCCAGTCCGGCGAGACCATGGATACCCTCATGGCCGTGCGCTACGCGAAGGAACAGGGCGCCAAGGTCCTGGCCATCTGCAATACCAACGGCTCCACCATTCCGCGTGAATCCGACGCCGTGCTCTACACGCACGCCGGACCGGAAATTGCCGTCGCATCCACCAAGGCGTTCCTGGCCCAGATCACCGCGGCGTACCTGCTGGGCCTGTACCTGGCCCAGATCCGCGGCAACAAGTTCCAGGGCGAGATCAAGGACATCCTGGCCGACCTGGCCAAGATCCCGGACAAGATCCAGCAGGTGCTGGACAACTCCGGCCAGATCAAGGACCTCGCGCAGCTGATGGCGGATACCGGTTCGGTGCTCTTCCTCGGCCGGCACGTCGGTTTCCCGGTCGCCATGGAAGGCGCCCTGAAGCTGAAGGAACTGGCGTACATCCACGCCGAGGGATTCGCTGCCGGTGAGCTCAAGCACGGTCCGATCGCCCTGATCGAGGAAGGCCAGCCCGTTTTCGTGGTGGTCCCCTCACCCCGCGGACGGGACTCCCTGCACGCGAAGGTGGTCTCCAACATCCAGGAGATCCGTGCCCGCGGCGCCAAGACCATCGTCATCGCCGAAGAGGGCGACGACGCGGTCAAGGCCTACGCCGAGCACATCTTCTACGTGCCGGAAACGCCCACGCTGCTGGCTCCGCTGCTGACCACCGTGCCGCTGCAGATCTTCGCCTGCGAACTGGCCACGGCCAAGGGCTTCGATGTGGACCAGCCGCGCAACCTTGCCAAGTCCGTCACCGTGGAATAGGGAGCTGCTGCGTGATTATTGGAATCGGCGTCGACGTTGTGGACGTGCCGCGCTTCGGGCGGCAGCTTGAACGCACGCCCGGGCTCCGGGCACGGCTGTTTGCGCCGGCGGAGCGGGAACTGAACCTCCGCTCCCTGGCGGCCCGTTTCGCCGCCAAGGAAGCCGTGGCCAAGGCGCTGGGGGCTCCGGCCGGCATGAACTGGCAGGACTGCCAGGTCCGGCTGGATCCGGCCGGTGCTCCGCAGCTGCAGATCGACGGAACCGTGGCCGCCGTGGCAGCGGGCAAGGGCGTGCGCACCTGGCACCTCTCGCTCAGCCATGACGGTGACGTGGCTACAGCAATGGTCATTGCCGAGGGCTAGGCTTTAGCGCATGATCAGTGCGTACACCGGGACGTCCGTCCGCCGTGCCGAGCAGCCCTTGCTGGCCGCCGGGCAGGGTGCCGAACTGATGCAGCGTGCAGCCTACGGGCTGTACGCTGCCACGGCCGCCGAGCTGGCTGCCCGACGCCGGATCTACGGTTCGCGCGTCGTCGTGCTGGCCGGGAGCGGCAACAATGGCGCAGACGCGCTGTATGCCGCGTCCCGTCTGGCCGCCCGCGGTGCGGCCGTGACGGCATTGCTGACATCTCAGGCAGCCCACTCCGAGGCCCTGGCGGCCGTCCGTGCCGAGGGCGGCCGGGTGGCAACCCTGGACGACCACAACGCTCCCGCCCTGGTTCGGGCCGTGCTGGCAGCGGACGCCGTCATTGACGGGGTCCTGGGTACCGGCGGCAGAGGCGGTCTCCGGGGTCCGGTACAGGTACTGGCGGAGGCGTTGAACTATCGCCCGCCGGGCTCCGGCCCCTTAGTGGTTGCCTGCGACCTGCCCAGCGGCGTGGACGCTGATTCCGGGCAAGCACCCGGTACCTGCCTGCACGCCGACCTGACCGTTACCTTCGGTGCGGTCAAAACGGGGTTGCTGGCCGGACCAGGTGCGGCGGCGGCCGGCCGGATCCGCTGCATCGATATTGGGCTGGGCCCGTACCTGGGCGCCCCCGAGGCTTTCCGGCTGCAGGACGAAGACCTCCCCGGGCTGCTGCCCGTACCGGGTCCCCGGGACCACAAATACAGCAGGGGTGTGCTGGGCATCGCCGCAGGCTCAGCCACCTACCCGGGCGCCGCGCTGATGGCCACGGGAGCAGCCCTGGCTACCGGGACGGGGATGGTCCGCTACCTCGGCCCCGACTCCGTGGCCCGGCTGGTCAACCTCACGCATCCTGAAGCGGTCTGCAGTACCGGCACGGTCTCGCTCACGCACGTCCAGGCCTGGCTGGCCGGCCCCGGAGCCGGGGAGGACGAAGCCCAGCACCGGCGCGCGGCCGACGCCATGTCTTCGGGGCTTCCGGCAGTGATCGATGCCGATGCGATCGGCGGCGTGCGTCCCGGACTGCATGCCGGCGTCGTCCTGACTCCGCACGCCGGCGAGCTCACCGCGCTGCTGCGCTCCCTCGGCGAAGAGGCGGACCGGACGGGCATCGAAGCAGATCCCGTCCGCTGGGTCCGCCGGGCCGCGGAACTCACCGGTGCCACGGTGCTGCTCAAAGGCTGGGCCACGCTGGTCGCGGCGCCCACCGGCGAGTTGTACAGCCAGGCGGAAGCCACCCCGTGGCTGGCGACGGCGGGAAGCGGCGACACGCTTTCGGGAATCCTCGGCGCCCTGCTGGCCACCGACCGCACGCCTGGCGCCGAACGAGAGCCGGGCCACTACGCACGGCTGGCCGCAGCGGCCGCAAGCCTGCATGGCCGGGCAGGTGTCCTGGCGTCCGCCGCCGGACCCGTGGAACCCTCGCAGCTTGGCCCGCTGATCCGGTCGCTGGTCGCGGAATTCACCCCACGGCGAAACCCAAAATTCAAGTAAACACCGCGTCTGGGGTACAAAAGTAAGCAGACATATTAATTTTGGTGTTGTCAGGAACTAGTTCAGGAGCACTACATGGAAGTTTGGCCGGGAGATGCCTACCCGCTGGGCGCGACCTACGACGGAAACGGCACTAACTTTGCGCTGTACAGCGAAGTCGCAGACTCTGTCACGTTGTGTCTGTTTGATGAGGACGGCACCGAGCACCAGGTCCGGCTGACCGAGGTCGACGGGTATGTCTGGCACTGCTACCTGCCGCAGGTGCTGCCCGGCCAGAAGTACGGTTACCGCGTAGACGGGCCGAATGACCCGGAGAACGGCAACCGGTGCAACCCCAACAAGCTGTTGCTGGATCCTTACGCCAAGGCCGTGGCCGGTGAAATCGACTGGGACCAGTCGCTCTTCGGCTACAACTTCGGTGACGAGCATTCCCGCAACGACGAGGACTCCGCCGCGCACATGATGATGGGCGTCGTGATCAACCCGTTCTTCGACTGGGACGGCGACCGCAGGCCGAAGGTTCCCTACCACCAGTCGGTCATCTACGAAGCGCACGTCAAGGGCCTGACCGAGCTGCACCCCGATGTGCCCGAAGAACAGCGCGGCACCTACGCCGGCGTTGCGCATCCTTCGGTGATCGCCCACCTGCAGAAGCTGGGCATCACCGCCATCGAACTGATGCCGGTTCACCAGTTCGTCAACGACTCGACCCTGCAGGAAAAGGGACTGTCGAACTACTGGGGCTACAACACCATCGGTTTCTTCGCCCCGCACAACACCTACAGCGCCACCGGCGATCAGGGCCAGCAGGTACAGGAATTCAAGGCCATGGTGCGTGCACTGCACCTGGCCGGCATCGAAGTGATTCTGGACGTGGTCTACAACCACACGGCCGAGGGCAACCACATGGGCCCCACGCTGTCCTTCCGCGGCATCGACAACGCCTCCTACTACCGGCTGGTGGAGGACGACAAGCAGTACTACATGGACTACACGGGCACGGGCAATTCGCTGAACGTGGGCAACCCGCACTCGCTGCAGCTGCTGATGGACTCGCTGCGTTACTGGGTCACGGAAATGCATGTGGACGGTTTCCGCTTTGACCTGGCCTCGACGCTGGCCCGAGAGTTCTACGACGTGGACCGCCTGTCCGCCTTCTTCGAATTGGTGCAGCAGGACCCGGTAGTGTCACAGGTCAAGCTGATCGCCGAGCCGTGGGACGTTGGCCCCGGCGGCTACCAGGTAGGCAACTTCCCTCCGCAGTGGACCGAATGGAACGGCAAGTACCGCGACACGGTCCGCGATTTCTGGCGCGGAGAGCCCTCCACCCTGGGCGAGTTCGCCTCCCGCATCACCGGCTCGGCGGACCTGTACGAGTCCTCCGCCCGCCGCCCGGTGGCGTCCATCAACTTCGTCACCGCCCACGACGGCTTCACGCTGCAGGACCTCGTGTCCTACAACGAGAAGCACAACGAGGCCAACGGTGAGGACAACAACGACGGCGAGTCCCACAACCGCTCCTGGAACTGCGGTGTGGAGGGGCCCACGGATGATCCCGCGGTCCTGTCCCTGCGGGCCCGCCAGCAGCGCAACTTCCTTGCCACCCTGCTCCTGTCCCAGGGCGTGCCCATGATCGCCCACGGCGACGAGCTGGGCCGCACCCAGCAGGGCAACAACAACACCTACGCGCAGGACTCCGAGCTCAGCTGGATCAACTGGGAGACCATGGATGCTCCGCTGATGGAATTCACGGCAGCGGTGAACACGCTGCGCGCCGAGCACCCCACGTTCCGCCGGCGCCGGTTCTTCGACGGCCGTCCCGTGCGGCGCGGCGAGGGCGAGGCGCTGCCGGACATCGTCTGGCTGAACGAGGACGGTTCCACCATGTCCCCGGATGACTGGGACACTCCGGTGGCCCGGTCCCTGGGTGTCTTCCTCAACGGACAGGGCATTTCCGGGAAGGATACACGCGGACAGCGCATCACCGACCTGAACTTCCTGCTGTACTTCAACGCCCACGACGAGGCCGTGAAGATCACCCTTCCGTCCAAGGAATACGCCCCCATGTGGGACCTGGTGATCGACACTGCCGGAGAATACGCCGACTCGGAACCGGTGGCCGCTGACGGCCAGCTGACCGTGGCTGCCAAATCCATGGTGGTCCTGCGGGCCCACGCGGAGGAAGAGGAGCACGACCATTCGGTCGCCGCCTCCCTGGCAGCGCTGGCCGGATCCAAGGCGCACATGTCCGAGGGTGCGGTATGAGGACCCCGCTGTCCACCTACCGGCTGCAGATCCGCCCTTCTTTCACCCTGTACGACGCCGCTGAACTGGTGCCGTACCTCGCGGACCTCGGCGCGGACTGGGTGTACCTCTCGCCCATCCTGACCGCTGAAGAGGGGTCCGACCACGGCTACGACGTGGTTGACCCCTCCGCAGTGGATCCCGCCCGCGGCGGTGCGGACGGACTCCGGGCCCTGTCCGACGCCGCCCACGCAGCGGGCATGGGCGTGCTGGTGGACATTGTGCCCAACCACATGGGTGTTGCCACCCCGGCGGCGAACAAGTGGTGGTGGTCCGTGCTGGCCGAAGGCCGCGCCTCCCGCTACGCCGAAGCGTTCGACATTGACTGGGATGCGGCAGACGGAAAGCTGCGCCTCCCCGTCCTGGGCGACGGCGAAAACGAACTGGAGCAGCTGAAGCTGGTAGACGGCGAGCTGCACTACTACGACAACCGCTACCCGGTGGCACACGGCACGGCGTCCGTTGGCGACTCGGCCGTGGATGTCCATGCCCGCCAGCACTACGAACTGGTGAACTGGCGCCGCGCCGACAACGAACTGAACTACCGCCGGTTCTTCGGGGTCAACACGCTGGCCGGCATCCGCGTGGAGGAGCAGTGGGTCTTCGACGAGGCCCACGCCGAAGTGAAGCGCTGGTTCGACGAGGGCCTGGTGGACGGCCTGCGGATCGACCACCCGGACGGCCTCGCCGATCCCAAGGGGTACCTCGCCCGGCTGCGGGAACTGACCGGAGGTGCCTACATCCTGGTCGAAAAGATCCTGGAGCCGGGGGAGGAGCTTCCCGCGGACTGGGAGACCGAAGGCACCACCGGTTATGACGCGCTCGCCGACGTCGACCGGCTGTTCGTGGATCCGGCCGGCGAGGACACCCTCACCGCCATGGTTCCCCTGGAGCCGTACGCCGACATGATCCACGGCACCAAGCGGGCCATCGCCGACGGGCTGCTCCACTCCGAGGTGCAGCGGCTGGTGCGGCTGCTGCCGGCCGGTTCCGGACTGGATTCCGCAACGGCCGCCGATGCGCTGGCGGAACTGCTGGCGTGCTTCCCGGTCTACCGGAGCTACCTGCCTGAAGGCGCCGGTTACCTGACCGACGCCGTTATTGCCGCCACGGTCCACAGGCCGGATCTTGCCGCGGCCCTGCAGACCCTGCACGGCCTACTGGACCCGCTGCCCGGCGCCTCCGCTCCGGTGTCTCTGCAGGACCTGGGCGAGCTGGCAGTGCGTTTCCAGCAGACCTCCGGCATGGTCATGGCCAAGGGCGTGGAGGACACCGCGTTCTACCGCTATTCCCGGCTGACCTCGCTCAACGAGGTGGGCGCGGACCCGGCGCACTTTGCCGTGGCCCCTTCGCAGCTGCATGCCCGGCTGCTCCGCCGGCAGCTGGAACAGCCGGCAGCCATGACGGCACTGACCACCCACGACACCAAGCGCAGCGAGGACACCCGGGCCCGGATCTCGGTCCTGGCCGAGGTCCCGGACCAGTGGAGCGAAACCTTCACCCGTCTTGACGCCCTGGTGCCCATGGGCGACGGGCCGATGGCCAACCTGCTCTGGCAGGCCATCGCCGGCGCCTGGCCGCTGAGCCGGGAACGGGCCCATGCATATGCCGAGAAGGCATCGCGGGAAGCATCAGCCAGCACCACCTGGACCGCGCCCAACGCTGAATTCGAGGACCGGATGCATGCGGCCGTGGACGCCGCGTTCGACAACGCGGAGGTAAACGCGCTGATCACCGGTTTCGTGGAGCGGGTCAGGGAAGCCGGTTACAGCAATTCGCTTTCGGCCAAGCTCCTGCAGCTGGCCATGCCGGGAGTGCCCGACGTGTACCAGGGCACCGAATTCTGGGACCGCTCCCTGGTGGACCCGGACAACCGCCGTGCGGTGGACTACGCCCGGCGGCGCCGGACGGCGGCATCATTTGCCGACGCCGGCGTTCCGGCCGTGGACGAGGAAGCCGCGGCCAAGCTGCTGGTCACCTCCCGTGCCCTGCAGCTCAAGCGCGGCCGCCCCGAACTGTTCACCGGCTATGTGCCGGTGGCCGTGCACGGACCGGCTGCGGAACACCTGTTCGGATTTGACCGCGGCGGCGCGGTTGCCCTGCTGACCAGGCTGCCGCTGGGACTTGAACAGGCCGGCGGCTGGCAGGATACCGCCGTCGTGCTGGCTCCGGGCACGTACCGGGATGTCATCACGGGCAGTACGCACCGCAGCAGCGGCCGGCTGGCCGCAGCGGAACTGTTTGGCACCTATCCGGTGGCACTGCTTGTTCGGGAGGACGGGGAATGAGGACCACTTTCGAGGTGTGGGCGCCCAAGGCCAACACCATGACGCTGCTGGCCGACGGCCGGCGCCTGTCTATGAGCCGCGGCGAGAACGGCTGGTGGCACGCCCAGCACGCCGAGCTCACCGAAGACGTCGACTACGGCTACCTCATCGACGATGCGGAAACTCCGGTTCCCGATCCCCGCTCCCGCCGGCAGCCCGAAGGAGTCCACGCCCTCTCGCGCACCTTCGACCCCGATCTGTTCCAGTGGCAGGACTCCGGCTGGGTGTCCCCGGGGCTCGACGGCGGCGCAATCTATGAAATGCACGTGGGCACCTTCACCCCCGAAGGCACGCTGGACGCAGCAATCGGCAAACTGGACTACCTGGTGGACCTGGGCGTCCGCTTTGTGGAACTGCTGCCGGTCAACGCCTTCAACGGTACGCACAACTGGGGTTACGACGGCGTGCTCTGGTACGCCGTGCAGGAAACCTACGGCGGGCCCGAGGCTTACCAGCGCTTTGTCGACGCAGCCCACCGCAAGGGCCTGGGCGTCATCCAGGACGTGGTGTACAACCACCTCGGACCCAGCGGCAACTACCTGCCGATGTTCGGCCCCTACCTCACGGAGGGGAAGTCGAACACATGGGGCGACTCGGTGAACCTGGACGGGCCGCTGTCCGACGCCGTCCGCCAGTACATCGTGGACAACGTGCTGATGTGGTTCCGCGACTATCACGTGGACGGGCTGCGCCTGGATGCGGTGCACGCCCTGCACGACGAACGGGCCGTGCACATCCTCGAGGAAATGGCAGCAGCGACGGAGAACTGCGCAGAGACCCTGGGCAAGCCGCTGTTCCTTATCGCGGAGTCGGACCTGAACAACCCCCGTCTCATCACCCCGCGCAGCGTCAACGGCTACGGCCTCACCGGCCAGTGGTCCGATGACTTCCATCATGCAGCCCACACCAACCTCACCGGTGAAAAGGGCGGCTACTACGCGGACTTCGACTCGGTCGGGGCGCTGGCGAAGGTCCTGCAGGAGGGGTTCTTCCACAACGGCACATTCTCTTCCTTCAGGGAACGCGGGCACGGCCGTCCGCTGGACAAGGACGTGGTGACCGCGCGCCAGCTGGTCACCGCCATCCAGAACCATGACCAAATCGGCAACCGGGCGGCAGGCGACAGGCTCAGCGCGACCCTGGGGTACGAGCAGCTCGCCCTTGGCGCGGTGCTGAGCCTGGCCTCCCCGTTCACCCCCATGCTGTTCATGGGGGAGGAGTTCGGTGCGTCTACCCCGTGGCAGTTCTTCACCTCCCATCCGGAACCGGAGCTGGGGAAAGCCACGGCGGAGGGCCGTCTGAAGGAATTCGAGCGGATGGGATGGGATCCGGACACGGTTCCCAATCCCCAGGATCCGGCAACCTTCACCAACTCGAAGCTGGACTGGTCCGAGGTGGAGCAAGGGAACCACGGACGGCTCCTGGACCTGTACCGCCGGCTCCTGACGCTGCGCCGGGAAACCCCCGACCTGATGGACCCGGACCTGCGCAACGTCAGGGTGGACTATGACGAAGCGGGACGCTGGCTGGTAATGCAGCGCGGGTCCACCACGGTGGTCCTGAACTTCGCGGACACCCCCCGCGAGGTGCCGGTTCCGTTCGGGAAGCAGGTCGATATCCTGCTGGAAACCGGCCCGTCAGAGGTTTCCGGCGACGGCGTGCAGCTGCCCGCGTACGGCGCAGCCATCCTGGCCTGATAGCAGCACCGCAGCGTCCACTGCAGCCGGTGTCCCGCAGGTTATTCTCCTGCCGGGCGCCGGCTGCAGCGGATTAAGCCGTCCCGGAGACGGGCCGGGCCGGGGGGCACCGTGAGCGAGGCAACAGTGGCAGTATGGTGCCCATGACTTATGTTGCTGCAGAGAACCGATATGAATCCATGCCCTACCGCCGCGTCGGACAGAGCGGACTCCAGCTCCCGGCCGTCTCGCTCGGGCTGTGGCACAACTTCGGTGATGACAAGCCCTTCGAAACGCAGCGGGCCATCCTGCGCCGTGCGTTCGACCTGGGAGTCACCCACTTTGACCTGGCCAACAACTATGGCCCGCCCTACGGTTCCGCAGAGACCAACTTCGGCCGGCACATGCGCGACGATTTCCGTCCGTACCGCGACGAGCTGGTGATTTCCAGCAAGGCCGGTTACGACATGTGGCCCGGCCCCTACGGAAACTGGGGATCCCGCAAGTACCTGCTCTCTTCCCTGGACCAGTCCCTGGCGCGCATGGGCCTGGATTACGTGGATATTTTCTACAGCCACCGCCCCGACCCGGAAACCCCGCTGGAGGAAACCATGGGTGCCCTGGACACGGCAGTGCGCTCCGGCCGGGCGCTTTACGCGGGCATCTCCTCCTATTCGCCGGAACGGACCATTGAGGCGGCACGCATCCTGCGGGAAATGGGCACCCCGCTGCTCATCCACCAGCCCTCCTACTCGATGCTCAACCGCTGGGTGGAGGACGGCGAGCCCGACCTGTTCGCCGCACTGGATGAAGTCGGCGCCGGCTCCATCGCCTTCTCGCCGCTGGCCCAGGGGCTGCTCACCAACAAGTACCTGGGCGGCGTTCCGGAAGATTCCCGTGCCGCCGCGGGGAAGTCCCTGGACAAGTCCCAGCTCTCGGAAGAAAACCTGGAACGGGTCCGCGGGCTGAACAGCATTGCCGAATTTCGCGGCCAGAGCCTGGCGCAGATGGCCATCGCCTGGGTCCTGCGCACCCGGGCCGACGGCGCGTCCATCACCTCCGCGCTCATCGGCGCCTCAAGCGTCAAGCAGTTGGAGGACTCGCTGGCTGCGGTTAACAACCTGGAGTTCAGCGCGGACGAACTGCACCGCATTGACGAATACGCCGTCGACTCCAAGATCAACCTCTGGGCAGCGGCCCTCGAAGCGTAAATGGCGGAAGTTACCATCCGGACGGCCCGGCCGGGCGACTGGCCGGGCATCTGGAACCTGATGGAGCCCATTGTGCGTGCCGGCGAGACGTACTGCTGGGACACCGGCACCGACGAACCGCAGGCCCGGGAGCTGTGGCTGGAGCCGGCGCCCACGGAGGTGTTCGTGGCGGAGCTGGACGGGACGGTGGCCGGCACCGCCCAGCTGCATCCGAACCGGTCCGGAAACGGCAGCCACGTGGCGAACGCGTCCTTTATGACCGGGGCACAGTTCAGCGGCCGCGGCATTGCCCGCGCCCTCGCGGAACATGTCCTCGCGGAGGCCTCCCGGCGCGGGTACCGGTCCATGCAGTTCAACGCCGTGGTGCAAACCAATACCCGGGCCGTACGCCTCTGGGAGTCGCTGGGGTTCCGCATCCTGGCCACCGTGCCCGAAGCCTTCGACCATCCCGTCGCAGGGCTTACCGGACTGCACATCATGTACCGCTCCCTGCAGCGCCCCGGCGGACGGACCGGTACAGGGGTGGAAGAATAGGTACGTGAACTATGCAGAATCCCAGTCCCACGCAGAACGGTCGGCCGTCATCGACCTCGCTGCGATCCGCCACAATGTCCGCCACCTGTCCCACGTTGTCAGCCCCGCACGGGTGATGGCGGTAGTGAAGGCGGACGGCTACGGGCACGGTGCAGTGCAGACCGCCCGGGCAGCGGTCGAGGCAGGCGCGGCATGGCTGGGGGTTGCGCACATCAGTGAAGCGCTGGAGCTGCGGGCCGCGGGTATTACCGAACCGGTCCTGGCCTGGCTGCATACCCGGGACGCGGACTTCGGCGAAGCGATCCGGGCCAATGTGGATGTCGGGGTGTCCGGCTGGGACCTGGACGCCGTCGTCGCAGCCGCGCGGGAACTCCAGATACCCGCCCGCGTGCACCTGAAAATCGACACCGGGCTGGGCCGCAACGGCTGCCCGGAGGACCTTTGGGAGGCCTTCGTTGGGCGCGCCCTGGCCTACCAGGAGGAGGGCCTGCTGCGCGTAGTGGGCATCTTCTCGCACTTTGCCGTGGCCGATGAGCCGCACCGCCCGGAAACCGACGAGCAGCTGCAGAAGTTCCGCATTGCCGTCGCCGTGGCAGAAGACGCCGGTGTGGACCGCGAAGTGCGGCACATCGCCAACACTCCCGGAGCGCTGTCCCGGCCCGACGCCCACTTCGACCTGGTCCGCATTGGCCTGGGCATGTACGGGCTGTCCCCGTTCGCGGGGCAGACACCGGCCGAGCTTGGCCTGCGCCCGGCAATGACGCTGAAAACCACCATTGCGGCCTGCAAGGAGGTCCCCGCCGGGCAGGGTGTGTCCTACGGGCTGCACTACCGGACGAAGGAACCCACCACCCTGGCGCTGGTGCCCCTGGGCTACGCCGACGGCGTTCCGCGGGTGGCCACCGGCGGTCCGGTACAGGTGGACGGGCAGGTTTACCCGGTGGTGGGCCGCATCGCCATGGACCAGATGGTCATTGACCTGCACCGGACGGGAATCGCCGGGACCCCCGAGTCGCTTGTGGGCCACGAAGCGGTCCTCTTCGGCGGGGAAGGCGCGCCCGGCGTGGACGAATGGGCGTCGGCCGCCGGCAGCATCAACTACGAGATCATCACTCGGATCAGCGGCCGGGTGCCCCGCCGGTATGTGGACAGTGCTGCGGGCGAGCCGGCCCCGGCCGACGCACCTCCCATTGCCTTGGAAGCGGCTGAGCAGAATGCGGGCGGTCCGGCTGCGCAGAAGGTACAGGCCCAGTGACGCAGGCAGCCGCCTGGGAGGCGGAGTACACCACCACCGGTGCCGGTGAAACGAAGGCACTCGCCGCACGCCTTGGCGCCCTGCTGCAGCGCGGTGACCTGCTGCTGCTGACAGGGGAACTCGGCGCCGGCAAAACCACGTTCACGCAGGGCCTGGGCGAAGGCATGGGCGTACGCCCGGGCATCATTTCGCCCACCTTCGTGCTGGTGCGCGAGCACCCCAACATGGCCGGCGGTCCGGACCTCGTCCACGTGGACGCCTACCGGCTGGGTTCCGAAGGGGAGGTCGACGACATCGACCTGGAGGCCTCCATGGACCGCTCGGTCACCGTGGTCGAGTGGGGTGCCGGACTGGTGGAGCACCTCTCCGACAGCCGGCTGGAAATCACCCTGGTCCGCGCCGTCGGCGGGGCCTCCTCCGGGCCGGACGGGCCGGGCACCGACTTCTCCGCAGAGGACACGGACGAAGAGCGGCTGATCCGTCTGGCCGGCTACGGTCCGCGGTGGGCCACGGCCCCGGACCTGGGCTGAAGGGAGCGCCCGGCACGCGCCGGTAGAATGGTACCCGTGCTGATTCTCTCCATCGATACCTCCGCCATAGCCAGTGCGGCTCTGCTCAACGGGGAAGGGGAGGTCCTGGGCTCCTTTGCCACCGCCGACACCCGCTCCCACGCCGAAGTCCTGGCTCCCGGCATCGCCGCCCTGCTGGCTGAGGCCGGTGTCGCCGGAGCGGACCTCGACGCCGTGGTGGTGGGCGTCGGCCCGGGACCGTTCACCGGACTGCGCGCCGGGATCGCAACGGCCCGCACCCTCGCCTTCGCCTGGGATAAACCGCTGCACGGGGTGATGAGCCTGGACGCGATCGCCGTGGACGCCGCCCTGGACGCGTGGCGCCTGGGCATCGACGAGTTCGCCGTCGCCACCGACGCTCGCCGCAAAGAGGTCTACTGGGCCAGCTACCGAAGCACCGGCGGAACACCCGAACTGCTCGAGGGGCCGCACGTCGGGGACCCGGCCGCAGTACCGGCGCTGCCCGTCTACGGTGCCGGTGCCGGGCTCTATCCCGAAATCCTGCATGCCGTGGAGGACTTTGCCGCCGCCCAGCCCACCGCCGAAGCGTTGGGCCGAACCGCCGTCGTCCGGCTGGCCCGGGGCCTGCCCCTGCTGGCGAGCACCCCGCTGTACCTGCGCGAATCCGATGCCAAGGTTCCCGGCCCGCGGAAGCGCGCCCTGTGAGCGCCCCCGGCGTACGGCTGCGGCCCATGACCGCCGAGGACATTCCCGCCGTGGACGCCCTGGAACGCCGGCTGTTCCCGGTCGACGCGTGGCCGCTGCAGATGTTCCACGACGAACTGGCGCAGACCGAGACGCGCTCCTACTACGTGGCCGAAGACGCGGACGGCACGGTGATCGGCTACGCCGGGCTGATGTGCGTGCTGCCGATCGCGGACGTCCAGACCATTGCCGTGGTACCCGAGAAGGAAGGCGCCGGCATTGGCTCCCGGTTGCTGGCCATGCTCGTGGACGAGGCCCAGCAGCGCGGCGCCGAAGACGTGCTGCTGGAAGTACGCGATGACAACCCCCGCGCCCAGCGCCTCTACCGCTGGTTCGGCTTCGAACAGATCCACATCCGCCCCCGCTACTACCGCGACGGCGCCAGCGCCCTGATCATGCGCCTGCCGCTGGCCGCGTGGTCCGGTGCACCAGATAAGAAGGACAGCAAATGAACCGCACCGAACCCCTGGTGCTTGGCATCGAATCCTCCTGCGACGAGACCGGCATCGGGATTGTCCGCGGCACGGCGCTGCTGACCAACACGGTGTCCTCCTCCATGGACGAACACGTCCGCTTCGGCGGGGTCATTCCGGAGATCGCGTCCCGGGCGCACCTGGACGCCGTGGTGCCGGCCCTGCAGGCCGCCCTGGCCGAAGCAGGCGTCAGCCTTGCCGAGCTCGACGCCATTGCGGTGACCTCCGGCCCCGGCCTGTCCGGTGCGTTGATGGTGGGCGTCAGCGCCGCCAAGGCCCTGGCCCTGGCCACCGGCAAACCGCTGTACGCCATCAACCACCTCGTGGCGCACGTGGGTGTGGGTGTGCTCGACGGCGGGGCGCTGCCGGAGAACCTCGGGGCGCTGCTGGTTTCCGGCGGGCACACCGAAATCCTGAAGGTGGCTTCCCTGACCGACAACGTGGAACTGCTCGGCTCCACCATCGACGACGCCGCGGGCGAGGCCTACGACAAGGTGGCCCGCATCCTCGGCCTGGGGTACCCCGGCGGACCGGCCATCGACCGGCTGGCCCGCGAGGGTGATCCGTTGGCCATCCGCTTCCCGCGCGGACTCACCCAGCCCAAGTACATGGGGACGCCGGATGCGCCCGGGCCGCACCGTTACGACTGGTCCTTCTCCGGGCTGAAGACGGCCGTGGCCCGCTGCGTGGAGCAGTACGAGGCCGCGGGGCAGGAACCGCCGGTGGCTGATATTGCAGCGTCCTTCCAGGAAGCCGTGGTGGACGTCATCACCGCCAAGGCAGTGCTGGCCTGCACCGAGCACGGCATCACGAACCTGCTGCTGGGAGGGGGAGTGGCCGCCAATTCGCGGCTCCGGGCACTGACCGGTGAACGGTGCGCCGCTGCCGGAATCACCCTGCGGGTACCGCCCATTTCGCTGTGCACCGACAACGGGGCCATGGTGGCGGCGCTGGGAGCCCAGGTGGTCATGGCCGGCGGCGAACCCTCCGGCATCGGCTTCGGCACGGACCCGTCCCTGCCGGTGACCACAGTCCACCTGCCGGCCGGCGCCTAGGCGCCGCGGAGCTGGGCGATCCCGTCGAGGACGACGGCGCGCAGGTCGCCGTCGTTCTCCGCAGCCACCCGCCGCTGCCGCTGGTAGCCGGCACCGCGCTCGATGATGGTCCGCACGTCGGCCAGTTCCGCGCTGCATCCCAGCTGCTCCGCAACCGGTTCCAGCCGGGGCAGCACGTCTTCGAGCAGGTGCTCGGTGACCAGCTTTTCGTTGCCCTCCGCGTCCAGGATCACGATGGCTTCCAGCCCGTAGCGGGCCGCCCGCCATTTGTTTTCCTGCACATGCCACGGGGGCATGGTGGCAATGGTGCCGCCGGCGTCGATGATCGAGGAGAATTCGTGGACCAGGCACTGGGTCAGGGCGGCTATGGCACCCACGTCCTGCAGGTTCGCCAGTCCGTCGCATACCCGCATTTCAATGGTGCCCAGGCCGGGGACGGGCCGGATATCCCAGCGGATTTCACTGATGGAGTCAATGACCCCGGTGGTGAACATGTCCGCGACGTAAGCCTCGTATTCGGTCCAGGAACCGAACTGGAACGGCAGTCCGGCGGTGGGCAGCTGCTGGAACATCAGGGCCCGCTGGGAGGCGTAGCCCGTGTCATCCCCGGACCAGAACGGCGAGGAAGCGGAAAGGGCCTGGAAATGCGGGAAGTAGTTGACCAGGCCGTCGAGGACGGGCAGCACCTTGTCCCGGCTGTCCAGGCCCACATGCACGTGCACGCCGTAGATCAGCATCTGCTGGCCCCACCACTGCGTGCGGTCAATGAGTTTGGCGTAGCGTTCCTTGTCCGTGACCGGCTGGGAGCGCGGCGTGCTGAACGGGTGCGAACCGGAGCAGAACAGTTCCACGCCCATCGGGTCGGTGACCCGGCGGACCGCCTCCAGTGAACGGGTGAGGTCGGCCTTGGCTTCGGCCACGGTGGTGCATACGCCGGTCACCAGCTCCACGGTGTTTTCCAGCAGTTCCTGCTTGATGTGCGGATGCTCTTCATCGGCCCGCAGTGCAGGATCATTGGCGTTGACACCGGACAGCACCTGGTCCGCTACTGAGACCAGGTCGCCCGTACGGCCGTCCACGAGGGCGAGTTCCCACTCGACTCCAAGGGTTGACTGCGCGGACTTGGCGAACTCGATTTCCAAACTGTCTCCTGCTTCATGCATTACCAACTAACAGCGCCCGGACCCGCATCTTTGCGCTTGAGAACCTTCCCAATCCTATCGCCGCGGACAGCACCGGCAGACCTGTTACGCCGAACCGGTCCTGCGCCGCGGCACCGGCGCGAGCTGCAGCCGTGCCGGCAGCCATAATGGACAGATGCCGATCCTGAACAAAGACATGACCCTGTGCATCTCCCTGGCCGCCAGGCCGAGCAACATCGGAACCCGTTTCCACAACTACCTGTATGACGAGCTGGGCCTGAACTAC
Organism: Arthrobacter sp. zg-Y20; assembly: GCF_030142075.1. Taxonomy (NCBI): domain Bacteria; kingdom Bacillati; phylum Actinomycetota; class Actinomycetes; order Micrococcales; family Micrococcaceae; genus Arthrobacter; species Arthrobacter sp. zg-Y20. The sequence continues at coordinate 2,716,278 of NZ_CP126241.1, read as the reverse complement.
GTCTACAAGGCCTTTGCCCCCACCGACTTGGCGCAGGCCATTGCCGGGGTGCGCGGGCTGCCGATCCGGGGCGCGGCAGTGTCCATGCCGTACAAGGAGGAGGTGATTGCACTGGTGGACCGGATGGACCCTTCTGCCAAGGCCATCGACTCCGTGAACACCATCGTCAACGACGACGGCGTGCTCACCGCTTACAACACGGACTACCTCGCCATCGCCCGGCTGCTGCGGGACCACAGCGTCCCGGCCTCGCACTCAGTGCTGCTGCGCGGGTCCGGCGGCATGGCCAAGGCTGTCGCCGCGGCCCTGCGGGATGCGGGCTTCTCCGACGTCACCGTGGCGGCCCGCAACGAGGCCGCCGGGCGGACGCTGGCGGACCTGTATGACTTCGCGTGGCAGCCGGACCCGGGAACCTCGACGGCGGACCTGCTCATCAACGTGACACCGCTGGGCATGGCGGGCCGGGACGAGGACGTGCAGTCCTTCACTGACGACGCCGTGGCTGCCGCGAAGGTGGTGTTCGACGTCGTCGCGCTGCCTGCCGAGACCCCGCTGATCACGGCCGCGCGGGCTGCCGGCAAACCGGTCATCACTGGCGCGGAGGTCATTGCCATCCAGGCCGAGGAGCAGTTTGTGCTTTACACGGGTGTGCGGCCCACGCCTGAGCAGGTCCGGGCGGCCAGCGAGTTCTCCCGCGCCTGAGGGAGCGTCCCTGCCGGCCGCCGGCGGCTCCCGGTATGCGGCTCAGGCGGCGGGGACCGGCTCCACCACCAGGGCCACACGGTCTTCCCCGATCCGGGTGAGGACCAGTGTGGCCTTGTTGTCCGCTTTGCCCGGTCCCTTTCCGGAACCGGCGAGCAGGGCCTTGCGTACTTCCTCGGGCGTCACGGACATGCCGCGCTTTTTGATGTCCAGCACGCCGATGCGGTTTTCCTTCACCCAGGCCTTCAGCGCCTTGACGTTGTAGGGGCGCACCTCGAGGATGCGGTAGGCCCGGGCAAACGGCGTCTCGCGCAGCTCAGGTGCGCAGATGTAGGCAATGTGCTCATCCAGCAGATGCCCCTCCAAGGTGCGGGCGACATCGGCCACCAGCCCGGCTCGGATCACGGCGCCGTCGGGTTCGTAGAGGTAGCCCTCGGCCGGACCCACCTGCACGTCCTGGGCGCCGGCGTCGTAATCCACCGGCGAGGTCAGTTCAGCGGCACCGGCGGCGCCGATAACCAGCGCCGCCCGGCGGACGCCGTCGCGGCGGAGCGCGTTGAACCACAGCGTGGCTTCCGTGACGTCGCCGTCTACGGAGACCCACTGCGCTTCGCAGTTCGCCGGCAGCGCCTCGTGCGGAATGCCCGGGCCCATCTTCACGCCTACCGGCAGCCCGGAATCGGCCAGGGACTCCACAAAGGACAGGGGAGGGGAAAAGGCCTCCGGGTCAAAGATGCGGGTGGTTCCCGACGTCGAGGTGGTGCGGCGCGCGGGATCCAGCCACACGCCGTCGAATCCGGTCAGGTCGAACTCCTCCGCCCGTCCCTGCACCACGGTGGCCTCGGGCCAGGGCATCAGGTTGATGGTGGCCGCGGCGGCCGTAACCTCGTCGAGCTCCACGGAGGTTACCTGTCGGTCCAGCGTGGCCAGGGCCAGGGAATCGGCGCCGATTCCGCAGCCGAGGTCGGCCACCTTGGCCAGGCCGGCCGCCTGGTAGCGCTGGGCATGCAGGGCCGCAACATTGAGCCTGGTGGCCTGCTCCAATCCCGGGGCGGTGAAGACCATGTGCTCCGCGAACGGGCCGAACTTTGCCCGGGCCTTCATCCGCAGCTTCGCCTGGGTCAGCACGGCGGCCACCAGCTCGGGGGAATGCCCGGCCTTGCGCAGCTCCGTGTTCAGCTTCAGGGACTCGGATTCGAGATACGGGGGGAGCGAGTTCAGCAGCTGCCATCCCTCGGGGGTCAGAACGTGTGCAAGGGAAGTATCAGGCATGCCCACCAGCCTAGTTCTTCTGCGTGCAGCCGCGTTAGCTGTAGGTTGGGCGGCATGACGAAGATCTCCGCCGAGCCGCTGGCCGCACTGCGGGAGCGGACCAGCTGGAAATGGCAGACGTATCCGCAGGACGTGCTGCCCCTGTTCGTGGCCGAAATGGATTATCCGCTGGCCAAACCCGTGCAGCAGGCCGTCATCGACCGGGTGCTGGCATCGGACACGGGTTACATCGCCGGGCCCGGTATGGTGGCGCAGGCCTTTGCCGGGTTCGCTGCCCGGACCTGGGGCTGGACGGTGGAGCCGGGGGATGTCCGGTGCACTACGGACGTGAGCGTGGCGATTGTGGAATGCCTGCGGCAGACGGTGCCGGTGGACGGCAGTGTGGTGATCACCCCGCCGGTGTATCCGCCGTTCTTCGAACTGCCAGTGGAAGCTGATGCCTCCGTGGTGGAAGTGCCGCTGCTGCCCAGCGCAGAGGGCTGGACGCTGGACCTGGCCAACATCGAGCGCGCCTTTGCCCGCGGCGCTGATGCCCTGTTGCTGTGCAATCCGCACAACCCGCTGGGACTGGTCCACTCCGCCGGCACCCTGCGTGCGCTCGCCGACCTGTCCGCGAAGTACGGCGTGGCCGTGATCAGCGACGAAATCCATGCGCCGCTGACGTATTCGCCAGACTCCTTCACCCCGTACCTCACGGTGTCCGACAACGCGCGGGAGTTCGGCATCTGCGTCACCGCCGCCAGCAAGGCCTGGAACATTGCCGGCACCAAGTGCGCCGTGATGGCGGCGGCAAGTGAACGGACCCGGCTGCAGCTGGACTCCATGCCGGCGGAAGTGTCCGCCCGCACCAGCATCCTGGGCCTGCATGCCACAACAGCGGCGTACAACGACGGCGGCCCTTGGCTGGCCGGGGTGATGGAATCACTGGCGGAAAACCGGATACTGCTGGGGGAGCTGCTGGCGGAGCATTTGCCCGGGGTCGGCTACCGTGCGCCGTCGGCCGGCTACCTTGCCTGGCTGGACTTCGGTGCGGCGGGCTGGGGTGATGATCCGGCTGCGTTCGCCTTGGACCATGCGCGGGTGGCGTTGGAACCGGGACTGCGGTTCGGCCGGCAGGGTGCCGGATTCGCCCGCCTGAATTTCGCCTGTTCATCCGAGGTGCTTACCGAGGCCGTGTCACGGCTGGCCGCCTCGGCCGCCCTGCGGTAGCCGGGCCGGTATATGCAGCATTTCCATGGGTAGTTCTGCCCATGGTAAAAGGCGGTGATCGCCGGTAATGTTCCGTTCCGGACAATGCACATTGTTTTGCGGCCTGTAAATGAACTATCGGGGGATCAGTAAATCATGGGTCTGAACGGTTACAGCATAGATGTTGCTACGTGCTCGGGGATATTGGCGAGGGCGCGTGATGACGAAGGCATTTGGAATGCAATCAGAGCGGTCGACGTCGCCTACGATGACGCCGCTAACAGTTGTGGGAGCGCTGCCGTGGCAGCAGCGCTTATCGAAGTGGGCGAAATGCTTTCCCAGCAGGGACAATTCGCGGCTGCCCGTGTGGAAAATGCCGTGGACGGTGTGGGGCAAGCGGTCAGCGCATACATCCAGGGCGACATGGACATGGCCGAATCGGGCCGGCGGAGCGTGAACCAGGTACCGCAACTGGATCACGACCCGGCAGCCTCGGGTGCCCGCAGCGTTTCGGCGGTGTCCTGACATGGCCATCGACACAACAGGCTTGTCCGGCTGGCCCTCGCCGGCGCACCTGCAAGCCGGGGCCAGGGGACTCTCAGATGCCGGCCCGCAGCTTGAAAACGCCATCCTGGATGTCTCGGCGACATGGAATGGTTTGCAGACTGCGTATATTGCCCCTGAGGCCGACCAGGTGTACGGCGTGTTCTCCGACATCACGCCGCACGGCAACTTCGTCAGTGCTGTTTCGGTGCAGGCCGCAAGGGCCTTGGAGGCGTTTGCCGACGGCATTGCCGCGTTGGAAGGAGCGCGGGCTGTCCTGTGGGCCGATATCGCCGGCCATAATGCTTTCGTCAACAGCGCAGCCTGCACCGAGGAAGACGCACCGCAGATGCGTGCCGCGGGCGATCTGCTCCAGGGCCGGGTCAACACCCTTGCCGCCGAAATCCTCCAACTGGAACAGGAATGCGTTCAGGCCCTTTCCGAGGCCACGGGGGAAACCAATCCGCTCTTCTCCTTCGCGTCGACTGAAAACGGTGGATTCATCCTTAATACGGTTGATACGTTGCGCGGCGGCGCGAAATCCCGGGGTGCACACTCGGCTGCAGGCCCCCGCAACTACTACGATCTCCGGCCCGAGGTCAACGAAAAGCTGTATAACGCCTCGCAGCGCTACGCAAGATACGTGGATGCGAACCCGGACAAGTGGGCGGTGGTTCCAGATGAATTCCGTGATGCCACGAAGATCAGCAAGGCGGCGCGTGCAGCCGGTCCCGTGATGGTGGTTGGCGGGGGCCTGCTAACTTTCGGTAATGAACGCCAGGACGAGATTAACCGGTTGCGGGAAGCAAATCCCGGGATGTCGGAGGCGGACATTGAAGGGCAGGCGAATGAGAAAGCCATTTTCCGTGCCGGGACGAGTGTGGTCGCGGGTCTGGGTGCAGGCTATGCGGGTGCCGCAGTCGGTACGATGATCGGCGGCCCGGTGGGGACCGTAGTGGGCTTTGGCGTTGGCATGGCCATTTCATGGGCGGTGGACACCGAGTTGGATATCTTTGGTGGCCGTAGCTTGACACAGGCGGCAGGTGACAAAGCCCGGGACGTCTGGAATTCCGTTACCGAGAACGAAACGGTTGTGAAGGCAGCCGCCAAGGCCAAAGAGCTGGCCAGTGATGCCAAGGAGGCTGTGGAGGGTGCCATTGGCAAGGCCGGCGCAGCTATGTTCAAGAGCGTATTCGGACGATGACCCGGACCTGGGGTATCTTCCAATTCTGCGCCGCATTCCAGCGTGTGCCGCAAGAGCCCACAGACACAGATAGGTGATCCCCTTGAAACAGGACCTTTTCCTTGCGATTTTTTCCCTGCCCTTCGGCGGGTTTCTGATGGTGGTTGGGCTCTTGGTCTATAACGGTCGTTTCCTGGCGTTCAGGGCGGGTCTGAACAGCTTTTCGAGTGGTGAGCCTGCGCTGGCGTCCACCTACATTGGACTTTTTTTCATCCTCATCCCGTTTTGGGACATGGTCGATACAGCCAACCTGAATGAATTTGTCGAGCTTGTCGTCGCCTTTGTGATTCTTGGTAGCGGTGTCGTGGGGGTGATTGGTGGTTTCTGGATGCCGAATTTCCTCAAGCCCCGGTTTATCCGGGAAGAAAATGCCGAGCGAAAACGGGCGCGGCAGGCCGATCGGAAGCGGCGGAAGGAAATCCAAGCCGGATCCGTAAGCGCTGAGTGAACGCCTGATCCGCTTACCGGCGCGCCGGCTTTATTCGTCGACAACTATAGGGGCACACCCATTGGAACTGTTTTCAGGTTTTTCTCCGGTCAGCTTTCGCGGGGTGAACGCTGCCCTTCCTCCGGGCTGGGTGCAGGAGGAAGGCCCCGATGACACCTGGGTACTGGCGCACCCACCGGTACCGGAGGGCCATTTCCGCCCCAACCTTGTGATTCGCATCGGGCGGAACGATGGCCATCCGCTGGAATGGGTGGCCACCACGGGGCTTGCCGCCACCATGGCTCAGTTCGCCGCACTCCACGTTCTGTCCGTGGACGAATGGCCCAAAGTTTTTGACCCGTCGCTGGGGCGGGCCGTCCCCGGACGAAGGCAGCGTTTCGTCTATCAGGGAGAAGGCCAAACCGTATGCGTGGACCGGTGGATCTGGGTGCTCGGCGCGGGCCTGGTCGAAGCGACCGGCAGCTATGCCCTGGAGGACCACACCGGACAAAAGACCCTCATCGAATACCTGGTTGACCAACTGACAATCACCGGCCACGGCAGTAACCGGATTCCGGACGGAGCGGAGCTGGACCGGGACAGGGATCCCCGTCCCGACGTTTTCGCCTCGGAGCAGCGTGGAACCTCTCTCGAGGACCTCACCCGGGTCAGCGCTGAACAGCCTTACCAACCGGAGGGGTGGCTGTTGACCACTGCTGCCGCCGACCTCCTGCAGAGCCTTCAAGGACGGAAGAAACTGGGCCGGTTTGATCTTGCCGGCAACCGGTCTGCAGCGGCCGAACTGGTGGAGGCCGGGCTGCTGACCGCCGAGGGGGTTATCACGGAGAACGGTGCTGCCTGCCTCTATCCGCTCACCGATCCCACCGCCAGGCTGTCCCTTACAGCCCGGCGCGGTAACGAGGAAACAGCGGCAGACGTATGGATTGGTGAAGGACTGGCCTTGTTGGTCGCCGGTCCGTCGTTCTTCGGTCCGTCCTCCGAGCCGGCTTATGGGCCCGGGGAACGCGAAGTCCGTATACTTCCCCCCGCCCTTCTGCCGTTGGTCCTGGCATCATGGGCCGGCGTGGCTCCGGCATGGGCCATGCGGCATGATCCGCTTGTCGTGAGCGAAGGAGTGTTCCACGCGAGGGTAGCTTCCTCGTCTGTCCCTGCCCCCAACGCCGGGGAAGCGGAGCACCGATTGTGGGCCGCCCAGTGGACGAGCTGGGACATTACCCATATCGAGGCCAATGCCGGCTTCCGCTGGCTTCATGCCGGCGAGGCAGGCCACTACTCGGTGATCCCGGCCGACGGCGGTATCCGGCTGGATGCGCAGCCGTCCTCCCTGGTCTGGGATGCCATCGCCAGAACGGTTCATACTGCAGCAACGGGAGCACCGCTGGATCTCGGTGCGGATGTCCCTTCCGCATGGCTGCACGCCCGATCCCACGAGGACATTGTCCACCGCCCGGGGAACGGGGCGCCCACCCGCTGAGCAGTGGCGGAAGGCTGGAGGCGTCCGGAGGGCTAAGCCGCCGGAGCCAGGATGCTCAGCTGCCGAGGTGCAAGTGCCTCCGTCTCCGGCCGCCCCGTCAGCACCGGCAGTTCGCCCGTTTCGGAGCTGCGGGTCAGGCCGGCCATGGCGCTCTCGGTGACAACGGCCCGGCGCAGGTCCAGGACTACGTTGAGGCCCGGAAGGGTGGCGTTGGCTCGGCGCGCCAGCACGTACAGCACCCTGCAGTTCTGGTCAGTGACCCGCCCGTGCACCACCAGCCGTGCCTGCTGGAGATCGAGGTCGAGCCGGATGGCCACACGGAGCTTGGGGTCCACGGCAGGTCCTTTTCTTGCGGGCGGCGGAAGCTTGGGGTCCCAACCTAGGAGAACGGTCTGGGACGGCGCAATACAAGGGGCGGTTAACTGGCCGCCGGGCCTGCGTATTTGCCGTTGGGCTTCATGGTGCACGGTGCGGGGCAGGTAGTCGATGGGTAGTTCTACCCATCGACGGTTTTTGCCTCCGCCCGTACGTTGGAACCACACGTCAATCAGGGGGCAGCAACAATGCCGGTATACGGCCGCACCACCGGGGAAATTAGTGCCCTGCACAGTACCGCCCGGCACAGTATCGCCCGGCACAGTACCGCCCGGCACAGTATCGTCCGCACACAGCCGGCTGGGCCCTTTCCCGCACCCGCTCCCGCTCAGGGGACACTCCCGGAAGCGCTGGACAGTTTCATGCTTTCAGCATCGGCGCTGGAGTTACTGGCGGCCATGGTTTCGCGCGCGGCCTTGGAACGGCGTCGTCGGAGGCTACAGCCGGCTGCGGTGGCCGAACTGCAGGACGCGGACCTGCTGACTGCAGATGCTTTCCTCACCGCCCGGGGACACCGCCTGGCCGGGCCCTGGCGACGGGCCGATAGAAGGCTGGCACTGTGCAGCCGCAATTATGGCAGCAGCACCAGGCTGGACATCTGGACCGGAGAACGCGAGGCACTGCTGCTTACGGGAACCGACGTGCTCACGGGACCGGATTTGCTCTCCGGGCCCCGCGCGTCCAGCGGAAACGAGCAGCTGTCCCTGCTGCCGTTGGGCAGCCTGACACCTGTACTGGCCCGCCGGGCCGCGTCACCGCACGCAGGGCCCGGATCCGCCGCCGCACCGGGAGGGCATCAGGTCCTGGTTCTTGACGCGCGGGAGTATGAGGACCGGCTGAACGGTTTCCGGTTGCCGTCCCCGGAGGGAGCCGGCGCAGAGATCCGGGACATGCTGGAAACGGACTGGACGGAATGGACCCTGGCCGACCAGTCCTCGGGGCAGGGATTCACCTGGATCAGCGCTGCCGGGGCCGGCATATGGGCTGCACAGTCACTGCCCGGGGGCGGCACGGCGCTTGAGGCGATTGCATCTTCCACGCTCCAGGACATCCTCATGTGCCTCGTTTATGCTCTCCCCGAGCAGCTCGGATCTGCGCTGCCGGCGAGCCGCGGCCGTGGCGGGCGGAAGCAGCAGCAACGCGGGCAGGGCCGCTGATCGGGGCCGGTCAGGCGAAGTACACGCCTATCCGGTTGCCTTCAATTTCCTCGATCCGGATATCGATGTCGTAAATGTCCTTCAGGACTTCCGGGCGCATGATGTCCGACGGCGGCCCCTGATGAATCAGCCGGCCGTCACACATGGCGATGATGTCGTCCGAATAGCAGGACGCGAAGTTAATGTCGTGGATGACCAGCACCACGGTCTTGCCGAAGTCATCGGTAAGCCGGCGCAGCAGCCGCATCATTTCCACGGAGTGCTTCATGTCCAGGTTGTTCAGCGGCTCATCCAGCAGCAGGTAGTCCGTGTCCTGGGCCAGCACCATGGCAATGAACGCGCGCTGGCGCTGGCCGCCGGACAGCTCGTCCACGAACTTGTCCGCCAGGGCAGTTAGGTCCAGGTACTCCATGGCGGTATTGATGTGGGCCTTGTCCGCAGGCCCGGGACGTCCGCCGTTGTGCGGGTAGCGGCCAAACCCGACCAGGTCCCGCACAGTCAGGCGGACAGTGAGCTGGTTGTCCTGGCGCAGGATGGCCATCTTCTTCGCGAGGTCGCGCCCCGGCGTGGTGACGACGTCGAGCCCGTCCACGGTGACCGTCCCCGAGTCCATCCCCAGCAGCCGGCTGATCATGGAAAGCAGCGTGGATTTGCCGGCGCCGTTGGGCCCAATGATCGAGGTGATGCCGCCTTCCTTGATTTCGCAGCTGACACCGTCCACCACGACGGCGGAGGAGTAGCGTTTGGTCACGCCGGAAACGGAAATCATGATGCGGGGCCTTTCTGGCGGTGCAGCGGGGACGGGATCATTTCACCGATCCCCGCAGGAGCAGGATGAGGAAGACAATGCCGCCCACGAATTCAATGACGATGCTCAGGGCGGTATCGAAGTCGAAGATCCGCTCCAGCACCAGCTGCCCGCCCACCAGGGCAATGATGCCCAGGAGCACGGCAATGGGCAGGACAGCTGCGTGGCGGAACTGGGCGCACAGCTGGTAGGCCAGGGACGCGACGAGCAGGCCGAAGAAGGTCACCGGGCCCACCAGGGCGGTGGACACCGCCACCAGCACGGAGCAGATGACCAGCGTGGCGGTCACCGCGCGCTTGTGGTCCACGCCAAGGTTCACTGCGGTTTCCCGGCCCAGCGCCAGCACGTCGAAGGAGTGCCGCATGCGCCAGGCCATGGCACTGACGACGGCGACGGCAACGGCCGAATAGCCGAGCAGCCCGGCGTCCACGTTGTTGAAACTGGCGAAGAACAGGTCCTGCAGGATGATGAATTCGCTCGGGTCGATCAGCCGCTGCAGCAGCGAGGAGAAGCCGCGGAACATGGTGCCGAAGACAATGCCGACCAGCAGCATCAGGTGCAGCGACTTGCCCCCGCCGGTGAACAGCCAGCGGTACAGCAGGAAGGAGAAGCCCACCATCAGCAGCACTTCGATGCCGAACCGGGCGGGGGCGCCCAGGGACAGCAGCGCCCCGCCGCCCAGGGCGAAAACGAGCACGGTCTGGATCAGGACGTACAGGGCGTCGAAGCCCATGATGGAGGGGGTGAGGATGCGGTTGGCAGTCACGGTCTGGAACAGCACCGTGGAGACGCCGACGGCGTAGGCCACCAGGATCATGGAACCCACCTTCACGGCACGCCGGGGCAGGATGTAGCCCAGGTTGCCGCGGAGCTCGATGGTCATGAACACGGCGACGAGGGCCGCAGCCACCACGCCCAGGGTGATGATCCAGAATTTCGCCGGCACCGTCCGGACCGGCCGGCGCCGGTGCTCCGTGAGGGCTGCGGGCAGCACGCTGGGGGAGGACTCAGGCACGGGAACCCCGTTTGCGCAGCAGAAGGTACAGGAAGATGACACTGCCGACGGCGGACACAATAACGCCTACGGGAATTTCATACGGGTAGCGGATGGTGCGGCCGATGATGTCGCACAGCAGCACGAAACCAGCACCGAACACGGCAACCCAGGGAACAGCCCGGCGCACGTTGTCACCGATCAGCAGCGAGACCAGGTTCGGCACGATCAGTCCCAGGAAGGGTATGGAGCCGACGCTGACCACAACCACGGCACTGATCAGGGACACGATGACCAGGCCCAGTGCCATGACCCGGTTGTAGTCCAGGCCGAGGTTGGTGGTGAAATCCGCCCCCATGCCGGCCACGGTGAAGCGGTCTGCGGCAAGGTAGCCGATCAGGGTCAGGGCGCCCACAATCCACAGCAGCTCGTAGCGTCCGCGCAGGACACCTGAGAAGTCGCCGATCATCCAGCTGTTGAGGGTCTGCAGCAGGTCGGTGCGGTAGGCGAAGAACGTGGTGACGGCGGAAATGACGCCGCCGAGCATGATTCCCACCAGGGGGACAATCAGGGTGTTGCGCAACGGAATCCGGCGCAGGACCAGCAGGAACAGTGCGGTCCCGGCAGCGGCGAAGACCGAGGCCGCGGACATCTTCAGGAACATGGACGCACCCGGCAGCAGCACCGTGACGGCGAGGATGCCCAGCTGCGCCGATTCCACCGTTCCCACAGTGGAGGGCTCCACGAACTTGTTGCGGGCCATCAGCTGCATGATCAGGCCGGCCACGCTCAGGGCCATGCCTGCCAGGACGATGCTCAGGGTGCGGGGGAGTTGGCTGGCCCAGAAGAGCATCTGCGTGGTGGGATCCCCGGCAAGCAGCGAGGACAGGGACAGGTCGCCCACGCCCACAAAGAGGCTGAGGGCTGCCAGGAGGATAACAATGCATACACCCGCGGCGAGTCCGGAGGCCGAACGCACAAAGCGCCGCCGTTCAACGGCGGCGGGGGCTGGTGCCGGCTGCGCGGCGGTAGCGGTCATAGTGATGTCCAGTTCCTCCGCGGCCCGGCACAGGTGCCGGGCCGCGGAGCGGGGGAGGCGCGGCTAGAGGGCGTCGTGGATGGTAGAAACCATCGAGTCGACGTTGTTCAGGCCGTATCCGACCAGGTACCAGCTGGCGGAGTCCAGCATGGTGATGTTGTTGTTCTGAGCTGCCTTGGTGCTCTTGACCAGTTCGTTGTCCAGCACGGCGGACGCGGCTTCGCCGGATTCGCCGACGGCAACGTCCCGGTCAATCACGAACAAGTGGTCGGGGTTGGTGTCGGCAATGTAGTTGAAGGACACGGACTCGCCGTGGGCGCCTTCGGTCTTCACTTCGGCAGCGGGCTCGACGCCGAGGACGTCATGGATGATGCCGAAACGCGAGCCGGCGCCGTAGGCGGTCATTTCGCCGCCGCTGGTCATCACGATCAGGCCGTTGCCGGCGTCGGCTGACAGCTTCTTGGTGTCCCCGACCTTGGACTCCAGCGCCGAGAGCTTGTCCTCGACCATGTCGTCCTTGCCGAAGATCTTTCCGATGGTCCGGGTGTTTTCCTCGAAGGAGTTCCACGCATCGGTGTTGTCGACACTCAGGTCGATGGTCGGGGCGATCTTGTTCAGTTCCTCGTAGGAATCCGCAACGCGGCCGGAAATGATGATCAAATCCGGTGCCTCGGCGCTAATGGCTTCGAAGTCCGGTTCCTTCATGCTGCCGATCTTGGTGATGTCATCCGCCGCGTACTTGGACAGGCTCTCAGGGAAGTTGGCCGCCGGGACGCCGTCGACGTCAATGTCGAGGGCATCCATCGTGTCCAGTGCACCGAGGTCGAAGGTGTAGACGGTCTCGGGGTTCACCGGTACTTCGGTGCTGCCCTGCGCGTGCTCGACCGTCACGGTGGAGGCCTGCGTGGACTCGGCGTCGGCTTCTGCGGCTTCGGTGGAGCAGGCGCTGAGGGCCAGGAGGGACACAAGGGCGGTTCCGGCCAGCAGGCGGGACGTGGTGATCATGGGGGCTCCGGTAAGAGTCGTGGTGCCTGTTTCGGAAATAGGGCACAGAAATGTTTTCTAATGATGCGCGCAGATGAAAACTATCCGCTTAGGTAAGCCTAAGCAAATTAGCTTTCCGGCATTAGCCGCGCAATGGACCGCCGGAGACGGCGGGAATCGGCCCGCGCTGGCACTCACCTTGACCGAGTGCTAACCGTTGCATAAAGTCTCACTTAGCACTCCGAACGTGAGGGTGCTAACTCCCGAAGGGACAGCGCGAACCGGCACCGCGACGACGGCCAGCGCCAACCAACGGCCCCATTCTGTTAGAAACTACGCAAAGGAGAGCCCGAGTGTCGGTCTCTATTAAGCCCCTTGAAGATCGTATTGTTGTCCGCCCCCTCGAGGCCGAGCAGACCACTGCTTCCGGTCTCGTTATCCCGGACACTGCCAAGGAAAAGCCCCAGGAGGGCGAAGTAGTTGCAGTTGGACCCGGCCGCGTTGACGACAACGGCAACCGCATCCCGGTTGACGTTGCCGAAGGCGACGTAGTCATCTACTCCAAGTACGGCGGAACCGAAGTCAAGCACGGTGGCCAGGAGTACCTGGTGCTGTCCGCCCGCGACGTGCTGGCCGTCGTCGTAAAGTAGTTCCCCCCGGAAAACCCCGGCCACATCCTGGCCGGGGTTTTCTGATGCAGGTGCAGATGTAGTTGTCGGAAAGGACACACACATGGCAAAGCAGTTGGAGTTCAATGACTCCGCCCGTCGCTCGCTGGAAGCCGGCGTTGATAAGCTCGCCAACGCAGTCAAGGTGACCCTCGGCCCGCGCGGCCGCAACGTCGTCCTGGCTAAGTCCTGGGGCGCTCCCACCATCACCAACGACGGCGTCACGATTGCCCGCGAAGTCGAGCTCGATGACCCGTACGAGAACCTTGGCGCACAGCTGGCCAAGGAAGTAGCCACCAAGACCAACGATGTTGCCGGCGACGGCACCACCACGGCCACCGTCCTGGCGCAGGCCCTGGTCAAGGAAGGCCTGCGCAACGTTGCCGCCGGTGCTGCTCCCGGGCAGCTCAAGCGCGGCATCGAGGTGTCCGTGGACGCCGTTGCCAAGCGCCTTCTGGAGAATGCCAAGGAAGTTGAAGGCAACCAGGTGGCCCACGTGGCCGCCATCTCCGCGCAGAGCACCGAGATCGGCGAACTGCTGGCGCAGGCCTTCGACACCGTCGGCAAGGACGGCGTGATCACCATCGAGGAGTCCTCCTCAACGCAGACCGAACTGGCCATCACCGAAGGCATGCAGTTCGACAAGGGCTACCTCTCGCCGTACTTCGTCACCGACCCGGAGCGCCAGGAAGCCGTCCTCGAAGACGCGCTGATCCTGATCAACTCCGGCAAGATCTCCTCGGTTGCCGAGTTCCTGCCGCTGCTGGAAAAGGCGCTGCAGACCTCCAAGCCGCTGTTCATCATTGCCGAAGACGTCGACGGCGAAGCCCTGTCCACCCTGGTGGTCAACAAGATCCGCGGCACCCTGAACGTGGTTGCCGTCAAGGCTCCGGGCTTCGGCGACCGCCGCAAGGCCATGATGCAGGACATCGCGACCCTCACCGGCGCACAGGTGGTCAGCCCCGATCTGGGCCTGAAGCTGGACCAGGTTGGCCTGGAGGTCCTGGGTTCGGCCCGCCGGATCACCGTCACCAAGGACAACACCACCATTGTTGACGGCGCCGGTTCCGAAGTCGACGTTGCCGACCGCGTTGCACAGATCCGTGCGGAGATTGAGCGCACGGATTCTGACTGGGACCGCGAGAAGCTGCAGGAACGCCTGGCCAAGCTCTCCGGCGGCATCGGCGTCATCCGCGTCGGCGCAGCCACCGAGGTGGAGCTGAAGGAAAAGAAGCACCGCATCGAAGATGCTGTTTCCTCCACCCGTGCAGCCCTGGAAGAAGGCATTGTGGCCGGCGGCGGTTCCGCGCTGGTCCACGCCTCGCAGGTCCTGGACACCGACCCGGAGGTCCTGAAGCTCGAAGGCGACGCCGCCACCGCGGTTTCGCTGGTGCGCCGCGCACTGGCCCAGCCGCTGCGCTGGATCGCTGAAAACGCCGGCGCCGAAGGCATGGTTGTAGTCGCCAAGGTCGGTGAGCTGAAGGTCAACAACGGCTTCAACGCCGCCACCGGCGAGTACGAGGACCTGATTGCCGCCGGCATCATCGACCCCGTCAAGGTCACCCGCTCGGCCCTGCGCAACGCCGCTTCGATCGCTTCGCTGGTGCTCACCACCGAAGCCCTCGTGGTGGAGAAGCCTGCCGAGGAAGACGAGGACCACGGCCACCAGCACTAGCTGAACAGCCGCCCTCACCAGGCACCTGGCCCCGCCCCGGAACCCTTCCGCGGCGGGGCCTTGCGCTGTCCGGGCGGCGGTGCCGGGCTTACGCAGCGGGTAAACTCTTCCGGTTATATGTTCCAGAACAGAAGGGCAGCGGGTGCCGGACACACACCAGCAGGAGCGGCGCTACCGGCCCGAAGTGCAGGGCCTGCGCGCCCTCGCCGTGGTGCTGGTGATGGTTTACCACGTGTGGCTGGACCGGGTTTCCGGCGGCGTGGATATTTTCCTGCTCCTGTCCGCGTTCCTGCTCACCGGGTCCTTTGTACGGAAGATGGAAGCCGGCCGGCCGCTGGCGCTGGGCCGGTATTGGCTGCACCTGTTTCCCCGGCTGCTGCCCTCCGCGGCGGCAGTGCTGCTGGCCGTGCTGGCTGCGGCCCGCGTCCTGCTGCCGGCCAGCGACTGGACGGGCGTGTTCCGGCAGGCCTGGTCCTCACTGTTTTATGTGCAGAACTGGACCCTGGCCCACGGCTCGGTGGATTACTACGCCCGCGACCACAGCAGCGCCAGTCCGCTCCAGCACTTCTGGTCACTGTCGGTCCAAGGCCAGGTGTTCATCCTCTGGCCCCTGCTCTTTGCCCTGGCTGCCGGGGCCGCGGCGGCCTTCGGATGGCGCTTCCGCCCGGTACTGCTGGCAGTGTTCGGCACGGTCTTTACCCTCTCCCTGGCCTTTTCCGTCCGCGAAACTGCCGTGAACCAGGCCTACGCCTACTTCGACACCCGCACCCGCCTGTGGGAGTTCGCACTGGGGTCGCTGCTGGCCCTGGCACTGCCGTACCTCAACCTGCCGCGCCTGCTCCGGATTATTATGGGCTGGGTCGGCCTGGCTGCCATGCTCAGCTGCGGCGTGCTGCTCCAGGTCCAGCAGCAGTTCCCCGGATATATTGCCCTCTGGCCCCTGCTGGCCGCCGCCATGATCATTGTGGCGGGGCAGACCGGCAGCAGGGCGGGGGTGGACCGTTTCCTTGCCGCACCGCCCCTGGTGAAGCTGGGCAACAGCTCCTACGGCCTGTACCTGTGGCATTGGCCGGTCCTGGTGTTCTGGCTGGTGTATTCCGGGCAGGATTCCGCCGGGCCGGTAGACGGTGCACTGGTCATCGCAGCGTCCCTGGTCCTGGCCGTGCTCAGTACCCGGTTCGTGGAAGCGCCCGTGCGGTCCTTGTCCTGGAGCGGAGCCGGACGATGGCGTTCCGCCGTCGTAATTGCCGCCCTGCTGGCCGTGGTGGCTGCACCCCTGGCCGGCTGGCAGCGGCAGGTGCACGGGACTCAGATCAAGGTCATGAGCCAGGGCGTGGCGGAAAACCCGGGTGCCCTGGCCCTGGATCCGGCCTTCGTGGAGTCCGTGCCGGCTGAAGCCGTGCTCAAACCGGCCGTGAGCAGCATCGGCAGTGAATGGGCGGACTTCGACGGCGCCTGCGCGCCGGAGTACGCGCCTGCCGATCCGCTGCTGGGCAAGTGCCTGGAAATCGGGTCGCCGGAAGGCGCCGAGCGCACCATCGTGGTCCTCGGGGACTCGCATGCCCAGCAGTGGATGGCCGCGATGGGTCCTGTGGCCCGGACGAACTCGTGGCACCTGATCGCCGTGCTCAAGCCCGGCTGCCGCTACGGCGGCGACGTGCCGGAGCGCAGTGCCGAATGCAATTCCTTTAATGCCGCCGCCGCACGGTACGTGCTGGAAAGAACTCCCGACGCCGTCTTTACGGTGGCATCGCTCACACGCGAAAGCTCGCCGGAGGAGATCCTGGTCCCGGGTTACGACGACGGCGTGCGGCCTTTCGCCGAGGCGGGGATCGGCGTTATCGCCCTGCGCGACAACCCCCGTTTCGACTACGACATGGTCAAGTGCCTGGAAAGCAACGAGCTGGATCCGGCGAGCTGCAGCATGCCGCGCAGCCGGGTCCTGGCCCCGGTTTCCCCGCTTGAGGGCTTATCCGAGCGGATTCCGGGGACAGCTGTGGTGGATATGAGCGACCGGCTGTGCACGGAGGGGGAGTGCCCGGGCATCGTGGGCAACATGCTCGTGTACATGGACCACGACCATCTGGGCAAGACCTACCTGGAGACCACCGCGCGGGTCCTTTCCCAGCGGATACTGGCGACCACCGGCTGGGACGGTGAACCCGTTCCGGCCGAAGGTTACCAACCCGTGGAATAGGGGCACGGGCGCTTTCGTTTTAGGATAGGTACAGGCTACATCGGGCCTTTTCCTTCCTCTCATTCCCCGAAAGAGGCGCAGCTTTGAGTCAGCAGTACCCAGAACATGATCCGTTCGGCTTCGTCGGCCTGACGTACGACGACGTCCTCCTGCTGCCCGGCCCGACGGATGTTATCCCCTCCGAAGCAGACACCAGCTCGCGGCTGTCCAAGCGCATCACCGTGCAGACCCCGCTGCTTTCGGCCGCCATGGACACGGTGACCGAGTCCCGCATGGCCATCGCAATGGCCCGCCAGGGCGGCCTCGGCGTCATCCACCGCAACCTTTCCATCGCTGACCAGGCCGAGCACGTGGACCGCGTCAAGCGCAGCGAATCGGGCATGATCACCAACCCGGTCACCATTTCCCCCGGCGCCACCCTGCGCGACCTCGATGACCTGTGCGCACACTTCCGCGTTTCCGGCCTGCCGGTTGTCGACGAGGAAAACACGCTGCTGGGCATTGTGACCAACCGCGACACCCGGTTCATTCCGGTCTCCGAGTACCCCAACCGCAAGGTCGAAGAAGTAATGACGCGGATGCCGCTCATCACCGGCCGGGTGGGGATCAGCGCCGAGGAAACCGTGGAGCTGCTCGGCAAGAACCGCATCGAGAAGCTGCCGCTGGTGGACGACGACGGCAAGCTGCAGGGCCTGATCACCGTCAAGGACTTCGACAAGGCGGAGCAGTACCCGCTGGCCACCAAGGACGATGAAGGACGGCTGCGCGTGGGCGCCGCCATCGGGTTCTTCGGCGACGGGTACGAGCGTGCCATGTCCATGGTGGAGGCCGGCGTCGACATCCTCGTGGTGGACACCGCCAACGGCCACAGCGCCGGTGTGCTGGAAATGATCGCCCGCCTGAAGAAGGATCCGGCCGCGGCACACGTGGACATCATCGGCGGCCAGGCGGCCACCCGCGAAGGCGCCCAGGCACTGATTGACGCCGGTGCCGACGCCATCAAGGTGGGTGTGGGCCCCGGCTCCATCTGCACCACCCGCGTGGTGGCCGGCGTCGGGGTACCCCAGATCACCGCCATCTACGAAGCGTCCAAGGCGGCCATTCCCGCCGGCGTGCCGCTGATCGCCGACGGCGGCCTGCAGTACTCCGGCGACATCGGCAAGGCCATTGTGGCCGGCGCCGACACCGTTATGCTCGGCGGCCTGCTCGCCGGTTCTGCCGAAAGCCCGGGTGACCTGGTGTTCGTCAACGGCAAGCAGTTCAAGTCCTACCGCGGCATGGGCTCCCTGGGTGCCATGCAGTCCCGGGGCAAGAACACCTCCTACTCCAAGGACCGCTACTTCCAGGCCGACGTCCCCAGCGACGAAAAGCTGATCCCGGAAGGCATCGAGGGCCAGGTGCCCTACCGCGGGCCGCTCTCGGCCGTGGCCCACCAGCTGGTGGGCGGCCTGCGCCAGACCATGTTCTACACCGGCGCACGCACCATCCCCGAACTGAAGGCCAAGGGCAAGTTCGTCCGGATCACCCCGGCCGGCCTGAAGGAATCCCACCCGCACGACATCATGATGACTGTCGAGGCACCGAACTACGGTTCACGCCGCTAACCGGTTTCCGGCCAAGGGCAGCTCCTGCGCACTGCGCGGCGGCTGCCCTTGGTGTTTAAGCCTCCCGTCACACACTGGGATAACCTAGGGAGTGTGAGTAACGAGATTGAAATTGGCCGTGGCAAGCAAGGGCGCAGAGCCTACTCCCTGGATGACGTGGCAATTGTGCCCTCGCGGCGTACCCGTGATCCGCAGGACGTCTCGATCAACTGGCAGATAGACGCCTACCAGTTCGAGATGCCGGTCATCGGCGCGCCCATGGACTCGGTCATGTCCCCGGCCTCCGCCATTGCGCTGGGCAAGCTGGGCGGCCTGGGTGTGCTGAACCTCGAAGGCCTGTGGACCCGGTACGAAGATCCGCAGCCGCTGCTGGACGAAATTGCCGAGCTCAGCCGCGACAACTTCAATCCCGCCGCCACCGCCCGCCTGCAGGAAATCTACGACGCTCCCATCCGCGCCGAGCTGATCAGTTCCCGGCTGGCCGAGATGCGCGACGCCGGCGTGACGGTTGCCGGTTCGCTCACCCCGCAGCGCACCCAGGAGTTCTACAAGACGGTCCTGGCTGCCGGCGTCGACGTTTTCGTCATCCGCGGCACCACCGTTTCGGCCGAGCACGTGTCCAAGAACGTGGAACCGCTGAACCTGAAGCAGTTCATCTACGAACTCGATGTCCCCGTAATTGTCGGCGGCGCTGCCGGCTACACCCCGGCCCTGCACCTGATGCGCACCGGCGCCGCCGGCGTGCTGGTCGGCTTCGGCGGCGGAGCCACCACCACCACCCGCCGCGCCCTGGGCATCCACGCCCCCATGGCTACGGCCATCTCCGACATTGCCGAAGCGCGCCGGGACTACATGGATGAGTCCGGCGGCCGGTACGTGCACGTCATTGCCGACGGCGGCATGGGCACCAGCGGCGACATCATCAAGGCCTTCGCCATGGGCGCCGACGCGGTAATGCTCGGTTCCGCTCTGGCCCGCGCCGAAGAGGCGCCGGGGCAGGGCTGGCACTGGGGCCAGGAAGCCCACCACAGCGAGCTGCCGCGCGGCGACAGGGTCCGGCTGGACACCGTGGGACCGCTTCGGGAAGTCCTGTGGGGCCCCTCCCACCACACCAACGGCACCTCGAACCTGATGGGCGCGCTGCGCCGGGCCATGGCGACCACCGGGTATTCGGACCTCAAGGCGTTCCAGCGTATTGAGGTGTTGGTTTCGCCGTACCAGTACAACCTGTAATAACCGCCGCTCATTGCCTAGAGTGGACGCAGCTACGGCAGGACCCTAGAGAGGAACCTTGACCATGTCTGCAGACGCCCTGAGCCCCGAGTACCGGATTGATGCGATGGACCGGCTGCGGTCCACCGCGCAACCCGGAAATGAACTGGACATCCTGATTGTGGGTGGCGGCGTCGTGGGCGCCGGAGCAGCCCTGGACGCCGTAACGCGGGGCTTGAAGGTGGGCATGGTGGAGGCCCGTGACTGGGCGTCGGGAACATCGTCACGGTCCTCCAAACTCATCCACGGCGGCCTGCGCTACCTGGAAATGCTGGACTTCGCCCTCGTGCAGGAGGCACTGAAGGAGCGCGGCCTGCTGCTCCAGCGGATCGCCCCGCACCTGGTGAAGCCCGTGGCGTTCCTGTATCCGCTCACCAAGCGGGTCATCGAGCGGCCCTACGTGGGTGC
The DNA here is from genome assembly GCF_030142075.1 of Arthrobacter sp. zg-Y20. NCBI lineage: Bacteria > Bacillati > Actinomycetota > Actinomycetes > Micrococcales > Micrococcaceae > Arthrobacter > Arthrobacter sp. zg-Y20. Next base: position 2,696,227 of record NZ_CP126241.1, on the reverse strand, counting down.
AGGCATCTTCCTCTACGACACCATGGGCATGACCTCTGGCAATTCCCGGGGCGTGCCCATGCAGAAGCACCTGACCCGCAAGCAGACCCTGCGCATGGCCCCGAGCCTGAAGGATGACGCGATGGTGGGTGCCATCCGCTACTACGACGGGCAGGTGGACGACGCCCGGTACGTGGCCAACATGGTCCGGACCGCGGCGCATTACGGGGCAGCCGTGGTCAACCGCCTGGCCGTGGTCGAGTTCCTGCGCGAGGGGGAGCGGGTGGTTGGCGCCCGCGTCCGCGACCAGGAGACTGGTGCCGAGTTCGATATTGCCGCCAGCCAGGTGGTCAACGCCACCGGTGTATGGACGGACGAAACCCAGGCCCTGGTCACCGACCGCGGCCAGCTGAAGGTCCGGGCCTCCAAGGGGGTGCACCTGGTGGTCCCCAAGGACCGCATCCAGTCCACCGTGGGCATGATCCTGCGGACCGAGAAGTCCGTGCTGTTCGTCATCCCGTGGGGACGGCACTGGATCATCGGCACCACCGACACTGACTGGAACCTGGACAAGGCCCATCCCGCGGCTACCTCGGCGGACATCGACTACATCCTTGAGCATGTGAACCTGGTGCTGAAGACGCCGCTGGGGCGCGCGGATGTGGAGGGGGTCTACGCCGGGCTCCGGCCGCTGCTGGCCGGGGAGAATGACTCCACGGCCAAGCTGTCCCGCGAGCACGTGGTGGCCCACCCCGTGCCCGGCCTGGTGGTGGTGGCCGGCGGAAAATGGACCACCTACCGCGTGATGGCCAAGGACGCCGTTGACGAGGCCGCCCGGGCGCTGGACGAAAAGGTGCCCGAAAGCTGCACCCAGACCATCCCGCTGCTGGGAGCGGTGGGCTACGCGGCGGCCTGGAACCGGCGGCACCGGACCGCCGACGAGTACGGGGTGCACGTAGCCCGGGTTGAACACCTGCTCAACCGGTACGGCTCCATGGCCTACGACGTGCTGGACCTGATCCGCGAGGATCCGGCCCTGGCCGAACCGCTGCCCGGCGCCGACGACTACCTGCGCGCCGAGGTCGTCTACGCCACCACGCATGAGGGCGCCCGGCATGTGGAGGACGTCCTGGCCCGCCGCACACGCATCTCCATTGAGACCTGGGACCGCGGGGTGTCCGCTGCGCCGGTGGCCGCCGAGCTGATGGCTCCGCTGCTGGGCTGGGACGTGGCCCGGACCGAAAGCGAAGTGGCGCATTACGCGGCCCGGGTGGAGGCTGAACGGCTCAGCCAGGAACAGCCCGACGACAAGAGTGCCGACGCCGCCCGCCTGGCCGCTGAAGACATTGCCCCCAGGATCTAGGCGGAATCGGAAACCTTGGCTGAAGAACTTTCACTGAACGAAGCGGGGGCGGTGCTCACCGAACCTGCGCTGGTGATCCTGGAAATGGAGGCAGCGGACCGGTACGACGCCGCGGCGCAGTTGGCGGCGCGGCTCTATGACACCGGGCGGATCAGTAACTTGGAGGGCTTCCTGGAGCAGGTGCGTGCCCGGGAACACCAGATGGCCACCGGGCTGCCCGGCGGGATCGGGCTGCCCCACGCCCGCAGCGAGTACGTCCGCGAGACATCCATCGCCGTGGGCATAGCCCGGTACGGGCACAGCGTGGATTTCGGTGCCGCCGACGGCCCGGCAACTGTGATCTTGCTCATCGCCACACCTTCTGCGTCCTTCTCCCAGCACCTGGAAGTGCTGGCCACCATTGCGCGGTCCCTGTTCCGGCCCGCGTTCAGGGATTCCCTGCGCCGGGCCAACGATGCCGAGGTTATTGCGGAACTGATCAATTCCTCCCTGGTGTTCTTCGACCACTAGGCACCAGCCAAACGCCATTGGGTTTTCTACAGCCGGACGAAGTACCGTTAACGCGTGCTCAAAACTGCCCTGCAGCCGCGCTGGATAGCCGGCCTGCTCTTTGCCCTAGCAATCTCGACGGTCTTTGTGCTGTTGAGCCAATGGCAGTTCTCCAGCGCCGAACCGGAGGAGTCCACCGGCCCCCGGGCCACCGAAGACGTCCGCCCGCTGACCGAAGCCTTCACCCCCGGCAAACCGATCTTCGAATCCGAAGCCGACCAGATGGTCTCCTTCACCGGGCATTTTGAACCGGAAAAATCCGTCCTCGTGGAGCAGCGGCTCCAGGACGGACAGGAGGGCTACTGGGTGGTCACCGCCTTCAAGGTCGACGGTGCTCCGGCCGGCGAAGTGATCCCCGTGGTCCGCGGCTGGGTCCAGGACCCCGACGACGCCGAGCCGGCCCCGGCCGGTGACGCCGCCGTCGTCGGCCGCCTGCTGCCCACTGAGGCCCCGGTGGCCAAGACCCCCGCAGAGGGCCGTGTTCCATCGCTGTCCACCGCCGAGCTGATCAACCTGTGGGACACCCCGTCGTATTCGGCGTTCGTGACCGCGCATGAGCTCACGGTCGACGGCGTGGCACCGGAGACGGGCAGCATGCAGCCCGTGCAGGTTCAAGCCCAGCCGGAGGAAACCCCGGTCAACTGGCTGAACATTTTCTACGCCCTGGAATGGATTGTTTTCGCCGGTTTCTCCGTGTTCCTGTGGTGGCGGCTGGTGGCCGACGACTACCGGCGCAGCCTTGAGGACGACGAATACGAAGACGAGTATGACGACGACGATGCAGAACCCGAAGCCGACCACCCCAGCAGTGAGGTAACCAAGTGAGCGAATCCGCAGGCACCGCCAAAGCAACCCCGAAGAAAAAGAAGCGCCGGTTCGGGGGTACGCACGCCCAGATCCGCTCCGCCCTGGGGTTCTACAAGGTCTTTGCCTACGTCACCGGCGTGCTGCTGCTGGCCCTGGTGGTGGAGATGGTCGCCAAGTACGGCTTCAATACCGAAATCATTGTGGGCGGGGTCAACCTGTCCATCGGCGTGCTGATCCTGCACGGCTGGATGTACGTGGTTTACCTGCTTTCGGACTTCCGGCTGTGGCAGCTGATGCGCTGGCCGTTCTCCAAGTTCATCCTCATCGCCCTCGGCGGCGTTGTGCCGTTCCTCTCCTTTATTGTCGAGGGACGCGTCCACAAGCAGGTCCTGGCCGAGCTCGACGCCCATCCTGAAGCGGCCAAGCGGTACTAAGCGGACCTGCCGGCCGGCGGATGCAGCAAAGCGTCCGCCGGCCGGTGTGCATGCCCGGCGGCGGGCCGACTATCCTTGAAACGTGACTAATCCCGCGACTGACCCCATTGAAGAGCGGCCCGTCCTTGTTGTGGACTACGGAGCACAGTACGCCCAGTTGATTGCCCGCCGGGTGCGCGAAGCCGACGTCTACTCCGAGGTGGTTCCCCACACCTACACCACCGAGCAGCTGCTGGCGAAGAACCCGGCTGCCATCATCCTTTCCGGCGGCCCCTCCAGCGTTTACGCCGAAGGCGCCCCGACCGTGCACACCGACCTGTTCGAAGCCGGCGTGCCCGTATTCGGCATCTGCTACGGCTTCCAGGCCATGGCTGCCGCCCTGGGCGGCAAGGTGGCCAAGACGGGCCTGCGCGAGTACGGCTCCACCGATGCCCGCGCCGTCGGCGGTGCCCGGTCCATCCTTGAGGGCACCCCCGAGGAGCAGAACACGTGGATGAGCCACGGCGACAGCGTCCAGGAAGCCCCGGAAGGCTTCGACGTGCTCGCCAGCACTGCCGGAGCACCGGTGGCGGCCTTCGCGAATGAGGAAAAGGGCCTCTACGGCGTGCAGTGGCACCCCGAGGTCAAGCACTCCGCCCACGGCCAGACCGTGCTGGAGAACTTCCTCTTCAAGGGCGCCAAGCTGGACCGCAGCTGGACCACGGGCAACATCGTGGAAGAGCAGGTTGCCCGCATCCGCGCCCAGGTCGGCACTTCCCGGGTTATCTGCGGACTCTCCGGCGGCGTCGACTCCGCTGTAGCCGCCGCCCTGGTCCAGCGCGCCGTCGGCGACCAGCTGACCTGTGTCTTCGTGGACCACGGGCTGCTGCGTGAAGGCGAAGCCGAGCAGGTGGAACGCGATTTCGTGGCCGCCACCGGCGTCAACCTGTATGTGGCCAACGAGCAGGAGCGCTTCCTGAGCGCACTTGCCGGGGTGTCGGATCCGGAGACGAAGCGCAAGATCATCGGCCGCGAGTTCATCCGGGCCTTCGAAGAAGCCGAGCGGGCCATCATGGCCAAGGCCGAAGCCGAGGGCGAGCCCATCCGCTTCCTGGTCCAGGGCACCCTGTACCCCGACGTCGTCGAGTCCGGCGGCGGTGAAGGCGCAGCCAACATCAAGAGCCACCACAACGTGGGCGGGCTGCCCGAGGACATGAAGTTCGAACTCGTGGAGCCCCTGCGGGCGCTGTTCAAGGACGAAGTCCGCGCCGTGGGTGCCGAGCTCGGCCTGCCCGCCGAAATCGTGGGACGCCAGCCGTTCCCCGGCCCCGGCCTGGGTATCCGCATTGTCGGCGAGGTCACCAAGGAACGCCTGGACCTGCTCCGCCGTGCCGACGCCATTGCCCGCGCCGAGCTGACCGCTGCCGGCCTGGACAACGAGGTGTGGCAGATGCCGGTGGTCCTGCTCGCCGACGTGCGCAGCGTGGGCGTGCAGGGCGACGGCCGGACCTACGGCCACCCCATCGTCCTGCGCCCGGTCTCGAGCGAAGACGCAATGACAGCAGACTGGTCACGCCTGCCGTACGACCTGCTGGCACGTATTTCCAACCGCATCACCAACGAGGTAGACGGAATCAACCGCGTAGTGCTGGATGTCACGTCCAAGCCACCCGGAACAATCGAGTGGGAATAGCGTAAAAAGCTGGGGACGGCCATTTTGGCCGTCCCCAGCTTCGTATCCGGTGCTGCCCGGTACCGTCCCCGGTGTTGGCCCCTCTGTTTGTCCCCCGCGTTGCTATGTTCGGGAAACCGTGCCCGACGCGATAGTTTTGAACGTATGCCAATTTGGTCGAAAACGCGCGGAAGTGCAGAAAAGAGGGCACTAGTGTCTGAGCAGAATACCGGGGAGAATCCCTCGGACTTCCTGCTGCCGTGGCTGGGACAATTGGGACAGCACGCCGGAACGGACACTTTGCTGCATTTCACCCCCTCAGCCGCGAACAGCATCGACCTGACGCACGCGCATCCCTCCGGCCTGGCCCAGCTGCTGGCCGGCCGCCGCACCCGCCTGTCCACGCTGCTGCGGGACCCGGATCAGTATGGTGCCGCCATGAAGGCCGGGCGCCTGCTTCGCGCCAAGATTTACGAGCTGGGCACCGACCGCGGCATCGACGTTGGGTACATGGCCGCCGGTACCGCCTCCTGGCGGTACGCCTCGGACGAGGCACTGCGCCCCGAGTCGCTCACCGCGCCGGTGCTGCTGACCCCCGTGGCCCTGACCATCCATGCCTCCCAGGATGACTACGAACTCCAGCTGACCGAAAAGGCAGCACTGAACCCCGCGCTGGTACGCCACCTGCAGCAGGAACAGGGCCTGGACATCGACGTCGACGCCCTGACCCGCCTGGCCTACGGCACCGCCCGCTTCGATCCGCACCCGGTGCTGGAACGGCTCCGGGCCGTCACCGGCAGCGTCCGCGGCATCAACATCGAGCACCGGCTGCTGGTATCCACCTTCGCCGACCTCGCGGACCTCGCCGAGGACCCGGCGCTGGACCCCGCGCACCCGATCCTCCGCGCGCTGATCGACGCCGCCCGCGACGGTTCTGCCGCGCCGGCCTCCGCCCGGCCGCTGGACCTGCCGCCGCTGGACGACCGCGACCCCGCAGACGAACTGCTGATCCTCGACGCGGACCGGCAGCAGCAGGAAGTCCTGGACCTGGTCAATGCCGGGCAGTCCCTGGTGGTCTCGGCTCCGGCCGGCACCGGGCAGACCCAAACGGCCCTGAACGCCGTCGCGGCCCTGGCCAACGCGGGCAAGTCAGTGCTCGTGGTCGCCGAACGCCGCGGCACCCTGAACCAGTTCGTGTCCGAACTCGATGCCCTGCAGCTGGGCTCCCTGGTCCTGCAGGTCAACGCAGGCCTCACCCAGCAGCAGCTCAAGGACCAGCTGATCCGGGCCATCGTGCGCAACGAGAAAGCCCAGGCCCCGGAAGTAGCGGGCCTGCACAAGGTCCTGCTCGAAAACCGGCACCAACTGCGGGACCACGTCAAGTCCCTGCACAACGTGCGCCGCCGCTGGGGCTGCTCGCCGTACCAGGCCATGCAGTCCCTGGCGGAGCTGACCAGCATGAGCCCCGCGCCGGCCACCACCGTCCGGCTCAAGCGGAGCGTGCTGGACAGCATCACGGACCGCACTGAGCTGACCGGACGCCTGCGCCGGGCCGCCGAACTGGGCAGTTTCAGCCGCGCGGCCACCACCAGCCCCTGGTACGGTGCCAAGCTGCTCAACCGCAAGGAAACCGAAGAAGCCTACGCGCTGACCCAAACCCTTGCCACGGATCTGCCCGCCCTGCGCGCGAAGGTCCAAGACGTAGCCGAGCACTCCGAAATCCGTTTGGGCGAAACCTTCGCACAGTGGGGCGAACAGCTGGAACTGCTGGTCGCCGTGCGCGAAAGCCTGGACAAGTTCACGCCGGATATTTTCGACCGCCCGGTCACCGACCTGATTTCCGCCACCGCCTCTTCTTCCTGGCGGCGCGAGCGCGGAATCGACATGAGCTCGATGACCCGTTCCCGCCTGCGCCGGGTGGCCAAGGAATATGTGCGTCCCGGCGTCCACATCTCGGACCTGCACGCGTCCCTGACCGAAGTGCAGCAGCAGCGGGCCACCTGGACCCGGTACGCCACCACCCAGCGCCACCCCTCGGTACCCACCGGCCTGGCGGAGATCAACCGGTCCTACGTGTTGGTCAAGAACCAGCTGGACACCCTGACCGGGATCCTGGCCGAGACGCCGCTGCACCCTGACCTGGCTTCCCTGCAGCTGGATGAGCTGGAGAAACAGCTCAGCGAGCTGGCAGGGGACCGCCAAACACTGGAAACGCTGCCCGAGCGCACCCTGCTTCTGGATGAAATGCGGGCCCAGGGCCTGGGCGAACTGCTGGATGACCTGGCCGAACGGCAGGTCCAGCCCAAGCACGTGGGTTATGAACTGGAACTGGCCTGGTGGCAGTCCGCGCTGGAAGCCATGATCAGCGGTGATGATTACCTGGCCATGTCCGACGGCAACAGCCTGCGCCGCCTGGAAGCGGAATACCGGCTCGCGGACAATGCCCACATCGCCTCCGGCAGTGCCCGCCTGCGCTGGAGCCTGGCCTCACGCTGGCGTTCCGGCGTCGACCGCTCCGCGGGAGCTGCCAACCAGCTGCGCGAGCTGATCAAGGACGGCGAGCTGTCCCTGGACAGCCTCTGCGAGCAGTCCGAGGAACTCGTCTCGGCCCTGCTGCCCGTGTGGGCTGCCAGCCCCCTGGTGCTGCCGATGGTCCTGCCCGAGGACCGGCGCTTCGACACGGTGGTCCTGCTGGATGCCGAGTCCACCAGCCTGCAGTCCGCGGTGCCCGCCCTGGCCCGCGCCTCCCAGGTCATTGCCTTCGGCGACAGCTGGCTGGGCGGACCGCGGCCGTTCACCATTGGTGTGGAACCGGCCGGGGCGCCGCTGCAGCACGTTGAACTGCTCAGTGCGTTTGACGCACTGGAGCGTGTGCTGCCCACCCGAACCCTGTCCACTGTGTACCGGGGGACTGACAAGGCGCTGCTGCGCCAGCTCAGCGACTCCTTCTATGACGGCCGGCTCTCCATGGTGCCGAGCGCTGAAGAGGTCACCAGCGGCCACCGTTCCCTGTCCGTGGAATACCTGGCCGACGGCACCGGCATGCCCAGTGCCGACCATGAGGGTGTGGAAAGCGTGGCGGCCGAGGTCAACCGCGTGGTCGACCTGGTCTTTGAACACATCCGCCGCCGCCCGCACCACTCCCTGGGCGTTATCACGGCCAGCCCGCGCCATGCCGTCCGGGTAGCCGAGGCCATCCGTGTACAAATGGCCAACTTCCCCTGGGCAGCTGACTTTTTCACCGCCAAAACCGAGTCCTTCCGGGTGGTTCCGGTGGACCGGGCCGTGGGAATGGTGCGCGACTGCGTGATCTTCTCCCTGGGCTTCGGCCGCACCCCGCACGGCCGTGCGCTGCACAACTTCGGCCCTCTCTCGGCACCGGACGGACGCAAGAAATTCGTCACGGCCATGACCCGCGCCCGCTACAAGCAGCATGTACTCACCTGCTTCCAGCCGGCGGACCTAGACCGGACCCGGCTGGGATACGGAGCGCTGGACTTCTACGAACTGATCAAACGCGAACTGGAGCCGGAAACGGCCAAGGCCGTGGAAGGACCGGCAACCGGTGGCATCATGGAAGAGGACCCGCTGGTCGCGGACCTGGTCGAGCGCCTGCGCGGACGGGGCGCCAAGGTGTGGGACCACTACGACGGCGCCATCGACATTGTCGCGGCCGCGCCCCTGGCCGGAGACTCGGCCAGCATGTCGGTTCCGCTGGCTATCGAGTCCGACGGCACGGACCGGTACCGGGCCATGTCCGTCCGGGAACGCAGCCGCCTGCGTCCGCAGCTGCTGGAGCGCCGCGGTTGGCGGTACATGCCGTTGTGGACCATTGAGGTCTTCAGCGATCCGTCGGCCTGCGCCGACTTGGTCGGCCGCTACCTGGGCCTGCCCGAAACGGACAATGCGGCACCGCAGCCGGTGAACCGCGGAGCGGCGGCCGGCAGCACCGGCACGCAGCCGGGCGGCAGCGCCACCGTCACGGTGACCCCGCACGGCAGCAGCCGGATGCGCGATCGGAGGGCCGGATCCCTTCCGGAGAGCACGCAAGGAGAATGAAGCAGTGATGAAGCACCAGGAGCCGCACGGTTCCGGTGACGGCAACGAGCAGCCGTCGCCGGAGCATGCGGCACCGCGCCGGCGGGGCAACCGCCGTGCAGGATCGATCGGGCCATCAGGGCTGGTTCCCTTCAAGGCCAAGGAGGACGATCCCAGGGTGTGGGGCGATGGTCCGGAGGACCGTGACTCCTGGCTGCTGGAGCAGCGGCCGCCGCACTGGGGCTGACTCCCTTCCGCCCGCGGGGGGCTACCCTCCCGTGAGGACCAGGTATATCCCGCCGGTTCCGGACGCCGCAGTAAGCCGGGCCGCGTCCTCACGGTCGGCGGCAACCACCACCAGGCCTTCGCCGGCGCCTGCCGTCCAGTCGCCGGCTGCGGAGCCGGCACCGGGGAAACCTGCCCCGGGGGAGGCGCCGGAGACCCACAGCACCGGAACCGCCGTAGCAAGAACCACAGCGCCGTCCTGCGCAGTACTGTCCTGCGCTGCCGCGCCCGCGCTGTAGTCCGCCTCGCCGGACGCCGCCACCACGGTGACCAGTTGACCCGGCCCCAGCAGGCCGAGCACCGAAGGATCAGCCGGGCGAAGGGGGACGGCAACCGTGCCGGGTGGTGCCCCTGCCAGCAGTCCCGAACCGGCGAGCGAGATTTCAGTAACGGGACTGCCCCGTAACAGCGGCGTGGCCAGGCGCCGCCCCACCAGCGGTTCGAGAGTGTCATGGGCGCCGGGCGGAACAGCTTCGGAGGGGATGCTGGCAGTTGCCAGTGATCCGGCCTCCAGCACCGCGCCGGCCGGCAGGTCCCGGGCGGCACGGACCACCACGGTCCGCTCCGCGTCCGGCGGAATCAGTGCCTGGACCGCGACGCCGGCAGCAGCGCAGCAGGCCAGGGCAGCCAACAGCCTGCGGCGGCGCGCGACAAAGCGGCGCAGGCGTCGTCGTCGGCTGTGTGGATGCACGCCCACGGCGCGGTCGCCGGTGAAAAGAGACGGGGCGGAACCTGGGGGGCCGGGAACAATCCGGCGTCGAAAAGGCATGCCGCCACGCTAGGCGTGGTGCGGCCCTCCAAAGGCGCCGGGGGAGCGGCGGGGTGGCGGCGATGCCCGCCCGCGGAGGGAAGGCCTGCTGTGGAGGCGGGGTCGGCCTAGGCGGGGGAGGAGGTTGCCGCGGCGGAAGAAGTGCCGCTTTCGGCCTTGGCGGCCGGCGCCGGGCCGGCGTCGGCCTTGGCAGGTGCAGCCGGGACGGAGGAAGCTGCGTCGCGGGAATCGGTGCGGTAGAAACCGGATCCCTTAAAAACAACTCCAACGCTGTTGAATTTCTTGCGAAGACGGCCGCCGCATTCGGGGCAGACCGTCAGGGAATCTTCGCTGAAGGACTGCTGGATATCGAACGAATGGGAGCAGTCCTTGCAGGCGTAGGCGTACGTGGGCACTCTGTAATCCTCCTTGGCACTCTATGGCCTTGAGTGCTAAGTATACATGCGTTAAACCGGTACTTTCCGCCAAGCAGCAGGGGTCAGCACAGCGTCCACGGCCGCATCGAGGGGGGTTGTTTCAAAGGTGCCGGCAGGGACGAATTCCTGCTCGAAGACCACGGCCACCGCGGGTGCTGCGTTGCCGTCGGCCCGCAGCTGCGCCAGGAACCGGTCGTAATAGCCGCCGCCCTTTCCCATCCGGCCCCCGGCGTCATCGGCGGCAAGTGCGGGAACAAACACCAGGTCGAGGCCGGGCAGATCGGCGGCCGCGTAGCGCGGTCCGGCCGGTTCCATCAGGTTCGGATAGATCCCGGGCACCATGTCGATACCGGGTGTCCAAGAGCACCACGACAACTGGCGGCCGGGTTCGCAGACCGGCGCCACCACGTGGAAGCCGGCTCCGTGCAGGGACGGCAGCAGCAGGCCGGTTCCCGGTTCGGTGCCAACGGAGAGGTAGCAGGCGACCGTAGCGCCGGCGGGCAGCAGCTCGCAGACGCCGTCCAAGCCCCGGACGGCGAGGCCACGGGCCGCTGCGGTCCGCTCGGCATCCGTCAGCCCACGGCGGTTCTGCAGGAATTCCTGCCGTGCCTGGTCCTTTGTCAGTTGGCGCATAAGGCCTATTGTCCCAATAGCACGCTTATTTGGTGCAACCTGAGCACACTTGGGTAGTCTTACGACTATGACGACGTCGCGCCCCACCATAACCAAAGCCGTAATCCCCGCCGCTGGTCTCGGTACCCGCTTCCTGCCCGCCACCAAGGCAATGCCGAAGGAAATGCTCCCGGTGGTGGACAAGCCCGCCATCCAGTACGTGGTTGAAGAAGCCGTTAACGCGGGCATGTCGGACATCCTGATGATCACCGGACGGAACAAGCGTTCGCTCGAGGACCATTTCGACCGCGTGCCGTTCATCGAGAAGACCCTGGAAGACAAGGGCGACTTCGACAAGCTCGCAATGGTGCGTGCAGCGTCGGAGCTCGGCGAGATCCACTACCTCCGCCAGGGCGACCCGAAGGGACTGGGCCACGCCGTGCTGCGCGCAAAGCTGCACGTGGGCGACGAGCCCTTCGCGGTCCTGCTGGGCGATGACCTCATTGACGCCCGGGACGAGCTGCTCGAACAGATGGTGGCCGTCCAGGCCAAGACCGGCGGGTCGGTGATTGCCCTGATCGAGGTCGACCCCGAGCAGATCAGTGCCTACGGCTGCGCCGACATCACCGTAGTGGAAGGCGAGGACTACGTCCGCGTCAACGAGCTTGTCGAAAAGCCAGACGCCGCTGACGCCCCGTCCAACCTGGCCGTGATCGGCCGGTATGTGCTGCACCCCTCCGTCTTCGAGGTCCTGGAGCAGACCGGCCCGGGCCGCGGCGGGGAGATCCAGTTGACCGACGCACTGCAGACCCTTGCTTCCGCCGAGGGAGAAGGCGCGGGTGTATACGGTGTGGTCTTCCGTGGACGCCGCTACGACACCGGCGACAAGATGAGCTACCTCAAGGCCGTGGTGACCCTGGCCTCCGAGCGTGAGGACCTGGGCCCCGGACTCCGCGAGTGGCTCAAGGACTTCACCGGTACGTTCGAAGCCTAGAACCCGCGATGCAGGGTCCTGCGTGGCCGGTGAGGCTGGAGAGCGACGACGTTGTGCTCCGGCCGATCCGGCACCGCGACCGGCGTGAATGGACTGACGTCCGTGCACGCAATTCAGCGTGGGTCGGTCCCTGGGAAGCGACCAATCCCGTACCGGGCGGCGAACCGCCCACCTATGGGGAGATGGTGCGCAGCCTCAATAGGCAGGCGCGGCAGGACTCCGCGCTGCCGTTCGTGATTACCGAGCGGCAGGATCCTGCCCGCGCTCCGGCTATCGTGGGGCAGTTGACGGTCTCCAGCATTGTGTGGGGATCCGCGCGGATGGCTACGCTGGGCTACTGGGTGGACCAGGCGCGTGCCGGCCGCGGCATTGTCCCCACCGCCGTCGCCCTGGCCACTGATTACTGCTTCTCCGCACTGGGCCTGCACCGGATGGAAATCAATATCCGGCCCGAGAACCGGCCCAGCCTGCGGGTGGTGGAAAAACTCGGTTTCCGTGATGAGGGAATGCGCCTGCGCTACCTGCACATCGACGGAGAATGGACCGACCACCGCAGTTTTGCCCTGACCGCGGAGGAAGTGCCGGAGGGGCTCTTGAACCGGTGGAATGCCCGCCGGCACGGTTAGGCAACTTTTTTCACACCGGACACGCCGACACACCGCACTGAATGCGGGGGCCGGTGCCCGGGAGCTTCTACCGTCGTAGATGTGGACTTCCCTCTTAACAGCTCCCTGAACAGCTCTTTGGCGCTGGCACTTGCCGTGGCGCTGTGGCTGTTCTGGGTGGGTCCCTATTTCTTCCGGCGACCAGCCGCCGAATCGCTGGCGGCTGGATTCTCCGCCGCCGCCGTCACCACCGTCCGACCGCCCGCCTCGCCGGGCACAGGGTTCCAGGGGAACATCATGAATACCAGCAGCCACACACCCAGCGGGGGCGGGTTCCCACACGGCCGGGAGCCGGGAACGACGGCGCGTGCGACGTCGGCGGCGCCCCTGCGGATCCGGACCGGCAGGACCGTCCTGGCGGTTGTCGGGTTCATTGCGCTGCTGGCCATTCCCTTGGGTGCGGTCCTCGCAGCCGTCACCTCGGTTTCCTGGCTGCTGCCGGTGGCCGGGCTTGCCGTAACGGCAGTGGTGGTGTCCGCCCTGCGTTCGCTCGCGCTGCGGGACCGCCGCCGCCGGATGGAGAACGCCTTCCGTGCCGCCATGGGTCCGTTGCCGCAGAACCGTGCAGCCGTTCAGGACAGCAGCGCCGACGGTGCAGCAGTTGGTACCGCCGCCCGGGCAGTACCAGCCGAACCACAGAAAGAAACCGTCCTCTTCGACCGTGAATCCGCCGCTTCCCCTCACACCGGTGCTTCCACGGAAACGGGCGTTTCGACCGAAATGGACACCGCCCCGGGCGCCGAAGCAGCTCCCGCCGCCGCAGCACCGACAGCTCCTGCCCCGTTCACTGCGGAGGAACTGCGCGCGGAGGCCCTGAAGGTGGCCGCTGCGGCTCAGCCGGTCAAGCCCGGCACCACCCCGTGGCAGCCGGTGGAGGTTCCCAAGCCGATCTACGTGGACGCGCCCAAGGCTGAACGCCGCGCGCCCGAACCCATTGCCCTGCCCGAGCCCCCTCGTCCCCTCACGAAGACTCCGCTGCGCCCGGGCGCTGTCCCGGCTCCGGCCGCCCAGGAACGGCCGGAAACCGGCAAAATCAACCTCGACGACGTTCTGCAGCGCCGGCGGGCCTAGCGCCGCACGCGGCCCAGCGATGGCATCCGGGAGTTCCGGTCCCGGCCGGGCGTCCGACGCCGTGGCAGTTTTTGCCGGTGCGGCCATGCGCGGGCCTCTTCAGCAGATGCTGGCAGACCGCGGACTGCGGCTGCGGGAATGGGCCCACCTGCGCAGCCACCACCGTCCCGGAGGAGCAGTTTCGGCCCTCTACCGCGTCCGGTGCGGCACCGGGAACCCCGGCAGCAAAACCGGGCCGGATGACTTGACCCTCCATATTGGGGTTACCACTGCCGCTGTCACAGCCATGGATACCGCCCCGGGCCTTACCCGGGCACGGATCGCCGGACTGGACCTGCGCATGTGGCTGCATCCGCATGACCCGGTGCTGGCGTCACTGCCTTGGGCCGTGGACGCCGGGGCCGTGGGTCAGGACGTCTTCGGAACCGGCAGCCCGGCCCGGTTGTCCCTGGTGGCTTACCGGCCGTTGCGCCGGGCCGTGGTGCGGGCTGAGCATGCCGGCAGTACGGCCTACCTGAAGCTCCTGCCGAAGCCGCTGCTGCCGGGACTGAGGCAGCGGCACCAGCTGCTCGCTGCGGCGGGCCTTCCCGTGCCGCCGCTCCTTGCGGTGCCCCCTGTGCACGCCGGTGATGCGGTGGCCCTGGGCGGACTGGCCGGCATCTCGCTCTTCCGCCTTCTGGCCTCAAGTACTGCACTCCCGGCGGGGACCGCTATCCCGGCACCGGAGACCCTTCTGCAGTTGTTGGATGAGCTTCCCGCTGCCGCACTGGAGCTTCCGCACCGGCATGCCTGGGCGGAGCGGGCGGGTGACTATGCCTGCACCGCGGCCGCGGTGCTGCCCGCCGAGGAAGGCCGGATCCGGGAACTGGCAGCTGGCATCCAGGAGGTCCTGGTGTCCGCCCCGGCCGGTCCAACCGTGCCCGTCCACGGGGATTTCCACGAAGGAAACCTGCTGGTCACCGGTTCCGAGGTGACGGGTTTGCTGGACGTGGACGGGCTGGGTCCGGGCAAACGCGCCGATGACCTGGCCTGCATCATGGGGCACCTGTCCGTCCTTGCGGCTGCCCATCCGCACCTGCCGCACCTGGGCGAAACATTGCTGCGCTACCGGCTGGTCTTCGAAGAAGCGGTTGATCCGGCATCCCTGGCCGCCCGGACCGCCGGAGTGGTGCTGACGCTGGTGGCCGGCTCCCGCCCGGTGCGCGGAACGAGCCGCGTCCAGCAGGCCCGTCTCAGGCTGGAGACCGCCCGGCAGCTGCTGCGGACGGCGCAAGGCTGACCGGAGGCAACGCGCGCCGCCGGGCAGGGAAGGGATCACTCGCGGGGCGGAACCAGCTTTTCCAGCAGCGGCTCGGTGCGGTAGGGAATGTGCTCATGCAGGGCCAGCACGGTTTCGGTCCGAATGACCCCCTTGATCCGCAGCACCGACCGCAGGGCCTGCTGCAGCTGCTGGGTGTCGGTGGCGGTGAGCCGGCACCACACGTCTCCGCGGCCGGATATTTCGTGTACCTCCAACACCTGCGGCAGGGTCCGCAGCCCGGCAATGACGCCGTCCAGTTCGCGGTGGGTGACCTCAATGGTCACGAAGGCCTGGACGTCGTAGCCGAGCTGGGACAGGTCCACGTCGCGCCCGGCCGGGCGGATGACGCCGGCCCGCATCAGGTGCCGCACATGGCTCTGCGCAGTGTTGCGGGCTACGCCGAGCTTTTCGCTCAGGTCGCTGATCTGGACCCGGGGGTCCCTTACCAGTTCCAGCAGCAGGCGGCGGTCCAGTGCGTCCAGATTGGCCATTTAGCGCATCTCCGGTCAGTGTGGGGCGGTCATATTGAGCAGATCAATCAAATGTTCACTCTAGTCTCTACTGACTGGTCGCTGACACTTCATCCTGTAGGAGCATTAGCTACAAATAGGACGGAAGTACCCAGTGACAGTGCTCAGTGAGCTGCGCATGCAGCCCGCCGCCCGGACCACCCGGAAGGAGTGGGACGCCGCCATACGTCCCCGGCTTATCCTGACGCTGGCGGTGATGAGCACCCTGCTGATCGGCGCCAACCTGGCCACCCCGCTGTATCCGCTGCTGGGGGACTCCCTTGGGCTGTCCTACTTCGGCGTTACGCTCGCCTTTGCCTCCTACGTGCTGGTCCTGGTGGCCGGTCTGCTGCTGGTGGGCCACTGGTCCGATTACATTGGCCGCCGCGCCGCGCTGGTGGTGGCCGGCGTCGTTTCCCTCGCCGGGGGACTGGTCTTCGGCACTGCCACCGGCGTCGGCGCCCTGATGGCGGGCCGCGCCCTGCAGGGTGCTTCCGTGGCCTTGGCCACCGGAGCCAGCTCCGCCGCGCTGCGGGAACTGCTGCCGCATAAGCCCGAATGGGCCACCCGCTTTACGCTGCTGGTGTCGGCTGGCGGGGTGGCGGCGGGCCCGGTGATCGGCGGCGTGCTGTCGCTGCTGCCGGCACCCACCATGACGCCGTTCCTGATCCACTCCGCCGTCCTCGCCGCCCTGCTGGTTCCGCTGTGCCTGCTCAAGGCCCGCCCCGCCATTTCGCTGAGCGAGGGCCGGCCGCTGGCCATGCTGCGGCCGCGCAAGCCCGCCGTGTCGCACCGGGCGCGGACACAGTTCTGGATTGCCTCCATCACGGGGTTCCTCAGCTTCGCCGCCTTCGGGTTCTGCCTTTCGCTGGCCCCCACCTATTTCTCCTCGATTGCCGGCACCACCTGGCGCCCGGCCATCGGCCTGCTGGCTGCGCTGGCCCTGGGCGCGTCGGCCGTCAGCCAGCTCACCGGCATCCGCGGAAGGTTTACCGCACCGGTGGGCCTCACCATGATGGGGCTGGGCATTGCGCTGATTCCGGTGGCCGGGGCCACCGGCAGCCTGGTCCTCCTGACCGTTGCCTGCCTGGCCGCCGGATTCGGCCAGGGCATGGCCTTCCGCGTGGTCTTCAATGAAGTCGCCGCCGCCGTGGAAGCTGCCGAACATGCCCGCATCATCAGCACCGTCTACGTCATCACCTACCTGGGCAGCGCTTTGCCGGTGCTCGGCCTCGGAGCGGCCGGCGGCATCTGGGGACTGGAGCCGTCCGTGGCCTGGTTCTCCGGCATCATCACCGCCGCCTGCCTCACGCTGGCCGTCCTGAGCCTGCGGCGGGCACGGCGCACGCACGCCCGCTGACACCTGCGCCGGTTCGCCGGATCCCGGCGGGAAAGTAGGCTGGACGAATGCATGTTCTCCCCAGCACCAACCCCGCCGACGGCATTGCCATCGGCCTCGACATCGGCGGCACCAAAACACACGGCATCCGGCTGCAGGACGGCACCGTCACGGCCGAGGCCCGGACGGGAAGCGCCAACGTGCAGAACGTTTCCGTGGACGCGGCCCGGGCGGCCCTCGCGGAAATCTTCGCGCAGCTCGGCACCGACGGCGTGGAAACGGTAGTGGCCGGTTCCGGCGGAGTGGACACTCCCGGAGACGAGGCCGCGCTGCGGGCGCTGATCGCCGAACACGTGCCCGACGCCGTCGTCCGGGTTATCCACGACACCCGCCTGATCCTCGCTGCGGGGGAAGCCGCCGAAGGCATTGCCGTCATCGCCGGCACCGGCTCCGTAGCCTGGGGGATAAACGCATCGGGCCGTCAGGCCCGTTCCGGCGGCTGGGGTTACCTCCTGGGGGATGAAGGAAGCGGCTACTGGGTGGGGCGCGAAGCTGTCCGCCACGTGCTGCGGCACAGCGACCTCGAACGGACACCGGATGCGCTGACCAACGCGCTGCTGCCGGCCTGCGGAGTGGCCGAGCCGGCCGAACTCATCGGAAAGTTCCACGGCTCCACTGACCGCCGCTACTGGGCGGGCAAAGCGGGGCTGGTCTTCGAGGCGGCGCGGGCGGGAGATCCGGCTGCAGCCGACATTGTGCACGCTGCCGCCGAATACCTCGCCGGAACCATTCTCGACGTCGCCCGCCTCCTGAAGACCGCCGGGCCTGTGGTGATCGGCGGCGGGCTCGGGACGCACCAGCCGCTGCTGCAGGACCTGCTGCGGGACCGGTTGTCCGCAGCCGGGTTGACCGATATCCGCTTCCTTTCCGGGGACCCTGTGTTCGGTGTGGCGTATCTGCTGGCGAACCAGGCCCGCAGTACCGGCGCGGAGAGCTGAAATGGCCGCCGCCGAATTCGACGTCCGGGTGGGCGCGTACGCCGTGATCATCCGCGGCGGCCAGCTGCTGCTGGCGCATTGGAACGAGCACGGCAACTCGCGCTGGACACTGCCCGGCGGCGGGCTGGAACTGGGGGAGGACGCCCCCACAGCCGCAGTGCGGGAGGTCCGCGAGGAAACCGGCTATGACGCCCGGCTCGAGGGCCTCCTGGGAGTGGACAGCATCTTCATCCCCACGGAGAAACGCCTGCACCGCGAAAGCGGCAGGCTGCTGCACGCACTGCGGATCATTTACCGGGCCAGCCCCGAAGGCGGAGAACTGCGCAATGAAACGGGCGGAAGCACTGACCAAGCCGCATGGTTTCCGCTGGAGGGCATCAGTACGCTGGAGCGAACCGGGCTGGTGGATGCCGGATTGCGCCTGCTCTCCGCCGCACCGCCCCTCACTCCGCCCATCACGCCGGATGCCCGCCCTGCTGGACGCACCCCGCACCTGTGAAATACCGTGATGCTTCACGGCACGCCGCGAGCTGCCAACCCACCGGCATCCCTGGGCCTGGTATTCCTGGGCCCGGCGTCCCTGAACCCGGCATTCCTGAATCCGGCATTCCCATGCCATGGCACCCCACGGAAGGCACGCACCATGACCCCGCCGCCAGACCCCGCTGTTCCCGGCCGGCATGCATCGGGCAGCCCTGCCGGAACCCCCATGATCCGCTTCCGCGCGGTGACCAAGACCTACGGGGACGCCGCGCCCGCCGTCAACAACCTGGACCTGGACATCGAGCGGGGCTCGATCACCGTTTTTGTCGGCCCCTCGGGCTGCGGCAAAACCACGTCGCTGCGCATGATCAACCGGATGGTGGAACCCACTTCGGGCACCGTTGAGGTGGACGGCCGGGACGTATCGGATGTGCCGGCCGCGCAGCTGCGCCGCTCCATGGGCTACGTGATGCAGTCCTCGGGGCTGCTGCCGCACCGCACCGTGCTGGACAACGTGGCCACCGTGCCGCGGTTGAACGGGACCTCACGCACAGCGGCCCGCCGCCGGGCCGCGGAACTGCTCGACGTCGTCGGACTGGCCCGTACCCTGGGGGACCGGTATCCGGGGCAGCTGTCCGGCGGCCAGCAGCAGCGCGTGGGCGTGGCCCGTGCCCTTGCCGCGGATCCGCCCGTGCTGCTGATGGACGAGCCCTTCAGCGCGGTGGATCCGGTGGTGCGCGCCGAACTGCAGGAGGAACTGCTGCGCCTGCAGCAGGACCTGTCCAAGACCATCGTGTTCGTCACGCACGACATTGACGAGGCCACCATCCTGGGGGACAAGGTGGCCGTTTTCGGCATCGGCGGCAGGCTGGCCCAGTACGCCGCTCCCGAGGAGATCCTCCGGGCGCCGGTGGACGATTTCGTGGCCGGTTTTGTGGGCCGCGACCGCGGCTTCCGGCACCTGTCCTTCCAGAACGGGGACGCGGTGCCCGTGCACCCGGTGCAGCTGGTCGACGTAGCTCAGCTGCAGGACCCCGCCTTCCAGGTCCAGGACGGCTGGGCACTGTGCGTAGATGCCGGCGGCGCACCGTTGGGCTGGGTGCCGGCAGCCGGGCGCACCGCCGTCACCGGTGCCGGGGATCTGGTGCCCGGGGGTTCGCTCTATCCCGAAGGTGAAAGCCTGCGCCGCGCGCTGGACGCTGCCCTGTCCTCGCCTTCGGGCCTGGGCGTGGCAGTTGACGGTGCCGGCCGGGCCGTTGGCGTGGTGAAGGCGGCCGAAGTCCTGGCCCTGATCGAAGCGGCCAGGCTCGCGCGGAGCGGCAGCTGACATGGAGTGGTTCCAGGCCCATCTCGACGACGTGCTGCGGCTCAGTGCCCTGCACCTGTACCAGGCCGTGCTGCCCCTGCTGATCGGGGTGCTGATCGCCCTGCCGGTGGCCCAGCTGGTCCGGGGGCGGCCGAAAATCCGCGGCTTTGTCCTCTCGGCAGGTTCCCTGCTCTACACGATTCCCTCGCTTGCACTGTTCGTCACGCTGCCGGCCATCCTGGGGACCCGGATCCTCGACATGGCCAACATCATCATCGCCCTGACCATTTATGCCGTGGCACTGATGCTGCGGGTAGGTATTGATGCTTTCGATTCGGTGGATGACGGCGTCCGGCAGGCCGCCGTGGCCATGGGGTACCGGCCGCTGCGCCGATTCCTGACCGTTGACCTGCCGCTGTCCGTTCCGGTGCTGATCGCCGGGCTGCGGGTGGTCTCGGTGAGCAACATTTCCATCGTCAGCGTGGGCGCGCTGATCGGCGTCGAAAACCTCGGTTTCTTCTTCAGCGACGGGCTGCGCCGCTACTTCGTGACGGAGATCGTGGTGGGCATCCTCGCCACCTTGGTCCTGGCCCTCGTGATGGACATGGTGTTTGTCCTGCTGCAGCGTTCGCTGACCCCGTGGCTGCGTGCCGGCAAGGGAAAGGGTTCCCGCTCTTCCGGCGGCCCGCACGGCCGCAGCGGACCGGGGCAGGCACCGCGCCCGGCACCCCTGGCGGCGGCTCCTGAAGCCGCTTTGAAGGGAGCATGACCGTGGCTGTTCCGCACACCGATTACACCAGCACCAATGCGCTGGGACAGGGCTGGGAGTGGCTGACCGACCCGGCCAACTGGAGCGGGGCAGCCGGCATCCCGGTACGGGTCCTGGAGCACCTTCAGTACACCGGCCTGGCGCTGCTGATCGCCGCCGTCATTGCCGTGCCTGTTGGCCTGGTCATCGGGCACACCGGCAGGGGACAGGTAGGGGTGGTGGCCGTTTCCGGGCTGCTGCGTGCCCTGCCCACCCTGGGCATGCTCACCCTGTTCGTGCTGCTGGCCGGGCTGGGGCTGATGCCGCCCATCTGGGCCCTGGTGCTGCTGGCTGTCCCGCCGCTGCTGGCCGGGGCCTACGCCGGCGTCGCCTCCGTGGACCGCAGCGTCGTCGACGCCGCCCGCAGCCTGGGCATGACCGAAGCGCAGGTCCTGTTCCGGGTGGAGGTTCCCAACGGCATGCGGGTGATCCTCGGCGGACTGCGCGGCGCGGCCCTGCAGGTGGTCGCCACCGCCGCCGTCGTCGCCACCATCAACCTGGGCGGGCTGGGCCGCTACCTGATCGACGGACTGGCCCTGGCTGATTACGGAAGGGTGTTCGGCGGTGCTGTGGTCATCGCCCTGCTGGCGCTCGCCGTTGATGCCGTGATTGCCTTGGGATCACGCTTTCTGATCCCCACTGGACTCGGCCGCCGCCAGGCGGCCGGCACATCGACCGGCAGCGGAGGACCCGCTGCCGGCGCACAAGGAGGAAAACCATGAAGCAGCACGCGACCCGGGCATCCCGGCGTAAGGCCCTGACTGTCCTGGCCGGCGGACTGGCCCTGGCCCTGGCCGGCTGCAGCGGGGGAGGGGACCCGTTGCAGGAGGAAAGCACGGCAGCCGCCTCCGGCAGCGCTTCCGCCGAAACGCTGATAGTCGGTTCCGCCGACTTCCCCGAGAGCAGCACCATCGCCGAAATTTACGCCGGTGCCCTGAACGCCGCAGGCATCCCTGCCGAAACCAAGTTGAACATCGGCTCGCGCGAGGTCTACATTCCGGCCCTGAAAGACGGCTCGATTGACCTCATCCCCGAGTACACCGGGGCACTGCTGGTGAACGTGGACCCGGAAACGGATCTGGTGGATCCCGGCGAGATCGTGGACGCGCTGGGGGAGAAGCTGCCGGAGAACCTGGTGGTCCTTGAGCCCTCCGACGCCGAAGACAAGGACGCCATGGTGGTCACTGCCGCCACCGCGGAAAAATACCAGCTGGAGAGCATCGAGGACCTGGCCAAGGTCTGCGGGGAACTCACCCTCGGGGCCCCCGCTGAGTTCGCCGAGCGCACGCAGGGCCTGCCCGGCCTGAAGGACAAGTACGGCTGCGAGTTCAAGGAGTTCACCGCCATCGGTGACGCCGGCGGGCCGCTGACCGTCGATGCACTGCTCAAGGGCGACATCCAGGTGGCGGACATCTTCACCACCACCCCGGCCATCGAGGAAAACAGCCTGGTGGTGCTGGAGGACCCGAAGCAGAACTGGCCGGCCCAGCAGGTCATTCCGCTCGTTGCCGATGACCAGGTCAATGACCAGGCCCGCGAGGTGTTGGACAAGGTGTCGGCCCAGCTGACCACTGAGGACCTGATCGCCCTGAACCAGGCTGTCAGCGGCGACCAGAAGCTGGATCCGAGCGAAGCCGCGAAGGACTGGCTGGAGGAAAAGGGCCTGGCCTGATCCGTCCGCCCCTGTTTGTTCCACCCCGGCGCCCCGGCAGCGAAACATACGCTGCCGGGGCGCCGGCTTATGGCATCCTAAGGAAATGGCCGAATTCAAGCAGTCGCACAAACTCCACAACGTCCTCTATGACATCCGGGGACCCTTGCTGCAGCACGCGCAGCAGATGGAGGCCGCAGGCCACCGGATCCTGAAACTGAACATCGGAAACCCCGCGCCCTTCGGCTTCGAAGCCCCCGAGGCGATCCTGGTGGACATGATGCGCCACCTGCCCACAGCCCAGGGCTACAGCGATTCCCGCGGCATCTTTTCCGCCCGTACGGCCGTAGTGCAGTACTACCAGGGCCGCGGCATCAACAACATCGACGTCGACGACGTATACCTCGGCAACGGGGTCAGCGAATTGATTACCTTGTCGCTGCAGGCGCTGCTGAACAACGGTGACGAGATCCTGGTGCCCGCTCCGGACTACCCGCTGTGGACGGCGTCCGTCTCCCTGGCCGGCGGCACCGCGGTGCATTACATGTGCGACGAGGCCGGGAACTGGTGGCCCGACGTCGACGACATCGCCGCCAAGATCACGGACCGGACCAAAGGCATTGTCCTGATCAACCCGAACAACCCCACCGGCGCGGTGTACCCGGAGCACGTGGTGAAGTCGATCGTGGAACTGGCCCGCAAGCACGGCCTGATCATCTTCTCGGACGAAATTTACGAAAAGATCGTGTACGACGACGCCGTGCACGTGAACTCCGCCGCCCTCACCGGCGACGATGTCCTCTGCCTGACCTTCAGCGGGCTCTCCAAGGCCTACCGGATAGCCGGGTACCGCAGCGGCTGGATGGCAATTTCCGGCCCGAAGCGCGACGCTGCGGACTACATCGAAGGCATTAATCTCCTGGCCAACATGCGCCTGTGCGCAAATGTGCCGGCCCAGCATGCCATCCAGACCGCCCTGGGCGGCTACCAGAGCATCAACGACCTGATCCTGCCCGGCGGGCGGCTGCGCGCCCAGCGGGACAAGGCCTACCAAATGCTCAATGACATCCCCGGGGTCAGCTGCGAACCGGCGCAGGGCGCGCTGTACCTCTTCCCGCGCCTGGATCCGGACGTTTATCCCATCAAGGATGACGAGCAGTTTGCCCTGGACCTGCTCAAGCAGCAGAAAATCCTGATCTCCGTGGGGACGGCCTTCAACTGGGTCCGTCCGGACCACTTCCGGATGGTGTTCCTGCCCAGCGTGGAAGACATCGAGGACGCCATGACCCGGCTGGCCGAGTTCCTGGGCAGCTACAAGCCCTAAGGCCTACTCGCCGGCAGCATGCTCCCGGGCGGCGTCGAGGCGCTTGCGGGCACCCTCGAGCCAGGACTCGCAGCGGGTGGCCAGCAGCTCGCCGCGCTCCCAGAGGGCCAGCGACTCCTCCAGGCTGGCGCCGCCGGTTTCCAGCCGGCCAACCACGGCCACCAGTTCGTCGCGGGCCTGCTCATAGCTCATGGCTTCGATGTCGGCCGGTACTGCGGGTGTTTCACTCATGTCTTGTCCTCTGCTGTTTCTCGGTGCTGGTTTGAAAGCTGGCTGGGCTGGCGCGCGGACGGCTTGCCCGGTCAGGCGCCCTCGGTGGCGGCCAGTTCGCCCACGGCCACCCGGATCCGCAGGCGTGCCGCCGGCGGGACCGCGGCGGCGTCGCGGACCACGCTGCCGTCTGCCTGGAGCTGGACGACGGCGTAGCCGCGGTCCAACGTGTTCTGCGGCGACAGGGCCCGCACCTGCGCGCGCAGGTGCCCGATCCGGTCGGCATCCCGGCGCACCTCGGCGGTAACGGATGCCAGTGCCCGGGAACGCAGCCGGGACATCTCTTCCTCCCGGCGCTCCACCATGGACTGCGGTGCGGCCAGGACGGGGCGGGAGCGGATGTGGTTCAGCCGGTCGGTTTCCCGGCTCACCAGCATGGTCAGTATCCGTCTCAGCTGCGCCCGGGACTGCCGCACACGGGCCAGTTCCTCGCCGACGTCGGGCACTATGCGTTTGGCGGCGTCGGTGGGCGTGGACGCGCGCAGGTCGGCGACCTCGTCCAGCAGGGGCCGGTCCGCTTCGTGGCCGATGGCGCTCACCACCGGGGTCTGCGCCGCGGAGACAGCCCGGACCAGGTCCTCATGGCTGAACGGCAGCAGGTCCTCCAGGGAACCGCCGCCGCGGGCAATCACAATCACGTCCACTTCCGCCATGGCGTCCAGCTCGGCCAGCGCCCGGGTCACTTCGGCCACGGCGTTCACGCCCTGGACCGCGACCTCGCGCACCTCGAAGGCGACGGCGGGCCAGCGCAGCGCGGCGTTGCGCATGACGTCCTTCATGGCATCGGAGTTCCGGCCGGTGATCAGCCCGATCCTGCCCGGCAGCAGCGGCAGCGGCAGCTTGCGGTCCTCGCTGAACAGGCCTTCGGCCGCCAGGGCATGCCGCAGCCGTTCAATCCGCGCCAGCAGGTCGCCCAGCCCCACGGGGCGGATGTCGCGGGTCTGCATGGACAGCCGGCCGGTCTTGACCCAGAAGTCGGGCTTCACCTGCGCCACCACCCGGGCCCCGCGCTCGAGCGGCAGTTCCAGCCTGTTCATCACCGTGCTCCACACCGTCAGCGAGAGCGAGACCTCGGCGTCGACGTCGCGCAGGGTGATGTAGGAGGCGTTGGCGCGGCGGTTGAGTTCGATGACCTGGCCCTCCACCCAGGTGGCGGGCGCGCGGTCAATGTAGCTTTTGAGGTTCTTGGAGAGCAGCGCCAGCGGCCAAGGGTTCTCGGGGGTGGTCTGCGCGGCCGTTGCGGGCAGGGTTGTCTTCTCCGGGGTATTCTCGGGACTCAAAGGTCCGCTGTCGTCTTGCATCTGGATGCTCCCGCGGTGGATTGGAACTGGCTCTCGGGCCGGGATGGAAAACCGGCACAGGCTTAATGTCTATCAGGTGCATCCCCCGGTCCGGTTCCGGCCGCGTTTTCGCAGGCGGCCGGCGGCAACGGACAAGGAAGCAATTTATGCGCACATTCGCCTCAGCGGTATTCGGACTGCTGGCGGTCCTGCTCACCGCAGCTGCCTTCACGGGAGCATGGCTGAACACCAACGTGGCGTCGGAGGACGGCTTTGCCGCCCTGGGGGAGCCGCTGGCCGAAGACGCGCAGCTCCAGCAGGAACTCGCTGCGGCGATTTCCGCGCGGGCCGCGGAATCCGTGGACCTTCCCGGCCCGCTGGCGGGAATGGTGGAGCCCTTGGTCACCTCCGCCGTCGAAGGCGTCCAGGCGCTGCCGGAATATCCGCAGGCCTGGAACGAGACCCTGCGCCGCTCGCATGCGCTGACCTTCGCCGAGGACGGCGGGTCGGCCGCGGCAGGCACGCTGACCCTCGACGTCGCACCCCTGGTGTCATTGGTCACCGGAAGCGTGGGCGGGGAACTGAATGTGGACGTTCCGGCGCCCGAGCAGGTGCCGGTGGAGGTCAGTGCCGCGGGGCGGGCGCAGCTGTTGGCCAATGTCCAGCGTGCCGGGGAGGCCTGGCCGGTCCTTGCCCTGGCTGCAGGCGTGGCGGGGATCCTGGCCCTGCTGATTGCCCGGCGCCGCTCCACCACCTTTGCGCTGATCGGCCTGGGCGTGGCGCTCGCCGGGGCGGTGCTGTGGCTGGCTGCCGGGATGTTCCCGGACCGGGTTGCCGCTCAGCAGTTCGGCAGCGCCGTGGCATCTTCCTTTGCCGAGGCCTTCGCCGGCCAGGTGACAGACAGCATGCGCACCTGGACCATCGGGCTGATGCTCGCAGGGGTTGCCGCGCTGGTGGTGGGACTGCTGGCACGGGTGGTCCGCGGCTCGCGGCGGTAGGTCACGCTGTGAGCGTACGCACGGTGTGAAGGCCCGGGAAGGACAGCTATACCCGATAGCATGGGTGCATGACCAGCACTGTAATCTCCGTGCCTATGCCCACCGTGCCCCGGCGGCGCCGCACCCCCGATGAAGTGGCTGCAGCCGCTCCCGTCTACGGGCCCCGGCGCGTGATGCTGGCGGCACCGCGCGGCTACTGCGCCGGAGTGGACCGCGCGGTCATCGCCGTCGAGAAGGCGCTGGAAGCCTACGGGCCGCCCGTTTACGTCCGCAAACAGATTGTGCACAACCTCCACGTGGTCCAGACCCTGGAGGAAAAGGGTGCCATTTTCGTGGACGAGACCGACGAGGTGCCCGAAGGCGCCCGCCTGATTTTCTCCGCCCACGGTGTGTCGCCCGCCGTTGTCCAGTCCGCCAAGGACCGGAACCTGCAGACCATTGACGCCACCTGCCCGCTGGTCACCAAGGTGCACCGCGAAGCCGTGCGCTTTGCCCGCGACGATTTCGACATCCTGCTGATCGGACATGCCGGCCACGAAGAGGTCGAAGGCACGTACGGCGAAGCGCCGGAACACATGCAGATTGTCAACGGTCCCGAAGACGTGGACAAGGTCACCGTGCGGGACCCCGATAAGGTCATCTGGCTGTCGCAGACCACGCTGAGCGTGGACGAAGCCATGCACACCGTGAACCTGCTGCGCGAGCGTTTCCCGTCCCTGCAGGACCCGCCCAGCGACGACATTTGCTACGCCACCTCCAACCGCCAGGCGGCCATCAAGAAGATCGCCCCCGAGGCGGACTTGGTGCTGGTGGTCGGCTCGGCCAACTCCTCCAACTCCGTACGGCTGGTCGAGGT
The DNA here is from genome assembly GCF_030142075.1 of Arthrobacter sp. zg-Y20. Lineage (NCBI taxonomy): Bacteria > Bacillati > Actinomycetota > Actinomycetes > Micrococcales > Micrococcaceae > Arthrobacter > Arthrobacter sp. zg-Y20. The sequence continues at coordinate 2,669,472 of NZ_CP126241.1, read as the reverse complement.
GGCGCTGGAATACGGAGCCAAGGCCTCCTACCGAGTGGACTTCGCCAACGAGGTGGACGAAAGCTGGTTCGAGGGCGTGGCCACCGTAGGTGTGACCTCAGGTGCTTCCGTTCCCGAGAACCTGGTGCAGGATGTGCTCCACCTGCTGGCGCAGTACGGCTACGGCGACGTCGAAGAAGTAGTGACGGCCGAAGAGGACATCATGTTCTCCCTGCCCAAGGAAATCCGCGCCACGCTGAAGGCCATGGGCGACTCCTCCCGCGGACTGGGCGGACGACGCCGCGGGGACGACGTCCAGGGGTAGGTTCGGTTCCGCGGGGCTGGGCTGGGGACGGGGGTTGTGAGAGCCCTTAGTGAGGCGGTGACTCCCACTGGGCCTGCCTGAGCTGGTTCCTGCGGGTCCTGACCCGTAAGGTAAGCAACCGGGCCGCCGTCCCCGTCCCAGGACTGCGGCATTCAACGCCGCAGATTTACGCGGATCATACGGTCCAGCGGACGCTCCACGACGCGCCGGAAAGCCCGTACCCGTTCATCCAAGTACTTTGTCCACAGGCTCGAAAACACCCGTTGTTACGGCCTTGGGCCGCAGTTACTATCGAACACATGTTCGAATCGTTGGAAGCGGCGGCTTCCTTTTATACTGACGTACCCGGTCCTGACGTCGCGTCTTTTTCCCGACTTGCGGCACCCATGGCCTTTGTCCCCGCTCTTGTTGAGGCAGGGGCGAAGCGGAAGACGCCGGCAACCTCGCCCGCGTGGTCGCCAGCGACTGGACAGCGGTTCGCGGTCCTTTCAGCTCGCATAGCCGAAGATGCTCCAAGCTCGGACGCGGCCTCTGCGGCCGAGGTTTCGTCTGCTGTCGAGGTGGCGTCTTGGTCCCGGGCGCTCGCCTCCGAGGAATCCCTGGCCGCGATTGCTGCTGATTCCGATGCGGAACTTGTTGACCGGCTCCGTGCTTTGGAGGAGCTGAAGGCTGCTGCGTGTGCGGCGCAGGCCCGTGCCGCGGCGGCGTTGGACGTGTCCGTGCGTGCGGCTCATGCCCGGGCCGGACTGCCCGCGGAGAAACAGGGTGTGGGCGTTGGAGCGCAGGTGGCGTTGGCGCGGCGGGAGTCTCCGGCCCGCGGCGGCCGGATCCTGGGCTTCGCGAAGGCCTTGACCCAGGAGATGCCGTGCACGCTCAAAGCGTTCTCGGAAGGCCACATTAGTGAGTGGCGGGCGACCCTGCTGGTCCGCGAGACCGCCTGCCTATCCGTGGAGGACCGGCAACTGGTAGATCAGGAAATCGCCGGGGATCCTGCCGGGCTGGACGGATTGGGGGATCAGCGCCTGATAGCGAGGATCCGGAAGATCACGTACCGGCTTGATCAGGCCGCGTTGGTGCGGCGGGCGGCGAAGGCGGAGGCGGACCGGTTTGTGTCCTGCCGTCCGGCTCCGGACACCATGACCTACCTGACGGGTCTGCTGCCGGTGGCCCAGGGGGTTGCGGTGTATGCGGCACTGAGCCGTGCTGCGGATTCGTTGCGGGCCCGGGGCGATGCCCGTGGCCGGGGCCAGATCATGGCCGACACGATGGTTGAACGCATCACCGGCCAGGCAAAGGCTGAGCAGGTGCCGGTGGAAGTGCAGCTGGTAATGACGGACCGAACCCTGCTGGCCGGAGACCGGGAGCCTGCGCACTTGGCCGGGTACGGGGTGGTTCCAGCACCGTGGGCGAGGGATTTGGTGCGTAAGGGAGTCGGGAACCTGGGGAAGCCGCCCTCACATAACGCTTCGGGCGATTCTTCGAACAACTCGTCTGACCCTGCCGGTATCTGGGTCCGCCGCGTCTACACTGCCCCAAGTTCTGGGGAGCTGCTGGCCATGGATTCCAAGGCCCGGTTCGTGCCGGCGTCCCTGGCCCGTCTGGTCACGGTCCGGGACCAGACCTGCCGGACCCCGTGGTGTGATGCGCCGATCCGGCACCAGGACCACATCCGGCCGCGCCGTGACGACGGTCCTACGGAGGTGGCCAATATCCAGGGGCTGTGTGAGGCGTGCAACCACGCGAAGGAGGCTCCCGGTTGGAAGGCGACCGTTGTCCATCCGGACCGGCGCCGGGGGCACAGGAAAGATCCGCCGCCATCGCCGTCAAGCACCCCGGTGGCTTCTGCCAGCCACACGGTCGACACCACCACTCCCACTGGCCACCGCTACCGATCGACCGCGCCACCGCTGCCGGGCACTCCGGGCCGTGAGAGTTCCGGCCCCACTCCCGGTATCATTTACTAACGTGGCTCTTACTATTGGCATCGTCGGCCTGCCCAACGTCGGCAAATCAACCCTGTTCAATGCGCTGACCCGCAACAACGTGCTGGCGGCGAACTATCCGTTCGCCACCATCGAACCGAACGTCGGCGTCGTGTCCTTGCCGGACCCTCGCCTGGCCAAGCTGGCCGAAATCCACGGTTCCGCACGCATCCTCCCGGCCACCGTGTCCTTCGTGGACATCGCCGGGATCGTGAAGGGCGCCTCCGAAGGTGAAGGACTGGGCAACCAGTTCCTCGCCAACATCCGTGAGGCCGAAGCCATTGCCCAGGTTATCCGCGTGTTCGATGACCCCGACGTCATCCACGTGGACGGCAAGGTGGACCCGCGTTCGGACATGGAAACCATCAACACCGAACTGATCCTCGCTGACCTGCAGACGCTGGAAAAGGCGATCCCTCGGGTGGAGAAGGAAGTGAAGATCAAGAAGCGCGATGCCGCGCAGCTGGCTGCCATGCAGGCTGCCCAGGCTGTGCTGGAGCGCGGCGACACGATCTTCTCCTCCGTGGCCAGCGACAAGCTGGACATGGAGCACCTGCGCGAGCTGAGCCTGCTCACGGCCAAGCCGTTCATCTACGTCTTCAACGTGGATGACGCCGTCCTGGGCAACCCGGACCGCCAGGCCGAGCTGCGTGAACTGGTGGCACCGGCGGACGCCATCTTCCTCGACGCCAAGCTTGAAGCAGATCTGGTGGAGCTGGACGAAGAAGAAGCCCGCGAGATGCTCGAAATGAGCGGCCAGGAGGAATCCGGCCTGGACAAGCTTGCACGCGTCGGTTTCCACACTCTCGGCCTGCAGACCTACCTGACGGCAGGCCCTAAGGAAACCCGTGCCTGGACCATCCGCAAGGGTGACACCGCGCCTCAAGCTGCCGGCGTCATCCACTCCGACTTCCAGCGCGGCTTCATCAAGGCCGAAATCGTGTCCTTCGAAGACCTCGTTGACGCCGGCTCGATGGCTGAGGCCAAGTCCCGCGGCAAGGTCCGCATCGAAGGCAAGGAATACGTTATGGCCGACGGCGACGTGGTGGAATTTAGATTTAATGTATAGATTCTTCGCCTAATTCAATAGAAATGCCGCCCTCCGGAAAACGTATGAGGGCGGCATTTCTTGTTTACGGATCGAGGGTTGTATCGTCACCAGCCTTCGTGGATCTCGTGCGGTACCGCCCACGAGCCTTTGAAGAGGAATAGCCAACACGGGTCACGACTTAGTTCGCCTCCGGAGGCCCCGATCCCAGCGGACATTTCCGATCGGGGCCTCTAGCTTTGAGCGAACCATTTACTGAAGGCAGGTCGAATGCGATGCTAGGCACCAACGACTGTTCTCCGTCCGGCCGACAAATCAAGGAGTCTCTATGCGGGGAATAGGGCTTAGACGGCGGGCTGTTTGGCCAAAAGAAATGACCATCCGGATTGATGACCACGCGCAGAACCTGAAGATGCTTCTCTATATCCGAAAGGCATGGATGATCGCCCAGGACATCGAAATTCCGGAACTCAGCCCTGTGCCTGCGACGGGTGCATCGAAAATCCCGGCGTCAGCAAGCCGTGAGGTATGGGATGAACGCTGGAAGCAGCAATGGGACCGCAGCTGGGACTGGTTCAACATAAGCACAGTTCAAAACGAACCGATCTCACAGGAAGAGATGCAAAAACTCTCGAGCCCTGGACAGGAACTCCACCCGATTGTGCCACCATTCTGGCCCGTCGAATACGGCGAGGATGGGGTAGATCTGGTGGCCTTCAATACGTGGGATAAACAGACAACGCCGAACTTTCCTTCCCGGTCCGAACAAGATAGCCTTCCGGCGCTGGTTAAGGCATGGCAAGACGGGCTCACGACGATCATCGTACTGCCCTATTTGGGGTACTTTGCGCAGCGTCTCAACGCCAGTCATCTTGTCATCTCAGCTGAAACCAGGAACGACCCGAAACTCTACACTGAGGCACTCCAAACCAGTCGCTGATACCAAGAAGCGCCCAGGTGGCAAAGGACGGCGGCGCCGCTGGCAGGGTCCGGTGCCGCGCGGCGGCGGCAGGACCTCCGGCGCGGGAGCGGGTTCCGTCAGCGGCCCATGCTGCCGCCGCCGGAGACATTCCTCAGATCAACCGGGACGTAGCGCTCGGCTTCCCCTACCTCGAAGGTAATCTGACTGCGAATGTAAGAGGTTGATCGGCTACGGAACGTGGTGGAATTCCGTTTCAACGTCTAGATTCTTCACCTGAATCAATAGAAATGCCGCCCTCCGTGAAAACGTTAGAGGGCGGCATTTCTATATCGGGGGCAAGCCTGGCACCCGAAAAACCTAGTTTAAACAAGGACGCGGTGCTGCGGGCATCTACCCTGCGAACTCAAAGGCGACGGTGATCTCGGGGTCGATGCTTGTGATGATTCCGGAGTAGAAGGACTTGGCCTGGTCTTTCAATTCTGCTTCATTTTCGCTGATGTACTTCTGCTTGTTCTCGTCACTGAGAATGTTGTTGATCATGCGAGTTTGAACGGCTGGCGGTGCCAGCCAGCTAAGCGCGTTGTTGCTCTCGAGGGCGTCCTCGAACACGGGATCGTCAAAGCCGATGCCGATGAATTCAGGGATAGTCACGCGAAACGACCCTGGGCCGGTGGGTTCGATCTTCACCTGTGACCCATCGATGCCTAGTTTCGCGTCGAACTTGCACTGGAGTGGCAGCTTCCAGAGGGCATTCGGCTAGGCAACGTAGTGGAGTTCCAGTTCAACGTCTAGCCCTTCGACGTCGAGCGAGCGAATCGAGACGAAACGGACGGAACTTTGTTCCAGGTCGGCACGGAGCGGATACGCCGAGTGATTCGTGCCCGGATGCATACCATCGGCGTATGAGCAGAATCGTGTGGTGGGAAATCGAAACGTCCGATCCTGAGGAGTTCATGCGGTTCCACTCGGAACTGTCGGGATGGTCGTTCGAGCCTGCCTTCGCTGGGACGGAGCTCGGCGCAGACTACTGGGTGATCCACGCTGACGGATCTGAGATCGGAGGCCTCCAGCGAGCCTCAACGCCTGCGACTTCTCCGGCTGCGGGTCCGCGCCTGTACGTAGCGGTCGACGACCTCGAGTCTGCGCTTGATCGAGTCGTTACCTATGGGGGATCCGTGAAGCGTTCGCGTGTGGAGCTGGGTGGCGACGATCGCTGGTTCGGTATCTACTGCGATCCAACAGGTGTTTCCTTCGGCATGTGGACAGCAAATCCCCTGAGAGTGTGAGGCGCGAAAGACGCTGTTCCAGCTCATCGAGCGCATCAATGACGATCGTGAAGCTGTTGAGATTGTTTCCCCAAAGGGTAGTGCTGTCCTGATGCCAGCCGACGAGTATGCCGCTTGGCAGGAAACCGCGTATCTCTTCCGCTCGCCCGCCAACGCCCGCCGCCTGCTCGACTCCTACGAACGGGCGCGCACAGGTCAGACCGAGGAGCACCCGCTCAACCAAGAGGACTGAACTTTGATCGTGCTCGTTACAATTTCCCACCTGGTGTGACGAGAGCCTAACTACGCGAGAGACCGGCAGGCCGGGGGACAGGCGCCGGCACTGGTGGACGGGCGCGCCCCTAGCCGCTCACCCCGAACGCCTTCCCTACTGCGGAATCGTCTTCGAGAATTTTGAGCATGCAGGCCGCCAGGTCCTTTCGAGGCACAGACCCCCGCAGCTTTTCCGGGTTCCCCACCTCGAGCGCCCGCCAGGTACCGGCGGGTTCCCTGTTGGTGAGGCCGGTTGGCCGCAGGATGGTCCAGTCCAACCCTGAGCCCGTCACCAGGGACTCCTGCTCATTGTGGTCAGCCAGCGGAGCAGCAAGCGCCACCCGGGTGATCAGTCCCATTGGACCGGGCAGCTGGGATGACGAATTCCCCGCCCCCAACGAGGACTGGACCACGAGTCGCCGCACGCCGGCGTCCTGCATGGCCTTGATGACAGTTCCGGTCACTGCGGCACGCTGATGCTTCACGCCCCTTGCGCCGCCCACAGTTACGACGACGGCGTCGGCTCCGGTCACGGCGCCGGCAACTACGGCAGGGTCTGTTGCGTCACCGGCGACTGCACGGACGCCCGCAGGCGCGCCGCCGCTTCGCGAGAGGACAGTAACCTCGTGGCCGGCCTCCTGCGCCAAGGAAGCCAAATGGGCGCCGGTGCCACGGGATCCGCCCACAATGGTGATTTTCATAGGTCCTCAGTTCGGGTTTCAGCGGGCGGGGGTACTTCCCATCATCGGGCAAACATCGCGCGAGTCTCGCACTGAACAGCCCAATGTGACATGCCAACGCATGTATTACGCCGCCTGTATGCCAAATCGTTACCGGGAGGTTTTGCCGCACCTAAACCCAAGTGGGGAGCGCCTTTCGCGGCCCTCGGGCGGCACTTGGCGGCCCCGCCCCCGCAAAGCACCCGGTCTTTGTTACCGTCCGGAAACAAGTTGGGCTTATGCTTTTGGCTTTGTGAGTCGGTTCACCATTTGGCGGAGCCGCAACACCGGCGTCATTCACGCCGGAACCGAACAGAACTAGGAGGCGGAATGCGCGTCACACGCACTTCCAAAATGCTGAGCGTAGCGGCCGTTGCCGCACTTGCGCTGAGCGCCTGCGGTGGAGGATCCGACGAATCGGCCGAAGGCTCAGGTGAGACCGAGGGCAACAGCACCGCGATCATCACGGCCAACGGCACCGAACCGCAGAACCCGCTGATGCCCGTGAACACCAACGAAGTTGGCGGCGGACGCATCATGGACCTGCTCTTCGAAGGCCTCGTCAGCTACGACGCCGACGGCAACACTGTTAATGAACTCGCTGAGTCCATCGACACCGAAGATTCCCAGACGTACACCATCAAGGTGAAGGCTGACCAGAAGTTCACCAACGGCGAGGCCATCACGGCCAAGTCCTTCGTGGACGCCTGGAACTTTGGCGCAGCCGCCAAGAACGCCCAGCTGAACTCGTACTTCTTCGAGAGCATCGAAGGCTACGACGAGGTCAGCGCAGAAGGCGCAATGGCCGACACCATGAGCGGCCTGACCGTTGTTGATGACAACACGTTCACCGTGAAGCTCAGCCAGCCCGAGTCCGACTTCCCGCAGCGCCTTGGCTACACGGCCTTCTTCCCGCTGCCGGCTGAAGCCGTCACGGATCCGGCCAAGTTCGGCGAGACCCCGGTCGGCAACGGCCCGTACATGCTCGCCGGCGACGACGCTTGGCAGCACGAGGTCCAGATCGAACTGGTCACGAACCCGGACTACACCGGAAGCCGCGTTCCGCAGAACGGCGGAGTGACCTTCAAGTTCTACTCCTCGTTCGACGCAGCTTACGCTGACCTGCAGTCCAACAACTTGGACATCCTGGACACCATGCCCAATGCTGCCCTGAAGACGTTCAAGACTGACCTGGGTGAAGGACGCTACTCCGAGAAGGCGTACGCCGGCAACCAGACCATCACCATCCCCGGTTACCTGCCGGCGTTCTCCGGCGAAGCCGGCGAACTGCGCCGCCAGGCCATCTCCATGGCCATCAACCGCGACCAGATCACCGATGTTGTCTTCTCCGGTTCGCGTGAGCCCGCCAAGGAATTCACCGCTCCGGTGATCGAGGGCTACAGCGACAGCGTCCCCGGCAACGAGGTGCTCGAATTCAATGTGGAGAAGGCCAAGGAACTGTGGCAGAAGGCAGACAAGATCTCGCCGTGGCCCGCAGATGAAACCTTCACCATTGGCTACAACGCCGACGCAAACCACAAGGAATGGGTCGACGCCGTCGCCAACGGCCTGAAGAACAACCTCGGCATCAAGGCTGAAGGCAAGCCCTACGCAACGTTCAAGGAACTGCGCGCAGACGCTACCGCCAAGACCCTGACCGGTGCCATCCGCACTGGCTGGCAGGCTGACTACCCGTCGCTGAACAACTTCCTCGGCCCGCTGTACGGCACCGGTGCAGGTTCCAACGACGGCGACTACTCGAGCGAAGAGTTCGACAAGCTGCTGGGCGAAGGCCTTGCCGCTTCCACTCCGGAAGACGGCGCAAAGATCTTCAACCAGGCGCAGGAAGTCCTGCTCAAGGATCTCCCCGTCATCCCGCTGTGGTACCAGGTGGCACAGTCCGGCTGGAGCGAGAACGTGGACAACGTTGAGACCGGCTGGAACGGCGTTCCGGTTTACTACAACGTCACCGCCAAGTAGCAGAATCTAGACCGACCCAACCGGGGCCCGGCCAAAAGGCCGGGCCCCGGCTTGTATTCGGGTTCTTACCCCCAAGAACAGGCATACAAAAAATGCGAGACCACAATCCCCACAAGCTGGCCGGAGGCCACCCCTGATGGCCGGCTACGTCATTCGACGGTTCCTTCAAATGATCCCCGTTTTCTTCGGGGCCACTTTCCTTGTTTACTTCCTGGTGTTTTCCCTTCCGGGCGACCCGATTGCTGCACTCTTCGGAGACAAGCCGGTCAACGAAGCCGTGGCCGCGCAGCTGCGCAGCCAGTACAACCTGGACCAGCCCTTCATCGTCCAGTACCTCCTGTATCTGAAGAACCTGGTCACCTTCGATCTGGGCGTTGACTTCTCCGGCCGCCAGGTGACCGACGTCCTGGCCCAGGCCTTCCCGGTCACGATCCGCCTCGCGATCCTGGCCCTGATCTTCGAAGCTGTCTTCGGCATTGCCTTCGGCCTGATTGCCGGCCTGAAGAAGGGCAAGATCTTCGACAGCACGGTCCTGGTTGTTTCCCTGATCGTGATCGCCATTCCGGTCTTCGTGCTGGGCTTCCTGCTGCAGTTCCTGGTGGGTGTGAAACTCCAGTGGACGTCCCCAACGGTGGGCGGCGATGCCGGGTTTGCGGACCTGATACTGCCGGCGCTTGTGCTCGGCCTGGCGTCCTTCGCCTATGTGCTGCGCCTGACCCGCACCTCGGTGATTGAAAACATGAACGCCGACTACGTTCGCACCGCCACGGCCAAGGGCCTTTCCCGCCCGCGCGTTGTCACGGTGCACATCCTGCGCAACTCGCTGATCCCCGTGGTGACCTTCCTCGGAGCAGACCTGGGTGCGCTGATGGGCGGCGCGATTGTCACCGAAGGCATCTTCAACGTCCCCGGAGTGGGACAGCGACTTTACCAGTCCGTCGTCAGGGGAGAGGGTCCCACGATCGTCTCGATCGTCAGCGTTCTCGTTTTCGTCTACGTGATCGCCAACCTCCTTGTAGACCTCCTGTACGCCTGGCTTGATCCGAGGATCCGTTATGAATAAAGACACCACAAGCATCGAGCACTATGTTGCTCCGCTGGAGGAAACCCCTCTGGCCGCAACCGACAGCGTCAAGGATGACGTGCAGCCGCTGAGCCTTTGGGGGGAGGCCTGGCGGAACCTGCGCCGGCAGCCGCTCTTCATCATCTCGGCGCTGCTGATCCTGCTGATCCTCACCGTGGCAGCCTTCCCGGGCCTGTTCACCAGCGCGTCCCCGGACGAAGGCTGCCTGTTGGATAATTCCGACGGCGGACCCGCCGCCGGGCATCCGCTCGGCTACACCTTCCAGGGCTGCGACGTGTACGCCCGCGTTATCTACGGCGCCCGCGCCTCCGTGCTGGTCGGCCTGCTGACCACCATCGCCGTCGTTATCATCGGCGGAATCCTGGGTGCGCTGGCCGGGTACTACGGCGGCTGGCTGGACGCTGTCCTGGCACGCCTCGGCGACATCTTCTTCGCTCTCCCGCTGATCCTCGGCGCCATCATCATCATGCAGCTGCCCGCGTTCCGCGAGAACCGGACCACCCTGACGGTGGTCTTCACGCTGTTGATCTTCGGCTGGCCCCAGGTTGCCCGCATCACGCGCGGCGCCGTGATCTCGGTCCGCAATGCCGACTTCGTAGTGGCCTCCCGCTCATTGGGCGTCTCGAAGTTCTCGGCGCTGATGAAGCACGTCATCCCGAACTCGATGGCACCGGTAATCGTTATCGCCACCATCTCGCTGGGCACCTTCATTGTTGCCGAGGCCACCCTGTCCTTCCTGGGCATTGGCCTGCCGCCCAGCATCATGTCCTGGGGCAATGACATTTCGGCTGCCCAGACCTCGCTGCGGTCCAATCCGTCAACGCTGCTCTGGCCTGCTGCCGCCCTGTCCATTACCGTGCTGAGCTTCATCATGCTCGGTGACGCGGTCCGTGATGCTCTTGATCCGAAGGCGCGCAAACGATGACCACCAATACTGAAGAAACGGCTGTTCAGCCGCTGCTTGAAATCCGCGACCTTGCCATCACGTTTGCCACGGCAAACGGCGACGTCGAGGCCGTCCGCGATGCTCACCTGACCATCATGCCCGGCGAAACCGTGGCCATTGTGGGGGAGTCCGGTTCGGGCAAGTCGACGACGGCCCTCGCGGCCATCGGCCTGCTTCCAGGCAACGGACGTGTCAGCTCCGGACAGATCCTGTTTGACGGCGAGGATATTTCCAACGCCAGTGCCAAGCGGATCCAGGAACTGCGCGGCAACTCCATCGGCATGGTTCCCCAGGACCCCATGTCCAACCTGAACCCGGTATGGAAGATCGGTTTCCAGGTCAAGGAAACACTGCGGGCCAACGGCCTGCCGCACGCTCCGGCGGATATCGCCAAGGTGCTGGAGCAGGCCGGACTGCCCGACGCCGCGCGCCGGGCCAAGCAGTACCCGCACGAGTTCTCCGGCGGCATGCGCCAGCGCGCGCTGATCGCCATCGGCCTTTCCTGCCGGCCGCGCCTGCTCATTGCCGATGAGCCGACGTCGGCCCTGGACGTTACCGTGCAGCGGCAGATCCTGGACCACCTGGGCACCCTGACCGATGAACTGGGAACAGCAGTACTGCTGATTACGCACGACCTCGGCCTGGCCGCAGAGCGTGCACAGAAGGTAGTGGTGATGTACAAGGGCCGCGTGGTGGAAGCCGGGCCGGCCCTCGAAATCCTCACCAACCCGCGCCACCCCTACACGCGCAAGCTGGTGGAGTCGGCCCCGTCGCTGGCCTCCAAGCGGATTGACTCCGCCAAGAGCCTGGGCCTGCAAAGCGCGGACCTGCTGACCTCCGAAGACGAGGACAAGCTGAAGGCCGCGGACAACGTTATCGAGGTCAAGGACCTGACCAAGGTCTTCAAGCTGCGCAGCGGCATTGGCCGGTCCACGGATTTCACCGCCGTGGACAACGTGTCCTTCAACATCAAGCGCGGCACCACCACGGCCGTGGTGGGCGAGTCCGGTTCGGGCAAGTCAACGGTGGCCCGCATGGTGCTGAACCTGGAGACGCCTACCAGCGGTTCCATCCTGTTCAACGGGGTGGACATGACCACGCTGAACAGCAAGCGCCTGTTCGAGTTCCGCCGCCGGGTGCAGCCGATCTTCCAGGACCCGTACGGTTCCCTGGACCCGATGTACAACATCTTCCGCACCATCGAAGAACCGCTGCGGGTACACAAGATCGGCGACGCCAAGAGCCGCGAGGCCAAGGTCCGCGAACTGCTTGACCAGGTGGCCCTGCCGTCCTCGGTGATGCGCCGCTTCCCGAACGAGCTCTCCGGCGGACAGCGCCAGCGCGTTGCGATTGCCCGCGCGCTGGCACTGGATCCCGAAGTGGTTATCTGCGACGAAGCCGTCTCGGCACTGGACGTGCTGGTGCAGGCCCAGATCCTGAACCTGCTCGCTGACCTGCAGTCGGAATTGGGGCTGAGCTACCTGTTCATCACCCATGACCTGGCCGTAGTGCGCCAGATTGCCGACTACGTCTGCGTGATGGAAAAGGGCAAGCTCGTGGAAACCGGTTCCACGGACGCCGTCTTCGACGCGCCCCAGCAGGCCTACACCCAGGCCCTGCTGGCAGCCATCCCGGGCTCACGCCTGGAACTGCCGCCGGCAGTCGCCTAACAGCGCACCGCAGAACTGCACGGAAGGCGGGGAGCCCCAACGGGTTCCCCGCCTTCTGCGTCTGTGCGACCCAGCTGTGAGACCCCGCTGTGAGACCCCCGCCCTGCCCCGGATTTGCGCCCTCGGTGAAGCCGCATTAGGGCAGACATGGTATTGCGACTAGAATGTTAGCGTGCCCGCTGACGGCGGGGCCTTCGGTGGATTCTGACTGGTGATTGAGCAAGAGATTGAATCAGCATTCGTACAGAACAGCCGGATACGCCGGAGCCCCTCCGGTGGAAAAGAAACACCCCGAACTGATCTCCTATGAATTGAGTCCTCACGCATGTCAGAAACCAACACGGCTGTAAACAGCGCAGTGCGAAGCGACCTCCGCAACGTTGCTATTGTGGCCCACGTTGACCACGGTAAGACGACCCTCGTCGACGCCATGCTGAAGCAGACGAACTCGTTTGCTGCCCACGGAGACGTGGAAGACCGCGTGATGGACTCCGGTGACCTGGAGCGCGAAAAGGGCATCACCATCCTGGCCAAGAACACCACGGTGTTCTACAACGGCCCGGCTGCCAACGGCGAAACCATCACCATCAACGTCATCGACACCCCCGGCCACGCCGACTTCGGCGGCGAGGTCGAGCGCGGCCTGTCCATGGTCGACGGCGTTGTGCTGCTGGTGGACGCCTCTGAAGGCCCGCTGCCCCAGACCCGCTTCGTGCTGCGCAAGGCACTTGCCGCGAAGCTGCCGGTAGTCCTGCTGGTCAACAAGACCGACCGTCCCGATGCCCGGATCGACGAAGTCGTCAGCGAGTCCATGGACCTGCTGCTCGGCCTGGCCTCCGACCTCGCGGACGAAGTTCCGGACCTGGACCTTGACCTGATCCTGAACGTTCCCGTTGTCTACGCCGCAGCCCGCGTCGGTGCTGCTTCCCTGGAGCAGCCGGCCGACGGCGAAGCTCCCGCGAACGACAACCTGGAGCCGCTGTTCCAGACCATCCTGGAGCACATCCCCGCTCCCACGTACGATCCCGAAGGCGTCCTCCAGGCGCACGTTACCAACCTGGACGCCTCGCCGTTCCTGGGCCGCCTGGCCCTGCTGCGTATCTTCAACGGCACCCTGCGCAAGGGCCAGATGGTTGCATGGGCCCGCCACGACGGAACCATGAAGACCGTCAAGATCACCGAACTGCTGGCCACCAAGGCTTTGGACCGTGTTCCCACCGAATCCGCCGGCCCCGGTGAAATTGTCGCCGTCGCCGGCATCGAGGACATCACCATTGGTGAAACCCTCACCGACGTGGACAACCCCAAGCCGCTGCCGCTGATCACCGTGGATGACCCCGCCATCTCCATGACCATCGGTATCAACACCTCGCCGCTCGCCGGCCGGGTCAAGGGTGCCAAGGTCACGGCCCGCCAGGTCAAGGACCGCCTCGACAAGGAACTGATCGGCAACGTGTCGCTGAAGGTCCTTCCGACCGAGCGTCCGGACGCCTGGGAAGTACAGGGCCGCGGCGAGCTCGCCCTGGCCATCCTGGTGGAGCAGATGCGCCGCGAAGGCTTCGAACTGACTGTCGGCAAGCCGCAGGTCGTCACCAAGCTCATTGACGGCAAGGTCAATGAGCCGATGGAACACATGACCATCGACGTACCCGAGGAATACCTCGGAGCCGTCACGCAGCTGATGGCAGTCCGCAAGGGCCGCATGGTCAACATGGCGAACCACGGCACCGGCTGGGTCCGCATGGAATTCATCGTCCCCGCCCGCGGCCTGATCGGCTTCCGCACCAAGTTCCTGACGGAAACCCACGGCGCAGGCATCTCCTCGTCCATCGCCGAGGGCTACGAGCCGTGGGCCGGTCCGATCGAATACCGCACCAACGGTTCGCTGATCTCCGACCGCTCCGGCGTCGTTACCCCGTTCGCCATGATCAAGCTGCAGGAACGCGGTTCCTTCTTCGTGGAGCCCACTTCCGAGGTTTACGAAGGCATGATCGTCGGCGAGAACTCCCGCGCCGATGACATGGACGTGAACATCACGAAGGAAAAGCAGCTCACCAACATGCGTGCTGCGTCCTCGGACACCTTCGAGAACCTGACACCGCCGCGGAAGCTCACCCTGGAAGAGTCGCTCGAATTCGCCCGTGAGGACGAATGCGTCGAGGTCACTCCGGAATCGATCCGCATCCGCAAGCTGGTCCTGAACGCCAACGACCGTGCGAAGGCCAACCGCGCACGCGCCAAGGCCTAGTCATCACCGCAACGGCCGACACCGGCAAGAGGCCCCCGCGTTGGCGGGGGCCTCTGGTCGCCGTGCTGGGCGGAATCACGGCGGCTGTCCTCGGCACCTCGCTGCATAACCAAGTGGTGTATGCCGGCGACACCGGGCTTCCGGTCGGCGCAGTGCTGGCGGTGGTGTTCAGCTGCGCTGTGGCGCTGCTGGCCGGCCTTTGGCAGCGCAGCGCAGCGGTCAGTGCCGCCGCCGGCGTCATCACGTATCTGCTGCTGGGGCTGTTCTCCCTGGACCTGCTCAACGAGGCCCCGCTGATCGTGACCGGCGCTGCTGCCGAGGAGCAGCCGCCCGTTGTTACAGCGGGACTGGTGTGGCTGTTCGGCCAGGCGGTAGCCACGGTTGGCGCTGTCCTGGCCTGCACCCGGGTGCTCGCCCGGGACCGGGCCGCCGCCAAGGCTGCCTAGCGCAGCCGGAAAAGCGTGTAAGAGCGGCAAAGGCCGCCGGAACAACTGTTCCGGCGGCCTTTGCTGTTTTTTCTCAGGACCTGCGGGGAGCGCGGCGCGGGGGAGGCGGCGGCACGGTTTTGGCGGCCGTGACCAGCGGGTAGGCAATAACGACGTCGCCGCGCCGGGTCGCTACTGTGCATTCGGTATCGCCCACGGCCCCCAGTGTGCCCAGGGCGTCGGTGAAACCGCCGTCGATCCGGTAGCGCACCACCACGCGGACCCCCGGCTGCAGGCTGCGCAGCAGGGCTGCCGGTTCGGAAAAGTTCATTGAACCATCCTATGCGGCGGGTCCCAGACCGGACCCGGGCCGTGCGCCGGGCCGTCCCGGCTGGGAGATAATGGCTTCGGCTACTAACGTGGAACCAACACCCAGCGGAACCGCCGGCATCCGGCAGGCGGGACGCAGATCAGGAAGGCAAGGGACGTGACGTACGTAATTGCGCAGCCGTGCGTAGATGTGAAAGACAAGGCATGTATCGAAGAATGCCCCGTGGACTGCATCTACGAAGGTGAACGCTCCCTCTACATCCACCCGGACGAATGCGTGGACTGTGGCGCCTGTGAACCTGTATGCCCGGTAGAGGCCATTTACTACGAGGATGACACCCCGGAGGAATGGGCCGACTACTACAAGGCCAACGTCGAGTTCTTTGATGACCTGGGATCCCCGGGCGGTGCGGCCAAGGTGGGCAACACCCATAAGGACCACCCCATCATCGCTGCCCTGCCTCCGCAGAACCAGGCATGAGCCCGGCAGGATCAAGGGCCTTCGGGCTCGACCTGCCGGAATACCCCTGGGACGCCATGGCCCCGTACCAGCGACGGGCCGCAGAGCACCCTGAGGGTGCCGTGAACCTCTCCATCGGCACGCCCGTTGACCCGACCCCCGCCGTCGTCCGCGAAGCCCTCAGCGCCGCCGCTGACGCGCCGGGTTACCCCACCACCCACGGCACCGCAGACCTGCGGAACGCAGTGGTCGAGTGGTTCGCCCGGCGGCGCGGGGTGCCGGGCCTGGACCCGGCGGACGTGCTGCCCACCATCGGCTCCAAGGAACTGGTGGCCTGGCTGCCGTTGCTGCTGGGGCTGGGGGAGGGGGACGTTGTGGTCCGCCCCGTGGTTGCCTATCCCACCTACGACATGGGGGCGGTCTTTGCCGGGGCGACGGCGGTGGCCGCCGACAACCTTGACGAACTGGACGGGGAAACCCGTTCCCGCGTGCGGCTGATCTGGGTGAACTCCCCGGGCAACCCCACCGGCATTGTGCGGACTGCGTCCTCGCTGCGCACCCTGGTGGAGCAGGCCCGGGAAATCGGCGCCGTGGTGGCCTCCGATGAGTGTTATGCCGAACTGGGCTGGGGCCCCTGGGACCCCGCACGCGGCGGTGAACCGGTGCCCAGCATCCTTGACCCCCGCGTCAGCGGCGGCAGCAGCAATTCCCTGCTCGCCGTGTACTCGCTGAGCAAGCAGTCCAACGTGGCCGGCTACCGGGCGGCGTTCACCGCCGGCGATCCGGCGATCATCGCCAATATGGTCAACAGCCGCAAGCATGCCGGAATGATTGTCCCTGCCCCGGTGCAGGCTGCCATGGCGGCAGCACTGCGCGACGACGAGCATGTGGCCCAGCAGAAGGACCGTTACCGGGCCCGCCGCGAACAGCTGGTCCCGGCGCTGGAGGGCTTCGGGTTGAAGATCGAGCATTCCGAGGCCGGCCTGTACCTGTGGGCAACCGCCGGTGAAGACACGTGGACAACGGTCTCCCGTTTCGCGGACCTGGGAATTGTTGTTGGTCCCGGTGTTTTCTACGGTGATGCCGGTGCAGGATATGTCCGCATTGCGTTGACCGGTTCGGATGCCGATATCCGTGCCGCGGCGGACCGGCTCTTGGCCGCGGCGGAATTGGACCGCGGGCGGCCCCGGCAGGAATAGTATTAGGCACTGCACCGGAATACCGTCCGTGCCTATGTTGCGCTTGTACAACGGTGCCCGTACCGATTAGTGGTAAGGGCACTGATACCGGTAGCGTTTTAGCGAAATAGTTTAGCGGAATGCACTATGTCCCGTCGGAAGCGGCTACATAGCGGCGGTTTCGAAAACTCCTAAAGGAGACTTAATGACTGAGCAACCCAGTGCCAAGCTTCAGTACGGGGCAAACCCGGAAGACGAGCTTGTGCTGCCCCGCGTTGCCGCAGCGGAGGGAAACGACGGACTCGACGTTTCCAAGCTGCTGAAGCAGACCGGCACCGTTACGTTCGACCCCGGGTTCATGAACACCGCGGCCACCACATCCGCCATCACGTACATCGACGGCGACCAGGGGATCCTGCGCTACCGCGGCTACCCGATTGAGCAGCTGGCCAAGCACTCGAGCTTCCTCGAGACGTCTTACCTGCTGATCTACGGGGAACTGCCGACGCCCGCCGAGCTGGAGAACTTCGACCAGCGGATCCGCCGCCACACCCTGCTGCACGAAGACCTCAAGGGCTTCTTCGGCGGCTTCCCCCGCGACGCCCACCCGATGCCGGTGCTGTCCTCGGCCGTGAGCGCGCTGTCCACGTTCTACCAGGACTCGCTGGACCCGTTCGACGAAGAACAGGTGGAACTGTCCACCGTCCGGCTGATGGCCAAGCTGCCGGTCATTGCTGCGTACGCGCACAAGAAGTCCATCGGCCAGCCGATGCTCTACCCGGACAACTCCATGAACCTGGTGGAGAACTTCATGCGGCTCTCCTTCGGCCTGCCGGCCGAGCCGTATGAAATCGATCCGGACCTGGTGAAGGCCCTGGACCTGCTGCTGATCCTGCACGCGGACCACGAGCAGAACTGCTCCACCTCCACTGTGCGCCTGGTCGGCAGCTCCAACGCGAACATGTTCGCGTCCGTCTCCGCCGGCATCAGTGCACTCTTCGGCCCGCTGCACGGCGGCGCGAATGAAGCAGTGCTGAACATGCTCCGCGACATCCAGGCCACGGGCATGCAGCCGGAAACCTTCATGGAGAAGGTCAAGAACAAGGAAGACGGCGTGAAGCTCATGGGCTTCGGGCACCGCGTCTACAAGAACTACGATCCGCGGGCGAAGATCGTCAAGGCCACCGCCCACGAAATCCTGTCCAAGCTCGGCGGCAACGACGAGCTGCTGGATATCGCCATGCGCCTGGAAGAGAAGGCCCTGGCCGATGATTACTTCATCGAGCGCAAGCTGTACCCGAACGTCGACTTCTACACCGGCCTCATTTACAAGGCCATGGGCTTCCCGGAGAAGATGTTCACCGTCCTCTTCGCCATCGGCCGCCTGCCGGGCTGGATTGCCCAGTGGCGCGAAATGATGCAGGATCCCCAGACGAAGATCGGCCGCCCGCGCCAGCTGTACACGGGCGCCCCCGAGCGGAACTACCCGCAGCGCTGATTGTTCCGGCCGTAAAACGCCAAAAGAGAAGGTCCCCGGATGTTTCCGGGGACCTTCTCTTTTGGTGTTTCGGCGGATTCGGTCCGTCCAGCTGAACCGCTAGGACGCGGCGTAACCCTCGGGGTTGTTCTTCTGCCAGCGCCAGTGGTCCTCGCACATGGTGGCCAGGCTGCGCTCGGCACGCCAGCCCAGGTCCGCGTGCGCTGCGGAGGGATCGGCGTAGCTGACGGCGGCGTCGCCTGGACGGCGGGCCGCGAACTCATAGGGGACATCCCGGCCCGCGGCAGCGGAGAACGCGGTGAGGACCTCGAGGACGGAGGACCCGTTGCCGGTGCCCAGGTTCCAGCGGTGCACTCCGCCGTTGCCGGCCAGGAAGTTCAGGGCGGCGAGGTGGCCCGCTGCCAGGTCCACCACATGGATGTAGTCGCGGACACCCGTGCCGTCCGGGGTGGGGTAGTCATTGCCGAAGACCATGACCTTCTCCCGGCGGCCCACGGCCACCTGCGCCACGAACGGCAGCAGGTTGTTGGGGATGCCGGTGGGATCTTCACCGATCCGGCCCGATTCGTGCGCACCGGCAGGGTTGAAGTAACGCAGCAGCGCAATGTTCCACCGGCCGTCGGCGGCGCCCAGATCACTGAGGATGTCTTCGATCTGTTCCTTGGTGCGGCCGTAGGGATTGACGGCGTCCATGGGGGAGTCCTCGGTCAGCGGGACCTCCTCAGAGGCACCGTACACGGTGGCGGAGGAGCTGAAGACCAGGGTGCGGACGTTGTGCCGGTCCATGGCCCGCAGCAGGTTGATGGTGCCCACCACGTTGTTGTGGTAGTAGTACAGGGGCTTGGCTACGGATTCGCCCACGGCCTTGAGCCCGGCGAAGTGGATAACCGCGTCAATGGCGGCGCCGTTGAAGACCGTTTCCAGCGCTGCTTCGTCCAGCAGATCCGCCTTCACGAACTCGGCCTTGCGGCCGCTCAGCTCCTGGACCCTGCGAAGCGACTCCTCGCTGGAGTTCATCAGGTTGTCCAGGACCACCACGTCATGGCCTGCTTCAAGCAGGGCAAGCGTGGTGTGGGATCCGATATAGCCGGTGCCACCGGTGACTAGAATACGCATGCCCTTAGCCTAATCGGTCGGTCGCCGGGTTCCCCATCCGGCGGTCCGGCGTGCCCTATTCCTCGGGGACGCTGTAGGCGGTGACGGCAACCTGGCCGGCGTCCGCAGAAGACTGCTCCCACACGGAACTGCCCAGCTGCCAGGTGCGTCCGTCGTAGGCCACCGACTCGATGCCGAGCAGTTGGGCATTTGCCACGAACCACTGCGCAACGGACCAGCCGTAGGTTCCCTCGACGTCGGCCAGGTACAGCGGGCCGAGCACCGAGCCGTTCAGCGGACCGTAGATTTCCTCGACGGCGGACGCGCTGGCGCCGGCATCGGCGGAAACCGACGGCGGGCGCAGGGTGCAGGACAACGCGGCAGGGGTCTGCCCGGTAAGGGCGGAGGCGAACGCCCGGGCAGGTCCTTCGTGTTTGGCGTATGCCTCGGGGAAAGCACTGCGCTGGACGGCCTGGGCGGCGTCGGTAATCGTCAGGTCCAGGTATCCCGGCACCTTCTCCAACCCGTTGTAGAAGGCATTGGCGGCATACACGGGGTCCATGACCTGCTCTTCACTGCCCCAGCCCTGGCTGGGACGCTGCTGGAACAGGCCGCGGGAGTCCGGGCCGGCGTCGTCCCCGTAATCCAAGTTGCGCAGCCCGGATTCCTGCATGGCGGTGGCCAGTGCAATGGACACGGCTCGCGGCGGCAGGCCGCGGGTCACCGCCACACCGGAAATGATCGAGGCATTGCGTGCCTGTTCCAGGGTCAGCGAGTATTCCGCTCCGCCCACCGACGCGATGCAGCGTTCGGTAATGACGGGGGTATGTTTTTTGCCGTTCAGGGCCGCCACCGCGAAGAGCGAGACGAACGCGGCCAGGCACAGCCCCAGCAGCAGGACCAGGAGCCGGAAGCTGCGGGTCTCATGCTGCTGGAGCCGTTGCATGCCGGTGCCGCTTAGTTCGCGTGCAGCGCGGAATTCAGCTCCACGGTGCGTCCGTTGCGGGGCAGGGCCTGGACGGCACCGGTCACCGAGTCACGGCGGAACAGCAGGTTGGGCACGCCGGACAGCTCGGCGGCCTTCACCTGCCGGGGCTCCCCGCCGCCGAGCACCGTGACGCGGGTACCGGCCGTGACGTACAGGCCTGCCTCCACCACGCTGTCGTCGCCGATGCTGATGCCCACACCGGAGTTCGCGCCCAGCAGCACGCGCTCACCGAGGGTGATTTTTTCCTTGCCGCCGCCGGACAGCGTGCCCATGATCGAGGCACCGCCGCCGACGTCGGTGCCGTCGCCGACCACCACGCCGGCCGAAATCCGGCCTTCCACCATGGAGGTGCCCAGCGTTCCGGCGTTGAAGTTCACGAAGCCTTCGTGCATAACGGTGGTGCCTTCAGCCAGGTGCGCGCCGAGGCGTACCCGCCCGGCGTCGGCTATGCGCACACCCGCTGGGAGCACGTAGTCGGTCATGCGGGGGAACTTGTCCACGCCGAAGACCGTCACCGGCCCGCGGCTGCGCAGCCGCAGCCGCACGGCGTCAAAGTCCGCGACGGCGCAGGGTCCGTAATTGGTCCAGACCACGTTGGGCAGCGAGCCGAAGATCCCGTCCAGGTTGATGGTGTTGGGGCGGACCAGGCGGCTGGAGAGCAGGTGCAGGCGCAGGTAGGCGTCGGCGGTGCCGGCTGGTGCGGCATCGAGGTCAATCCTGGTGTCCAGCACTTCGCCGTGCGTGCCGCGGATCCCGTCGGCCATCGCCTCGGCGGCGGCCTCCAGTTCACTGTGCAGGGCGGAGTCCGCGGCGGACTCTCCGAGAACCGGGCGGGGGAACCATACATCGAGCACCGCGCCGTCGGCGGCAACCGTGGCGAGGCCGAGGCCGGAGGCAGTGCGGGAGTCCGTGCTTGCTTCAGTGGGGGCTGGGGCAGGGCTTGAAGTCATGGGCCCCAGTCTACCGAGCGGTACTGTGGGAAGGTGACCGAAACTGACACAACTTCCCTGGACCTGACCGACGACGTAGCCCGGCTGACGGCAGTCCTGATGGATTTCGAGAGCGTCTCGGGCAATGAAAAGGCCCTCGCCGACGCCGTCGAAACGGCATTGCGCGCCTACCCGCACCTGGAGGTGTCACGGGACGGGGATTCCGTGGTGGCCCGGACCAATCTTGGCCGGACAGAGCGGGTCATCCTCGCCGGCCACCTGGATACCGTGCCCCTGCCGACGGTGCCCGGATCACGGGGAACCGTGCCGTCCTCCCGGGACGGCGACGTCCTGTACGGCCGCGGTGCCACGGACATGAAGGGCGGGGTTGCGGTGCAGTTGGCGCTGGCCGCTGCACTCACCGAACCCACCCGGGACGTCACCTACGTTTTCTACGACCATGAAGAAGTCGAGGCCTCCCTCAGCGGGCTGGGCCGGCTGGCCGTCAGCCATGCGGACTGGCTGAAGGCCGATTTCGCCATCCTATTGGAGCCCACCAACGGCACTGTGGAAGGCGGCTGCAACGGCACCATGCGGTTCCATGCCACCACCGCCGGGCGGGCTGCGCATTCGGCGCGGGCCTGGATGGGAGAGAACGCCATCCACGGCGCGGCCGAAATCCTGGTGCGGCTGCGGGACCACTCGCCGGCCACCGTGTCCGTGGAAGGCCTGGACTACCGCGAATCCCTGAACGCCGTACGGATTTGGGGCGGTACGGCGGGCAACGTTATTCCCGATGCCGCCACGGTGGAGATCAACTACCGCTTCGCCCCGGACAAAACCGTGGATGAGGCCGAAGCCTACGTGCGGGACCTGCTGGCCGGTTTCGACCTGGTCCGCACCGACGCCGCCGCCGGCGCCCGCCCGGGACTGACCCTGCCCGCCGCCGCCAGCTTTGTGGCCGCCGTCGGGGCCGAGCCCAAGCCCAAGTATGGCTGGACCGACGTCGCCCGGTTCAGTGAACTGGGCATCCCGGCGGTGAACTTCGGGCCCGGCGATGCTCTGCTGGCCCACACGGACAACGAGCATGTGCATGCCGGTGCGATCCGGGACTGCCTGGCCGCGCTGCGGTCCTGGTTGGGCTAAGCGGCAGCGCCGCCCTGACACCGGAGGAACACAGAAGGGTCGGGGAACACGCAAGGGTCGGGGAACACAAAAGGGGAGGACAGGCGATGCCTGTCCTCCCCTTTTTCTTGTGCGTGCTGGGCTACCGGGCTGGGCTACCGGGCTGGGCTACCGGGCACCGGCCGGGGCTTCGACGCCCTCAGGTTCAATGGTGTCTTCAATCTTGAGGAGCTTGCCGGCACGTGCCCCCAAACGCCGGGAGAGGCGCTGGGCGGCGAACGTCAGCAGGAAGTTCAGGAGGATGAAGATGGCCGCGGTGACCAGCAGGGCCGGCAGGATGTTGCCCTCGCCGGAAGCGAGGCGGCGGGCATTTTCGAGCAGTTCGGTGTAGCCGATGAAGGTACCCAGTGCGGAATCCTTGAGGATCACCACGAACTGGCTCAACAGAGCCGGCAGCATCGCAACCAGCGCCTGCGGAATCTCGATGCTCCGCAGCGACTGGCCCGGCGTGAGGCCGATGGCCAGGCCGGCTTCGCGCTGGCCCTTGGGCAGGCCGAAGACACCGGAGCGGACCAGTTCGGCAATCACCGAACCGTTGTACAGGGTCAGCGCAATGACTACTGCCCAGAAGGGAACCTGAGCCGGGTCCACGGACGTGGACTTGGAGAGGAACTGGTAGAAGAACACCATCATCAGCAGCACTGGCACGGCCCGGAAGAATTCCACCACAATGCTGCAGGCCCAGTTCAGCGGCTTGAAGGGGGAGAGCCTGCCGATGCCGAAGAGCAGGCCGAAAACAATGGATGCCACGACGGCAACGGCTGCGGCCTTCAGCGTGGAGAGCAGGCCGGGCAGCAGGTAGAACTGCCAAGTGCTCCACTCAAGGAACGGCGTCCACTTGGCTGCTTCGAACTGGCCCTTGTCCGCCAGCGCCGAAACCACCAGCCACAGCAGTCCGAGGACCAGCAGTACACCAAGGATGTTTGCGAACATGATGGTCCGCCGGGCGCGGGGCCCCGGGGCATCAAACAGGACGTTCTGTGTGCTCATCGTGCCACCGCCAGTTTCTTCGAGGCCCAGGTGGTGAGCAGGCCAATGGGGATAACGATGATGACGTACCCGATGGCGAAGGTCAGGAAGATCTGCGTCATGAGGTTGGGGTAGAACTCGATCATGGTTTTCATGGTGCTGGAGGTCTCCACGGCTACGCCCGCCGTGGCGGCCACGGTGGTGTTCTTGACCAGGGCGATCAGCACGTTGCCCATGGGGGCAATGGCTCCCCGGAAGGCCTGCGGCATGATGATGATCCGTGCCGCAGGCAGGAAGCCCAAACCGATGGCCCGGGCGGCTTCAGCCTGCCCCATGGGGACGGTGTTCACGCCGCTGCGGATGGCTTCGCAGAAGAAAGCCGCGTGATAGATGGTCAGCGAGAGTACCGCCAGCCGGAAGAAGTTGGTGGTGAAGTCCGTGGACAAGCTGATATTCAGCTGCGACCAGAGCGCAAGCGAACCGAAAACCATGATGATGGTCAGCGGTGTGTTCCGGAAGATATTCACGTAGGCGGCACCGAACCATCGCAGGCTGGGGATCGGCGAGATCCGCATCAGTGCCAGAACGGTGCCGAGTATCAGCGACCAGAGAGCCGCCCAGAACGTGAGCTGGATGTTGACCCAGAAAGCGCCGACGACGTCGTACTGCTCGAAGAGGGCAGTAAAACCCTCCATGTTTCACCTCTTTATGGTGGACGAAGCCCGGGCCGGGAAAGCGGGTGGCTTTCCCGGCCGCGGGGTGGAACGGAAGGTGCCGCAGCACCTTGTGGAACTGGTTAGGCGCAGGCGTCCATCTTCGGCGGGTTCAGCTCTGCGTTGAAGGTGTAGTCGGCACCCTCGGTGTTCTTCTTGATGGCTTCTTCCCAGGCACCGTCGTCGATCATCTTGGTGATCGCGGCGTTGATGTCCTCACACTTGACGATCCCGCCTTCCTTCGGCAGGCCCACACCGTACTTCTCCTCGGAGAACGTGTTGCCGACAACCTTGAAGTTGCCCTTGTTGGCGTCCGTGGAGGCCAGGCCGGCGAGGATGATGTCGTCAGTGGTCACGGCGTCGATCTGGCCGCCCTGCATGGCAGTCACGCACTCGGCGTAGCTCGGCTGCTCCAGCAGGTTCACGCCCGCGGCGTAGTTGTCCTTGATCTTCTGCGCGGAGGTGGAACCGGTGACCGAGCACAGGTTCTTGCCTTCCAGGTCCTCGGGGCCGGAGATGTCACTGTCGGAGGGGACCAGGAGGTCCTGGCCGGCCACGAAGTACGGACCGGCGAAGGCCACCTTTTCCTTGCGGGTGTCCGTGATGGAGTAGGTCGCGAAGATCATGTCCAGCTGGTCGTTCTCGAGCATGTTCTCGCGCTGGGCGGAGGGGCTGGAAATGAACTCGATCTGGTCTTCGGGGTAGCCCAGTTCGTTGGCAACGTACTTGGCGACGTCCACGTCGAACCCGGTGTACTCGCTGCCGTCCTTGAAGCCCAGGCCCGGCTGGTCGAACTTGATGCCGATGCGGATTTTCTCGCCGGCGGATTCGGAGCTGCCGGACCCGGACTCGGAACCGGAATCGCTGCCGCAGGCGGACAGGGTAAGGGCTGCAACGGCAGCAATGGCTGCCGCCGCGTAACGGGTCTTGCGCATGATTTCTCCTTGCATTGCGGTGTCCCGGTGAACGGGGCACCTAGCCTCATAAGGATTTCCCCCAACTGGTGAAACCCCGGTACTGCGGTACTGCCGGTGGTGCGGTGAACTCGCTAGTGCGAGAGGATCTTGCCGAGGAAGTCCTTGGCCCGGTCGCTCTTGGGATTGGTGAAGAACTCCTCCGGGGTGGCTTCTTCGATGATCTGGCCGTCGGCCATGAAGATCACGCGGTCCGCTGCCTTGCGGGCGAAGCCCATCTCATGGGTGACCACCACCATGGTCATGCCGTCCTTGGCCAGTTCCACCATGGTGTCGAGGACCTCGTTGATCATTTCCGGGTCCAGGGCCGAGGTGGGCTCGTCGAAGAGCATCACCTTGGGTTTCATGGCCAGCGCGCGGGCAATGGCCACGCGCTGCTGCTGGCCGCCGGAAAGCTGCGCCGGCAGTTTGTTGGCCTGGTTGGCTACGCCTACGCGTTCGAGCAGGGACATGGCCAGTTTCTTGGCTTCAGCCGGCTTGGATTTGCGGACCTTCACCGGTCCCAGTGCCACGTTGTCCACGATCGACTTGTGGGCGAACAGGTTGAAGGACTGGAAGACCATTCCGACGTCGGCGCGGAGCTTCGCCAGTGCGCGGCCTTCGGCCGGCAGGACGGCGCCGTCAACGGTGATTTCG
Organism: Arthrobacter sp. zg-Y20; assembly: GCF_030142075.1. Classification (NCBI taxonomy): domain Bacteria; kingdom Bacillati; phylum Actinomycetota; class Actinomycetes; order Micrococcales; family Micrococcaceae; genus Arthrobacter; species Arthrobacter sp. zg-Y20. The sequence continues at coordinate 2,643,651 of NZ_CP126241.1, read as the reverse complement.
CCGTCGTCGATGGTCTCCAGGCGGTTGATGGCGCGGCACAGCGTCGACTTGCCGGATCCCGAGGGGCCGATCACGACGACGACCTCGCCGCGGGCAATGTCGAGATTGATGTTCTGCAGGACGTGGAGGTCCCCGAAATGCTTGTTTACGTTCTTCAGCGAAACAAGCGGTGCAGCGGATTCAGGCGCGGACATGCCTGCGGATGTGTCACTGGTCATAAGGAAAATCTAACCAGACATTGTTGCCAGTATGTGTCACGTGCCACGTCGACGGGAAATTGTGACGTAAGAGCAATCAAACCCGGACCTTGAGATCCGATGCGGCCAAGCTCGTTGCCAGCAGCGGGATGGCGGTTAGCCTAGAGGCATGCCTATCAGCGAAGACCCCCGTTCCACGTCCCCGGACCGCCCGCGCAAGCGGGGGATGGTGGAACTGCGCCGGGGTGCGGCCCTGACGCCGCAGTCGGACCGTTTCCTGCTGGACTCCGCCGACGCGACGCATTTCACCCACACCGACCCCTGGCGGGTGCTGCGGATCCAGAGCGAGTTCGTGGAGGGATTCGGCACCCTGTCCGAGCTTGGGCCTGCCGTCAGCGTTTTCGGTTCCGCCCGGAGCGTGCCCGGCTCGCGGTACTACAAGCTCGGTGAAGAAGTGGGCAGGCTGCTCGCTGAAGCCGGGCTGGCCGTGATTACCGGCGGCGGACCCGGATCGATGGAAGCGGCCAACAAGGGTGCCGTGGGAGCAGACGGGCTGTCCGTAGGCCTGGGCATCGAACTGCCCTTTGAAACCGGCCTGAACGAGTGGGTGGACCTGGGCGTCAACTTCCGGTACTTCTTTGTGCGCAAGACCATGTTCGTGAAGTACGCGCAGGGCTTTATTGTGCTGCCGGGCGGGTTTGGCACGTTGGATGAACTGTTTGAGGCAATGACCCTGGTCCAGACACAAAAAGTCACGTCCTTCCCGATTGTGCTGGTCGGCTCCGACTTCTGGAATCCGCTGCTGGACTGGGTCCGGGACAGCCTGCTCGCGGAGGGCATGGTGTCCGAGACTGACCTCAGGCTCCTGCACGTGGTGGACGATCCCTCCGAAGCGGTCCGGCTGATGATCAACGACAGCGCCGGGCACGTCGCGCCCTAGGGGCATCGGGGGCATCTGGCACCATGGTCGTGTGACACTCCTCCTGGTTTTCCTAGCCATTGCCGTCCTGGGCCTGGCGGCCGTACTCGGTGCGGGCAGATTGCGGGCCGGCAGTCCTGCCGAAGCCGCAGCGGACGCTGTACAGGGCCTGCCGGAGCCGGATCCCCGCCTGCCGCCGGTCCTGCTGCCCGAACACCCCGACGCCGGTGACGTGGGCGGGCTCCGGTTCTCCGTTGCCCTGCGCGGCTACCGGATGGACCAGGTGGACGCGGTCCTGGACCGGCTGGCGGAAGCCCTGGCGGCACGCGATGCGAAGATCAGCGCGTTGGAAGCAGGCGCGCGGGAAACAGGCACCGCCCCGGACGGGGACAGGGAATGAGCGCGGTGCCGGGCCCGGACGGACTGGCGCGCTGCGGCTGGGCGCTGGCCACCGAGGACTACATGCACTACCACGACACCGAATGGGGCCGCCCGGTGGTGGGCGAGGCGGCGCTCTTTGAACGGCTGAGCCTGGAGGCCTTCCAGTCCGGACTGAGCTGGATCACCATCCTGCGCAAGCGCGAAGCTTTCCGGGCCGCCTTCGCCGGGTTTGATCCCGTGCGCGTGGCGGCGTTCGACGACGGCGACCGGGCCCGCCTGATGGCCGACACCGGCATTGTGCGCAACGCGGCCAAGATCGACGCGGTGATCGGCAACGCCCGGGCACTGCTGGCACTGCCGGAGGGGGAGAGCCTCTCCGGCCTCCTGGCCGGATACCGTGCCCCGGACGGGCGGCCCGCACCGCAGACGGCCGCCGATATCCCGGCCATCACCCCTGAATCCACGGCACTGGCCAAGGACCTGAAAAAACGCGGGTTCCGGTTTGTCGGACCAACAACCGCCTATGCAATGCTCCAGGCCACCGGATACGTCAATGACCATCTGGCCGGATGCTGGGTGCGCAATGGCTGAGGAATCCGGAGACCACAGCGCTGTTGATGGGCGCACGGAGGGCCCCGGCGGCAGTGCACCCTCGCCGGCCGGGCAGCTGGCCGGCCTGGCGGGTCGGGCGGCCGGCACCCTGGCCCGGTGGCCCTGGTACGCGCAGGTCCTGGCCCTGTGGGCCGCGGCCCGCCTGTTCTCGGCCGCTGTGCTGGTTGCCGCGGCCCGCTTCCAGCCGGCCGGGCCCTGGGGCGAGGCGTCGCCGTCGTACGGGGAGTTCATCAACATCTGGGACGCCCAGTGGTATTCAAGGATCTACGAAGACGGATACCCCGCTGCTGTGCCCCGGGACCCTACCGGAAAAGCGCAGGAAAACGAGTGGGCGTTCTACGCGTTGTTCCCCGTGCTGGTCCGTGGCCTCGACGCCCTCACCGGGCTGGGGTGGAACGTGCTGGCACCGGTTGCCGCCACCTTGGCGGGCTTCGCCGCCGCGCTGGTGGTCTACCGGCTGTTCCGGCTGCGGGCACAACACGGGACCGCAATGTGGGGCCTGGCGTTTGTGGCCGTGTTTCCCGTGTCGCCCATCCTGCAGGTTCCCTATGCCGAATCCCTGAATTTGCTGCTGCTGGCCGCAGCCCTGTACCTGCTGGTTTCCCGCCGTTACCTCACCGCCATTCCGGTGGTGGTCCTGATGTGCCTGTCGCGGCCGGTGGGGGTGCCCTTTGCGCTCGCCGTCGGGCTGGTGTTCGTGGTGCGCTTGGCGCGCCGCCGGCACACGGAACCGGCACCCGGGCAGGCCTGGCGGCTGGTTGCCCTGACAGCCGTGTCCGGAGTATCGGCACTGGCCTGGCCGGCGATCGCCTGGGCCTTTACCGGGGACCTGCGGGCGTACACGGACACCGAGAGTGCCTGGCGGTACGGAGACCTGATCCCGTTTAAGCCGTGGCTGACCATGTCGCAGCACCTGTTTGGTTCAGTCTTCGGACCGGTGCTGCTGGCGGTTCTGGTGCTGGCCGCCGCGGTTTACCTTTCGTCAGCGTCCGTGCGCCGCCTGGGACTGGAACTTCAGCTTTGGTGCGCCAGCTACGTGCTTTATCTGCTGGTATTCCTGAATCCGCAAACCAGCACGTTCCGACTGCTGCTGCCCCTGTTCCCGCTGGCCCTTTCCACCGCTTGGCTCAGCCGCTCCAGGGCCTACCGCGGAGCGGTCGCTGCAGCCTTCGCCGTCCTGCAGATTGTGTGGGTTGTTTGGCTATGGAGGTGGACGGAATTACCCGGCGGAGGGGACTATCCACCCTGAGTTGTGGCGCGCAACACACGAAATTTCGTTTGCCCGGTACTTGTACGGAATAATGACAGCAATTGCCGAAGGGATATTTTACTTTCGTCGGCAGCGGATTACAGGTGATCCGGGATAACCGGCGCACTGTGAAAGGGGAAATCTGAAATGGCTGCGATGAAACCACGCACGGGCGACGGGCCCATGGAGGTTACAAAGGAGGGGCGCAGCCTCATCTTGCGGGTGCCGATCGACGGCGGCGGGCGCCTGGTGGTCGAGCTCAACGCAGAAGAGGCGGGCAAGCTGAAGGACTGCCTCTTGGGTGTGACGGGCTAGCCTTAACCCATGCAGTTGCCTCCCAAGCCTTCGTCCAAGACCGGCTCCGTTCCGGCTTCGCCCTTTGTGTCCGCACCGCTGCCGGGAGTCACTGCCCTGGCCGGACTGGACGCACGCACAGGCAGGGCCGGTAACGGCAGCGGACTGCAGCCGGCTGCGGAGGAGCGCGTGGACGTGCTCGCCGTGGCCATCGCCCCGGCTCCCGTGGAGGCAGGACAGGACGATGCGGAAGAGGCGGCGTATCCGGTCCCGGAGCCGCGGCGCGGCGCGGTGGAAGCAGCTGTCCGCTACGGCGCCGACATTGCCGCCCGGGCGCGCAGCGCCAAAGTGACCGGCCGGGCCGGGGAGATCCTCGTGATCGAACCGCCCCGGGATTCAGCAGCCCTGCCCGGCAAACTGCTTTTTGTGGGCACGGGTGATGAATCCCCGGCAGCGCTGAGGCGTGCCGGGGCTGCCCTCGCCCGTGCCACCATGGGCTGCGCAAGGATCCGCAGCTCCGTGGTGGACGGGCTCGGTCCGGACGCACAGGCAGCTTTCCTTGAGGGGTTCCTGCTCGGGGGCTACCGGCCGCCGCGGGCCGGAGTTACCCAGGCGCCGGCCCCGATCGCCGAGCACCTGGAACTGACCGGACTCGAAGCCGGTGCCGCTGCCCGGGCTCTGGCCACCGCCCGGGCCGTGTGGCACGCCCGCGACCTGACGAACACCCCCGCCGATACTGCCACGCCGGAATGGATGGCAGCACAGGCCAGGGCCGCCGCGGTCCGCAGCGGCCTGCAGGTCCGGGTCCGCACCGAGGATGAACTGCGGGCCGAGGGCTTCGGCGGCCTGCTCGCCGTGGGCTCCGGATCCGAGCACCCGCCGCGGCTGGTGGAGCTTGCCTACGTCCCCAAAGGGGAGAAGGCCGCACCGCACGTGGTCCTGGTGGGCAAGGGCATCACCTTCGACTCCGGCGGCATATCGCTCAAGCCGCGGGACGCGATGATGACCATGAAAACGGACATGGCCGGTGCTGCCGCCGTGCTGGCCGTGGCAGAAGCAGCAGCCGAACTTGAACTGCCCGTCCGGGTCACCGCCGTGCTGGCCCTTGCGGAAAATGCCATTGGCGGCGCCGCCTACCGTCCGGCCGATGTGGTCCGGACCTATGACGGCACCACCGTGGAAGTGGGCAACACCGACGCCGAGGGCCGGATGGTGCTCGCAGATGCCCTTGCCTACGCAGCGGCCGAGCTGGCCCCCGACGTGCTGGTCGACGTCGCCACGCTCACCGGTGCGGCTGCCCTGGGGCTGGGCCTGAACCACGCCGCACTGTTCGGCAACGCCCCGGCCCTGGTGGCGGCGCTGGAAGCGGCGGGTAAGACTTCCGGCGACGCCGTGTGGCAGCTGCCGATGGTCCGGGAGTACGCCGGCATCCTGGATTCCGACGTCGCCGATCTGTCCCACATTGCGCCTGTGAAGGCCAAGTTCGGTGCAGGCGCCATTGTGGCCGCACTGTTCCTGGAGAAATTCACCGCCGGAGTCCCGTGGGCGCACGTTGACATTGCGGGTCCCTCCCGTGCCCCGAAGGACAGCCGGGAGCAGACCAAGGGTGCCACCGGGTTTGGCGTCCGCCTGCTGCTGGCGTACCTGGCCGGATACCGTTCCGGCGGCGCCGCCTAGGCGGTTTTGACGGCCAGCAGCAGGCCGTCGCCGGTGGGCAGCAGCGCCGAGGCAAGCTCCTCGTTTTCCCGGATGGCCTTGCCGACCTTGCGCATGGTGTTGGTGGTTGCTTCGCGGACCGCCGGATCGGCAACCTTGCCGTGGTCCAGGGCGTCATTGACCACCAGCAGCCCGCCGCGCTTGAGCAGGCGCACAGCCTGGGTCACATAGAGCGGGAAGGACGGCTTGTCGGCGTCGATAAACACCATGTCATACGCAGCGTCCGTGAGCCGGGGGAGGACCTCCGCGGCCCGCCCCGAGATGGTCCGGGTCCGGTTGCCCGGGATCCCCGCTTCGGCGTAGGCTTCCCGCGCTGCGCGGAGGTGGTCCACGTCCGAATCAATGGTGGTGAGCACAGCGTTTGAGCCCAGGCCGCGCAGCAGGCACACCCCGGACACCCCGGCGCCTGTACCTACTTCCACTACGGTGGCCGCCTTGCTTGCGGCGGCCAATACGGTCAGCGCGGCTCCCACGCCGCTGGACACCGCGCTGACGCCGAGCTCATAGGACCGTTCACGCGCGCGGAGCAGGACCTCATCCTCGGTAGGCAGGGCCTCCGTGTAGGACCAACTGGTCTGCTTGTCGGCGCGCATGTTTTCACTTTCGGTACTGGTGCGGAGGGGGTGCTGCTTCCACAAGCTTAAGGCCAAGCGCAGCCGAACCCCGTACACGCTGCCGGAGCGTCTTGTGCGGGAAGTTCATGCGTGCTAACAGCCAACTCCCAGATTGGTGCGTAAACATTGTTAATCGGTGCTCCGCGTGGTATTTGGGGCTAGGCACCATAGACGCAAGCACCATAGACGCAAGCACAATGCACGCAGTCACGATGCACGCAGTAACGAGCAGGTCCAAGCATGCTGGAAGGAAGGAGGAAGACTATGGCAACGACGCCGGATGCGGCAGCCGCAGACATGGCTGCGGACTGGGTGCGCCCCTCATGGGAGGAAGTGGTGGAGGCACACTCCGCCAAGGTATACCGGCTGGCCTACCGGCTGACCGGCAACAAGCATGATGCCGAGGATCTGACGCAGGAAGTCTTCGTCCGCGTTTTCCGTTCCCTGGCAAACTTCCAGCCGGGCACGCTGGACGGCTGGCTGCACCGCATCACCACCAACCTTTTCCTGGACCAGGCCCGGCGCCGCAGCCGTATCCGCTTTGACGGGATGACCGAGGAAACCCAGAGCCGGCTGCCCAGCAACGGTCCCGGCCCAGAGCGCAGCTTCGAATTCAACAACCTGGATGTGGACATTGCCCGCGCCCTGGAGGAACTGCCGCCGGACTTCCGGGCGGCCGTAGTGCTGTGCGACCTCGAAGGGCTCTCCTATGACGAGGTGGCGCAGGTGCTGGACGTCAAGCTCGGCACGGTGCGTTCCCGGATCCACCGCGGACGGGCCATGCTCAAGGAGAAGCTTTCACACCGGGACCCGCGGCAGCGTCCGCTGTCCCGGCCACGGCTGAAACTGCCTCGCGTTGCGGGAGCTAACTGACCCGTGCGACACCCCACCAGGTATCTGCGGGACTACGTTGATGCCGAAATGACGCCGGAGCGGCAGCATGCCGTGGAAGCCCATCTCGCCCGCTGTGCGTCCTGCCGCGCGGCAGTAGCCGAAGAGCGCCGGCTGCGCAGCCGGCTGCGGGCCCTGCGTGTTCCCGCCGCGGGGCCGGACCTTGCTGCCCGGATAGCCGGTACTGCGGCAGCCACCGCCGAACGCGCGGACCAGGAGGCCGGTGGGGAACCCGGGAACGGATCCAATACCGCGGGCGGCGCCGTCACCGGAAGCCAGCGGCAAGGGGCGCCGCTGGACCGCCGCAGCCATGCTGTTGCTGCGGGTGTGGCCGTTGCTGCAGCAGCGGCAATGCTTTTGGGCGGGGCCTACGCGGCTGGCACTGTGCTGGAAGTTCCGCCGGAGACGGGCACGCGCACGGCCATGGCGGCCGGTTGGGAGGAAGTGACCGGTTCCGGATCCGCTGCCCTCAGCCCGGACCAGCTGCAGTCGCTGCGGGGCCACGGATGGTCCTGCCCTGAACTGGCGGACCTGGGGCTGGAACTTGAATCGGCGCGTTCGCTGCAGGTGCAGGGCCACCCCGCCGTCGAAATGGTCTTCGCGGGCGCCGGTGAGCGGATTCGGCTGGTGGAGCAGCACCCGCTGCCGGAGGAGGACCGGCAGCCGGTGGTCAACGCCTTTACCGGCCATTCCGTGGCCGCCGACGGTTTCACGGCGCTTGGATCGGACAAAGGCCCCGCGGTGTTCAGCTCCGACGAGCACCCCGGGCAGACCGTCGTCGCCGCCGGGAGCGTTACCTATACTTTCGAATCCACCATGCCGGTGAAGTCACTGCCCCGGGCAGTGGAAGAACTGTCCCTGCTGGAGTCCTCCCGGCTGGCCCGGCCCGGTGCAGGCGCGGAACCGATGGAACGCATTGCCCGCGGGCTTGCCGTGTTCGCCCGTGCGGGCTGGAGCATCTAGGATGCCCGAAAGTGGCTTGCTGATCCCGGGAAAAGGTAGTCTTCAAGAGTGGTAGGAATCAACGGTTACGAGTTCATTATCCTGGCGGTACTCGCCGTAGTGATACTGGGCCCCGAACGCCTGCCCGAATATGCCTCCCAGCTGGCCAGGCTGGTCCGGGAAGTCCGGCGGATGGCCAGCGGTGCCCGCGAGCAGCTGCGCGAAGAGGTTGGCCCGGAAATAGACGAGGTGGACTGGCGGAAGCTGGATCCCCGGCAATACGACCCGCGGCGCATCATCAAGGAAGCGCTGCTGGATGACTTCGAAGACGCCGCGCAGGCCGCGAAGGGCCGGCCTCCGGCTGCCCGGGCGGGTTCTGCGCCTGCCCCCGCACCGCAGCCGCCGACACCGGCTTCTGCGTCCGGTGCCGCACCCGTTCCGGCGGCTGCCCGCCCGCCGGCCGTCAAACCCCTCGAACGCCTGGCGCCGGGAGAACCGGCGCCCTTCGACATCGAGGCCACCTGAGTCCTGCGGCGATCGCCCCTACGCGGGGCTGACCCCGAGGTTCCGTCCGGCCAGTCCGCGCGGCCGGTGCGCCAGGTTCCGCGCAATCCGGCGCAGTTCCGCCGCAGCGGTGCCGGCAGCAGTTCCGCCTGCCGCAGCGTCATCACCGGCCAGGCTTTCCAGCCCGTCCAGGGCCACCGGGCGTCCGCCGTCGCCGCCTTCCCGCAGGGCGACGTCGAGCGGGATGCTTCCCAGCAGCGGTACCGGGTAGCCGAGGGTGCCTGTGAGCCGTCCGGAGACGGCGGCGCCCCCACCGGAGCCGAAGACCTCAAGGCGTTCCCCGCCCGGCAGGGCCAGCCAGGACATATTTTCAATCACTCCGGCAACCTTCTGCCCGGTCTGCTTCGCCACGCTGCCGGCACGCTCGGCTACGTCGGCGGCGGCACTCTGCGGTGTGGTCACCAGCAGGATCTCAGAGTCCGGGAGCAGCTGGCCAACGGAGATTGCAATGTCGCCGGTGCCCGGCGGAAGATCGAGGAAAAGCACGTCCAGGTCACCGAAGTACACGTCGGTAAGGAACTGCTCCAGCGCCCGGTGCAGCATGGGCCCGCGCCAGGCCACGGGCTGGTTGCCTTCGACGAACATACCGATGGAAATGGTCTTGATGCCGTAGGCCACCGGGGGGAGGATCATTTCATCCACGCGGGTGGGCGGACGGGTAATGCCCAGCAGGCCGGGCACGGAGAAGCCGTGCACGTCGGCGTCGACAATCCCCACCCGCAGCCCGGTGGCCGCCATGGCTGCGGCGAGGTTCACGGTGACGCTGGACTTCCCGACACCGCCCTTGCCGCTGGCCACGGCGTAGACGCGGGTCAGCGAACCGGGACGGTTGAACGGAATGGTCCGCACCGGATCCCCTCCGCGCAGCCGGTCCTTCAGCGCATTGCGCTGCTCAGGGGTCATCACGTCCAGGCCGACGGCCACGCTGCTGACACCGGGCACGGCCGCCAGCGCATTTTCGACGTCGGTGGTGATCGTGCCGCGCAGCGGGCAGCCGGCGATGGTCAACAGCACTTCGACGCGGACCGCGCCCGACGGGTCCACTGTGACGCCCTTGAGCATGCCTAGTTCGGTGATGGGCCGGCGCAGTTCCGGGTCCTGGACGGTATCCAGGGCACGGAGCACCTGCGCTTCCAGGTTGGAAGCCGGTTCGGATACGGGCACGGGCTAGTGTTCCCTTCCGCCGGGATTCAGTTTGGGCATGGCATCGGCCGTCTCCGGGGACCGGCGCCGGCGGCGGTTGGTTCCGCCGTCGTCGTCATTGGCCTCCAGCAGTTCTTCCAGCAGCCCGCGGATCTCGGAGCGGACGTAGTCACGGGTGGCCACCTCGCGCAGTGCAATGCGAAGCTCCGCGATTTCCCGGGTGAGGTACTCGGTGTCCATCAGGTTGCGCTCGGCGCGTTCCCGGTCCTGGCGCACCGAAACACGGTCGCGGTCATCCTGCCGGTTCTGCGCCAGCAGCAGCAGCGGTGCGGCGTAGGAGGCCTGCAGGGACAGCATCAGGGTCAGCACGGTAAAGCCCAGCGCGGCGCTGTCGAAGCGGGCAGCTTCCGGACCCCAGGTGTTCCAGGCCAGCCACACCAGGCAAAAGACCGTCATGTAGACCAGGAACTGCGGGGTACCCATAAACCGGGCGAAGTTCTCCGTGGCATGGCCGAACGCGTCGGGGTTCGGGGACAGCCGCGGCAGCCACCGGGTGCGTGCAGTGCGGGGAGTGTCGAGGCCGCGGGTTGTCGACTTGATCTTTTCAGCCATTTGTCCTTCCCTGCTGCGTTATCGGGCCGGTCTCATCGGAAACACGCCAGTCGTCCGGCAGCAGGTGGTCGAGCACGTCGTCCACCGTCACCGCCCCGACCAGGCGCCCGGTGTCATTGATGACCGGCAGAGAGTTCAAGTTGTAAGTGGCCAGCATGCGCGAAACCTCGCTGATGCTCGCGTAGTCCCGGACCGGTTCCAGGTCCGTGTCCAGGATGTTGCCCAGGGCCTCCGGCGGCGCCGACCGCAGCAGTGCCTGGATATGCACAACGCCCAGATACTTGCCGGTGGGCGTTTCCAGCGGCGGCCGGCAAACGTAGATGGAGGAGGCGAGGGCAGGGGTGAGTTCCTCCCTGCGCACGTGCGCCAGTGCTTCCGCCACCGTTGCCTCCGGCGGCAGGATGACCGGGACCGGAGTCATCAGCGAGCCTGCTGTGTCCTCTTCATAGTTCAGCAGCCGGCGCACGTCGCGGGCGTCCTCGGGCTCCATCAGCTGCAGGAGCTCTTCCTTCTGCTCCTCGGGCAGCTCGTTGAGCAGGTCCGCGGCGTCGTCGGGGTCCATCTCCTCGAGCACATCCGCCGCGCGCTCCACGTCCAGGGATTGCAGGATCTGGACCTGGTCGTCGTCGGGCAGTTCCTGCAGGACGTCCGCCAGGCGTTCGTCCTGGAGCTCGCTCGCGACCTCGATGCGGCGCTTGCCGCTCATTTCATGCAGGGCGTCGGCGAAGTCGGCAGCCTTGAGGTCATCGTTCTGCGCGACGAAGGAGGTGGCAGCCTGCGGACCGGAGGTATCCCAGTGGATGATGTCCTTCCAGTCCACAATCATCTGCTCGCCGCGGCGGCGCAGGGGCCGCAGGCGCGATTCCTGTCCGCCGCGGCGGACAAAGAGGTTGGAAACGTGCCAGTCGCCGGCCCGGTTCTGCTCAATGGCGATGTCCTCGATGGTGGCTTCTCCGCTGCCGTCGCGCAGTTCCACGCGGCGGTCGAAGAGCTCGCCGACCACCAGCATCTCCGCGCCGCGCTGCTCGAAGCGGCGGAGGTTGACCAGGCCGGTGCAGATGATCTGTCCGGGGTCCATGGAGGTAATGCGGGTCAGGGGCACGAACACACGCTTTTTGCCCGGCACTTCCACCACAATGCCCACGGCCTGCGGCGGGCGGCCGGGACCCCGGTCGAGCACGACCGCATCGCGCAGCCGGCCGAGCCTGTCTCCGAGGGGGTCGAAAACGTCAAGGCCAAGCAGGCGCGCGATAAAGACGCGGGTAGGATTTGTGCTCACCATATAAGGCTACTTTGTAGCCGGAGCTAACGGCGTATTAAGAGGTACGACGACGGCGCCCCGTTCACTGCAAGCGATACCTCCCCCGTCCCGCGCCGGAATGCGCGAGAATGGAGCAATGTCGAACCTATTTGGTGCCACACCTCCGCGTGAAGCGGCCCGCAGCTTGCCCAAGGGCGAAACGGTGGGACGCTACACGGCCTACCTGGACGCGCAAAAGGCGGTTGACTACCTGGCGGACAGCAAGTTCCCGGTGCAGCTGGTTTCAATTGTGGGAAACGAGCTCAAATCCGTGGAGCGCGTCACCGGCCGCCTGAGCTATCCGCGCGTGGCCCTGTCCAGCGCCGCCACCGGCGCTTGGTTCGGCCTGTTTGTTGGCCTGGCCCTGATGCTCTTCGGCGGCAGCGCCGCCGCCATCTCCCTGATTCCCTCCATGGCCCTGGGCGCCGTCTTCTGGCTTCTCTTTGGGGTGTTGGCCTATGCCCTGCAGCGCGGAAGGCGTGACTTCACGTCCACCAGCCAGGTCATTGCCACCAGCTACGACGTGATTGTGGCGCCGGAGGCGGCCAACGACGCCCGGCGCCTGCTGCACCAGCTGCCCATGGTGGGCCAGGCCGGCCACCCGCAGGCACCCCGCAACCAGCAGCAGCCCGGCGTGCCGCCGTTCGGGCCGCCGGCAAGCGGTACCGGACAGGCACCGGAACGCCCCTCCGGCTGGACCAACCCGTACGGGCGCCCTGCCTCAGACTCCGCCCCGGCGGATCCGAACAGGCCGGGCCAGGCGCCGGCGGGTGAACAGGAACCGGTCAGTGGAAGCACCCGGCGCGGCCAGTTCCCCGACCTTCCGGACGGCCGTCCGCAGTACGGCGTTCGCCGCCCGAACGGGCCGGTTTCAAACGGCCAAAGGTCAAACGGGCAGGAGAACCCCGGAACGGCTCCGGATCCGGCCGGCAGCCACGCCCTGCAGCCGGGCAACGGCGACAGCGGCCAGCCGCGCCAGTAACCTCACCGCCAACAGATAAGGCCCGCATCCTTTCGGATGCGGGCCTTATCTGTTGGCGAAACTATTCCGGGATGAACTACTCGGCGGCGTAGATGCCGGCCATCCAGTCCTCGACGTCGTCGGGGTTGCGCGGCAGGGCGTCACTGAGGTTCACGGGACCGTCAGCGGTGATGAGGATGTCGTCTTCGATCCGCACGCCGATGCCGCGGTACTCCTCCGGAACCGAAAGGTCGGTGTCCTTGAAGTAGAGGCCCGGTTCAATGGTGAAGACCATGCCCTCGGTGATGGTGCCGTCCAGGTAGAGCTCGGCGCGGGCCTGCGCGCAGTCGTGAACGTCCATGCCCAGGTGGTGGCTAACGCCGTGCGGCATCCACCGGCGGTGCTGCTGGCCTTCGGGGGACAGTGCTTCCTCCAGCGGCACGGGCAGCAGCCGCCAGGCATCCAGGCGCTCGGCAAGCACCTTCACGGAGGCAGCGTGCACGTCGCGGAACTTGGCGCCGGGCTTGGCGGCGGCGAAACCGGCGTCGGCGGCGTCCAGAACGGCCTGGTAGACCTTGCGCTGGACCTCGCTGTACGTGCCGTTGACCGGCAGGGTGCGGGTGACATCGGCGGTGTACAAGCTATCGGCTTCCACGCCGCCGTCGAGCAGCAGCATGTCACCGGCGTTTACGGCGCCGTTGTTGCGGATCCAGTGCAGGACCGTGGCGTTGTTGCCGGCCGCGGCAATGGTGTCATACCCGAGGTCGTTACCCTCTTCGCGTGCGCGGGCAAAGAAGGCGCCTTCAACCACGCGTTCCCCGCGCGGATGCGAGATGGCCCGGGGCAGTGCCTTGACCACTTCGGTGAAGCCGTTGACTGTGGCCGCCACGGCGGCCTTCATCTGCTCGATTTCCCACTCGTCCTTGACCAGGCGCAGTTCGGAGAGGGCCTCGGTGAGCTCGCCGTCCAGTGCGTCCAGGGCGCTGAGGTCGGCGTTCTCCGGGTCCAGGGCGGTGTTGTAGCGGACGGTGTCCACCAGCGCGTCCACCATTTCGTCCACGCCGCGCAGCAGGCGGACGGAGATGCCGCCGAACTGCGGGTCGCCCACGTTGCGGGTGATAGCGGTTTCAGCCTCGTCCAGGTGCCGGGTAGGCAGGTCCAGCATGGTGCTGACCGCTTCAAGACCAAGGCGGTCCCCGATCCAGAAGGAACCGTAGCGGGCGTTCGAGTAGAACTCGTCACTGTCAGTGCCGGCCAGCGGACGGAAGTACAGGACGGCAGTGTGGTTGCCGCCGTCGTCGCCCGTGCCGGTTTCCACCGGTTCCATCACCAGGACGGCGTCGGGCTCGCGGTCCAGCCCCAGGCCGGTCATGTGCGCGAAGCCGGAGTGCGCGCGGAAACGGTAGTCCGTGTCATTGGAGCGGACCTTCAGCGGGCCGGCCGGAATCACCAGGCGTTCGCCCGGGAAACGTTCGGACAGCGCACGGCGGCGGCGGGCTGCGAACCCGGCGACGGCGTCGCGCTCGGGAAGGGCGCCGGATTCGGGGGCCCAGCCGGAGGACATGAACTTCTTGAAGGCCTCCGAGGAGGGCCGCTGGGAACGGTTGTTGACCCGGTCCTCCAGCGGCTGGCCTTCGGAGGGCTCGGGCAGGGTGTTCTCTGTCATTGTCTTCTCGGGGAAGGCGTTAGCGTCTGTAGTCACCCTTCCATGGTCTCACCGCCCCGCGGGGCGGCAAAACACCCCGCACGTACGTGCCCCGTCCGCCGGACGGAAGCCAGGCGCGCAGGGCGTAGATTGTAAGCGTGAGAATCGACCTGCACACCCACTCCAGCGTGTCCGACGGCACCGAACCTCCGGCCGATGTGCTGGCCGCGGCCGCGCGGGAGGGACTGGACGCCATTGCGCTGACCGACCATGACACGACGGCGGGCTGGGAGCCGGCGGCGGCGGCGGCCCGGAAGCTGGGGATCACCATGGTGCCGGGCATGGAGGTGTCCTGCCGCAGCAGCGAGGGAATCAGCGTCCATGTGCTGTCCTACCTGCATGATCCGGCCCACCCAGGCCTGCTGGAGGAAATTGCCCGCTCACGGGCGGCCCGGGTGTCCCGGGCCGAATTGATGGTGAAGCGCCTGGCGGAGGATTTCCCCATCGACTGGGATGCGGTGCAGGAGCAGGTGGCGCCGGGAGCGACCATCGGGCGTCCGCACATTGCCGACGCACTGGTGGCAGCCGGCGTGGTGCCCAACCGCTCGGCGGCGTTCAGCGGCATCCTGACTGCCCGGTCCCCGTACTTCGTGGCGCACTACGCCCCGGATCCAGCGCGCGCCGTGGAACTGGTGCGGCAGGCCGGCGGTGTGCCGGTGTTCGCGCATCCCGTGGCTTCCTCCCGCGGCCGGGTGGTGGGGGAGGGAACGTTTCACGAGATGATCGACGCCGGCCTGCTGGGGGTGGAGGTCAACCACCGGGACAATCCGGAGGCCGGCCGGGACTGGCTGCGCCGGCTGGCGAAGGACCACAACCTGCTCGTCACCGGATCCAGCGATTACCACGGCACGGGCAAACCGAACCGGCTGGCGGAGAACACCACCGACCCCGCGGTCCTGGCACAGATCGCCGGACTCGGAACCGGCAGCGCCCTGGTCGGGGATCTGCCCGGCTGACGGCCCGGGCGGCGGAAGCGCTAGTTCCCTGCGGCCGGCAGCGGTTCGCCCGTTTCGGCGGAAACCACCGTGGCCGCGGTGCCCAGGCGCCGGGCCATGACCTCGATGGCCTGCGGGTTGGCATCCACGCAGACGAACCTGCGGCCCAGCTTGGCCGCCACCGCGCCCAGGGTGCCCGACCCTGCAAAGAAGTCCAGCACCCAGTCGCCTTCGCGGCTGCTGGCCGCTACTGCGCGGCGCAGCAGGCCCTCCGGTTTCTGTGTGGGATAGCCGGTTTTTTCCCGGCCGGTGGGGGACACAATGGTGTGCCACCAGACGTCGGTGGGCAGTTTGCCCAGTGCCACCTTTTCCGGTGTCACCAGCCCCGGGGCCATGTACGGTTCCCGGTCCACTTCGGCATTGTCGAAATGGTACTTATCCGGGTTCTTGACGTAGACCAGGATGTTGTCGTGCTTCGCCGGCCAGCGGTTCTTCGCCCGTCCGCCGTAGTCGTAGGCCCAGATGATTTCGTTGAGGAAGCAGTCCCGGCCAAACAAGGCGTCCAGCATGACCTTCGCGTAGTGCACTTCGCGGTAGTCCAGGTGCACGTAGAGCGTGCCGTCGTCGGCCAGCAGCCGCCACGCCTGGGCCAGCCGGGGTTCCAGGAACGCCCAATAGTCCTCGAAAGCGTCGTCGTAGCTGGAAAGCAGCCCTTTGACCGTGCTGTAGCTGCGGCCCTTGAACCCGACCCGGTCCCCGCTGCCGTCAATGCTGCGGACCATGGTGGTCTGCTGCCGGCGCTGGGCCCGCCCCGTGTTGAAGGGCGGGTCCACGTAAATCATCGTGAAGGAGCCGTCCGGCAGGGTCGGCAGGAATTCCGCGTTATCCGCGTGAACCACCAGCGACCCGCCGTCCGGGGTCCACAAAGGGATGCTCATAGCCGTGCTGCGGCTCGGCTATTCAGCGGCCGGGCTGGAGTTGCCGACTACCTCGCCGTTGCGGCGGCGCGTCCGGCTGCGGCGCGGACGGTCCGCGGCGGTGCCTTCGGCAGCCGGTGCTGCGGTGCGTGCTTCGGCCGTGCGCGTCTCGGCGGCGCGGTCGGTGGTGCGGGACTCGGTGCTGCGTGACTCGCCGGAGCGTGACTCGCCGCGCCGAGATCCTTCGCGCTGGGATCCTTCGCGCTGGCCGCCGCTGCGTGCACGGTCAGAGCTGCGCCCTGAACCGGAACCGCTGCGTCCGGAACCGTTGCGGTCGGATCCGCTGCGGCCACCCTCGCGGGAGTTGCCCCGCCCGCCGGACTTGCCGGTTTCGCCCAGGTCCTCGATCTTCTCGGCATCGATGCCGGCGTGGGTGCGCTTGTTGCGCGGCAGGCGTCCCTTGGTGCCTTCGGGAATGTCCAGGTCCGTGTACAGGTGAGGCGAGGAAGAGTAGGTTTCCACCGGCTCCGCCTGGTCCATGCCCAGGGCCTTGTTAATCAGGCCCCAGCGCGGGACATCGTCCCAGTCCACGAACGTGACGGCCGTGCCCTTGTTGCCGGCGCGGCCGGTGCGGCCCACGCGGTGCAGATAGGTCTTCTCGTCTTCGGGGCACTGGTAGTTGATCACGTGGGTCACGTCGTCGACGTCGATGCCGCGGGCGGCGACGTCGGTGGCCACCAGCACGTCCACCTTTTCGTTGCGGAAGGCGCGCATGGCCTGCTCGCGGGCACCCTGGCCCAGGTCGCCGTGCATGGCGGCCACGGCGAAGCCGCGGTCCACGAGCTCTTCGGAAAGCTTGGCGGCGGTGCGCTTGGTCTTGGTGAAGATGATGGTCCGGCCGCGGCCGCGGGCCTGCAGGATGCGGGACACCACTTCGCTCTTGTCCAGGTTGTGGGCCCGGTAGACCACCTGGCGGATGTCCTTCTTCGTCAGGCCTTCGTCATCCGGATCAGCGGCGCGGATGTGGGTGGGCTTGGTCATGTAGCGGCGGGCCATGGAGACGACGGCGCCGGGCATGGTGGCGGAGAAGAGCAGGGTCTGGCGCACTGCGGGGGTGGCGGCCATCAGGGTCTCCACGTCCGGCAGGAAGCCGAGGTCCAGCATTTCGTCGGCCTCGTCCAGGACAACAATGCGCACGTTCTTCAAGGAGAGCTGCTTCTTGTTGTAGAGGTCGATCAGGCGGCCGGGAGTGCCGACCACGATTTCGACGCCGGCTGCCAGGGCCTCGATCTGCGGTTCGTAGGCGCGGCCGCCGTAGATGGTGACCACGCGGGCGCCGCGGCGGCGGGCCGCAGTGGTCAGGTCTCCGGCCACCTGGACCGCGAGTTCGCGGGTGGGAACCACAATCAGGGCCTGCGGAGCGCCGGGAACGGCGAGGTCTGCGTAGCCCTCGTCTCCGGGGGCCACCACGCGCTGCAGCGCCGGGATGCCGAAGCCGAGGGTCTTGCCGGTACCGGTTTTGGCCTGGCCGATGATGTCGTGGCCGCCGAGGGCAACCGGCAGCGTCATGGACTGGATGGGGAAGGGGTGGGTGATGCCGGCATCCGCGAGGGACTCCACAATGTCCGCGCGGACGCCGAAGTCGGCGAAGGTCAGTTCGGGAATTTCCGCCGCCTCGGCCTTGGTGGCCAGAGTGTCGGCAACCTTCAGTTCTTCGGTGCTGTCATCAGCTGTGAGGTGACGATCGTCAGCCTGGGAAAGTTCAGTGTTCAATTAAATACCGTTCAGTTTAGGCAGCGCGGGGCACCAGGCTCGACGAGTGGCTGATAGATACAGCCCATCCCGGAGCGGATGGCACGCACGCGGTGCGTCCAGCGGAAGCCGATCGCGGGCTAACAACTGCGGGCCGCCTAGTGCTCCGTTGGCTACGGCGGCGGCCGAAAATTCAAGATCGCGTAGGGTTTGCGGGTCTGGTCAAGATTCAAAAACGACCGGGCATCCAATAACTACACTCCCAGTCTACCCACACCCCCTGGTCGTCAGCGCATGCCGCGCCGGTGCAGGTGCCGCCGCTGCGCCCGGGATACCTGCAGGAAGGTACGCTGGCGGGTATGACTAACGGGCACCATTCGGACCTGCCGGAGGTTGCCTCCGGCCCGGCAGCCGCCGGCGAGACCTATCAGCGCTTCCTGACCGATCTGTTCGGGGCCATCGCCTACGGGCAGCTTTCGGCCTTTGAGCGCATGTCCTCCGACGCCCGGTTCTCGCCCACCCTGCATGACAGGGCAACGCTGGGACGCCTGGCCGTCCACGAGTACGCACACTTCGAACTGATCTGCGAGCGGCTGAGCGCCATGGGAGTGGACCCGGAAGCAGCCATGCGGCCTTTCCAGCCCTCCGTGGATGCCTTCCACGACCGGACCAGGCCCGCCGACTGGTACGAGTCGCTGATGAAGTTCTACGTTACCGACGCCATCTCCGACGATTTCTACGCCGCCGTCGCCTCGCGCCTGGACGCCGAGACCAACAGCCTGATCCAAGGCCTGAAGGCCACCGAGCAGCCCGGCGAAATCCTCCTGTCCCGGCTGCGGGAAGCGCTGGCGGATGACCCCCGGCTGGCCTCGAGGCTGGCGTTGTGGGGGCGGCGCCTGGTGGGCGAAGCACTCACCCAGGCACAGCGCGTGGCGATCGAGCGGGCCTTCCTGGCCGGGCTGGTCGACGGCGGGGGACAGGAAGGCCTCGACGCCGAGATCAAGCGCCTTACCGCCCAGCTGACCCGCAACCACTCAAAGCGCATGAGCCTGCTCGGCCTGACCGCCTGAGGCGCAACCCAAAAAACCCGGAGAACCAAGCACAGCGGGAGGCGGCGCATCGCGCCGCCTCCCGCTGAAGTTTTGCTGAAGCGTTCTACCGTGCGTCAGAGCCGCAGGATGCGTTCGGTCTCCGATGCATCCGCAGCCCCGCGGCTGCGGCCGATGGGAACGGCGGCAACCATGGGAGCCAGGACGGCTACGGCCGCCGGAACGGCCCAACCCAACCAGTCAGCTTCGAAAGACGCCGCGCCGGCAGCCTGCAGCCCCAGCCACGTCAGCAGGGACGCAACTACGGAGATGCCGGGGAGCAGGAGGGCACCGTACCGGTCGCGGTGCCGGTCGGCAGCCCATACAGCGAAGCCCGCGGCCAGGGCCACCAGCGTAACGAGGATCAGGCTCAGCATGGGGACGCGGGTTAGAGGGCGCCGAAACCGACGCGGCGTACTTCCTCGGCACCGATTTCCACGTAGCCGATGGAGGCGCCGGGAACGACGATGAGCCGGCCCTTGACGTCCTTGAGCCGCAGCAGTGCGCCGCTGGCCAGGGACTGCTCCACGGCGTCGGCAACCTCATCGGCGCTCTGGCCGGACTCGAAGACAATTTCGCGGGCTACGTTCTGAATGCCGATTTTTACTTCCACCGTGGTGCCTCCTGTTAACGATTAAGAACTAATTCGAAATCTACTCTAGATCTCTTTGGGGAACCGGCTGATTCCGCGCCAAGCTAAACGGTAAACCAGCTCGGACGCGGCATCGATGTCCAAGTCGCCGTCGGTTTCCAGCCAGTACCTGGCGCTCACCTGCGCCATGCCGGCCAGGGCACGCCCGAGCAAGGTGGCCTCCACCTGCGAAAGCTTGGTGTCTTCGGCAATCACCCCGGCAATGCTGCTGGCGAAGCGCGCATTGAATTCCTCGATCCGGGCGCTGACCTCTGCGTCCGAGGTCAGGTCGGACTCGAAAACCATCCGGTGCCCCTGGCTGTCCTGGGCCACGAAGCGGAAATAGGCACGCATGGTTTCCCGGACGCGCAGCTTGTTGTCCGTCGTGGATTTCAAGGCGGTGTCCAGGAACTCGGTCAGGGTGTTCAAATGGTTGTCCAGCAGAGCCATGTACAGCTCGCGCTTGCCGGGAAAGTGCTGGTACAGCACGGGTTTGCTCACATGCGCCGCTTCGGCGATCTCGTCCATGGCGGCACCATGGAAGCCGTTGCTGACGAACACCTCCTGGGCTGCGTTCAGCAGCTGCCGGCGGCGTTCCTCCCTGGGGAGTCGGACCGGTTTGCCGGCTGCTTGGTTACTCACTGGTGGACCTCTCAACAGTTCCGGAGCACTGAAGCTGCACGGACAATGACCATTAGTTTACCCACGGGTCTTGGCGGCGACAGGGCCAACGGCCATACCCGTGGCTTAGATTGGACTTCATGACCATAGCAAGCACGCCCCACTCCGCGGGCCGGCTGCCGGCCCTGGCGGCGCCGGGCGGGGAACTGACCCGGGAAGAAACCGAACGCTACTCCCGGCACCTGATCATCCCCGGGTTCGGGGCAACCGCGCAGCGGCGGCTGAAGAACGCGAAGGTGCTCGTGGTCGGGGCCGGCGGGCTGGGCTCGCCGGTGCTGCTGTACCTGGCCGCCGCGGGCGTGGGGACCCTGGGCATCGTGGACGACGACGTCGTGGACGTTTCCAATCTGCAGCGCCAGGTGATCCACGGGGTATCCGACGTCGGAACGCCCAAGGCAGAATCCGCCGCGGCAGCCATTGCCGAGCTGAACCCGCTGGTGCGCGTCATCCTGCACCGGGAGCACCTGGATAATTCCAACGCGCTGGACATTTTCGCCGGCTATGACCTGGTGGTGGACGGTACGGACAACTTCGCCACCCGCTACCTGGTCAATGACGCCGCCGAGATCCTGGGCAAGCCCTATGTATGGGGCTCCATCCTGCGCTTCGACGGGCAGGTCAGCGTGTTCTGGGGCGCGCACGGTCCCACCTACCGGGACCTCTTCCCGCAGGCTCCGCCGCCCGGTTCGGTACCCTCCTGCGCGGAAGGGGGAGTGCTGGGAGTGCTCTGCGCGCAGATCGGGTCGGTCATGGCCAACGAGGCCATCAAACTGATCACCGGCACCGGCCGCACCCTGCTGGGCCGGGTCCTGGTTTTCGACGCCCTGGACATGAGCTGGCGGGAGCTGAAGGTGCGCCGGGACCCGGCGGCAACGCCGGTCACTGAGCTGGGCGATTACCAGGCGTTCTGCGGGATCGCGCCGCCGGAGCCGGCGGACCCTGCCGCCGAGGTGGATGTGGCGGAGCTGCATGAGCTGCTGGCGGAGCGGAACGCCGGGCTCCGGGACTTCGAGCTGCTGGACGTGCGCGAACCGGGGGAGTACGAGATTGTACGCATCGACGGCGCCCGGCTGGCGCCGCGGGCCTCGGTGCTGGCGGGGGAGATCCGGCCTGAGCACGGGCGGCCGCTGTACATCCACTGCAAGTCCGGCGGACGGTCCGCGGAGGTGGCCGCCTACCTGCGCAGCGAGGGCTACCCGGAGGTCTACAACGTCAGCGGCGGGATCCTGGAATGGGTGCGCAGGGTGGAGCCGGAAAAACCGGTCTACTGAGGCGCAGCCGGCATCTGCCGGAATGGTGCTAGGCGGACTTGGGCTCCACGGTGTCGTCGCCGCCGGCGGCCTCAGGCTCTGCAGCCTTGGGGTCGGCCTTGCCGGTCCCGGCGTCGGCGCGGCCCACAGTGATGCCGTACAGGGCTTCGAGGCCCCGGATGTAGTCCTCCTGCTGGCCGCTGGCAGCCAGCTCCCGTGCCCGGACCGTGGGGACATGGAGCAGCTGCTTGACCATGCGGCGCATGGCGAACTCCACTTCCTCGGCAGCACCGGTGCAGCCGTGCTGGGCGCGGACCTTTTCAAGCTCCGAATCCAGTACGTCCAGGGTATGCCGGCGCAGGGCCACAATGGCCGAGTCCATTTCACGGCTGAGCTGCTGCTTGGAGAAGTTCTGCGCGGCGTCGGCCACAATGGCGGAGGCCTGCTTGAGGGACTCGACCTGCTCCGCGGGAGCAGCCAGGCGGACGGACTCCAAGGTGATGAGTTCGACGCCGTCGATCTCGCGGACCTCGGGATCGAAGTCATGCGTGAGGGCCAGGTCGATGATGATCAGCGGCTTGCCTGCCGCTTCCCGGACCTTGCGTACGTCCTCGGCGCTGACCTGGCTGTCGCTGCCGCTGCAGCCGATGACTACGTCGGCGCCCGCCAGCGCTGCGGGCAGCGACTTGCGGGTCAGCGGCCGGCCGCCGCGGGATGCTGCGAAGGACTCGGCCCGGTTGGAGGAGGAGTAGACGCTGATGTCGGTGCAGCCGCGCTCTTTGAGCAGGGCCATGGTGGCTCCGGCGTAGGCTCCGGTGCCGAAGACCACCACAGACTTCCGTGACCAGTCGGTGTCCTCGGAGAGGTCCGTGGCCAGGCCCAGGGCAACGGAAACAATGGAAAGCCCCCGTTTGCCGAGGGCGGTTAGTGCGCCAACGTCCTTGGCGGTGCGGGAAGCGGTCTGGAACAGCCTGCTCAGGCCGCCGGAAACGGTGCCTTTTTCCTGCGCCTCGATGAGGGCCCGGCGCACCTGTCCGGCGATTTCGCGTTCCCCGACCACGGCAGAGTCCAGTCCGGCGCCTACGGCGAAAAGGTGCTGGGCCACGGATTCGCCGGTGTTGGTGGCGAAGGAGCGGGACACCTTGTCCTCGCTCATGCCGGACTGCCGGCTGATTTCCGCAACGACGGCGGAGCGGGCTGCTTCAACGTCGGCTTCCGAGGGTGCCTCGCAATACACCTCCAACCTGTTGCAGGTAGCGAGGACAACGGAGCCGGTAACGGCGGTTCCGGAATCGACCAGCGAAGACGGGACCTCGGATGCGCCGGCGCTAAGGCGGGCGACAGTTTCCAGGTCTACGTCGGTGTGCGTAGCAATGAGGGAAAGTAGAACCACAGTAGGTCAATAGTAGCCACCCCCGGCAGGATCCCTTAACCGGCCCGGTCCGAAACCGGGCTTTAAGGGTGTGAGAAGGGACACCGGCGGTCCTTCGGAGGTGCCGGTTATCGATTGGCCCGGATTTTGGAGAGAATCAAGGTATGACTCTTAGCGCCACTCATCCCCTGCAGGATGGCCGCACGGCCGATTCCCCCCTGATCACTGCCTACCGCGGCGGCAAGCCGAGCCGCCGCCCGGTATGGTTCATGCGTCAGGCCGGACGGTCCCTGCCTGAATACCTGCAGGCCCGGCAGGGGATCGGCATGCTGGAATCCTGCCTGCGGCCGGAGCTGGCAGCGGAGATCACCCTGCAGCCGGTTCGCCGCCACGACGTGGATGCCGGCATTTTCTTCTCCGACATTGTGATTCCGCTGAAGCTGGCCGGCGTGGACGTGGACATTGTCCCCGGCGTCGGACCCGTCCTCGGGTCGCCCGTGCGCACTGCGGCCGACGTCGCCGCCCTGCCGAAGCTGACCGAAGAGGCGCTGGAACCCATCCGCGAAGCGGTTCGGCTGACCGTCGCGGAACTGGGCAGCAAGCCGCTGATCGGATTCGCCGGTGCCCCGTTCACCCTTGCCGCCTACATGGTGGAAGGCAAGCCCTCACGGGACCACTTGGGCCCGCGCACCATGATGCACGCCGACCCTGATGCATGGCAGGCGCTGACCAACTGGGCGGCTGACGCCTCGGGCATGTTCCTGCGCGCGCAGCTTGAAGCCGGTGCCAGTGCCGGGCAGCTCTTCGACTCCTGGGCCGGTTCCCTGGGCCTGGCTGACTACGTCAAACATGTGGCGCCCGCCTCGGCGCGCGCCCTGGACCATGTGCGCGGCCTCGGCGCACCCCTGGTGCACTTCGGTACCGGCACCTCGGAACTGCTGGTAGCCATGCGCGACGTCGGCGTGGACGTGGTAGGCGTGGACTACCGGCTGCCGCTGGACGAAGCCAACCGCCGGCTCGGGGGCACGACGCCGCTGCAGGGCAACATTGATCCGGCACTGCTCAGCGCCCCCTGGCCCATCCTCGAAGCGCACGTGCGCGACGTCCTCGCCGCCGGTGCCTCCGCCCCGGGGCACGTGGTCAACCTGGGCCACGGCGTGCCGCCGGAAACCGATGCCGCCGTACTGACGCGGGTGGTTGAACTGATTCATTCGGTGGAGCCGTAACCATGCCCAACCGTTTCCTTGCCAAACCGGACAAGTCCGGCAAAGCCGCTGCCCGGCCCGGCACCGCCGGTCGCTCGGCCGTTGTCGTAGGCGGCGGCATCTCGGGCCTGATCGCGGCGCGTGACCTGGCCGGTGCCGGGATCAGCGTCACGGTCCTCGAAGCAGCGGACCGGTTTGGCGGCTGCGTCGGCGGGCACGAAGTAGCCGGCATCCGCCTGGACAGCGGCGCCGAATCCTTCGCCACCCGGTCCACCGCCGTCCCGGAGTTGATCAATGAACTGGGCCTGGCGGACGCCGTGGTCCTGCCCAATCCCGGCGGTTCCTGGCTGCAGCTGCCCGCGGAGGACCTCCCCTCGGGAGCGCAGCGGATGCCTGCCAGCGGCATCCTGGGCATCCCCGCCGATCCGCGGGACCCGGACATTGTCCACGCCCTGGGACGCGTGGGTGCGGCCCGTGCCGCCCTGGACAAGGTTTTGCCGGTTGGCTCCCTGAACCGGCGGGAGTCAATGAGCCTGGGCGAACTGGTCCGCACCCGCATGGGGGAGGCAGTACTCCGCCGGCTGGTTGCCCCCGTGGTGGGCGGCGTTTATTCCTCCGATCCGGATGCGCTGGACGTTGATTCGGTGGCGCCGGGACTGCGTGCCGCCGTGGCCCGCCACGGTTCCCTTGCCGCAGCAGCCGGTGCCCTGCGCGCCGCCGCTCCCGCCGGTTCGGCCGTGGCCGGGCTCCGAGGCGGCATGGGCACGCTCACCGACGCCCTGGTCCGGGACCTGGAAAAAACAGGTGTGCGCCTGCTCACCGGAACCCGCGCCGAGGCGCTGGTCCGCGGTGACGCCGGCTGGCGGGTGCGCGTCACTGACGGATCAGGGACGCAGGAGCTCGACGCCGACGCCGTGGTTGTGGCTTCCGACGGCCCCGCCGCAGTGGACTTGATGTCCCAGGCACTGCCGGAAGTGTCGGCCTACCGCCCCTCCCCGGGTCCCGGCGTCGCGCTGGTGACCCTTGTGGTGGACCTGCCGGAACTGGATGCCATGCCGCGCGGCACCGGCGTCCTGGTGGCGCGCGAAGTCCAGGGCGTGGACGCCAAGGCGTTGACCCACGCCACCGCCAAGTGGCAGTGGCTGGCCGAATCCACCGGTCCGGGCACGCACGTGATGCGCCTGTCCTACGGCCGGGCACTGTCCGCGGACGATGCCGCAGCCGGCCCCTCGCAGGTGGATCGTGCCGACGAAGACCTGTTCCGCCAAGCCGTGGCGGACGCCTCGGCCCTGCTGCAGGTGACCATCGGAACCGACGACGTGGTGGGCTGGGACGTGGTCCGCTGGGTCGGCGCCCTGCCCTCGGCAGCCGTGGGACACAAGGACCGGGTGGCAGGGGTCCGGGCCGCCGTAGCCGAGGTCCCCGGATTGGAGGCCGTCGGCGCCTGGCTGGCCGGCACCGGACTGGCCGCCGTTACGGCCGACACCCGCAGCCGGATGGCAGGCCTGTCGCAGGCACTGCTGCGGGTGTGATGTTCAGCACTTTCTACGCTCTGTAGAAGTGCATTGTTTCGACTTACCCATTTGCAAAGGGCAGACTGTTAATCATGAGTGAGACGATGGAAACGAGCGCCGCCGGAGCCGCCGGCAACGAAGAACAGTTCTTTACCCTATGGACCGTTTTCAAGCGGTCCTCCACCCCGAAAGCACCCGTTTCCGACGGCGCCGTTGAAGCCTTCGAAACCCTTGCCGAGAGCCTGGGTGCCAACAACGTCACGCTGCGCGGCCTCTACGACGTTTCCGCCATGCGCGTGGATGCCGATGTGATGGTCTGGCTGCACGGCAGTGCACCGGAAGCACTGCAGGCGGCGCTGCGCCAGGTCCGGCGCAGCGAGTTGTTCGCCGGCACCGAGATCGCCTGGTCCGCCATGGGCGTGCACCGCGACGCCGAGTTCTCCAAGAACCACTGGCCGTCTTTTGCCCGCGGCATCGATCCGGAGACCTGGATCTGCGTGTACCCGTTTGTACGCTCCTACGAGTGGTACCAGCTGCCCGCCGAGGAACGCGGCAAGATGCTGCGCGACCACGGCATGCTGGGCCGCGACTTCCCCCAGGTCCTGGCCAACACCGTCGCTTCCTTTGCACTGGGCGACTGGGAATGGATCCTGGGCCTCGAAGCTCCCAACCTGGTTGACCTGGTCGACATGATGCGCCACCTGCGCTCCACCGAGGCGCGCAACCACGTCCGTGAAGAAGTCCCGTTCTATACCGGCCGGCGTATTCCGGCCGCCGAAGTTGCCGAGGTACTCAAATGACATCCGCCGTTTCCAACGAGCCCGCCGAGTTCAACCCGCTGGAGGGCGTGGACGAAAACGGCCGCATGGCCCCGAAGCACTATGACGCCATCCTGCTCGCCTCCTTCGGCGGCCCGGAAGGCCAGGAAGACGTCATTCCCTTCCTGCGCAACGTCACCCGCGGCCGCGGCATCCCCGACGAACGGCTCGAGGAAGTGGCCACCCACTACCGGGCCAACGGCGGCATCAGCCCCATCAACGAACAGAACCGCGCCCTGAAGGCTGCGCTGGAGGGCGAACTTGCCCGCCGCGGCGTCGAGCTTCCGGTCCTGTGGGGCAACCGCAACTGGGATCCCTACATTGAAGACGTACTCAAGGACGCCTACGCCGCCGG
This sequence comes from Arthrobacter sp. zg-Y20, assembly GCF_030142075.1. NCBI lineage: Bacteria > Bacillati > Actinomycetota > Actinomycetes > Micrococcales > Micrococcaceae > Arthrobacter > Arthrobacter sp. zg-Y20. The sequence continues at coordinate 2,617,033 of NZ_CP126241.1, read as the reverse complement.
CTACCGCCGCTTGCTGATGGTCACCACCAGCGTGTACTCCTCCTACTCCAGCTGCCGCCAGTACCGCGAGGACCTGGGCATGAACCTGCTCAAGACCGGGCTGGACAAGAAGCTGCAGGTGGACAAGGTCCGCCAGTACTTCGACCACCCCGGTTTCGTGGAGCCGTTTGTGGAAGGCGTGCGTGAATCCGTGGCCAAGGTCCGTGCGGAGCTTGACTCCCGGGGCATCACGGACGGGAAAATCGAAATCCTTTTCTCCACCCACTCCATCCCGACGGCGGACGCCGAGGCTTCCGGCCCGCGCGACCGCGAATTCGAAGAGGGCAGCGCCTACGTCGCCCAGCACCTGGCCAACGCCCGGGCCATCATCGACCGGATTCCGGAAGCCGCCGGCATGGACTGGCAGCTGGTTTACCAGTCCCGCTCCGGTGCCCCGCACATTCCCTGGCTGGAACCGGACATCAACGACGCCATTGCCGACCTTCCGGCCAAGGGCGTCAACGGAGTTGTCATTGTTCCGCTCGGTTTCGTCAGCGACCACATGGAAGTGCTCTGGGACCTGGACACCGAGGCCATGGACACCTGCCGCGAACTCGGCCTGGCCGCTGACCGCACACCGACCCCCGGCATCCACGACACCTTTGTGTCGGGCCTCGTGGACCTCGTGGAGGAACGTACCGTGGAGAACAACATCTCCGAGCGGCCCGCCATGACCAAGCTCGGTCCCTGGTACGACGTCTGCCGCCCCGGCTGCTGCGCCAACCTGCGCGGCGAGAAGCCGACGATTGCCGGCGCCGACTCCACCGTGGGCATCCAGTAGTGGCACATTCGCCCGTCCTGATCGGTACCCGCGGCAGCGCGCTGGCGGTCACGCAGACCACCACCGTGGCCGAATCCCTGGCAGCGCTGGGCGGTTTCGGAGTCGAACTGGTGCGGGTCCGCACCGAAGGCGACGTCAACCGTGCGGCACTGTCCCAGATCGGCGGCACCGGCGTGTTCGTTGCCGCGTTGCGCGAGTCGCTGCTGCGCGGGGACTGCGACGTTGCCGTGCACTCGCTGAAGGACCTGCCGACCGCCGCGGCCCCCGGACTGGCCCTGGCTGCCATCCCCGAACGCGTGGACGTCCGCGATGTCCTGTGCGCCCGTGACGGCCTGACGCTGGTGGAACTGCCGGCCGGGTCGAAGGTTGGCACAGGCTCCCCGCGCCGCGCCGCCCAGCTGCGCGCAGCCCGCCCCGACCTGGAGATTGTGGATATCCGCGGAAACGTTGATACCCGTCTGGGACGGGTAGCCGGCCTGGTGGAAGGCGCCCCCGGCGACCTTGACGCCGTCGTCCTGGCCGCGGCCGGCCTGGCCCGCTTGGGCCGGTTGAACATGGTCTCCGAATTCATCGATCCCGCCGTCATGCTGCCCGCTCCCGGGCAGGGCGCACTCGCCGTGGAATGCCGGGACGAGGACGCCGACGGCGGGGCGCTGGCGAAGGCCCTCGAAGCCTACGACCACCGCGACAGCCGCCTTACCGTGGCCGCCGAACGAGCCATGCTCGGCCGCCTGGAAGCGGGCTGCACGGCCCCCGTGGGAGCGCTGGCCCGCGTGGCCGGCGAAAGCATCACGCTGGAGGCCGTGGTCTGCAGCGACGACGGCACCCGGCTGCTGCGCCGGACGGCCGTCGCCGGAGAGCTGACCGAAGATGCTGCCCGTGCGCTGGGCGTGCAGGTGGCCGAGGAGCTGCTGGCGGCGGGAGCTGCCTCGCTCACCGACCTGCCTGCCAGCTGATGCAACGCATCCGGACCTGCTGACATGGCAGCCAAACACCACGGCCCGGACCTCGCCGGACTGAATGTTGTCCTTCCCCGCACCCCGGACCGGGCTTCGGCCATGGTCCGGGAGCTGCAGGACTGCGGGGCAAAGGTGGCCCTGATGCCGCTGATCGACTTCCAGTTCCCGGTGGACACCGCCGCGCTGGACCGGGCGCTGAACTCGTTGCGGGCCGGGCGGTTCGCGTGGGTGGTGTTCACGTCCGTCACCACCGTCCGGGCCGTCACCCGGCGCTGCGCCGCGCTGGGCATCAGCCCGGCCGCCGTCGTTCCCGCGGACACCCGGATTGCGGCGGTGGGCGCCGGCACCCGGCAGGCACTGGAGGAGATTGGCTTCGACATCGACTTCATGCCGGAAGCGGACCAGTCCGCCCGCGGCCTGGCGGCGTCCTGGCCGGACCCGTCCGGCTCCGATCCGGAGGGCGGAGACCTGCGGGTGCTGCTGCCCCAGGCGGACATCGCGGACCCGTCCCTGAACGAGGCGCTGACCTCGCTCGGCTGGGACGTGCGAGCGGTGACCGCTTACTGCACCGTGGACTACCCGGCCCCCGGCGTCCGCTTCACCCCCGCCGCCGAGGGATCGGACCTGCTGGACCCCGACGCGTTCGCCGCGTCCGCACCGGCAGGGAAGCGCGCCGTCGTCCTGACCTCCCCGAGCATCGCCCGCCGCTTTGTACGCCGCTGTTCCCCTCTCCCGTCCGGAACACTGCTGGTGGCCATCGGCGAGAGCACTGCCGCGCGGATGCGTGAGCTGGGGGCCGGCCCGCACGCTGTGGCGAAGCAGCCGACCCCGGCGGGAATAGCGCAGGCACTCTCCGTTGCTATGTCTACGGGTCCTACCACCTAGTTCCCTCTCTTTACCGGAAGGCAGATTACCTCTATGAGCTTCCCCCAGCACCGTCCCCGCCGGCTCCGCACCACCCCCGCCATGCGGCGCCTCACTGCCGAATACCGGCTGGATCCGGCCGAGCTGATCCTTCCCGCCTTCGTCCGCGAGGGCATCACTGAACCCAACCCGCTGACCTCCATGCCCGGCGTCGTCCAGCACACCATGGATTCCCTGAAGAAGGCCGCCGCCGAAGCCGTGGAGCTGGGCGTGGGCGGCATCATGCTCTTCGGCATCCCGGCCGAGCGTGACGCCGTCGGCAGCGCCGGCACCGATCCCAACGGCATCCTCAACCGCGGCATCGCAGCCGTGCGCGAGGAAGTCGGCGACGAGCTCGTGATCATGAGCGATGTATGCCTGGACGAATTCACCGACCACGGACACTGCGGCGTGCTGGATGAAAACGGTGTGGTGGACAATGACACCACCCTGGAAATCTACGGGCGGATGGCCGTGGAGCAGGCCCGCGCCGGTGCCCACGTGCTCGGCCCGTCCGGCATGATGGACGGCCAGATTGCCGTCATCCGCCAGGCACTGGACGAGGCAGGGCACCAGGATGTGTCCCTGTTCGCCTACGCTGCGAAGTACGCCTCGGCGTTCTACGGCCCGTTCCGTGAGGCCGTGGACTCCCAGCTGCAGGGCGACCGCCGCACCTACCAGATGGACGCCTCGAACCGCCGTGAAGCTCTCCTCGAGGTGGAGCTGGACCTTGAAGAAGGTGCCGACATGGTGATGGTGAAGCCGGCCATGAGCTACTTGGACGTGCTGGCCGACGTCGCCGCCATGTCGCCGGTCCCGGTGGGCGCTTACCAGATTTCGGGTGAGTACGCGATGATTGAAGCTGCCGCCGCCAACGGCTGGATTGACCGCCGCCGGGCCATCGAAGAGTCCGTGCTGGGCATCAAGCGGGCCGGCGCGAACATGATTCTCACCTACTGGGCCACCGAGCTGGCGGCCTGGCTGAAGGAAAGCAAGTAATGTCCTCACCTGTAGCACCCTCGTCCAACGAAGCACTCTTTGACCGTGCCCGGGCCCTGATGCCCGGCGGCGTGAACTCCCCGGTCCGGGCGTTCGGCTCCGTGGGCGGTACGCCGAAGTTCATGGTTTCGGCCAAGGGCCCGTACATCACGGACTCCGAAGGCCGCGAGTACGTGGACCTGGTCTGCTCGTGGGGTCCGGCCCTCGTGGGCCACTCCCACCCGGATGTGCTGGCCGCCGTGCACGCCGCGGTGGACCGGGGCCTGTCCTTCGGTGCCTCCACTCCGGCCGAAGCCGAGCTGGCCCAGCTGGTCATGGACCGGGTGCCGGCCGTCAAGCGCCTGCGGATGGTTTCCACGGGTACCGAGGCCACCATGACCGCCATCCGGCTGGCCCGCGGCTACACCGGCCGGAACCTGGTTATCAAGTTCGCCGGCTGCTACCACGGCCACCTGGACGGGCTGCTGGCCTCCGCCGGATCCGGCCTGGCCACGCTGGCACTGCCCGGCTCTGCCGGCGTCACCGAAGCCACGGCCGCCGAAACGCTGGTGCTGCCGTACAACGACGTTGCCGCCGTCGAAAAGGCATTCGCCGAGCACGGCACGGACATTGCCGCGGTCATCACCGAAGCCGCTCCCGCCAACATGGGCGTGGTCACCCCGGACGAGGGCTTCAACGCCGCCCTGTCCCGGATCACCGCCGCAAACGGCGCCCTGCTGATCCTGGATGAGGTCCTTACCGGCTTCCGCACGGGGCCGGCGGGCTACTGGGGCCTGACCGGCGGCGCCGCCGGCACAACGGAGCGCTGGACACCGGACCTGTTCACCTTCGGCAAGGTCATCGGCGGCGGCATGCCTGTGGCCGCCCTGGGCGGCCGTGCCGACGTCATGGATTACCTGGCGCCGCTGGGCCCGGTCTACCAGGCCGGCACCCTCTCGGGTAACCCGATCGCCATGGCAGCCGGCGTGGCCACGCTGAAGGCCGCCACCGCAGAGGTCTACGCCACCGTGGACGCCCGCTCCGCCGAGCTCTCCGCCGCAGTGTCCGCCGAGCTGGAAAAGGCCGGCGTAGACCACAGCATCCAGCGGGCCGGCAGCCTGTTCAGCGTCGCCTTCGGCACCTCCGCCACCGGCGTGCACAACTACGAGCAGGCCCAGGCGCAGGAAGCCTTCCGTTACCGGCCGTTCTTCCACTCGATGCTCGACGCCGGCGTGTACCTGCCGCCGTCCGTGTTCGAGGCCTGGTTCCTCTCGGGCGCCCACGACGACGCCGCGATGAACCGGATCTACGAGGCGCTGCCGGCCGCTGCGAAGGCTGCAGCGCAGGCAAAGCCGGAATAACAGGGCGAAGCCGGAACAGCAGTAAACAAAATATGCCCCGCACCGCCAAAGCGGTGCGGGGCATATTTCGCGTTGCTGCTAGAACGCGGGCGTCACGTCGCCGTTGGGCCAGGTCTCTTCGATGAAGGCCTTCACCTCGGGGGAGTGCAGCAGTTCTTCCAGCTTGTCGATCCGGGCATCCCTGGCGCCGGCCTTCCAGACCAGGAAGTTGGCGTAGGGGTTGTCCTCCACGGATTCAACCACCAGCGCGTCATCGGTGCTCAGGCCGGCTTCCAGGATGTAGTTGCCGTTGATGATCGCGAGGTCCACGGTGGGATCGCCCAGGTCATTGACCAGCAGTTCGGGCTGGTTCTCCTGGAAATCCAGCTTCTTCGGGTTCTGCTCATCGGTCAGGGTCAGCACCGAGGAATCATCGGCGATGTCCTCGACCAGCCCGGCCTCTTCAAGCATCTTCAAGGCACGGGCCTGGTTGGACGGATCGTTGGTGACCATCACACGGGCACCGTCTTCAATGGAGGCGACGTCCTTGTGCTTTTCGGAGAACGCAGCGTACGGCTCCACATGGACGCCGGCACCGTGCTCGAACTCGTAGCCCTGGCTTTCCATCTGGGACTCGAGGTAGGGAAGGTGCTGGTAGTAGTTGACGTCGCTGTCGCCGTCGTTCAAGGAGATGTTCGGCGTGATGTAGTCGTCAAACTCCTGGATTTCCAGCTCCAGCCCGGCTTCTTCGGCCAGGTTGTCACGGACAAATTCCAGGATCCGCGCGTGCGGTGCCGGGCTGGCACCCACGGTGAGGGTTACCGGGTTGGCGGGGTCCAGGCTCTCCACGGCGCTGGGGGTGGAATCGGATCCACCGCAAGCCGTCAACGCCAGAGCCGTGGCCACACCGGTGGCAACGAGGGTAAGTGCTTTACGCATCGAATGCGTTCCTTTCGGGTAACCCGAGGCGGAACTCCGCTGTTCGGGTGCTGTGCAGCTAGCGGCTACTGGCTGCAGAATCGGAAACGGTCCTTCGGCAGGCCGTCAGACCGTTTCCGAAAACTAGGGGCTAGACCTTGGTCTGTTCGCGGTCGCCGCCGGCGCGCGTGGCGGCGGGCCCGAGGCCCGTTACCGCGGCAGCCGGGCGGCGCCGTCGTGCGGAGCCTGAAGCGGACCGGTGGTCCACCCGGCGGGAGAACCAGTCACCGCCGAGCTGGATGACCTGCACCAGGGCCACGATGATGACGATGGTGACCACCATGACCTGGGTGTCGAAGCGCTGCACGCCGTAGTTGTAGGCCAGCCGGCCCAGTCCGCCGCCGCCGATGATGCCGGCCATCGCGGAGTAGCCCACCAGGGTCACCAGCGTGGTGGTCAGGGCAGCCACGAGGCCCGGGAGGGCTTCACGCAGCAGCACTTTGGAGATGACCTGCATTTTGGTCGATCCCATCACCAGGGCTGCATCGATCTTGCCGCCGGACACATCGCGCAAGGCGTTTTCCACCAGCCGCGCGAAGAACGGGATGGTGGCGATGCTCAGCGACACCGAGGCGGCCACCGGGCCGATGGAGGTGCCGGTGACGAGCCGGGCCAGCGGAATCAGGGTGACCATCAGGATGGCGAACGGAACCGACCGGGTGATGTTCACGATGACGTCACTGACAATGCGGTTGATGACGCGCAGGGGCGCCAGCCCGCCCGGCGCACTGGTGTGCAGGAAAACGCCGAGCGGCAGGCCGATCAGGAGCGTAAAGAAGCCGGAGATGCCGACCATCTGCAGGGTTTCGACCACTGCTTCGGGAAGGGCTTTGGTGATCCCGGGATTGTCGAACAGTTCGGTCAGGAAGTTCATGCGGCCACCTCCACGGCGACGCCCTGCAGTGCAAGGTATTCATGGACGGCGGTCATATCGGTGTGGGTATCCAGCTGGATGCGCAGGCGGCCGAAACGGGTGCCGGCCAGGAGTTCCACGCTGCCGGCCAGGACATTGACGTCGGTGTCGAACCGGCGGGTGAGGGCCGAAAGGACGGGGTCCGAAGTGGTCTGCCCGGTGAAGAGCAGTTCCAGCACGGGACCGCCCGGGCTTGGGGGAGTGGCCGGCAGCGGAATAAGCTGCTTGGCCAGGCGGCCGCGCAGGTCGGAGGCGACCTCGCGCAGCGGGCCGTGCTCCACGACTCGTCCGGCTTCCAGCAGTGACACCGAGTCGCAGATCCGCTTCACCACGTTCATCTCGTGCGTAATGATCAGCACGGTCAGGTCCAGGCGGCGGGTGAGGTCGGAAATCAGGTCCAGGATGTCATCGGTGGTGGCCGGGTCCAGGGCGGACGTCGGCTCGTCGCAGAGCAGGACATCCGGGTCCGCGGCCAGGGCACGGGCAATGCCAACGCGCTGTTTCTGGCCGCCGGAGAGCTGCGCGGGATAGGCGCCGGCAAAACCCTCCAGCCCAACGAGCTTCAGCAACTCCTGGACGCGCACCTCAATGGCGGCTTTTTTGGTTCCGACCAGTTCCAGCGGATGCGCAATATTCGCTGCCGCGGTCCGGGAATCCATCAGGTTTGCGTGCTGGAACACCATGCCGATCCGGCGGCGGGCGGCGCGGATCTCGGAGTCCTTCACGGCGGTGAGCTCGCGGCCGTCAATGGTGACCGAGCCCGACGTCGGCCGGTCAAGCAGCGTCAGGCACCGCACCAGGGTGGACTTGCCGGCGCCGGAATGGCCGATGATGCCGTGGATGGAGCCCTTCGGCACGCGCAGGCTTACTCCGTCCAGGGCCGTGACGGTGCGCTCACCCTGCCGGTAAACCTTGCGGAGGTCGGAAACTGTAATCATTGGTCCTCGTCATGTGCGTAAACGGCCGGACCGGGGGCATGGTGGAGGAAGGCACATAATCGTGCCGTGCCTAAACGCCGGCCGTGCGGAGGGTGTCTGCCAATCACGTGGCGCGAGACGGTAGGTGCGCGCAGAAGCGCGGTCCGCCTGGGGCGCCATCAGCGCCAAACACAACATCCAGTATGGCATGTAGGCAACCGGCGCCCCGCCACGGCGGGCGCCTGTGAAGAACCGTGACGGCGCCCGCTAGGCCGGGTCAAGGACCGACAGGGGTGCGGATGCGGGGGCCGGACGGAACGGCCAGCTGCCGTCGATCACAGCTTCCGGTTCCCGCCGCCGCAGGAATTCCTGGAAGCTGGCGGCCTGGCCGGCCGCCCAGCCGACCTGCGCCTGGTGGAGCGTGACGGCGTCGCACTGCAGCTCCGGGTACTTCTGCGCCATCACCGCGGCGACGGACAAGGTGGCGGCAACGTCGGCAGCGGACGTGTGCGCGTTCTCGAAACCCACGCCGTAGTGCTCGGCCATGGCCGTGAGCGTGCGCTTGCCGCGGCGGAACCGGTCCACCTGCTTGTCCAGGATGTACGGGTCAATGACCGGTACCGGATTCGGAACGGCCAGCCCGAACCGCTCACACTCGCGGGCCAGCACGGTGAAGTCGTAGCAGGCGTTAAACGCCAGCACCGGAATGCCGGCGGCGAACATGCCGGCCAGCACATCGGCAACCTCGGCCGTGACGGCCGCAGGGTCTCCGCCTTCTGCGCGGGCCCGTTCATTGCTGATGCCGTGGATGGCGGCGGCTTCCTCGGGGATGGGGATTTCCGGGCAGGCCAGCCACTCGTGGTGCTGCAGGGTTTCGCCCCTGCCGTTGACCAGGATGATGGATGCGGTAACAATCCGTGCGGTCTGCGGGTCCCGTCCGGTGGTCTCCAGGTCGAATGCCGCCCGGGGAAGTTCATGCCAGCTGTTCATGCAACAAACCTACCGGCGGGCAGTGACATTCCCGGAATTCGCGGGGCGTGCGGGTGCCTCGGTACGCTACGGATATGCGCAGGGACTATGCCGATGCCGTGCTGGGTGTGGCGGATCTCATTCCGCCCGGAAAGGTGCTCTCCTACGGTGACATTGCCGAACTGCTCGGCGCAGGAGGGCCGCGCCAGGTGGGCGCCGTACTGTCGGCCCGCGGCTCGGAAGTGTGCTGGTGGCGGGTGCTGCGCGCATCCGGGCAGCCGCCGCGGTGCCACGAGGCCCGGGCATGGGAACACTATCGGCGCGAGGGCACGCCCGTGCGCGGAACTGCCGACGACGACGGCGCCGGTTACCGCGTGTTGATCGGTGCCGCCCGCTGGCAGCCCAACGATGCGGAATGGGCGGCAGTGCAGGCCCTGCACATGTCGCTGCACCCCTCGCCGCACGCCGGCGGCGCGTCGGGACCGGACGGGACCGCAATATCAGGAATGTCAGCGGGACATGATGAAGTGGAACCATGAGCGTTGAACTCCAACTAGTCGGACCGGCGGCAGCGGCAGCAGAGGCGCCGCAGCTCAGCGCCGACCAGCAGGCCGTGGTGGACCTGCAGACCGGCAGCGGGCCCGTACTGGTCCTCGGCGCCCCCGGCACCGGAAAGTCCACCGTGCTCGTGGAAGCCGCCGTCGCCCGGATTGAACGGGACGGGCTGGATCCCTCCCGCATGCTGCTGCTGGCACCCTCCCGGCTGGCCGCAGCCTCCCTGCGGGACGCGCTCTCGGCCCGGCTGCAGGGCACGCTGAGTACCGCGCCGGCCCGGACCTGGGCGTCCTATGCCTTCGACCTTATCCGGCGGGCCAAGACCGAGGGCCGGCTGCCCTGGATCACCCGTGCACCCAAGCTGCTCTCCGGTGCCGAACAGGATGTAATCATCAAGGAACTGCTGGCCGGCCACGGCGAGCAGGGCGTCCCGCAGCTGCCCTGGCCCGAGGGCCTGGACCTGGCCCTGGGCACGCGGGGCTTCCGGCAGGAGATCCGGCAGCTGTTCGACCGGGTCATCGAGTACGGGATCTCCGCCGGGGAGCTGCGGGAGCTGGGGGAGCGGCACAGCCGGCCGGACTGGGTGGCCTCTGCTGCGCTCTACGCCGAGTACCGGGACGTCCTGGACCTGCGGATGCCCGAGTCCTTCGACCCGGCCGGCATCATCACCTCCGCCCTGAACATCCTGCGCTCCGACCCGGAGTTCCTGGCCGCGGAACAAGAACGCCAGCAGCTGGTCCTGGTGGATGACCTGCAGGAAGCCAACCCGGCCATCCACAGCCTCTATGCCGTGCTGGCCGGCACAGGGGATTCCATCGCCGCAGCCTGCCCGGACACCGTGGTCCAGGGCTTCCGCGGGGCCCGGCCGGATCTGGTCGGCCGGCTGGGCGAACGGTTCGGCGGCCGGCTGCAGACCCGGGTGCTGACCACCTCGCACCGGCTGACCGGTCCGCTTGCCGGGGCTTGGACGCGCACTGCATCGCGCATCTCCGTTGTGGGCGGGCTGCCGTCCTACCGCAGCGCCGTTGCCGATGCCCGGCACCCGGGGACTGCTGCCACCGCTGACGCTGCCGGCCCTGCCCACCCGGGTGACGAGGTTACTGATGACACCGTTACGGGCGCAGTTGAAACGGGCGGGACAGCCCCGGAAGTTCCGGCCGCCGAGGCACACGTGGTGGACTCGCCCATGCACGAGCAGCGCTACGTGGCCCAGCGGATCCTTGAAGCGCAACTGCTGCACGGGCGCTCGCTGGAGGACATCGCCGTTATTGTCCGGACCGGCGGCCAGCTGGCCGCCCTGCAGCGGTACCTCACCGGGCAGGGCATTGAGGTCAAGGTGCCGGTGGCTGAAAAAGCCGTGCGGGACGAAGCCGCGGTCCGGCCCCTGCTGGACGCGTACGCCGTCGTCCTCGACCCGGACCTGCTCACCCCCGAACTCGCTGTGTCCCTGCTGACCTCGCGCATCGGCGGTGCCAGCACACTGGAACTCCGCCGCCTGCGGCAGGCGCTCCGCCGGGAAGAACTTGGTGCCGGCGGCGGACGCACCAGCGACGCCCTGCTGGTGGAATCGCTGCTGGAGCCGGAATCCGCGTCGGGCCGCGCGCTGGCAGGGCTCACCTGGGATGCGCGGCTGGCCGCCCAGCGCATTGCCGGCATGATCACGGCCGGACGCAGCGCCGCCGTCGAACCCGGCGCCACTGCCGAAACCGTGCTGTGGGCCCTGTGGTCCGCCTCCGGGTGGTCCAAGAAGTGGGCCGAGGCCGCCCTGGCCGGCGGGCCCACGGCCTCCCGGGCAGACCGGGACCTGGACGCCATCATGGCCCTGTTCCAGACCGCCGAACGCTATGTGGACCAGCTGCCCGGTTCCACCCCTGCGCAGTTCCTGGACTACCTCACCAGTTCGGAACTGCCCATGGACACCCTGGCCGCACGCGCCCAGCGGCGCGAGGCCGTGGAGCTGCTGACACCGGCCAGTGCGGCGGGCCGGGAGTGGCCCGTAGTGATTGTTGCCGGCATCCAGCAGGATGTGTGGCCCAACCTGCGGCTGCGCGGTGAACTGCTGGGCAGCGGCGAACTGGTCGCGGCAGTGGAGCACGGGGATAATTTCCGTGCCCACCGCAGCCCGCTGACCCTGATGCAGTCCATCCGCTTCGACGAGCTGCGCAGCTTCTCCACCGCCGTTTCGCGTGCGCGTGAACTCCTGATCTGCACCGCCGTCTCCTCCGAGGATGAGCAGCCCTCGCAGTTCCTGGACCTGGTGGCGCCGCTGGAACCCGGGGCCGAGAAACGCGAACGCACCGAGGTGCTGCGCCCCAGCACGCTGCGTTCCCTGGTCTCGGAGCTGCGCCGGTTTGTCCAGCAGCCGGACATCGACCCCGACGGCGCTGCCGAAGCAGCGCATCACCTGGGAACCATGCTCAACCACGAGGTGCCCGTCCCCGCGGCGGATCCGCGCCAGTGGTGGGGGCTGGCGCCCTTGTCCACCGAAGCGCCCATCCTTCCTCCGGAAGCTTCCATCCCCGTTTCGCCCTCCAAGGTGGACGCCGTACTGAAGTCGCCCCTCAGCTGGTTCGTTTCCGCGGCCGGCGGCGAGCAGGCGACGGATTTCGCCCGCTCGCTGGGAACCCTGGTGCATGCCATCGCCCAGGACATGCCGGACGCTACGGGGAACGAGTATGTGGCGGAATTGGAGAAGCGCTGGCCGTCGCTGGGCATGAAGGACAACTGGGAAGGCCGGATGGACCTCCAGCGGGCCGAATCCATGGTCCGCAAACTGGCCGAATACGTCATCACCATGCGCCGCAGCGGCCGCTCGCTGGCTGCCGTCGAGCAGGACTTCCAGGTGGAGCTGCCGGTGGAGATCGACGGCGCGGTGCGTACTGCCCTGCTCCGCGGCCAGATAGACCGCCTGGAAGTCGACGCTGAAGGACGGCTGTTCATTGTCGACCTGAAGACGGGGAAATCGGCGCCCAAGAAGGACGACCTGCAGGGCCACCCGCAGCTGGCGGCCTACCAGGAAGCCGTGCGCGAGGGGGCGCTGCCCGATGCCCCGCGGGTACCGGGAGGAGCGGCCCTCGTGCAGCTGGGAACCTCCAACAAGGGAGTATCCGTGCAAGAGCAGCCGGCACTGGACCCGAACGACACCACGGCGCGGGACATGGTGGCCGAGGCAGCGCGGCTGATGTCGGCCGCGTTCTTCGAAACTGTCCATGATCCCGGCCGGAGCGGCTTTGGCGGCAACGGCTGCCGGCTGCCCGAAATCTGTCCACTGTGCGCTGAAGGAAAGCAGGTCACCGAGTGAGTGCCTCCGTAACCGACGAGGTATCGGGAACCAATGAGCGCCCGGACGGCGCCCTGCCGGAGGGAGGGGCTCCCCGCTACTCCGCCCGGGATTTGGCGGAGCTGCTGCATACCGAACCCCACGCGCCGGTGCAGTACCCCACCGAAGACCAGATCGGCATTATCGAGGGCCCGCTGGAACCGCTGCTGGTGATTGCCGGTGCCGGGTCGGGCAAAACCAAAACCATGGCGGACCGGGTCGTCTGGCTCGTTGCCAACGGACTGGTCCGGCCCGAGCAGATCCTCGGGGTGACCTTCACCCGCAAGGCCGCCGGTGAGCTGGCCACCCGGATCCGCGGGCGCCTGAACATGCTGTACCGCCAGCTCGACGGCGCGGGCGGGACAGGCGAGCCGGACGAGAGCGGCGAGGAGCGGATGGAACCCACTGTTTCCACCTATCACTCCTACGCCAACGGAATCGTGAATGACTACGGCCTGCGGATAGGCGTGGAACGTGATTCCGTGATGCTTGGCGGCGCGCAGTCCTGGCAGCTGGCCAACGAAGTGGTGGAGGCGTACTCGGGGGACTACGAACACTTCACCGCAGCCAAATCGACCCTGGTCTCGGCCGTGCTGCAGATGGCCGGGGAATGCTCCGAACACCTGCGCACCCCGGCCGAGGTGCGGGCGGAACTGCAGGCACATGTGGACGCTGTTTCCGTGCTGCCGTACCAGTTCGGCAAGCCCAAGGAACCCACCCAGGCGGCCCGGAAGCTGCTCAACCGGCTGCGTACCCGCATTTCCGTCACCGAACTGGTGGAGGCCTACCGGCAGGCCAAGGCCGAGCGCCGGCAGCTGGACTTCGGCGACCTGGTGGAACTGGCCGCCCGCATTGCGTCCACCATCCCGGAAGCCGTGGAGATGGAACGCGCCAAATACAAAGTGGTGCTGCTGGACGAATTCCAGGACACGTCGCATGCGCAGATGGTCCTGTTTTCCAAGCTGTTCGGCGACGGGCGTTCGGTCACGGCGGTGGGAGACCCGCACCAGTCCATTTACGGATTCCGCGGTGCGTCCGCCGGGCAGCTGGGCACCTTCCGGGAGAAGTTCCCGCTGACCACTGCGGAGGGGAGGGCGCTGGCGCCGCTGGCGAACCTGTCCGTGGCCTGGCGCAACGCCACCTCCGTGCTGGAAGCCGCCAACACCGTGTCCTCCCCGCTGAACGGCGTGGCCCCGTGGCTCAAGCATCAGCGGCTGCCGTATGTTCCCGAGCTGCAGGCCCGGCCCAGCGCGCCCCTCGGCGAGGTGTACCTCGGACGCTACCTCAGCGACGTTTCCGTGGAACCGGGCCGGCACGGCCAGGAACGGATCCTGGGCGAAGCCGAAGCCGTAGCCGAACTGGTGGCCAAGCACCGGCAGCAAAAGGCGGAGTACGACGACCGCCGCAACGTCCTGTGGCCCACCGTCGCGGTCCTCTGCCGGGGCCGGAAGCAGTTCGAACCCATCCGCAAGGAACTGGAACTGCGTGGCATTCCGGTCCAGATTGTGGGCCTGGGCGGGCTGCTGTCCACACCGGAAGTGGTGGATCTTTTGGCCGTCCTGCGGGTACTGGGGGACCCGGGACGCTCGGACTCCATGCTGCGCATCCTTGCTGGAGCCCGCTGGCGCCTGGGCCCGGCGGACCTGATGGCCCTGGCCGACTGGTCCCGGCACCTGGTGCGGGTCCGCGAACGCGCAGTCCGGGTGGCGGACGCAGCAGACATCCACGGACCTGACGAAGGGCCGGATCTGGTGGTCGAGGCGGACCTGGTGGAAGCCGGCAGCCTGGTTGAAGCGGTGGATTCCCTGCCGCGCCCGGGCTGGGTGTCCAATGCCGGCCGGTCCCTCTCCGAGGAAGGACTGCGCCGGCTGACGCTGCTGCGCAACGAGCTGCGGGACCTGCGCGGCTTTGTGGGGGAGGACCTCACCACCCTGATCGGGGAAGTGGAGCGCCGGATCCTGCTGGACATCGAGGTGGCAGCCAAGCCCGGCGTCACCCTGCACGAATCCCGCCGCAACCTGGACGCCTTCATCGACGCCGCAGCAACCTTCAGCTCGTCCTCGGAACGGGTGGATTTGGCCGCGTTCCTGGCCTGGCTGGAAGCAGCGAACACCGAAGAAAACGGCCTGCCCGTGACCCCGCTCGAACCCAGCCGGGAAGCGGTGCAGCTGCTGACCGTGCATGCCTCCAAGGGGCTGGAATGGGACATTGTGGCCGTTCCGGGCCTGAACGAAGCATCCTTCCCCAGCGACAAGGATTCACGCTGGAGCAGCGGCGACTCCTCGGTGCCGTGGACCCTTCGCGGCGACAGCCTGGACCTGCCGCAGTGGGACTGGGAACAGGTTGACCAGAAGTCCTGGCTGGAGAGCGAGAAGCTCTTCAGCGAAGACGCCAAGGGCCACGCCGAGCGGGAGGAGCGCCGGCTGGCCTACGTCGCCTTTACCCGAGCCAAGTCGGTGCTGATCTGCACCTCCTCCGCCTGGGGCGGCGGACGCTCCAAGCCGCTGGGCCCCTCGCGCTACCTCCAGGACCTGTACGAACTGGAACAGGCGGGGGCGCCGGGCTATCACCTGGCACGCTGGGTCACACCAGAGGAAGAGGGCACGGAGAATCCCGCCCTTGCCGAGGCTGAACGCGCAGTATGGCCGGTGGATCCGCTGGGCTCCCGCCGGCAGCGGATGGAAGCGGCAGCGCAGGCCGTTATAGGCGCCGCGCAACAGCAACAGCAACAGGGCGCAGGGAACGATCCGGCTGGACAGGCGCCCGGACGCTGGAGCCGGGAGACGCAGCTGCTGCTTGCCCGGCACCGCCCGCCAAATGAGGTGGTGCAGGTGGAACTGCCCGCCCACATCTCGGCGTCCATGCTGGTGGACCTGAAGGACGACCCGGCTGAGGTGACCCGGCAGCTGCGCCGCCCGGTTCCCCGCCAGCCCGGCATGGCCGCGCGCAAGGGAACGGCATTCCATGCCTGGGTGGAAGAGTTCTTCGGCACCAGCGGCATGCTGGACATCGATGAGTATCCCGGGGCCGCGGATGCGTACGTGGACGAGGCCTACCAGCTCGAGGACATGATCGCCACGTTCGAGTCCTCGGAGTGGGCGCAGCGGACCCCGGCCTACATTGAGGTGCCGGTGGAGACCAAGGTGGACGCCGTCGTCGTGCGCGGCCGCATCGACGCCGTCTTCCAGGATGCCGACGGCACATGGGACCTGATCGACTGGAAGACCGGCGCTCCGCCGTCGTCGGCCAAGCTCGATGTTCGGGCGGTACAGCTTGCCGTGTACCGGCTGGCCTGGTCCCGGCTGAAGGGCGTGCCCCTGGAAAAGGTCCGTGCCGCGTTCTACTACGTGGCGGCGGACAAGGTCATCCGGCCGTACAACCTGGCGGACGAGGCCGAACTGGAGCAGATCATCGGCGCGGCAGCCGAACGTCCGTCAGCCGGGTTCTGATCAGAAAGTGCCCCGCCGGAAATCGGCGGGGCACTTCGGGCTGCGGGCTGAAGGCGGGCTACTGCTTCCGAACCGGAATCAGAGGCAGTGCGGTGGTAGCGGTGTCGCTCCCGGTTCCTGCACCGTCGGCGCCGGTCGGAGCAGTATCGACGGCGGCTTCTGCATCGGGTGCCGTCTCTGCACCGTCCTCCGTCTGTGCATCGGGTTCTGCTGCCTCGGGTTTCGCTTCCGCTTCCGCTGCTGCGGCCTCGGAGTTTTCGCTTCCCGTGTCGGCGTCGGCATCCGTGTCCCCGGCCGGGACTGCGGCGCCGCGTGCCGGCAGCACAATGACTTCTGCCAGGCCCGGACCCTGCGCACTGCCGGAGGCTCGGGTCTCGTCGTCGTCCGCAGCAACGCTGTCCCCGGCAACCTCGTCGGCAGCAAGGCGGTCACCGTCGGTATAGGCAGCCTCAATTCCGGCCTCGGTGCCCTCGTCGGGTCCGTCTTCGGTGCCATCGGCCTGCTCCCCGGCGGGCTCGATGGGAGCCACAGTAACCTTGGCGGAGTCAGGCTTGGCAGCCGCGCGAGCATCGGCGGGAGCATCAGCCGGAGCATCAGCATCGACGGGCACGTTGACGGTCCGGGGGACGGCGTCCGCTGCCGCACGGTACTGGCCCGCCCGCTGGTCCGCCGCTTCCTGCTCCAGCACATCCTCCTCGAGGGTGGCGAGCATTTCCACGGCCTCATCCACCATGGTGGAGTTTTCCGCCGCGACACCGCGGACCAGCCATTGGGCCAGCGCGAATTCGGCAGAGAGCGCGGCGCGGCGGATCAGGTGCGGATCCTCCGGATCGGTGCTTGCCTCCAGGTACGCGCCGTGGACCGTTTCGGTGAACCGCGGATCGTTGGCGGCAATCAGCCAGGCAAAGTCGTCAGCCGGGTCGCCCACGCGGAGGTCGGTCCAGCCCGTGACGGCGCTGACCCGCTCGCCGGTCAGCAGGATGTTGTCTTCATGCAGGTCCCCGTGGACCACCGTGGGCTTGAACCGCCACAGCGAGACGTCTTCCAGGGCATGTTCCCAGCGCCGCAGCAGGACTGAGGGGATCAGTCCGGTGGTGGCAGCCTGGTCGAGTTCGTTCAGGCGGCGCTGCCGGAATTCGTTCGCGGTGTAGCTGGGCAGGTCGGCGCGGGTGACCAGTTCCCGTGGCAAAGCGTGGACGGCGGCCATGGCGCGGCCGATCTCCGCCGCCACGGCACGCCCGGAGGTCATCAGGGTATCGATGCTCCGGGTAGCCCCGGGCAGGTGGGAGTAGACGAAGGTGCATAGTTCACCCTGGCGGACGGTTCCGGCCACGTAGGGCAGCACAAACGGCAGCTCGGCCCGGACCGCAGGGACGAAGGTGCGCAGGACCAGCAGCTCGGTCTCCAGCCGCATGCTCGCTTCAAGGTGCTTGGGTGAGCGGACCCGCCACCTGCGTCCGGCGTCGTCCACGAGCAGCGCGGCGTCAAAATCCGCGGCGTCGTCGGGGGAACCGGCAACGCCGGTTGGGGTCAGCCCTGGGACGGCAGCGCTGGCCATTGCAGCCAATTCCATGGGGGTCCGTTTCACATCTTCAACCGTATGGGCAGATGTGTCCTGAATAACCGCAGTGCGGCGGCGAGTCGTCCAAACCGTGAGGAAAACCTCAAGCAGCCCCCGGGGCCGGGGGCCAACTACAGTTTGGGGGGAGGGAGTCAGTACGGTAGGTGGTATGAGTATTCCGGCACCGGCAGCATTTGTTTCCCCCCTTGGACTGTTACCGCTGGCCCGGACGGCGGTGGACCGCGGATCCGAGCGCCGGATCGCTCCCGACCTTTTCGAGACCATCCGGGCGGATGCCGCCACCCGCGTTATGTACTTTGCGAAGGGCCGTGCCCTGGTCCGGGACTCCGCCCTGGTGCTGCTGGACCCGCCGGCAGACGGCTTCGGCGACGCACCCGTCTACCTGGGCCGCACCTTGGAAGACGCGCAGGTGCCGCTGGGATCGGACATCGTGCTGGTCACGCTGCCGGAACCCGATCCGGCGTTCGCCGTCGACGGCGCAGCCTGGGCCAGCCTGCGCGAATCCGCCACCGAACTCGGGGCCCTGGACGCGGGACTGTTCGTTGAAGCTGCCGCAGTTGCCAACTGGCATGCAGTGCACACCCACTGCCCGCGCTGCGGTGCGCCCACCGTGCCCGAGCAGGGCGGCTGGGTCCGGCGCTGCCCCGAAGACGGAAGCTCGCACTTTCCGCGCACCGATCCGGCCATCATCGTGGCGGTCACCGATGAGCAGGACCGTATCCTGCTGGGCTCCGCCGCGGCGTGGCCCGGTAACCGGTACTCCACCCTGGCCGGATTCGTGGAGCCGGGGGAGTCGCTGGAAGCAGCCGTGATCCGGGAAGTGGAGGAGGAGTCCGGGGTGGTTGTCCACTCCCCGCAGTACCTGGGTTCCCAGCCGTGGCCTTTCCCCTGTTCACTGATGCTGGGCTTCACGGCCCGCACCGCCAACCCGGCTGCCCGGGCGGACGGTGTGGAAATGTCCGATGTCCGCTGGTTCAGCCGGTCCGAACTCGCAGCCGCAGTGTCCAGCGGAGAAATCACCATTGCAGGCCCCATTTCCATTGCCCGGAACCTGATCGAGCGCTGGTACGGCGGGACCATAACCGAACCGGAGGCCGGCGCCCGCCCATGAGCAGCGAATCACCCGAAGCACTCATCCTGTCCGGGCTCGACGACGAGCAGCGGGCAGTCGCCACCACCCTGACGGGCCCGCTGTGTGTCTTGGCCGGCGCCGGCACGGGTAAGACCCGTGCCATCACCCACCGCATGGCGTACGGCGTGGCCACCGGTGTGTACAAACCCCAGCAGGTGCTGGCCGTGACCTTTACTGCCCGCGCCGCGGCGGAAATGCGGACCCGGCTGCGGGACCTGGGCGCCAACGGTGTCCAGGCCCGCACCTTCCACGCCGCGGCCCTGAAGCAGCTGCAGTACTTCTGGCCGCACACCGTTGGCGGTGCCATGCCCGGGCTGCTGGACCACAAGGCACAGATCATCGCGGAGGCAGCCCGCCGCCTCCGGCTATCCACGGACCGCGCGGCCATCCGCGACGTCGCTGCCGAAATCGAATGGGCCAAGGTGTCCATGCTCACCCCGGACAGCTACGTCCGTGCGGCAGCGGACCGGGAGCCGCCGGCGGGCTTCGACCTGACCGCTATCTCACGCATCTTCCAGTCCTATGAAGACGTCAAGGTGGACCGCAACATCATCGACTTCGAGGATGTCCTGCTCATCATGGTGGGAATCCTGCAGGAGGATGAGCGGGTAGCAGCCATGGTGCGGGACCAGTACCGCCACTTCGTGGTGGACGAATACCAGGACGTTTCCCCGCTGCAGCAGCGCCTCCTGGACCTGTGGCTCGGTGCCCGGGACGAGCTGTGCGTGGTGGGCGATTCAAGCCAGACCATTTACTCCTTCACCGGCGCCACACCCCGGCACCTGCTGGACTTCACCAAGCGGTTCCCGGACGCCGACGTCGTCAAGCTCGTCCGTGACTACCGCTCCACCCCGCAGGTGGTGGGCCTCGCCAACCGGATCCTCGCGGCCCGGACGGCCGAGGGGGAGCGCAACCGCACGGCGCCGCCGTGGCCAACGCCCCTGGAACTGGTGGCGCAGCGGCCGGCGGGACCGGAACCGACGTTCACCGAATGCGCCGACGACGAAGCCGAAGCGGCGCACGTAGCGTCGTCCATCAAGGCTCTCCTGGAGGAGGGCGTCCAGGCCAGTGAGATCGCCGTACTGTTCCGGACCAACGGGCAGTCGCAGGCCTACGAGCAGGCACTGGCTTCGGCCGGCATCGGCTACCAGCTGCGCGGCGGCGAGCGGTTCTTTGCCCGCCGCGAGGTCCGCGATGCCGTGCTTCAGCTGCGCGCGGCGTCACGCTCCGTCGGCAATGAACCGGTGCCGCAGCTGGTGAAGGACATCCTTGCGTCGCTGGGCTACACCCCCGAGGCGCCGGCCGGCGGCGGGGCCACGCGCGAGCGGTGGGAATCACTCGCCGCCCTGGTGGCATTGTCCGAAGAACTGCAGGTGACCCGGACCCGGGACCCCGAGGCCATTTTCACGCTCCAGGACTTCGTGGCCGAACTTGAGGAACGAGCAGCTGCGCAGCACGCGCCTCGGGTCCAGGGCGTCACCTTGGCTTCCCTGCACTCGGCCAAGGGCCTGGAATGGGACGCGGTGTTCCTGGTCGGACTGAGCGAGGGCCTGATGCCCATTTCCTTCGCTGATACGCCCGAAGCCGTGGACGAGGAACGGCGTCTGCTGTACGTCGGCATCACCCGTGCCCGTGTCCACCTTGCCCTGTCCTGGTCTACCGCCCGTACACCGGGCGGACGGGCCAACCGGAAGCCGTCCCGGTTCCTGGACGGGCTGCGTCCGCGCACCGAACGCGACGCAGGCCGGACGGCCGGCCCGGCCCGGCAGGCCCGGCGCAAGGTCACCGGCCCGGCGAAGTGCCGCAGCTGCGGTGCCCTGCTGAACACCGGTGCCGAACGCAAGGTGGGCCGCTGTGCGGATTGCCCGGTGACCTATGAGGAAGCAACATTCGAGGCGCTGCGCGAATGGCGGCGGGAGGCAGCCTCGGAAGCAGGCATCCCGGCGTTCGTCGTTTTCACCGACGCGACACTGGTTGCCATCGCCGAGGACAGGCCGCCGTCGTTGAACCGGCTGGCCACGCTGCCCGGCGTCGGCCCGTCCAAACTCGAAAAGTACGGCGAAGAGGTGCTGAAGGTACTCGAGGCCAGCGCCGGATCATAGGCGCCGCTGGACGAAAACCCTTCCTGGCCGTCAGGCCACCCGGTTCAGGCGGTGCTGTAGCCGGCACCCGCAGGCCGGGTGGTAATCCAGCTGCTGCAGCCGGGAGTAGCCGTCCGAGGCCCGCACCTGCAGGACAGCGGAATACAGCGCCGGACGGTTAATCCCGTCAAGGAACACCAGGGCCGCCGTGGCCGCGGTCCCTGCCGCCAGCACGGATCCGGCGGTCTCCTCGCCGTCCGGACCCGAGCAGTCCAAGACGGTGCCGGCAGCCGGGCCCCCGGCGCGGCGGGCCAGGGCATCCGCGGCCGCGAACCAGCCGGGGTCGGTGTCCGCGCGGTGCAGGTCCAGGCATTCCAGGCATGCAGTGGCCCCCGGAACCACCAGCGGACCCACATCCCACCCGTCCTCCTGCGCGGAGACCACCAAGCGGGGAATGCCGTCGGCAGCCGCCGTCGGCTCGGCCGGACGGCCGCCTGCCGCACCGAAGCCTGCCGCCTGGACCGTCACCGCCAGATCCACCGGCACAGGCTCGGAGCGGACCCGGATACCGGAGTGCACCAGCACCTGCAGGGTGGGGTCGATCCGGAACACGTGGCGCTTGACCGCTGCCGCGCGGTTCATGCCGATATCCGTCATCGCATAGGACGCACCCACATCCGTCGGGGCCACGGCAGCCGGGTCGGCCAACAGCAGGGTTCCGACGCCGGCGGAAGCCAGTGTGCGGGCGAGGAGGGCACCGGTCCGCCCCAGGCCCTCGACCAGCACGGTGGCCGCCGCACGGCGGCGGACCGATTCCTCCCCGTTGGCGGCGTAAGCCGCTGCCAGCCGCTGGGCATCCGGCTGCAGGCGTTCCGAACGCAGGGAAGGGACGGGAGAGGCCGTGGTTTCCTGCGGAATGAGCAGCGGCTCCAAAACCTCCAGCAGCGACGCAGCCCGCTCCGCGGAAAGTGACACACCCGCCGCAGCATCCTGCTCCGTGCCGTCCGGGACTCCGCTGCGCAGGGCCGCCAGGAACGCGACGTCGGCGTCTTGGAGGTTGCGCAGCAGCAGCGATCCGGCGCCGATGCCCAGCTGCCTGGCACCGGGCGATACTTCCAATACGTGCACTCCCGGATTGATCCGCATGGCTGTGCTCCCTTGTGTCCCGGTGTGGCCTGGTGTGTCCAGTCCATGGCCCGCCGCGGGCGGGGTGCTGACCATGCTGGCACGGGACGGCTTGCCGCCGGCGGTTATCCACAAGGTGCAGGACCGTCACCGGCGCCGTCTAGGCTGGAAATATGCCTCATCCTTCTGCCGGTGCGTCCGTCCCTGCTACCACCAGCTCGGGAATCCCCATCCAGGTGCGGCGTTCCGCGCGGCGCAAGCGGACCGTGAACGCCGTCTTCCGGGACGGGGTGGCGCTGGTGTCCATCCCGGCCCACTTCAGCCGCGAGCAGGAAGCCGAATGGGTTCAGCGCATGGTTGCCCGGCTGGAACAGCGCGTGGCCCGGGAATCGACTCCCCAGACCAGCGACAGCCGGCTGATGGCGCGGGCGGGGGAACTGTCCCGCACCTACCTGGCCGGGAAGGCCCGGCCCGAGTCCGTCCGCTGGGTCAGCAACCAGAACTCCCGCTGGGGTTCTGCGACCCCGGCGCGGGGCAGCATCCGGCTGTCGGACAAGCTGCAGGGAATGCCGGAGTGGGTGGTGGACTATGTGCTGCTGCACGAACTCGCACACCTGATTGTGCCCTCGCACGGAGCCGCGTTCTGGCGGCTGCTGGAGACGTACCCGCAAACGGAAACCGCCAAGGCGTTCCTGTCCGGAGCAGCCTTTGCCAGCGCCCGCGGGCTGAAGGGGGAAATGGAAGAGGACTAGCGCCAGCGGGCTGTGCCCGCCGGAACCAGTCCTCTTGCCGGTCCAGCCGGGATCCGTTGGAACCCGGTTTTAGTGGGACCGGGGTTTTAGTTGGAGCCCGGCTTCGGGTTGCCGTCCTCCTCGGTGCCTTCTTCCGGATCGCCGTCAGCAGGGCCCGCGTCGGCGGCGTTCCCGTCGGCGCCGGTGTCTTCGGCAGCGTTCTCTTCGGGGTTTTCGGGAGCAGTATCTTCGGCGGGCTCATCGAAGCCGCCTTCCAGCAGGCGCTTCAACGCCGCATCGACGTCGGAGTCTGCCGCTTCGAGCAGTTCCCGCCGCTTGCTGAAGCCCTTGGGATCGTCCAGGTCCTCCGAGGTGGGAAGCAGGTCCGGATGCTGCCAAACGGCGTCGCGCCCTTCAATGCCGCGTTCCTCGGTGAGGTGCGCCCACAGGGCGGCTGCGTCGCGCAGCCGCCGCGGACGCAGCTCCAGGCCCACCAGCGAAGCGAAGGTGTGCTCGGCCGGGCCGCCGCTGGCCCGGCGCCGGCGGATCATTTCCCGCAGTGCTCCTGCGGACGGCAGGTTGGCGGTGGCTGCGGCGGTGACTTCGTCCACCCACCCTTCCACCAGGGCCAGCGCCGTCTCCAGCCGTTCCAGGGCGGCGTCCTGGGCGGGCGTGCGCTGCGGCTGGAAGACCCCGCCGGAAAGGGCGGACTGGATGGATTCGGGATTCGCGGGATCAATGTCGCGGGCGGCTTCTTCGATCTTGGAAATGTCGATGTGGATGCCGCGGGCGTAGCTTTCAATGGCACCGAAGAGGTGCGAGGCAAGCCACGGAGCATGGGCAAACAGCCGGGCGTGGGCTGCTTCCCGGACGGCGAGGTAAAGCCGGATTTCCGTGTCGGGGACGTCCAGGCCCTCGCCGAAAGCGGCAACGTTGGCCGGCAGCAGTGCCATGGTCCCGGCGGCAAGCGGCAGGCCGATGTCGGTGGAGCTGACCACTTCCTTGGACAGGGCACCCACGGCCTGGCCGAGTTGGATGCCGAACATCGCCCCGCCCATGTTCGCGAGCATGGAGGACGCCCCGCCCATCATGGACTTCATTTCCTCGGGCATCTGGGTGGTGATCGCGTTGGATAGCGCTTCGGAAATGCTGACGGCCACCGGTTCCGTCAGGCGGCGCCATGAGTCCATGGTGGCCTCGACCCATTCGGCGCGGGACCAGGCCCGGCCGAGGGCGGCAGTTGATGCGAAGTCCGTGGCCGGGTCCAGCCAGAGCTCGGCCAGGTGCAGGGCTTCGTCGACCTCGCGGGCCGCGGCGGGGCCGGTGGAGGGATCACTGCCGGTCGCGGCCACCCGGCGTGCATTGTCCTTGGCCAGCTGCCAGTTCACCGGACCGTCGGAGGGGGTGCTGAACATGGCCTGCACCTGCTGGAAAATCATCGCCATGGCATTCGGATCAGAGGGAAGTCCCGCTGCCTTGGCCAGCTCGGAGGGGTCCATGCCGCCGGCACCGCCGCCGCCGAACAGGCGCGCAAGCATTTCGGACAGCGGATCCTGGGGGTTGTCCCCGCGGTCGGAAGGATTGGAACTCATGGGATACCACCGGTCCTGTGGAAGGAGATAAGAGGATAACGCTTACGATGCCCGGCAGCAGCCGACCATATTGCCTTTACGTTACCGGCAGTGCCCGAGGCCTGTCCCGCACGGCCGTATTTCGTTCGCTGTAGGCAAAGCCCGGCTGCACGCCCGGCTTGCGGTGCGGGCGTAGGCTTGCAGGGTGGTGCCCGGCAACACAAGGCGGGTACGCAGACACGTACGGCACACACACATGTCCGGCTATATGCACGGCACAAACGCAGGAAAAGGTTGGACAGTTGCGCCCCACACATGAAGACGGCAGCGGCGCGGGGTACGGGGGAGGCGGAACGGGTAACTCCCGCCCGCAGGGACCGGGCGCCCCGGCACCGCAGCCTGACGGCAGCTACTCCGTCTACCCCTACCAGGGTCTGGGCGACGGAAAGCCGGTGCCGGCCAAGCGCTCGCCCCGGTCCCGCGGCATCCTCGTTTCGGGCGTTCTCGCGTTTGTCCTCGGCGGGGCGGGGCTGCTCCTGCCGGCCCAGTACGTGGTGGAGTCCCCGGGACCCACGTTCAACACGCTCGGAACCGCCGGCGGCAAGGACATCATCCAAATCGAAGGGGAGCGCAGCTACCCGACTGACGGTGAGCTGGACCTGACCACGGTTTACGTGGCCGGCGGTCCCAGCACCAACATCAGCATTTTCCACGCCCTGGGGGGCTGGGTGAACACCAACGACGTCGTGTACCCCGCCGATTTCCTCTACGCGCCGGGAACTACCGGCGAGCAGGTGGATGAAGAGAACGCCGCTGCCATGACCTCGTCCCAGGAGTCCGCCGTGGCAGCAGCACTGACGCTGTTGGAGATCCCGTATACCCAGGAGCTCTCCGTGGGGTCCGTCGTCGAGGGTGCCCCCGCCGAGGGCGTGCTGCAGGCCGGCGACACTGTGCTGGCAGTGGGGGACACGCCTGTCGACGGCATCGACACCCTCCGGTCCGCGCTGAACGACGCCGGCGGGTCACCGGTGGATGTCACGGTCCGGCGCGGCGGCTCCGAGGTCATGGAGACGCTGACGCCCCGAAAGTCGGACTCCGGCGTCTACCAGCTCGGAATCGAGTTGGCGACGACCTTCGATTTTCCGTTCGAGGTGCGGATCGGTGAGGGAATGGACCGGGTGGGCGGCCCGTCCGCCGGCATGATGTTCGCCTTGGGGATCGTGGACCGGCTCACCCCGGAGCAGCTCACCGGCGGCAGGCACTTTGCCGGTACGGGAACCATCGATGCTGCGGGCAACGTCGGGCCCATCGGCGGAATCCGCCAGAAGCTCATCGGCGCCTCGGACGCGGGTGCGGAATTCTTCCTGGCCCCGGAGGCGAACTGCGCCGAGGTGGTGGACCACATCCCCGAAGGACTGGCAGTGGTCAAGGTGTCCACGCTGGACGAGGCGAGGGACGCCGTCGAAAAACTCGCGGCCGGTACTAACCCGGCCGATCTGCCGCAGTGCAGCTTGTAGCGTAAACGGGTAGCTGACCGGCCCGGCCTCGTTACGATCGGGACAAGCTTGGAATCGGAGTCCGCAGGAAGTGGCAGCCGGGGAACAATCCAAGGCAGAATGAGTAGGGACGGCTTCAGGGCCTTCCGGCGGGGAAAAGGGGTTGAAAATGCTCCCGGAACCACTCCCACCGGTGCAACCCGGCGAGGCCGCGAGCCGACGCACCGAACGATGAGGTAACTGTGACTTCCGGACCAAACGGCCCATTCTCCCGACCCGGCGCAGCAACTGCCACCGGCAGGCGACGGCGGCGCAGCCCGCTGATCGCCACGCTGATTGTTGTGGCCGTGCTCGTCATTGGCTTCGTGTACTTCTCCCAGGTGTATGCCAATGTCCTGTGGTTCAACCAGTTGGGTTACCTGGAAGTCTTCGTCAAGGAGAACCTGACCCGGATCTGCATGTTCCTCGCCGCTTTCCTCGTAATGGCCGCCGGGGTGTTCACCAGTATCCGGGTGGCCTATGTATCGCGGCCCATCTATGCCCCGGACAGCGCCCTGCAGGACAACCTGAACCGGTACCAGGCCCAGCTTGAACCGGTCCGCAAGCTCCTGATGATCGGCATCCCCATTGTGGTGGGCGGGTTCGCCGGCACGGCGGCCATGTCCATGTGGCAGCAGGCACTGCTCTTCTTCAACCGCAAGGACTTCGGGGAAACCGACCCGCAGTTCAACATGGACTACAGCTTCTACCTGAACACCCTGCCCTTCATCGGGTTCCTCGTCGGTTTCCTGATCAGCGTGGTGGTGATTGCCGGCATCGCCGGGCTGTTGACCCATTACCTGTACGGGGGCATCCGGCTGGAGGAAAAGGGTGTCTTCGTGAGCCGCCCGGCGCGCCTGCACCTGGCGATCATTGCCGCAGCGTTCCTGATCCTGCAGGCCGTGAACTTCTGGCTGGACCGCTACGACACCCTGCTGAGCACCTCCGGAACCTGGACCGGCGCGCTCTACACCGACGTCGAAGCCGTTATCCCCACCAAGGCCATCCTGGCCGTCGCCTCGGTCATCGTTGCCGTGCTGTTCATCCTCTCCGCCGTGATCGGCCGGTGGCGGCTGCCGATCATCGGCACCGCCATGCTGATCATCACCGCCATCGTGGCCGGCGGCATCTACCCCTGGATTGTCCAGCGCTACCAGGTCCAGCCCTCGGAGCTGAACCTGGAACGCGAGTACATCCAGCGCAACATCGACCTCACCCGCGAAGCGTACGGACTGACCGACACCGAGGTCATTCCCTATGACGCCACGGTCAATGCCAATGCCGGTGCCCTGGCCCAGGATGCCGGCACCACCTCCAACATCCGGCTGCTCGATCCGAACGTTGTATCCGACGCGTTCAGCCAGCTGCAGCAGTTCCGCCAGTACTACCAGTTCCCGCAGACCCTGAATGTGGACCGCTACGAGATCGACGGCGAAGTCCAGGACACGGTCATCGCGGTCCGTGAGCTCAACGTGGGCGGTGTGCCCACCGGCTGGGTCAATGAACACATCCTTTACACGCACGGTTACGGCGTGGTGGCCGCCAGGGGCTCCACCGTCGAGGCCGACGGCAAGCCCAGCTTCATGGAATCGGGCATACCGTCCACCGGTGTGCTGACGGAAGACGGATCCTACGAACCGCGGATCTACTTCGGTGAGAACTCTCCGCAGTACTCCGTGGTGGGTGCCCCCGAGGGCAGCGACCCGGTGGAGATCGACCGGCCGCAGACCGGCAACTCGGAAGAGGAATCGCAGACCACGTTCAGCGGAGAGGGCGGCCCGAGCGTCGGAAACCTTTTCAACCAGCTGGTCTACGCGATCAAGTTCCAGTCCACCGAGCTGCTGCTGTCCGACGCCATCAACGACGAATCACAGATCCTTTACGACCGCGACCCCCGCGAGCGGGTGGAAAAGGTCGCTCCGTACCTGACCGTGGACGGCAATGCCTACCCGGCGGTCATCGACGGCCGCGTGAAGTGGATCGTGGACGGCTACACCACCAGCAAGTACTTCCCGTACTCCACGCAGCAGGAACTGCAGGATGCCACCACCGACTCGCTGACCCCCGGTGCAGCTGCGCTGCCGCAGGAGCAGGTGAACTACATCCGCAACGCCGTCAAGGCCACCGTGGACGCCTACGACGGCTCGGTCACCCTGTACGCATGGGATGACCAGGACCCCCTGCTGCAGTCCTGGCAGAGCGTTTTCCCGTCCACGCTGAAGCCCTACAGCGAGATGTCGGCTGATCTGCTGGCCCACGTCCGCTACCCGGAGGACCAGTTCAAGGTCCAGCGTGAACTGCTGGGCAAATACCACGTGACCGACCCGGACTCGTTCTACAAGAACGACGACGCGTGGAGCGTGCCCTCCGATCCCACCGGCGGCAATTCCAGTGTCAAGCAGCCGCCGTACTACCTGTCCCTGCAGATGCCGGGCCAGGATGAGGCCACGTTCTCGCTGACGACCCCGTTCATTCCGTTCGTGACCGAAAGCGGGGAGGCCCGGAACGTGCTCTACGGTTTCCTCTCCGCGGATGCGGACGCGGGAACAGGCGAAGCCGGCGTGAAGAGCGAGAACTACGGAAAGCTCCGCCTGCTGTCGCTGCCTACGGACACAGCCGTGCCCGGACCGGGCCAGGCGCAGAACACCTTCAACTCCGATCCCACCGTGTCCAATGCACTGAACCTGCTCCGCCAGGGTGCTTCGGAAGTCATCAACGGCAACCTGCTCACCCTGCCGGTCGGTGACGGCATCCTGTACGTCCAGCCGGTCTATGTGCAGTCCTCCGGTGCATCGTCCTATCCGACACTGCAGCGGGTGCTGGTCAACTTCGGTGAGAAGGTCGGGTTCGCTCCCACCCTGGACGAAGCGCTGAACCAGATCTTCGGGGGAGACTCCGGTGCGGACACCGGCGACTCCGGCAACGTGGGCGCCACCCCGGAAACACCCGGTACCGACGTGACGGCACAGTCGGAGCTCTCAACCGCCCTGTCTGATGCAGGCAAGGCCATCCAGGACGGCCAGTCCGCCCTGGGCCGCGGAGATTTCGCGGCCTACGGCGAGGCGCAGGCAAGGCTGAAGGACGCAATTACCCGGGCCACCGCGGCGCAGGAGCAGATGGAGAGCGGCGGCGAAGCCGGCGGAGCACCCGCTGCTCCCACCGACGGTGCCAGCGCACCGGCTGCAGACAGCGGCAGCGGCGACTAGGCGGGCAGCCATATCCGGCCGGTTTGCACCCGGACCCCGCGGCGGGTAGAGTTAGATATCACGCCGCGGGGTGGAGCAGTTCGGTAGCTCGCTGGGCTCATAACCCAGAGGTCGCAAGTTCAAATCTTGCCCCCGCAACCAAAAGGAAAGTCCCTCGAGGATCCGCAAGGAACCTCGGGGGACTTTCCTTATATCCGCTCCCGCCGCGTTCTAGACTTCCACCTATGGGACAGCGACCCGTGGAGCGTGATCCGGACCGCGGTGAGACCATGCTGCAGAAACTGGACCGCAACTGGACCGATTTGCTGCAGGAACTCCGGGTGCTCCAGACGGGTATCCAGATCCTCACCGGATTCCTGCTGACGCTGCCGTTCCAGCAGCGCTTCGCCGGCCTCAACCGGATCCAGATCGGCCTCTACCTTGCGCTGGTTGTGCTTTCCGTGCTCGTGACGGCGCTGCTGATGTCAACGGTGGTTATGCACCGGACCTTTTTCCAGCAGCGGATCAAGCGCGCCCTGGTCAACAATTCGGACATGCTGCTGCGCTGGACGCTGGTGCTGGTGGGACTGATCCTGGTCGGGACCATCGGTTTGATCTTCGACATCGTGCTGTCGGGAGCCGCCGGTGCCGTGGCGGCGCTGGCAGTTGGGATGGTGGTGGCCCTGCTGTGGCTGGTGCTGCCTCAGGTGCTGCGGCGCCGGGCCCTGCGTGCCCGGACGGCAAAGGACGGACGCCGCCGGTAGGCGTCCGCCCTTTCTGCCCGCCTCCGCGGCGGCAGGTGCGCGTGGGGCTATTCCTCGATTGCGGACTGCTTGGTGCCCGCGGAGGACTTCAGGGCGGCCAGGCGAGCCTCGACCTCCGTCTGCTCGCCGAGGTCTTCCAGGCTTTCAAACTGGGCGTCCAGACTGGAGGCGGTCAGTTCGTTGGCACCGCGGACCCGGGCTTCTTCGCGGCGGATCTTCTCTTCGAAGCGTCCCACCTCGGAGGTGGAGTCCATAACGTCGATGCTCTTCATGGCGTCGTGCATCTGCGTCTGCGCGGCGGCGTTCCGGGCGCGGGCGATGAGCTCGTCCCGCTTGCTGGTGAGCTGGTCCAGCTTGCCCTTCATCTGGTTCAGTCCGGTCTTGAGCCGCTCGACGATCTCTTCCTGGGAAGCGATGGTCGGTTGGGCGCCCTTGGCCTCGTTCTCGGAAGCGATCTGGCGCTGGAGGGCCACCTTGGCAAGGTTGTCGAACTTTTCGGCGTCCACGGTGTTTCCCGCAGCGCGGAATTCGTCCGCCTTGCGGGAGGCGGCCAGGGCCTTGTTGCCCCAGTTCTGCGCGTTCTGGATGTCTTCGTTGTAATCGTCCTGAAGCATCCGCAGGTTGCCGATGGTCTGGGCAACGGCGCTTTCAGCTTCGGCGATGTTGTTGCTGTAGTCCCGCACCATCTGGTCGAGCATTTTCTGCGGGTCCTCGGCCTGGTCGAGGATCGCGTTGATGTTGGCCTTGGCCAACTGGGTGATACGTCCGAAAATTGACTGCTTAACCACGGTGTCTGCCTTTCAATATGCTGTGTTCGGAATTGCCCGCGTTCGCCATGAAACCGTTACGGGTACATCTTGGTGTACTTTCGGGGCTTTGGCCCCTGCAGTGCTAGAAGTTTCCTCCGGAGGAACCGAAGCCTCCGCCGCCGCCAAAACCGCCGCCGCCGAATCCTCCGCCGCCGAAGCCGCCGAATCCGCCGCCGCCCCAGCCGCCCCCGTGGGAGCCGCCGCGCAGGATGGAGTCGATCAGGATGCCGCCGAGGACCGCGCCGCCCAGGCCGCTGCCCCCGCGTCCGCCGTAGCCGCCGCCTAAACCGCCCCCGCCGAACCCGCCGTCAAACCCGTCAACGTCCTGCTGGGCCATATCTGCGGCCTGGGCTGCCAGCGCATTGGCCTGCTGGGCATAGGCGAGGGCGCTGACTGGATCTGACGCCTGCAGGGCTACCGCCTGCTGCAGGTTTCGTTCGGCCTCGGCGAGCCGGGTCCGCGCTTCGCTGCCCACGCCGCCGCGGCGGGCACGGATGTAGTCCGACGTTCCGGAAATCTGGGCCTGCGCGGCCATGAGGGCGTGCTGCAGGGAATCCCGTGCACGGCGCTCCTGCTCCTGGCGGTCCCGGATGCCCTCGAGTGCGGCGTCCAGCTGGCTGTTGGCTGCTTCGAGCCGGCGGAGCAGATCCACGGGATCAACCGGGCCGGCTGCCATGGCCTGGCGGGCTGCATCCACTGCGGCGCGCACGCCTGCGACAGGTCCGGCAAGCCCCGGGTTTCCGCCGCCGGCGGCAAAAGCTTCCGCCTGGGCGAGGTCCTGGTTGGCGTCGGCAATCGCTCGCTGCAGTTCCTGGTGCGCGGCGTCCAGTTCCTGTCCGCGCTTGTCGATGGCGTCGAGCAGCACATTGGCCTGGTGAACGGCTTCTTCGGCGGCCCGCACGGAAACCACCGCGGAGGAGGTGTCGCCCTCGCCGAGCTTTTCGTTGGCCGTGGCTGCAGCACTGGAGACGAAGGCGAGCCGCTCGTTCGCCTGGTCGATGTTGTCGCTGACCTGGTTCACCGCGGAGGCCGCGTAGCGGGCACGCAGCGAGTCCAAAGCTGCCGCAGAGGTGCTGAGGCGGGAAGCGGTCTGGTCTGCCGCGGCCTGTGCTGCGGCCAGCGCTGCGGGCGCGTTCTTCTCCAGTTCACGCAGCTCGTCGAACTCCGCTTTGTGCGCCTGGAGTGAATCGTTGACGGCCTCGCACCGGCGGATGATGTCCTTGAGCCAGGTCCGCTGCTGCTGCTCGGTGTCGGGGATGTGGTCATCCAGCTGCTGCTGCAGCTTGAAGGATTCACCCATGTGGTTCCGTGCGGCCGCCAGGTCTTCGGAGAAGGTGGTGACGGCGTCTTCGCCGTACGCGGCCATCGCAAAGGCCAGTTCCTGCTCACTGGACTTAATCGCGTCGTCGGCCGCGACCAGCAGGCTGCCGGCCCGCTTGCGCAGGTCAGGCACGCTCATGGTGTCCAGCGGATCCACGGGAGCCGCCGGTCCCTGCTGCTGAGCGGGAACGGACGCCGGGGATTTCCGCCGGCGGCTGCGCAGCAGCAGTGCGGTCCCCACGCCGCCGGCCACTACGACGCCGCCCACTACCAGGGGGGCCACGCTGGTGCCGCCGGATTCGGAGGACGAAGCAACTTCTCCGTCGCCGCCGCGGGCTATGTCTGCCAGGGAATCGGTGGCGTTGAGGGCGGCAGTGGCCCACTGGGAGGAGGAAATGTCCCGGGAGCCGAGCAGGGGATCGGTGGCTGCGGCCAGGATCGCGTTGCGCCGGGCTTCGGTCAGGACACTCTGGTCTCCGGTGGAGACCTCGATCTTGCGGTCCTCTGTGGCGATGCTCAGGAGCGCTTCCTTGCTGCCCATCCCCTTGGCGTCCACTACCTGCTGCGCCCAGGCCGTGGGATCAGAGGGGCTGGTGAAGGAGTCCACATACACCACGTACAGCGTGTAGCCGGTGCTGCGCTGCACATCGTTGATGGCCTGTTCAACCTTGGACGCCTCGCCGCCCAGCACATTGGCCGGGTCCACAACAACCTCTCCCGGCGGGATGCGGACGGGGGATTCGGACTGCACCATTGCGGCAGGCGCAACCACGGAGGATACCGACGACGACGCCGGGTCAAGGGCAGAGGACGCTGCCGACGCCGCCGCGGGGGACAGGATCGCAACCGCACTCAGGCCGAACACGGCCCCCAACCTGTTCCGTGACCGCATAAAACATCCTTTGGTTATTGCCCGCTGGTTGCGGGTCGCGCAGGCCGACCGCAGACTGTGTTGTGACTGCTGTTGCGGCTGCCTGTTGCCGATTCGACGTTGGTACCGATTCTAGGGGCAGCCCTAACCCCCGTCCACCGCGCTCCGCCCGGCTGCCGTGGCTGCGCACCCCCTCTGACCTGCCGGTTCGTCGGTGCTGCAGTGGAGTTGTGCCGGTGCGGGATGCCGCGGCATATCGGATCCGGCATTCGGGATCTTCACAGCAGATGTCCAGCAATCGTGCGCGCAGGTCCCAGAATCCGCTGTCATAGTGGATACGTAAACGTTGTGGCTACACCATGGGTACACCGAATTTGGAAAGGAAACCCACATGACTGAGCAACACGGGGGAACCGACGGCCCTGAGCGCCACCTGCCTCCCCGGCCGCCGGCGCCGCCGTCGTCATACTCAGGATCTGCGCAGCCAGGATCTGCACAACCGGGGACCGGGCAGCCGTCCGCCGAACCGGGTACCGGACCGACGTACGGGGCAACGTACGGCTCTTCCCCGTACGGACCGCCTGCCGACGGGTCAGAAGGCACGGCATTCCAGGCGCCGGCCGGAACCGGGCAGGAACACCCGGGACGGGCAAAGAAGTTCGGCGCCGGAGCGCTGGTGACCGGCATGGTACTGGCGGGCCTCCTGGGCGGCGGCGTCGCCGTAGGTGCCAACAGCCTTATGGATGGCGACTCGAACGGCGCCGGGCAGACCGGCCAGTCCGAAACCGTTGTCGTCAACAACAAGGACAGCGTCAACGCCGTGACCGCCGCAGCGGTCAAGGCCTCACCCAGCGTGGTGACCATCGAGGTTGCCGCATCAGGCAGCACGGGTACGGGCTCCGGGATCATCCTGGACAATGAGGGACACATCCTGACCAACACCCACGTGGTGACCCTCGGCGGTACCGCCGCCGACCCGACGGTGGAAGTGCAGACCTCGGACGGCCGGGTCCTGCAGGCGACCGTCGTCGGAACCGACCCGGTGTCGGACCTGGCAGTCATCAAGGTCGACGCCACGGACCTGACGCCGGCAGCACTGGGGGACTCGGAGAAACTGAACGTCGGGGACACCGTGATCGCCATCGGTGCGCCGCTCGGCCTGGCCGGAACCGTCACCGACGGCATCGTCTCCACGCTCAACCGCACCATCAGCGTCCAGTCCTCCGCGGCTCCGGAGTCGGACTCGGACTCTTCTCAGGTGCCCGAAGACGACGGCAACGGTTTCCGTTTCGCTCCGCCGGATGGTTCCTCGCAGGACCAGAGCTCCGGTGAAAGCTCGATCTTCCTGAACGTGCTCCAGACGGATGCGGCTATTAACCACGGCAACTCGGGAGGCGCACTGGTGAACACCAGCGGCGAGGTGATCGGCGTCAACGTCGCCATCGCCTCGGCGGCCTCGGGCAGCGCAGGGGAGGAGAGCGGCAGCATCGGTGTCGGCTTCGCGATTCCGATCACCTACGCCCAGCGCATCGCGGATGAAATCATCGACAACGGATCGGCCTCCCACGGCTATCTCGGTGTGTCCGTGAAGCCGGCCACGGCGTCGAACTCCTCCTCTACCTTCACGGTAGGCGCAGATGTGGCCGACGTTGTCTCCGGGTCCCCGGGCGCCAAGGCAGGCCTGAAGAAGGGCGACGTGGTCACCTCGGTGAACGGTATGCCGGTCACGGATGCACAGTCACTGACTGCAGCCATCCGCATGCAGCCCGCGGGCGGCAAGGTCACCATTGACTACACCCGCGACGGAAAGGCCGCCAGCACCGACGTCACGCTCGGCGACTCCGCCGAGCAGTAACCCGTCACGAGTAATTCCAGGGACGGCTAACCGTTCCAGCGGGCGAAGGGCCGCTTCCGGAAATCCCCGGAGGCGGTCCTTCCTCCGTACCGGGGGCATCCGGGGAGCATGGTGTGATTAGCTTTAATCGCGCCGTCCCACCGGAAGGCGCGCGTCGGCGGGAGCATTCCCGGCCGCCGGGAACCGATTTCCTACCGGAAAGGCGCGGAATGCAGGAAGCAGCCAACCGTCCGCTGAACATTGTTGTTTTGGTAAAGCATGTCCCCGACGCACAGTTTGACCGGCACCTCACCGGCCCGGGACACACCCTGGACCGCTCCGAGAGCATCCTTTCCGAGCTGGACGAATACGCGCTGGAAGCGGCCCTGCAGCTGGCCGAGGCACGAGGCGGCGAAGCGGCAGGAAACCGCGTCACTGCCCTCTCGATGGGACCGGCCGCAGCCGTCAACGCCGTCAAGAAATCCCTGCAGATCGGTGCCTACTCCGGCGTCCACCTCTCCGACGAAGCCCTGGCCGGCTCCGACGCCGCCGGGACGTCGCTCGCGCTCGCCGCGGCCGTACGCGCCATCGCCGACGCAGACGGGCCGGTGGACCTGGTCATCAGCGGGATGGCATCCACCGACGGTGAGACTTCCCTGGTGCCGGCGCAGCTGGCCGAACGGCTTCAGCTGGCGCAGGTAACCTTCGCGTCCGAGCTGGAGGTAGCCGACAGCGCTGACGGCCCGCTCGTCAAGGCCCGCCGCGACGGCGACTCCTTTACTGAGACGGTCGAGGCGCCGCTGCCGGCGCTGGTCTCGGTGACGGACCAGGCCAACGATCCGCGCTACCCCAACTTCAAGGGCATCATGGCCGCGAAGAAAAAGACCGTACGGGTGCTCAGCCTCGCAGACTTGGGCATTGAGGCCGGCCAGGTGGGCCGCGACGGGGCCTGGACCACCGTCGCCGCGTCGGCACCCCGGCCGCCCCGTTCACAGGGAACCATCATTACCGACGACGGATCGGCCGGCGTGCAGCTGGTGGACTACCTTGCCGCGCAGAAACTGATCTAGACCCCCCGACCCTTGCACCGGCGCTTCCCGCGCGCCGCCGCCCACGTCCCGAAGGAGCGCATCCCATGGCGTCCGTCCTCGTTTTCCTAGATGTCCCTGCCCTGCCCCTGCCGCGGGCCGCCCGCGAATTGCTGACCCTTGCGGGCAGCGTGGGTGAACCGGTGGTTGCCTCCGCCCGACCGCTGGAGACGGAACTGGCGGAAGCGCTGGCTGCGCACGGCGCACGGAAGGTTTACGAGCCTGCCGGAGACCTGGATACCGTCCTGGTTGCCGCCAAGGCGGCCTTCCTTGCCGAAGCGGCCACCGCGGAGCAGCCGGCCGCGATCCTGCTGGGCAATTCCTTCGAAGACCGCGAAATTGCCGCTCGCACCGGGATCAAACTGGGCTCCGGCGTGATTACCGACGCCGTTGCCGTTGCCCCCGATCTCGCCGTCACCAAGTCGGTGCTGGCCGGGTCCTGGACCTCCACGTGCCGGGTGCAGGCCGGAACGCCGATCATCACGGTGAAGGCCAACAGCGTTGAGCCCGCCGACGCCGTCGAAGCCGGTGCACCGGCCCGGATCGAGCTGCCGGTTCCCGAGGCCGGCCCCGCGGCACGGGTGACCGGGCGTACCGGCAAACGTGTCAGCGGGCGGCCCGAACTGGCCGAAGCGCGGGTGATTGTGGCAGGCGGCCGCGGCATGGACGGGAACTTCGGTCCCGTCGAAGAGCTTGCGGATTTGCTGGGCGGGGCCGTGGGAGCGTCCCGCGCTGCCACGGATGCCGGCTGGATAGAGCACTCCGCGCAGGTGGGCCAGACCGGCAAGACCGTGTCTCCGCAGCTGTACATTTCCGCCGGCATTTCCGGGGCGATCCAGCAAAAGGCGGGCATGCAGACAGCGCAGGTAATTGTGGCGGTAAACAAGGACGCCGATGCACCGGTCTTCGAAATTGCCGACTTCGGCGTGGTGGGCGACGTGTTCTCGGTCCTGCCGCAGGCGGCCGCGGAAATCCGGAAGCGCAGGGCCTAGCGTGGACCAGTTCCCGACGCCCGGCCGGGTCCTGGCCTTCGCCGCCCACCCGGATGACATTGATTTCGGTGCCGCCGGCACGCTGGCCCGCTGGGCGTCCGACGGCGCCCGGATCACGTACTGCATCATGACCTCCGGGGACGCCGGGGGATTCGACCCCGCGGACCGCACCGGGGTCAGTGAGCTGCGCAGCGAGGAACAGCGCGCCGCAGCCCGCGCAGTGGGGGCCCAGGACGTGGTGTTCCTGGGGGAGCGGGACGGCTACCTGGAGGTGAACCATTCGGTGATCGCCCGGGCAGTGGAGCAGATCCGCCGGGTACGGCCGGACGTAGTGCTGGCAATGCACCCGGAACGGAACTGGGACCGCCTGCAGGCCAGCCATCCGGACCACCTCGCCTGCGGCGAAATAGTGACCCGGGCGGTGTATCCCGCGGCGGAGAACCCCTTCGCCTATCCCGAACTGGCCGAGCGGGGACTTCAGGCGTACAAGGTGCCGTGGCTGTGGTTCTACGGTGCGCCGCGTGAGCGGGAGAACCGGGCCGTGGATGTCAGCGCCACCGTGGACACCAAGCTCGCCGCCATCCGGGTGCATGCCAGCCAGCACCCGGACATTGAGGGCATGGACACCTCGGTGCGCCGGTTCCTGCAGGACAACGCACGCCGCCACGGTATGTCCGAGGGCTCCAGTGCCGAGGTCTTCCACGTGGTGGGCGTCAATACGCCCGAGACGATCGCCGGGTTCTAAACCGGCTGCCGGGCTGGCCAGCCCCCTCCGGGCCGGCCAGCCCCTCTTAGGGGCGGACGCCGGTGGCGATCAGGGTGTCGGCGTTCAGCTCGAAGTCCTCACCGAGTTCGGCCAGGAAGTTTGTACGCACCCGTTCCACCGCGTCCGGCGCGGAAGGCAGGAGTTCGCGGAAGGTGCTGCCCATGACCAGGGACCACGCCAGCGAACCGCTGAGCTGGACCCGTCCCTGCGTGGGGGTTACCGCCACGTCGGTGAGGCCGAGGGACTCGAGCCAGGCCGAAAGTTTCTCCGGCGTGTTGATCCGCCGGAGGTTGTCCGTCTTCGGCTGCGGGGCATCGGCCAGTTCCGGACGTTCCTGCAGGCAGGCCTTCCACAGCAGTTCGCTGAAGGGGGACCCGGCGCCTTCCTGCCACACGCTGAGGGCAAACCGTCCGCCGGAGCGCAGCTGCGAAACCAGGTGGGCCGCAGCGGCGTCCATCTGGGGCAGGAGGAAAAGCCCGTAGGCGCAGAGGACGGCGTCGTAGGGATCCCCGGACTGCCATCCAGCGGCATCGGCCTTGAAAAGCCGCACGCCGTTCAGGGACAGGGTGTCCGCCTTCGCCTGGTTCAGGGCCAGCAGCTCTCCGCTGAGGTCGACACCGTCAACGGTCGCATCGGGTCCGGCGAACTGGGCGGCAGGGATGGTGGTGGCACCGCTGCCGCAGCACGCATCCAGGACGCGGTCGCCCAGGCTGATGTCCGCAGCCGCCGCAAGCGCATTGCCCATGGGATTCCACAGCGATGGTGCGAGGCGCTCAAAGTCCGCGGCGCCGTCGTCGTAGGCAGTGCCGATGTGGCGTGCAGGCATGGGATATGTCCTTAGCTAGAGCTGGGCACCGGCGAAGCCATGCTGGCGCCAGGCTTCGTAAACGGCAATGGATGCGGAATTTGCCAGGTTCAGGGACCGCAGCGTCGGCAGCATGGGCAACCGTACCCGTGCGGTGACATGCGGGTCCTTCTTTACCTCATCTGATAGTCCCACCGACTCGCGGCCGAACATCAGCACGTCACCGGCACGATACTCGATATCGGTGTAAGACGTATCGCCGTCGGAAGTGAAGGCATAGACCCGCTCCGGTGCGAGGGCTTCCCAGGCGTCCTCGAGGCTTTTGTGCACGTGGAGGACGGCGAGGTCGTGGTAGTCCAGGCCGGCGCGGCGCAGCTTGGAGTCCTCCAGGCTGAAGCCCAGCGGCTCCACCAGGTGGAGTTCGGCGCCGGTAATGGCGGCAAGGCGGATGGCGTTTCCCGTGTTGCCCGGGATTTCAGGGGAGTGGAAAAGGATGCGGAACACAGCTCCATCCTAAGCCCGGCACCGGCCGGGCAGACGCACGGCTCAGCGTGCCGAAGCGTCAATGAGCGGGCCCAGCACGGGCAGCTGGACCGTGTTCGGCGTCGGCCCTTCGGCGAAGAACCGGCGGAGCTCCCGGACCAGGCCGCCCGGGTTGGCTGTGTGCAGGGTGGCGGGCGCGGACCTGCTCAAAGTGGGCGGGTAATCGATGATGGGCTCGAACGGGTTGCCGTTGGGGCTGTGGAGGACCAGCCAGCCGGCGACATTGCAGGTGGGAAAGCGGGCCTGCATGGTCCGCACCGCATCGGCGAGCCGCAGCGTGGACACTTCCCGTCCGCGGTGCAGCAGATGCCGTCCGTCCCACCGGTAGTTCCCGGGAGCGGCCATAAGCGAGCCCAGGACCGCCATCCGGTAGCCGCCCAGCAGCACATGGCCGACGTCGAGGTTCCCGCCCCGCGGCCCGGCGTCGGGAATGTGCAGCCCGTTGACCAGCCGCGCGGCGGGGTACTCGTCCAGCAGCTCCCGGTCCAGCAGCGCAATGGTGAGGTTCTCGGCGTCGAACCGGCTGCCGGTGGAGCCGAGCCGGGAGAAGAAGCCGGGACGGCGGGGAGCGCCGTGGATCTGCTGCCCGGCCATGGTCAGGGGGATGAGCGGCGGATTCTGCGGGGAGAAGTCCGGGACAAACACCGGAGGAAGGTCCAGATCCGCTGCTGCCGTCCTGCCGGCTGCGGCGCCGGGGGCAGCGGCCTCTCCGGCAGCCCGGCCCGTTCGTGCCGCGCTGCTGCGTGCCGGGGCACTGCCGGCACTGCCCAGCTGCCGGTCATAGGCGGCTTTCCGAACCGGATCGGAAAGCACCCGGTATGCACCGGCAACCCGGTCGAAGCGCTCGCTGTCGCCGCCGTGGTCGGGGTGCGTCTGGCGGGCAGCCTTCCGGTAGGCGGACTTGATTTCAGCAGCTGACGCCCCGGGCAGCAGGCCCAAGACCTCATAGAGTGTCCGGCCTGACGGGCTCACGGCGGTTCCTTTCGGCACGGTTCGGGGTCCAGTGCGGCAATTCTACCGACCGCTGCTGTTCACTTTCCCCGGCTGTTTCCCCGACCGGCTGTTACCCCGCCCGGTACGTCGCGTTTGCCGGATCAATCACCTGCAGCGTCCTTTCGCAGGAGTTCTCCAGCACCAGAAACGCCCGGGCGGCCGGATCCGCTGCGGCGAAGTACCTTTGCTGCCCGCCCACGTACCGGTCCCGGCCCGGGCGGTGCGGGTGCACTGAGGGTGAACCGTCGCGTACAGCCAGCCGGGCAGCGGTCACCGTGAACGGTACGTCCAGGAACACGGAGCAGTCCCAGAAGTTCCGCAGTTCGTCCCGGTGCAGGAACATCCCGTCAACCAGGACGACGGCGTTGGGTGCTGCCGGCACCGGAGCCGGGTCCAGCACCGCATCAGTCTCGAGGTCATGGCCGCGGTCCCGGAATGCCGGCGCCCCCTTGGTCAAGGGGTCCAGCACGTACTCCTTGAACTGGCCCAGATTGTAGGAATCGAGCCAGAAGCCGTCCGGTGAGCTGCGGCCGAGCCGGTAGCGGACCCCGCGCACGTTGTGGAAATCATCAAGGCCCACCCGCAGGACCTGGCGGGGTTCGGCTGCGCCGGACGCGCGGAGGGCAGAAGCGAGTTCGTCGGCGAAAGTGGTCTTCCCGGCGCCGTCAACGCCGTCAACGGCCATCAGCAACCGGGAGGAGGGCTGCAGCGCCAGGAGCACCCGGGCCAGGTGGGCAAGGACCGTGTTCCGGTCCGCGGGCGGGCCCGGGGGAACAGTCAGCGGGGGTGTTGGGGTTGGCCGCACGGCAGGATGATATCCCGAAGCCCGCCGCGCGCGGCGGCACCTGTGGGCCAACCCTCAGGAAAATCCCAGCCCGCCGAATGGGTGCTGACCGCTATGGCGGCTAGAATTAGCTGGTGCCCGTGTATCTAGATCACGCGGCGACCACGCCGATTTCGGCTTCGGCCCTCGCCGCACTCACTTCAGAACTCAGCCGCAGCGGCAATCCCTCGTCCCTGCACGGTTCGGGCCGGCGCGCCCGGATGGTGGTGGAGGAATCGCGGGAGATCCTTGCTGCCGCCGCAGGCTGCCACTCCTCCGAAATCATCTTTACGTCCGGCGGCACCGAAGCGGACAACCTGGCCGTGAAGGGCCTGTTCTGGGCCCGCCGCGACGCCGATCCGGCCCGCACCCGGATCCTGGTCTCCGGCATCGAACACCACGCC
The DNA here is from genome assembly GCF_030142075.1 of Arthrobacter sp. zg-Y20. Taxonomy (NCBI): domain Bacteria; kingdom Bacillati; phylum Actinomycetota; class Actinomycetes; order Micrococcales; family Micrococcaceae; genus Arthrobacter; species Arthrobacter sp. zg-Y20. The sequence continues at coordinate 2,575,979 of NZ_CP126241.1, read as the reverse complement.
GTGCTCGACACCGTGGAATGGCTGGAAAAGCACGAAGGTGCCGTCCCGGTATGGATCCCGGTGGACGGTGAGGGCGTTATTTCCCTTGACGCAGTCCGCCGGGAGCTCGAAGCCAACGCCGACAGCATCGCCCTGCTCACGCTTATGTGGGCCAACAACGAGGTCGGCACCGTGCAGGATGTGCGGACCGTTGCCGCCCTGGCGCACGAATACGGTGTGCCGGTGCATTCCGACGCGGTCCAGGCCTTCGGCGCCGTGCCCGTGGATTTCCGTGCCTCCGGGCTGGACACCATGGCGCTGAGCGCCCACAAGATTGGCGGACCGGTAGGCACCGGGGCACTGGTGGTGGGCCGGTCGGTCAAGCTCACACCGGTCCTGCACGGGGGAGGACAGGAGCGCGACATTCGCTCGGGCACCCTGGACACGGCCGGCGTCGCGGCGTTCGCGGCGGCAGCCCAAGACGCCGTCGAGCATCTGGGGGACGAGACTGAACGCCTGCGCACCCTGCGGAACTACCTCATCACCGGCGTCGAGCGGGCCATCCCGGACGCCGTGCTGCGCGGTGTGCGCGACGACGACGGCGGGCGCCGGCTGCCGGGCAACGCTCACTTCACCTTCCCCGGATGCGAGGGGGACTCGCTGCTTTTCCTCCTGGACCTGGCCGGCGTGGAATCCTCCACCGGCTCGGCCTGCACTGCCGGGGTGCCGCGGCCTTCGCATGTGTTGCTCGCCATGGGGCTGAGCGAAACCGAGGCCCGCGGAGCGCAGCGGTTCAGCCTCGGGCATACAACCACGGCCGAAGACGTTGACACGTTATTGCAGGTACTGCCCGAAGCATATGAGCGGGCCAAGAAGGCCGGGATGGCCGGACACGTAAGCAGCATCCAGACAGCAGGAACAGGTTTGACTTCATGAAGGTTTTGGCAGCAATGAGCGGCGGAGTGGACTCCGCTGTGGCAGCGGCACGGGCAGTGGAGGCAGGGCACGACGTCGTCGGGGTCCACCTGGCGCTGTCCCGGATGCCGGGAACCCTGCGTACCGGCAGCCGCGGCTGCTGCACCATCGAGGACTCCCGGGACGCGTGGCGGGCCTGCGACATCCTGGGCATCCCCTACTACGTGTGGGACTTCTCGGAGCGGTTCAAGGAAGATGTGGTGGACGACTTCGTGGCCGAATACGCCGCCGGCCGCACACCCAATCCCTGCATGCGCTGCAACGAACGGATCAAGTTCGCCGCGCTGCTGGAGAAGGCACTGGCCCTGGGCTTCGACGCCGTCTGCACCGGCCACTACGCCAAGGTCATCACCAACACGGAGGGCAACCCGGAACTGCACCGCGCCGCGGACTGGGCGAAGGACCAGTCCTATGTGCTCGGCGTGCTGACCGAAGAGCAGCTGCGGCACTGCATGTTCCCCCTGGCGGAAACCCCGTCCAAGGCCGAAGTGCGGGCCGAAGCCGAACGCCGCGGCCTGTCCGTGGCCAACAAGCCGGACAGCCACGACATCTGCTTCATTCCCGACGGCGACACCCGCGGCTGGCTCGAAGAGCGCATCGACATGTCCGAAGGCGACATCGTCGACGAAACGGGCCAGAAGCTCGGCACCCACCCCGGCGCAAACGCCTACACCGTGGGCCAGCGCCGCGGCCTGAAGCTCGGCACTCCGGCGGCGGACGGCAAACCGCGCTTCGTGCTGGAGATCCGGCCCAAGGAAAACAAGGTTGTCGTCGGACCGGAGCAGCTGCTGAACATCGACCAGATGCGCGGGACCAAGATTTCCTGGGCCGGTGTGCCGATCCCCGAGATCGCCGCCCGCACCCGGTTCGACTGCACGGTACAGGTCCGCGCCCACGGCGACCCCGTCGCGGCCACCGGCTGGATGGAAGACGTGGCCGATGAAGCGACCGGCGCGGTACGCGGGGAACTGGTGGTCCGGCTCACCGAACCGATGCGCGGGGTGGCCCCCGGCCAGTCCATGGTTCTGTACCAGGGCACGCGGGTGCTGGGCCAGGCAACCATCGACTCGGCCCGGTCCCTAGAGTGGGATCCGGCCGCGGTTTCCTAGCACGGCCGTACGTAACGTGCCGCGGGGGTTAAGCGTTGCCGCCTAAACTGGTCCAATGAGCCATACAGGACCTGAATCACCGGACGAAGAATTCGATCCGCGGGCAAGCTCCCTCTCCGGGAAAGTCGCCCAGGACGTTATGGACGAACTTCTCGCCATGCGCAGCAGCATCGACAACATCGATGCCACCTTGGTGTATCTGCTGGCCGAGCGGTTCAAGGCCACCCAGCGGGTGGGCCACCTCAAGGCCGAGCACCACCTGCCGCCGGCGGACCCGGGACGCGAAGTGGCGCAGATTGCCCGGCTGCGCCGGCTGGCGGCAGATGCGCACCTGGATCCAGCGTTCGCGGAGAAGTTCCTGAACTTCATCATCCGTGAGGTCATCCGCCACCATCAGGCCATCTCCCAGACGCGCAACGGCGGACCCGCCGGGCCCGCGGCCGGCCCTGAGTCCGGCTCTGCGTCCGCGGGTGCCACCGATGCCTGAGCAGGACAGGACCCCCCAGGGGCAGATTCAGCCGGCGCAGCAAGCTCCAACCCGCAACGGCACCGTCACCGCAAGCGCGGCCGGCGGCTGGCCGGGAACCGATCCGGTGGAATCCAGCCGGGTTATCCGCGGTGAGCTGGGGGATCCGCATCTCCCGTTCCTGATGGAACTGCCCCAGCGGGGCCCGGAAGCGGAGGCCGTGGGGCGTTCCGCCTCCCTGCTGGTTGACCTCTTTGCGGACATCCAGCCGCACGGCTGGCGCCTCGTGGAACGCCCGGGCAAGGAGCACCGGCGTGCGGTCTCACTGCTCGGCCAGGACCTGAATGCGCTGGCCGACGTAGCCGGTGCCGAGGAGTCCCCGGGGCACGCACTGAAGATTTCCCTGCGGGGGCCGCTGTCCCTGGCCGCGAACCTGCACCTGCATAACGGCGAACGGGCCCTTGCCGACGCCGGTGCGCGGCGGGAACTGGCGCAGTCACTTGCGGCCGGAGTCGGAAGCTACATTTCCCGGGCCGCCTCGTCCGTGCCCGGCGCCCGCATCACGGTGCAGGTGGACGAACCGGAGATCGCCGCCATCCTCGCCGGAGGTATCCCCACGGCCAGCGGCTACCGTACGCTGCGCTCCGTGGCATCGGGGGAGGTTGCCGCCGCCTGGCAGCAGCTGCGCGAGGCGATTGGTGCTGCCGGGGCGGACACCGTGCTGGCGCTGCCGCGTGCCGGGGAGTTCGGCCCGCTGCGTTCCGGTGTCCAGTCCCCGTTCGAGCTGGCCCGCAGCGCCGGAGTGCAGGGTACGGCCCTGGTCACCGACGGGCTCGACGCCCGGGACTGGGAGGGCATCGCCGAGGCGGTGGAAAACGGAGAGCGGGTATGGCTCGGCGTGCTGTCCCTCCCGCCTGCCGGAGCGCCGCTTCCCCAGGTCACGGCCCTGGCGGAAAAGGTGCTGCGCCCCTGGCGCAAGCTCGGACTCTCCGTGAAGGACCTGCCGTCACTGGGGCTGCTGCCGGCAGCGGACCTGGCCGGCCTGTCACCGGACGCTGCCCGCAAGGTCCTGGCCCGGCTGACGCAGACAGCCTCAGCCCTGGACCAGGTGGCAGCAGAGGGTTAACCGGATACCGGATTGCGCAACCCTAGGTGCGGCGCTCCCAGCGGTCCGGTTCCGCGCCGGCCGGCAGCACGCCGTCGAACTCCCGGTAGGCGTAGGTGAAGGCGCCGTCATACTCGAACACCGTACCCACCTGCCGCTGCACCACCCGGGCGCTGATCCGGAAGTGCTGCTGTGCGGGGTCCCACCACTGCTCCACCCGGGCATCCGCTCCGGCGAAGCGCGGCAGGGGCAGGCGCAGCCGGCCGAGGAACAGGCGGCTGCCCGGTGAATCCATGTGCAGGTGTCCGTCTGGGGATACCCGAAGCAGCAGGTCCGTAGCCATATTGCGGCGCCGGCCCAGATAGTCGGTCAGCACCCCCGGCGCCGTCAGCACCGTGGTGTCCTCAAAGATGCGCTGCACGCCCGGAAACCCGAAGGTCCGCACCGCGGTCAGTGCCGGCCGGCCCCAGGGGTCCAGATGCGGGTAGTTGCGGATGGTGAAGGGGATGTCCTCCCCGTAGTCGGGGAAAAAGGCGTTGGCCACCGGGACCAGCGGCAGCAGGGGCCGCAGCCAGCGCCGCGGGCAGCCCGCCCGGCTGAACACGCCGGTGCCCTCACCGAACCACCCGGAGCCTGCGTGCAGGCCGAAATATTCCCGGAGTTCGGGTTGCAGCCGCTCGAAGGAGGAGCCCAGGACGGTGCGGTAGACGGACACCATGCTTAATTCTTACAGCCTCCCGGCGGCCTTGAGCCGAATGTACATATCCGCGAGTTTCGGCGGCAGCTCGTGCGGCGGTTCGTCCACCACTTCGGCGCCCATTGAACGCAGCTGTTCCCCCATGGCAGCCCGGTCCAGCAGCGCGCGTTCGGCGGCAGCGGCGCGGAACACCGACGACGTCGTGCCGCCGGCCCTGCGCAGCTCGTCCAGGCCGGGGTCCCGGACCGAGGCAACCACCACCACGTGCTTCTCCAGCAGCCGGGGCAGTACCGGAAGCAGGCCCTCTTCCAATGCGCCCGAGTCAAGGGCGGTAATCAGCACCACCAGGGAGCGGCGGCCCGAGATCTGCTGCACTGCAGCGGGGAGCAGGGAAAAGTCCGCTTCGATGAGCTCGGGGGTCAACGGGGCGGTGGCCGTGGCCAGCCGACTCAGCATATTTCCCTTGCCGCCCGAATCCACCCTCGCCCGGATGCGGCGGTCGAAGGCCAGGAAATCCACGCGGTCACCGCTGCTGCCGGCCAGCACGCCGAGCAGGAGCGATGCCTCGATGCCGGTGTCCAGCCGCGGTTCGTCCTCGATCCGGGCCGCCGAAGTCCGGGAGGTATCCAGGGCTATGACCACCCGGCGGTCCCGTTCCGGCCGCCAGATCCGCACCACGGTTTCCCGCCTGCGGGCGGTGGCGCGCCAGTCGATGGAACGGACATCGTCGCCGCGCACGTATTCGCGCAGGGAATCGAATTCCGTGCCGGCCCCGCGCAGCTGGACGGAGGTGTTGCCGTCCAGTTCGCGCAGCCGCCGCAGCTTGGAGGGCAGGTGCCGTTTGGACCGGAACGGCGGCAGCACCCTCAACTGCGCGGCCACCGGAAGCGTGCGCTGCCGGGCAGCCAGTCCCAGCGGGCCGAAACTGCGCACTGCCACGGAACTGCTGGTCAGCACGCCCCGCCGAGCCGGCTGAAGATGCACGTCCATCCGGCGGGCCTCACCCGCGGGGACCGCCAGCCGCTGCTCGGGGTCCCGCGCCCCGGCGGAGGGCTGCCAGGCATCCCGGATCACCGCCCGCAGCGACCGTCCTGCGGTGTTGCGCACCACCAGGGTGCCGACCGTCGCCTCGGTCAGGCGCACACTGTCCGGCAGCCGCCGGTCTATCCGCAGGGACTTCACCGGGGCAGCCAGGAGCAGGTCCAGGGTTGCCGCGGCAGCAAGGAAGAGCAGCCACAGGAGAATGGACGCAGTCCCGGGATAAAGGATTACGGCACCGGCGCCAAGAAACGCCAGCAGGACCAACCGTCCGGAAACAGCCATCCGAAGTCCCGGTTACCGGGGTACCGGGACGGTCGCCAGGATGCTTCCCAGCACCTGGTCAACGCTGACGCCGTCCATTTGGGCTTCGGGCCGAAGCGCCACCCGGTGCCGCAGGGCCGGAAGGGTCAGGGCCTTCACATCGTCAGGGGTGACGAATGTACGCTCCGAAAGCCAGGCCCAGGCACGTGCCGTGTTCAGCAGCGCTGTGGCCCCGCGCGGGGAGACGCCCAGCTGGAAGGACGGCGCGGACCGGGTGGCACGCACCACGTCCACTATGTAGGCCAGGACTTCCGGGGCCACGGCCACCCGGGCTACGGCTTCGCGGGCCAGTTCCAAGTCCCGCGCCGACGCGACGGGCCGTACACCAGCGGCCGCAAGGTTGCGCGGATCGAAGCCGCTGCTGTGCCGGCGGATCACTTCGATCTCATCCTCCCGCCCGGGCAGGTCCAACGTCATTTTCAGCAGGAAACGGTCCAGCTGCGCCTCGGGGAGCGGGTAGGTCCCCTCGTACTCCACGGGGTTCTGCGTAGCCGCGACAATGAACGGTTCGGGCAGGGCACGGGTTGTCCCGTCCACCGTTACTTGCCGCTCCTCCATGGCTTCCAGCAGGGAAGCCTGAGTTTTTGGCGGCGTGCGGTTGATTTCGTCTGCCAGCAGGATATTGGTGAAAACGGGTCCTTCCCGGAAGGAGAACCCGGAGGAGCGGTTGTCATAGATCAGCGAGCCGGTGACATCGCCGGGCATCAGGTCAGGAGTGAACTGCACCCGTTTCGTGTCCAGGCTCAACGCTTCGGACAGGGCCCGGACCAGGAGTGTCTTGGCCACGCCGGGCACACCCTCCAGCAGCACGTGGCCCCGAGCCAGCAGGGCAATGATCAGGCCGGTCACGGCAGCGTCCTGCCCCACCACCGCCTTGCCCACTTCACGGCGGACCTGGGCCAGGGCGGCCCGGACGGGGTCGCCGCCCGGAGGCAGGGGCGGCGCGGCTGCGGCTCCGTTTGAGGACCGAGGTGCGGGCGCCGCCGGGTAGGGCTCGTACTGCTGGCTCATAATGACGTTGCTTCTTCCTCTAGGTCTTGCAGGTCCCAGGTCCAGCGCACCAGTTCGGCGCTTGTCCCCGGCATCGATTGGTTGAGCAGGTGGTCGACCGCGGTATAACTGCGGCCGGTGGCGGAGGCTGCGGCCATTGTTACTGCGTCGGCGTCGGCCCCCGGTCCCAGCCGCAGATGCGCTGCCATCCGCGTCATGGCTGCTGCCCGCAGGTTTGCCGCTGCATGGCTCACGGCGTTGCTGCCCCTATAGAGGCGGGCACGGCCCTCAACCGTCTCCGCAGCGGGCACCACCACGGGCAGCGGTTCCTCGGCCAGCGGCCCGAGCCTGCGCCCGCGCCAGAAGGCGGCCAATCCGGCAACCAGCACCAGCCAGGCCCCCAGCGGATAAACCCAGGGAGGCAGATAGTCGAAGGGGTCCGCTGGCCGCTCTGCGGCAGCGATGTCCTGCGGCCCGGCCTGATACCACACCAGGGTTTCGTCCGCGCCCAGCGAGCGCAGGGCAAGGGCAGCGTTGCCCTCGTCCGTCACAGTGGCGTTGGCGATCAGGTCCGGGCTGCCCAGGACGACGGCGCTCCCGCCCTTGGTAGCGGCGTAGGACCCCGCCGGGTCGGTTCCCTCCGCGCCCGGCGAGGGGAAACAGGTCACCGGGCCGCGGTAGCTTTGGCCTCCGGCGCTGACTGTGCCGGCAGCCTGGGCGTCTTCGTCGGAACAGCGCGCTTCGGCACTTTGCCCGGCGGCGTCGTCGGGTACGACACCGGCGGGACGGATGTCGGGTGCGAAATCCGACAGTTGCGCAAAGGACGGCGCCACCAGGACCACCCGCCCCGCCTCGTCAGCAAGTTCTTCGCGCTGCCCGCTGTTGAGGAACTCCCGGGGGTCCAGGAACAGCAGCGTGGCACCGGGGTTCGCGTCCAGGGCGGCATAGGCCTCGGCCAGGTCCTGCGGATGCTGCACTTTTACGCCTTGGCCGGCCAGGACCTCCGCGACTGCCATGGCACCGTCCGGAGCCGCGTTGTCCGGCGACAGGGGCTCACTGTCCTGCCGGGGGCGGGCAAAGACCGAGAGGGCCGCCACAACGGCCAGGACCAGGACCAGTGCCAGCAGGACCCGGTGCCGGCGGAACCAGCCAAGCACCCGGCCCGGGCCGGCAGCACGGACTGCGGGTGATCCCCCGGGGCTCCCGCCGGTATCCGTTGCGGGCAGGCCGGGCAGGCCGGGCAGGCCGGCGGGGACCGGGGGAGAGGGGGTGCGCGTACCGGTCACCGGGGTGCCGCCATGGCAGGTTCGGGGGACAAGGCAGGACGGGCGGATTCCAATGCCCCGTCCAGCGCGGCGGCCCGCCGGCAGTCGTCGGAGGAAGCGTGCTCAGTACCGTACATGACCTCATCAAAGCGCCGGCCAAGCCACAGGAGTTCCGTACGGGCTTCGGGGAACGCCGACGCCAGGGCGGCGCCTGCTTCGGCAGCGGTCCGCGAAGGGCGCGCCTCGAAGACGACCCGCTCCTCGGCGGACCGGACCATGGCGCGGAACCGTTCCGCGAGTGCCTCGTCCCAGCGCTGCGCAGCCTCGGCCTGTTCGGCGCGTGCACGGTGCTGCTGCGCAGCTTCGATCAGGTCTTGCGCGAAGACTTTCCCGGGTTTTTTCGCGGCGGAGGAGAAGCGGGGCCGGAATATGAGGACAACAATGACGGCAACCGCCGCGGCGGCCAGCGCCAGGACCAGCGTCCCCGGCCCGGCGTCGAGGCCCTCCAGTCCGTCGAGCAAATCGCCCAGCCACTCGGTCACGGCCTTCCACGCACGCTGAAGCAGCCCTGGTTCGGCGTCTGCATAGATGTCCCGGGACATTTCATCGCTTAGCCATTCCCGTGCCTGGTCCGACTCGGGATCCACCGGCACGTCACCGGGAACCCGGGTGGGAATCATGGCATTCCCGGGCCGGGGTAGGTGCCGCCGGGCGCGGCCGGCGCGGCCCTGCCCGGCAGGAAATCGGGGTCCTGGATGCGGGGATTCTCCTGCTCCCTCATCAGGGCGATATCGAACCCTTCACGCCGCATCCGCAGGTCCACGTAAAGCAGGGCAGTCACGGCACCCTGGAAGGTATAGGCGATGCCGGCAACCAGCAGCGAAAGCGCTGTCATGAGCAGCGCGAACGTGCCGCTGTTTGCCGGGTCCGCGCCGAGTGACAGGGACGTGATGAGGCCGAGCGGGACACTCAGGACCTGCATCAGCACCGAAGTGATCAGTCCGGTCAGCAACAGCACCCCGAAGACGCGCCACCAGTTTGTCCGTGTCACCTGCCAGGCCCGGGCCAGGGAACGAAACACGCCGGTTCCTTCCAGGACCAGTACCGCAGGGGCCACCATGAGTTTTACCGATACCCACGCGAGGAGGGCTATCGAAGCCAGCGAACCGAGGACCGTGACGACGATTCCCGCGTCGCCCAGCATGTAGATGACCAGGCTGAAAAGCAGGACCAGCAGGGTGAAGGCGGCAAGGAATGCGGCCATCAGCAACAGTATGAGTCCGGCCAGGCGGAGCAGTACCGGACCCAGGATCCGCCACGTTTGGCCGAAACCGGTCTTGAGGTTCAGCACGGCGCGGGCCACCGGGATCACCATAAGGCCCTGGATCAGCAGGGCTCCGGCCGTGTTTCCCAACGCCACCCAGCCGAACAGGGACAGGATGCTGAGCGTGGACCCAAGCACCTCGTCGTCGGACATGCCGGCATCTGACAAGTCACCCGTCACGGGGTCGATGACGATCTGGTCACCGAAAATGAAACCGAGGATAACCGTGACGAGCGCTATGAAAGCCTGGATCAGCAGCGCGCTGCCGAACGTCGCCGCGGCACTGCGACGGCAGGCACGGAAGGCGCCGTCCAGGATTTCGCCCACGCCCAGCCGGCGCAGCGGGACGATGCCCGGCTTGGGCGGGGGCATGTACGCACCAGGAGGCATGGGCCCGCCTGCGGGCTGTCCCCACGGGTTCGGCTGTCCCCACGGGTTCGGCTGTCCCCACGGGTTCTGCTGGCCCCACGGGTTGGGCTGCTGGCCCCACTGGTTGGGCTGCTGGCCCCACTGGTTGGGGGCGGGTTGCTGCTGGCCCCACTGGTTAGGGGCAGGCTGCTGCTGGCCCCACTGGTTGGGGGCGGGTTGCTGCTGGCCCCACTGGTTAGGGGCAGGCTGCTGCCACGCACCGGGGGTACCATCTGCTGCCCCTGGAGCAGCCGGCGGACCCGGTGTACCCGGACCGGCGTCCGGTCCGTTGCCCGGCCCAGTGTGTTCCTGCTCGCTCATTTGACCCGTTTCCCCCGCAGCCAGTCGTGATAATTACCTCGACTATAGTTATCCGGCCCCGAATCGGCACAGGAGGCGAGCCGCGGCCGTATTTGTGTCCTCTAGGATGATAGGGATTAACTTGGGCGGCAACGCACGCCTTGGGGGAGCGGCAGCCGCCAGGACTGCTGGCCCCAGCGCGCAACTGCGCGCGGACGGACGCAAGCAGCGAAACAGGGAGCTATGAAGTCACGCATACTGGTCGTAGACGACGACGAGGCATTGGCCGAAATGATCGGCATTGTGCTGCGCAACGACGGGTTCGAACCGGTGTTCTGCGCAGACGGCTCCTCGGCACTGGAAATCTTCCGGAACAGCAAGCCCGACCTCGTGCTGCTGGACCTGATGCTGCCCGGTATCGACGGTATCGAAGTATGCCGGCAGATCCGCAGCGAAGCCGATACCCCCATCGTGATGCTCACCGCGAAATCCGACACGGCCGACGTCGTACGCGGCTTGGAATCGGGAGCCGACGACTACGTGCCCAAGCCGTTCAAGCCCGCCGAGCTGGTGGCCCGGGTCCGGGCGCGGCTGCGCCCGGGCGACCAGAAGTCCCCGGAAACGCTGCGTATCGGCGAAGTGTCCATCGACGTGGCGGGCCACTCCGTCTCCCGTGGCGGAGACAGCATTTCGCTGACTCCGCTTGAGTTCGACCTGCTCGTGGCGCTGGCACGCAAGCCGTGGCAGGTTTTCACCCGGGAAATGCTCCTGGAACAGGTTTGGGGATACCGCCACGCTGCGGACACGCGGTTGGTGAATGTGCATGTGCAGAGGCTCCGCTCCAAGATTGAACGCGACCCCGAAGCACCCGAGATTGTACTGACGGTGCGCGGTGTCGGATACAAAGCGGGCCAGAGCTAAGTTGCCGGGATTCCTGGCCGGGGCGGCCGGGAAATCCCCGATCCTCAACAAGTCACTGCAGGCCGCCCGGCGCCTGCGCGAAACCGTCCGCCGAGCGACGCTGCACCGGATCGCGCGGCAGTGGCGGCGGTCCCTGCAGTTCAAGACCGTCGTGTCCACCCTGCTGCTGGTGGCACTCGCCGGTGCGGGCATCGGAGCCTTCCTCTCGCACCAGATAGCCGGTTCCCTCTACGAGGAACGCCTGGCCCAGTTCCAGACCGAAGCCACCACCGGCCTGTCCAACGTGAAGAACAACTTCCGGGACACCACGGCCAGCGACCGGGAGAGCACCGACCGACTGGTCATGGACACGCTTCCACTGCTGCAGGGGCAGGGGGCGGACGCCCAGCGGACCTATCTCCTGACCCCGCTGCCCACCAACGACCCGCTGTTTGTGAACTACTCCATTAACAGCGGCAACATTACTGCCGGCGGAATCCCGGTGGCCCTGAGCGACGCCGTCGCCGCGGGCAAAGCCGGCGACGCCGACGCCGGCAACGTCTACTGGTCCCCGCTTGAGCTGGCCCACGGCGAACCCGGTATCGCCTTTGGCACCAAGGTCACGCTGCCGCCGAACAATGCGGAGTACGCGCTCTACCTGATCTATGACCTGTCCTCCATGCAGGAGACGCTCAACAAAATCCACCGCATCCTCTGGATCGCCGGGTTCCTGCTGCTGGCCATCAGCGGCACTATTGCCTGGATTGTGGCCAAGGCCGGCCTGGGCGCAGTCAGCGACGCGGCGGCAGTGTCGGAGAAGCTGGCCGCCGGCGAGCTGCAGGAGCGCATGGAAGTCAAGGGAGAGGACGAAGTGGCGCGCCTCGCGGCGTCCTTCAACCACATGGCCGGAACCCTGCAGGACCAGATCACCCAGCTCGCTACACTCTCCCGTATGCAGCAGGTTTTCGTCTCGGATGTTTCGCACGAACTGCGGACCCCGCTCACCACCGTACGCATGGCTGCCGAGGTCCTCTACGATGCCCGCGAAAGCTTCGACCCCATGTACCGGCGCTCCACGGAACTGCTCTACCACCAGGTGGAACGCTTCCAGGCGCTGCTGGCCGACCTGCTGGAGATCTCCCGGTTCGACGCCGGCGCCGCAGCTTTGGACCTTGAACCCACCGATGTCTTCCACATTGTGCGCGACGTCATGGACGCCACCGAACCGCTGGCGAATAACTCCGGCTCGGAAGTCACGGTTGTTTCCAAGGAGTCCAGTTGCGTGGTGGACGCCGATCCGCGGCGCATCGAACGCATCCTGCGCAACCTCCTGGTCAACGCACTGGAACACGGGGAGGGCGAGCCCATCGAGATAGCGGTGGCCGCAAATGCCGACGCCGTCGGCATTGCCGTGCGCGACCACGGGATCGGCATGACCGAGGAAGATGCCGGGCACGTGTTCGACCGCTTCTGGCGGGCGGATCCGGCCCGGGCACGCACTACGGGCGGCAGCGGCCTGGGCCTGTCCATTGCGGCCGAAGACACCAGGCTGCACGGCGGATGGCTCGAGGCGTGGGGCGAGCCCGGCAACGGTTCCTGCTTCCGGCTTACGCTTCCGCGGCGCCACGGAGGGGACTTCGAAGCCTCGCCAGTGCCGCTGTCACCCCGCAAGGCGGCTGCCGGACCGTTGGCACTGACCGCGGCAGTTTCCTCGGAGGAGACCGATGTCCTTTAGCCCAATGCCGTCCGCCGAGCCGGCCCCGTCCCCACACGCTTCCATTGGGCTAACCGCTGTCCGGGGACCCGGGCAGTTCGCCCGCCTGCTGGTCCTGGTGCTCGGTGCTGCCTTGGCGCTGGCAGGATGCTCCTCCATACCCACCGTCGGCCCGGTGGGCACCGCCTCCGCCCAGCGCGGAGACGAGCAGCAGGAGGAAGCGGTCTTTTCGCCCGAAGGCCCGGCTGCCGGCGCTACGGCACAGGAAACCATCCGCGGCTTCATGGAGGCAGGCAAGGGGGCCGCCGACGACTACAGCGTGGCCCGCCAGTTCTTGTCCCCGGGGATGGCCGAAACGTGGTCTCCGGCCCAGCGGGCCACTGTTTACCGCTCTTCACGGGTTGTCGCTACTCCGGATCCGAATCTGTTCCAGATCCAGCTGGAGGTACAGAGCACCGTTGACATCCAGGGGATCCGGATCGAAGCACCTGCGGGAAGCACCGAGAGCATTCCGGTGCAGGCGGAAAAGGTAGACGGCGAGTGGCGGCTCACCGCCGTTCCGGACGGCATCATGCTGTCCCTGGCCAGCTTCCCGGCCGTCTTTATGGCCCACAACCTGTACTTCTACTCAAGCGACTACGAGTACTGGGTGCCGGACACCCGGTGGTTCATCCGGCGCGCAGGCATAGCCGCGAACATCGTCAACGCGGTCCTGGTGGGGCCGGCACCCCACCTGCAGGGCGCCGTCGTCAGCGCTTTCCCGTCCGGTACCGAACTTGCCCGCGACGCCGTGCCCGTGGCCTCCGGAGAAGCCACCGTGGATTTGGCCGCAGATTCGCTGAGCGACGCCACCGACCTGAACCGGCAGCAGATGACCGCACAGCTGCAACAGAATCTCCGGAGCCTGAACAACATCACTTCGGTTGCCATGACCGAAGGCGGGCATTCCGTGGACCTCGGCAAGGGCAACGGCGAAGTACGGTCCGCCATTGCCGATCCGTCAGCCGGCGCCACCCAGATTGTGGTCTATCAGGGCGAACTGGCCTTTTACGGCGACGGTCCGACCGCCGTCGAGGGTGTGCCGTCGGTGGCCGGATACGGACCCAGGAGCCCCGCGATGTCTGCCGACGGGGCCACCATCGCCTTCCTGGACAGCCAGGAAGACACCCTCCTGGTTACCGGAAAGGGTCAGGAGGTCCGGGTAGCGGCCGAGGGCACCCGGTTCACCGCGCCCAGCGTGGATCCGAAACAGTGGGTCTGGACCACTCAGCCCTCCGGTTCCGGCACCGCGGTCCTGGCCATTCCCCCCGGCGGCAACCGTGACTCGGCAGCAGTTCTGTCAGCGCCTTGGCTCGAAGGGCTGGGCGTCACCGAGCTCAGGGTTTCCCGTGACGGCACGCGGGTACTGGTTGCGGCCGCCCAGGGCGGGAACAGCAGTGTGATGATTGCCGGGATCGTCCGTTCGGCAGAAGGCGTTCCGGTATCGCTGACGACGCCGGCAACGCTGCAGGTGCCGGCGGAAGCGGGTGCGGTGGACCGGGTGAAGTGGGCAAGCGAGGATACGGTTGTCGCTGTCCGGACCGGGGCGCAGGAGTCCGTCCCGGTGATCCTTGGTCCCGGGCGGGAAGCACAGCTGCTCGCGCCGAAGGAAGGGATCCTGGGGCTCAGCGCCGGCAACGGTACCGAGGACGTCTTTATCCAGACCGACGCCGGCATCTTCAACAAGGTCGGCAGCAGCTGGGCGCTTCGGTCCGAAGGGGTGCGGGACCCGGCCTTCCCGGGCTGACGCTTCCGCACCGCTCCTCCACAGCCGGCGGCCGGTGCTCCCGCGGGCAGTAGCGGTGCACCTTGCCGTCCACGGTGCGGACGGCGCCGCCCGGGCGGGGTCAGCATGGCAGCATGCGTATTTCCTTACCGGCACTTTCCTTCCCGGCACCGAGCCGGGCACTTGACCGGTTGGTCTTCTCACCGGCAGGGCAGGTGGCAGCTGCGGCTCTGTCCGGACTTGCCGCAGGGCTCGTTCCTGTCACGTGTGCAGCCTGCGGTGCTCCGGACCGTTCCTTGTGCAGCAGCTGCGCGGCGAAGGCTCGCCGCGGGACCATACGGCCATGTTTCGTCCAGGAAGGCGCCGCCGCGCTCCCGGCCGCCCAAGCTGCCGAATCTGCAGCGTTTGCACCGCTGCCGGTCCTGGCCGCCGGAACTTACCGCGGGGACTTGGCCCGAGTCTTGCTCGCTTTCAAGAACCGCGGACACACGGACCTGGCCGGTTTCCTTGTCCCGGTGCTGGCCGGGGTGCTGCAGGAGGCAGCGCAGGAGGCGTTCCGGTTGTCCGGCTCCCGCACACTGGTGCTGGTCCCGGTCCCTGGATCCGCCCGTTCCATGCGCCGGCGCGGCTACGCCCCGCTGGCCCTGCTGATCAGGCGGCTAGAGCGCGCAGGGCTGTTGCCGCCCGGGTGTTCCGCCGCACCCCTGGTGTCCTACGTGCGCGGGTACGGGAGCGCCGTGCCGTTCCTCCCCGGCAGGGCGGGCAGCCCGGCAGCGGACGGCCGGCGCCTGGCACAAAAGGGGCTGGGCAGTGGGAATCGGCGCCGTAACGTCCGCAACACCATGACCGCGGCGCCGTCCCGCAGCAGCCGCGGAACCGGAGGTGCCGGGGAGGGCAGCCTCGTGGGGGTCAGCTGTGTGGTGGTTGATGATGTTCTCACCACCGGGGCCACCATCGGCGAAACCGTCCGGGCGCTGCGCGCCGAAGGTGCGGGGGTCTTCTGCGCGGCGGTTATGGCTGCCACACCAGCCCCGGGACGTAACACTTCTCCCGGATCCGGTGCCGCTGCGGGGGCGCATCCGCAAGAGTATGGAAACGGAATAGGGGGACGTGAATAAAGGTCGGCAGTGTTCTAACGTGTTGGTATGGATAGCTTCAAGAAGCGGGGTTATCCTGCGGCAACGGCCGTGAAGGAAACTGGCAGCGGCCGTTGTTGTGTCACCGAAATATATTGGAGGGCACCATGGAATTCATGATCAGCGGACGCAACGTTGCAGTATCTGACCGGTTCCGCGAGTACGCCGAAGAGAAGATCGGCAAGGTCGAAGCGCTCGGCGACAAAGTCCAGCGGGTGGAAGCCAGGGTCACGAAGCAAGGGAACGTCCGGGACGCAGACAGCGCCCTGACCGTGGAAATCACGGTGACCGGGCGGGGACCGGTGGTTCGCGCCGAAGCAACGTCCGGAGACAAGTTCGCTGCCTTCGACATCGCGTACGGAAAGCTGCTGGAACGCCTCCGCAGGGCGAGCGACAGGCGCAAGGTGCACCACGGACGCCACGCACCGGTGCCGGTCCGGGTAGCCACCGCTGATCTGGGTCCCGTGAGCACCTCCGAACCGCTTTACGCCCAGATGGGTTCAACCGCAGAGGAAGAGTCCGCTGAGCCGACCGGCAATGACGCCGCAGCGGAAGAGGCCAACGGTGAATGCCCCGTTTTGATCCGTCGCAAGGTTTTCCCGGGTGCCCCCATGAGCCTTGACGACGCCGTGGACAACATGGAACTGGTAGGCCACGATTTCTACCTGTTCGTCGATTCAGCCACGGGAGCCCCCTCGGTGGTCTACCGCCGCCGGGGCTGGACCTACGGTGTGATTACCCTGGACTCCAAGTGCGCTGAAGGCTCCGAGGAGCCGCGTGAGGAAACACGGGGTTACCGGGTCACTGAAACGCCCGTCGATGAACGGGCCACCGCGTGAGGGTTTCCCCGCCCTAAGATGAGTGGATGAAACCCAAGCTCTCGCTCCGCCAGGCCCGCCGCACGGCACTGTCGGCGCAGGGATTGGCCCGTGCGCGGCCCACCGGCCTTGTTGGTTCAAGGCAGGTGGGCCGCACCTTTGAGCGGCTGGCGCTGCTGCAGATCGATTCCGTAAACGTTCTGACCCGCAGCCACTATCTGCCTCTGTTTTCCCGGCTTGGGCCCTACGGGCAGCCGGATCTGGACCGGATGGCCAACCGCCGTCCGCGCCGGATGGTGGAGTACTGGGCGCACGAAGCAAGCTATGTGCGGCCCGATCTTTTCGCCGACCTCCGGGCCGTTCAGCGGCGGACCTGGATGACAGCCCATTCCATGCCGGCGGCGCTGGCCGAGGACCTGCGCGGGCGCATCCTGGAAATCCTGGAGTCGGCAGCCCGGCCCCTCACGTCCCGCCAGACCGCGGAACTGTTGGGCCACAGCACGGAACGGGCCACCGCAAACTGGGGATGGAACTGGAATGCCGGCAAGCGGGTGCTGGAAGACCTGTTTGCCGCGGGCTTGGTCAGCTCTGCAGGACGGACGCCCCAGTTCGAACGTCTCTACGCGCCCACCGCCCGGATCCACCCGGCCGGGGCTGCAGCCTTGGAACCGTCTGACCCGCAGCAGGCCGTACTGAGGCTGGCCGAGGCCGCTGCCCGGGCACACGGCGTCGCCACCGTCCGCGGACTGGCCGACTACTTCCGGCTGCCGGTGCGGGAAACCGCCGACGCCGCGGCGGAACTGGTCCGCAAGGGAATCCTCGAACAGGTGGAGGTGGCCGGGTGGAAGCAGCCGGCGTTCCTGCACGCGGAGGCCGTGGTTCCCCGGGCAGCGGCCGGACAGGCCCTGCTCAGCCCGTTCGATTCGCTGGTCTTTGAACGGCGCAGGCTCGAGGAGCTGTTCGGCTTCCACTACCGGATTGAAATTTACACTCCTGCTCCCGCCCGCAGATACGGCTACTACGTCCTGCCGTTCCTTCTGGGAGAGGACCTGGTTGCCCGGGTGGACCTCAAAGCAGACCGTGCCGGCGGTAAGCTGCTGGTTCAAGGCGCCTATGCGGAACCGGATGCCCCGGGCCACACGGCGCGTCAACTGGCTGCCGAGCTTGCGCTCATGGCACAGTGGCTTGGGCTTGGGGAGATTGAGGTACGTCCGGCGGGGGACCTTGCTGCGGCCCTGAAGCTGGCAGTATGCAGGGAATAACCGTCAACCGGGAACCGCGGCCGTCCGCCGCACGTCTCTCACGTAGACTGGGGACGCCAGATTTCGGCAACTAGATTGGGAGCAAATCAGTGGCATCACTACTCGAACGAGTTCTTCGTACCGGCGATAAGAAAACGCTGAAGACACTGCGTAACTACGCCGACGCGATCAACGTGCTCGAGGATGAGTTCAAGGGCATGACCGATGCCGAACTCAGGGGTGAAACGGACCGCCTCAAGGCACGCTACGCCGACGGCGAGTCCCTCGACGACCTCCTGCCCGAAGCCTTCGCGGCGGTCCGCGAAGCTGCCGGCCGGACCCTTGGCATGCGGCACTTCGATGTCCAGCTGATGGGCGGCGCCGCCCTGCACCTGGGCAACATCGCCGAAATGAAAACCGGTGAAGGCAAGACCCTCGTTGCCACCGCCCCGGCCTACCTGAACGCGCTGACCGGCCGCGGCGTGCACATTGTGACCGTCAATGACTACCTGGCCGAGTACCAGTCGGACCTGATGGGGCGGGTTTTCCGCTTCCTCGGCATGACCAGCGGCTGCATCCTGTCCAACCAGGATCCCGCGACCCGGCGCGAGCAGTACGCCGCCGACATCACATACGGCACCAACAACGAGTTCGGCTTCGACTACCTGCGCGACAACATGGCGTGGAGTGCAGCCGAACTGGTCCAGCGCGGGCACCACTTCGCCATCGTTGATGAAGTGGACTCCATCCTGATCGATGAGGCCCGTACGCCGCTGATCATTTCCGGCGCCGCCAGCGGCGATGTGAACCGCTGGTACACCGAGTTCTCCAAGGTGGTCCAGCGGCTGACGCTGGAAACCGATTACGAGGTAGACGAGAAGAAGCGCACGGTCGGCATCCTGGAGCCGGGTATCGAAAAGGTCGAGGATTACCTCGGCATCTCCAACCTGTACGAAGCGGCCAACACCCCGCTGATCGGCTTCCTGAACAACGCGATCAAGGCCAAGGAACTCTTCAAGCGGGACAAGGACTACGTGGTCCTCAACGGCGAAGTCATGATTGTCGACGAGCACACCGGACGCATCCTGGCCGGGCGCCGTTACAACGAAGGCATGCACCAGGCGATCGAGGCCAAGGAAGGGGTGACCATCAAGGCCGAGAACCAGACGCTGGCCACGGTCACCCTGCAGAACTACTTCCGCCTCTACGAAAAGCTCGCCGGCATGACCGGTACGGCCGAAACCGAGGCCGCCGAGTTCATGAGCACCTACAAACTCGGTGTGGTCCCCATCCCCACCAACAAGCCGATGGCCCGCATTGACCAGTCGGACCTGATCTACAAGAACGAAGTGGCGAAGTTCGACGCCGTCGTCAAGGACATAGCCGAACGGCATGCTTCGGGCCAGCCCGTCCTCGTGGGCACCACCAGCGTCGAGAAGAGCGAATACCTCTCGAAACAGCTGGCCAAGGCCGGTATCCGGCACGAGGTCCTCAATGCCAAGAACCACGCGCGTGAAGCCGCCATCGTGGCCCAGGCCGGGCGCAAGGGCGCCGTCACCGTGGCAACCAACATGGCCGGCCGCGGTACCGACATCATGCTCGGCGGCAACGCCGAGTTCAACGCCATCGCGGAGCTGGAACGCCGAGGGCTGGACCCGAACGAAAGCCCCGAAGACTACGAAGCGGCCTGGCCCGAAGCGCTGGAGAAGGCACGCCACGCCGTAGCCGCCGAGCAGCAGGAAGTCATTGACCTCGGCGGGCTGTACGTCCTGGGTACCGAGCGCCACGAATCCCGCCGCATCGACAACCAGCTGCGCGGCCGCTCCGGCCGGCAGGGCGATCCGGGTGAATCCCGCTTCTACCTGTCGCTGACCGATGACCTGATGCGCCTGTTCAACTCCGGTGCCGCCGAGCGGATCATGAACAGCTCCTCCATGCCCGACGACGTCGCGCTGGAATCCAAGCTGGTATCCAAGGCCATCCAGAACGCCCAGGGACAGGTGGAGGGACGCAACGCCGAACAGCGCAAGAACGTCCTGAAGTACGACGACGTCCTGAACCGCCAGCGCGAGGCCATCTACGGCGACCGCCGCCGCATCCTTGAGGGCGGTGACCTGCAGGAGAAGATCGGTTTCTTCCTGGAAGACGTTGTGACCGCGGTGGTGAACGAAGCTACTGCCGAGGGCCACGGCGACGACTGGGACCTCGAGCAGCTGTGGACGAACCTCAAGACCCTGTACCCGATCGGTCTCACCATCGACGAAGTGGTGGAGGAAGCCGGGGGCCGGTCCAGGCTGACCCGCGACTTCCTCCACAACGAGATCCTCTCCGATGCCAAATTGGCCTACCAGGCCCGCGAGGAAGCCCTGGGCTCGGCCACCATGCGCGAACTGGAGCGCCGCGTGGTGCTCTCGGTAATCGGCCGCAAGTGGCAGGAACACCTGTACGAGATGGACTATCTGAAGGAAGGCATCGGCCTGCGCGCCATGGCGCAGCGCGACCCGCTGGTTGAGTACCAGCGCGAGGGCTTCGTGATGTTCCAGACCATGATGGAAGCCATCCGCGAGGAGAGCATCGGCTACCTCTTCAACGCCGACGTGCAGGTCAGCGAGCCGGCCGCCACGGCACCCAGCGCCCTGTCAGGCGTCAAGGATGCACGCGGCGTCGTCGGCGCTCCGGTGATCAAGGCTGCCGGCCTGGATGCGCCCCGGCAGCCCGCCAGCCTGCAGTTCACAGCCCCCGACAGCCAGGGCGGCGTGGAGACCAGGGTGGAACGCACCACGGCAGGCGACAGCGCCAAGGCGGCCAAGCAGGCAGCACAGGCAGCACCGGCAGCGCGGAAGGCAGCACAGCCCGCCGGCAAGGCCGGAGCCAAGAAGGGCAAACGCCGCAAGTAAGCGCGAGGCAGGCCTGCTAAGAACAGGCCGGCCTAGCCGATTTCCAACGCGGTAACCCGCCAGAGCCCGCGCCGCAGCTGAACCCTCAGCGCAACGGCGCGGGCTCTGTCGTTTTCCAGCGCCACTACTGCGCCCTCGTAGATTCCTTCCGCTACGGGGCAGATCCGGCAGGACCTGATACGGACGCCGCGGTGCAGCTGCTGCGGATCCGGAGCCGTTCGGGACCGCCCCGCAGGGTTTTGCCGCAGTCCGCGCACCAGGTTGGCGCGCAGCTGCATCCGCTCGTAGTTTTCGGGATCCAGCCAGCGGGACATTTGCTGCAGTGGACGAACCCCGCCCAGCACCTCCAGGGCAGCCAGTGCTACGGACTGGCAGATGGCCTTCACCCGGGCATCGTCGGCCGGCTCGGACTGCCAATGGGCGGCGGTTCCCTGTGCACCTTCCGTGCCCGGCCCGGCCATGCTGCCGGGACCGGCCGGGGGTTCCCCGGCAGCAGGTGCCGGCGGTACTGCGGTTTCCCTGGGCGAGGCAGGTACGGGCGCCGGGAGCAGGTCCTGCAGGGGAGCACGGTAAACGGCTATGGGTGGGGCGCTGTTTCCGGCCTCGGATGCAACCGGAGCTTCGGGGGCCGGAAGATAAATCACGCTGGTCATGGTGTGGTCCTTAGCGGGGAGATGGAACACCAAAGTGCGGGGATGAAGGATGGCTGCAGGGGAAGCGGTCACTAAAGCGGTGGTGCCGTGAGTATCTGACCGGGGTGGATCAGGCCCGGATCAAGTCCGATGGTTTCCCGGTTCAGCTCGTACCACCGCGGCCAGAGCGCTGCTATCTCGGCATCGCCGGCGCCCGGACCGAGTTGCTGCCCGGCCAAAGACCAGAGGGTATCTCCAGCCGCTACAACCACCTGACCCGTTTCTTGCCGGGGCGTCCCGGTTAGGAGGCCGCCACCCGGAGGCTGCGGGGGAAGCGGCCGCCAGAGGGGGGACACCGCGTCTGCAGTACCGCCCGCTCCCGGCTCCGTGCCGGCAGCAGGCCCAGCCGCGCCGGCTGGGTCAGCAGCAGCCCCTGTGGAGGCGGCGGCCGGGGCGGCGGCCTCCGGAACCGCTAGGGCCGCGGCCGGCACGGACCCGGCGGCGAGGGAGAACCCCAGCAGGGCAGCGGCCAGGCGGCGCAGCGGCCCCGGGGCCAGGAACAGTGCGCGGGTGCCGGCGGCAGGAAAGCCTGCCCGATGCAGCAGGCAGCCGACCAGCGCACAAAGCGATCCGAGCACCCACCACAACGTCAGCAGGATGCCTGCGGCAGCGGCACCGAAACCCGCGAGGAAGGAAAAAACGGAGGATGGCGCGGCTGCGCGTGAAAACAAGGCGTGACCGGCCGCCGCTGCGGAGGGCAGCAGCACGGCCCCGCACCACAGGAGGAACGCGCCCAGCAGAGCAACACCGCCGGCAATGAATGCGTCCGGCCCCGGGCCGGAACGGACAATCGATGCTGCCATTGCACCCTCCGTAAATGTTCGTTTTGCTTTGCCCTGCAACGAGTCCCGGTTAAGGCCGCTTTGGTCCTTGTTGGTCCTTTGCTGCTGTTTGGGTGATTTGTTGCCGTTTGGGTCGATTTTGTTCGTGTGTTGCATGTTGTTGCCGTTGACGAGTGGTGGTGCATCTACGGCGGGAATAGACGCTCTTGTTGTCGTCTGGCCCGTGTGATGGTCGTGTCTACACTTCGCTTCCATCAGTGTCCAGAGTGGTCACCATGGGCCGCTGGAGGCTAGCCTTGGCCGATGCGATGGGATGCCCTGTTCAGGGACATGGAGGCACAGATGGCCGCGTCTGCCGCGCTTGAAGCCGAGGACGAGATCGCCGAGCGCGTCCGCATCGAAGTGCAGGGCGTGAGTCTTCAGGACAGGCTCCGCAGCCAGTCCGGAAAACACCTGGTTTTTGATCTGGGATTGGCCGGCAGGGCGGAGGGAACCCTGCGGCAGACGGGGACCGGATGGGCGGTGCTGGAACAGCAGCGCGGCGGCCAGGTGCTGGTGGTCCTGTCACACGTGGCCTGGATTCGGGGCATGGACCGCTATGCCGCTCTGCAGGCGGGGGCCGTGCACCTAGGTCTGGGTTCGGCGCTGCGCGGGATAGCACGGGACCGCAGTACCGTCACTGTCCGCTGCGCGGGAACAGCCGCCGAAACAGCATTGCACGGCACCATCGACCGGGTCGGCGGCGATTTCCTGGAACTGGCAGCGGTTCCGGGCGGCGGCGCCAGGCGCAGCAGCAACGTCACGGGCATGTACGTCCTGCCGACGGCGTCTGTTGCCGCGGTCCTGTCCCGGGACTCCGGGTGGGAATAGCTCCGGTGTTGGAATGACGCCGGTGTTGGAATGATGCGTGCTGGAAAGACGCGAAGGCGCCAGGTGGCCCCAAGGGACGCTGGCGGCTAGGCCCCGGGGGTGCTGTTCTCCTCCACGGGTATGCCCTGGCGGACCGCTGCCGCCGACTTGCGGTAGGCCCGGGAGATGTACTCCTCCAACTGCTGGGCTTCCACCCTCCACTGGCCACGGCCGCCGATCTGGATGGCCGGCAGCTCCCCGCTGCGTACAAGGGCGTAGGTCTGCGAGGAGGAAATGTTCAGTACCTCGGCGACATCGGCCAGCGTCAGGAATCTCTTCTCGCCCACGGCACTCACCTTTCACACCGCACCACTGCGGCTTCCACCCGTTGTACATCAGCAGCACCAGTCTGGCATCAGCGAAAACCGGCTCCGTGGTTATCCACAGATACCGCTTCCCGCGGGGAACACCGTTTCAATCCGGGTGCAGGTACCCCACAATGGCTCCAGCAGGGCCCGGGCGGGTAAAGAGCATGGTCCGCAGGGGTAAAGAGCATCACCGGCGGGGGCTATCGGGACTGCCCGGAAGGGCAAGGGGAATCGGGGGAGCATGAGCCAGAGGTTGGGCGAGGGCGGCAGCAGTGCGGGCACGGAGACTGGCCTGAGAACGGCGTACCGTCCCGCCGCCGGCCGCACCATCCGTCCCGCGCCGGCCGCAGCCCGGCTGCGGAAACCCTCTTGGCGCGACCCCAGGCTCTTGCTGGGCGTGCTCCTGGTGCTGGGATCCGTGGCCGGCGTGGTCGCCCTGGTCGACAGCGCGGACAGGACCACGCAGGTGTACGCCGTCCGGCACGACATAGCCCCCGGCAGCCCGGTCCGCGGCGAGGACCTCGTGGCCGTACCGGTCCGGCTGGGCGGAGCGGAAAAGCGATACCTGACCGTTTCCGAAGGAGTACCCCCTGACGTGGTGGCGGGAACAGTCCTCCGCGAAGGTGAGCTGGTGGCCCTGTCGGCTCTGGCTGAACCGGCCACGCTGGACCGCAAACCGGTTGGCCTGCGCGTGGAGGACCCGTTGCCGGCCAGTACGGAAACCGGTTCGCGGGTGGATATCTGGGCTTCCATGCCCAACGCGCAGAACGGCTTTGAGGAACCGGAGCGG
Organism: Arthrobacter sp. zg-Y20; assembly: GCF_030142075.1. Classification (NCBI taxonomy): domain Bacteria; kingdom Bacillati; phylum Actinomycetota; class Actinomycetes; order Micrococcales; family Micrococcaceae; genus Arthrobacter; species Arthrobacter sp. zg-Y20. Next base: position 2,552,047 of record NZ_CP126241.1, on the reverse strand, counting down.
TTGATTGAAGCGGCGGAAATATCGGAGCTGACGGTTACCGAGTCAGCGCTGGGGGCCAACCGCAGTACTGAACTGCTGGTGCTGGTGGATGACTCGGACCTGCCCCTGCTGCTCAGCGCGCTCTCCAACCAGGCAAAGGTCACTGTGGTGTCCAATCCCGCCGCGGGCAAGTGAACATCCCCGTAGCCACCGTCGGGGCCGCCACCGCCGGTGTCCTGGACGGGCTGGAACGCCTGCAGGGACCGGTGACGGTGGTGCGCCGGTGCGCGGAACTGACTGAACTGGTAGCGCTCTCGCAGACCGGTATCGTCCGTGCTGCCGTCGTCGCGGGCGACACCGCAGAACTGACTGCTGCCCTCGCGGAACGGCTGGGGGCAGCGGGCGTGGCCCTGGTCGCGCTCGCTGACGATTTCCTCCTCCGCCAGCGGCTGGAGGCCATGGGCATCACCAACGCGCCCGGCACTGTGCAGGCCGAAACGCTGGCCGGACTGATCTCGACGGCGGTGCAGGCGCTGGAACACTCCGGTGCGGGGCGCGGCCTGGCGGCCGGCATTGCCCTTGCCGACCCGGCGGCCTCCTTCGGCACCGGGATTGAGGCACCCGACGGCGGTGCACCGGCAGCAGAGGAGCCGGACGTCCGTTCCGGCACCGTCACCGCTGTCTGGGGCCCCACGGGCGCACCGGGACGCACCACGCTGGCGGTAAACCTGGCCGCGGAAGCCGCAGCGGCGGGGCGGAGCGTGCTGCTGGTCGACGCCGACACCTACGGGTCCAGCGTGGCGGTTAGCCTGGGGCTTTTGGATGAGTCTGCCGGCCTTGCGCAGGCCTGCCGGCTCGCGGACCAGGGCATGCTGGATGCTGCTGCCCTTGCCCGGATCTGCGCGGACGTCTCCCTGCGGGGGCACCGCTTGCCGGTGCTGACCGGCGTTACCCGGGCCGACCGCTGGATTGAGCTGCGCCCGGCAGCGCTCGCAGGTGTCCTGGCCGCCGCACGCAGGATGGTGGACGAGATCATTATCGACTGTGGATTCTCACTGGAAAGTGATGAGGAACTGAGCTTCGACACCATGGCGCCGCGGCGCAACGCCGCAACGCTGCTGGTGCTCGAAGCGGCGGACACCCTCTACGCGGTCGGCGCGGCCGATTCGGTGGGCGTGCCCCGCCTGGTCCGGGCGCTGTCGGACCTGGCCGCCGCCGTTCCCGCTGCCCGGCCGCAGATTGTGCTCAACAAAGTCCGCGCCTCCGCCGTGGGCAGGAACCCGGAAAACCAGCTTCAGGGGGCCTGGGAACGGTTCGGCCCCGGGCAGGAGATCATTGCCTTCCTGCCGGCGGATTACGACGCCGCCGACGCCGCCCTGCTGTCCGGAACAGCCCTGCTGGAAACCGCTCCGGCATCGGCGCTGCGGGCTGCGGTTGCAGAGCTGGCGGGTGTGCAGGCTTCCCGGCGGCGGCCCCGGCGGCGCGGCAGGAGCGCAAAGTGACCTTTCACCCATTCAGAGCTAGGCTCAATACGAGGAGGCTGCAAAGGGGCAGCCTGACGTAAGTACTATCGGAGGCGTATTACATGTCGTCAGGATCCAGCATGGCGGATCTTTTAAGTTCGGACACTTCCCTGGATGAATTCATCGGGAACTACTACGAGCATCTGGCGCGTGAAGATGCCCAGGCGTACCCGCCGTCGGTACTGCGGGAGCGGGCCCAGAAGCATATGGAGCTGGCCCTGACCCGGGCGGAGGGAACCGCTGCCGTAGACGTCGTGGACCAGGGGGATACCAGCGTCATCCTCATCGTCACGGACGACATGCCCTTCCTCGTTGACTCCGTCACGGCGGAAGTGGTCCGCCGCAACGCCGCCATCCGGTTGGTGGTCCACCCCATTTTCCTTGCCACCCGCGATGCGGTCACCGGCGGACTGCAGCAGGTGCGGCGCGTACCTGCTGCCGCCGGCGTGTCCAGCGGGGACACCGCAGCCCTCCCCAATCTGGCCGACCTGCTGGGCGGGGACGGCGGCACCACCCGGGTGGAGTCCTGGATCGCCGTCGAGGTGGCCCGGATTGCCGATGAAGAAAAGCGGACCCAGCTGGTTGAGGGCCTTCGGAAAGTCCTAGACGACGTCCGCGTAGCGGTGTCCGACTGGCCCGCCATGCGGACCAAGGTGCACGAGATTGCCCGCTCACTGGAGACCATTCCGGGCGCTCGCGATATTCCCGACCTGCAGCAGGCCCGGGAACTGCTGACCTGGCTGGACAACGGCAACTTCACCTTCCTGGGTTACCGGGAATATGACCTGATCACCGAAGACGGCGAAGACGCACTCCGGCCCACCGAGGGCAGCGGCCTGGGCCTGCTGGGTCGGCAGTCCTCCTCCCGCCGGATCCACCGGCTGACCGGGGCGGGCCGGGCCAAAGCCCGCGAGAAACGTGCCCTGGTGATCACCAAGGCCAATTCGCGCTCCACCGTGCACCGCCCCGCTTACCTCGACTACTTGGGCGTGAAGCGCTTTGACGAGCAGGGCAACGTCAACGGTGAGCGCCGCTTCATCGGTTTGTTCTCCACCGGTGCCTACACCGGATCCGTCCGCAGCATCCCCATTGTCCGTGACAAGGTCCGCGACGTGATGCGCAGCTGCGGATTCCCTGCAGACTCCCACTCGGGCAAGGACCTGCTCTCCATCCTGGAGACCTACCCGCGCGACGAACTGTTCCAGATCGATCCGGCCGCACTGCTGGATACCTCCCTGGCCATCCTGCGGCTGCAGGAACGGCGCCGCACACGGCTGTTCCTGCGCCCGGACATCTACGGCCGGTTTATGTCCGCACTGGTGTTCCTGCCGCGCGACCGCTACACGACGCCGGTCCGGCTGCGCATCCAGGACGAGCTGCGCGCCACCTTCAACGCCGAGTCCATCGACTACGAGGCCCGGATGACCGAGTCCGCGCTGGCCCGGCTGTTCTTCCGCATCCGGCTCCCGCGCGGCGGGGAGATCACCGACGTCGATACCGCGGCACTGGAGGCACGGCTGGTCACGGCCACCCGGTCCTGGTCCGAGGGCATCGAAGAAGTGGTCCGCACCAAATTCGCGCGGCCCGAAGCGGAAAAGCTTTCCGCCCTGTGGGCAGATGCCTTCCCTGCCGCCTACCGGGTGGCGTACGAAGTCGAAGACGCCATGGAGGACATTGCCCGGTTCGAGGCACGCGTTGCCCGGCCAGACACGGCGCCGGAGCTCTTCGTCTATGTTCCCGAGGACAGGGACGGCGAGGGACAGGCGGACGCCCGGCTGAAGCTGTACCTCACCGAGCCGAAGTCGCTGACCCAGATCCTGCCGTTCCTGCACAATCTCGGCCTCGAAGTCCTGGACGAGCGGCCGTTCGAGATCCGGCGCGGCGACGGGACCACCTTCTACCTGTATGACCTGGGCCTGGTGTACCCGGCGGGCATCGACCCGCTGAAGACCGGTACGCTGCTGGCCGAAGCCTTCCGTGCCGGTATGTCGGGCACCGCCGAGTCCGACGCCTTTGACCGGCTGATCCTGCAGCAGGGCATGCACTGGCGCCAGGTGGTGATCCTGCGTGCGTACGCCAAGTACATGCGCCAGGTCGGCACCGCCAACTCCTACGGTTTCGTTGCCGGCACGCTCCTGGCGAATCCCGACGTCGCACACACCCTGATCGCGCTGTTCGAAGGCCGCTTCAACCCGGACCTGACCGAAGAAGAGCGCCGTGACGCCGTCGAGCAGGCAGGCGCTGCACTGGAGGCCGGCCTTGAGCAGGTTCCCACGCTCGACGCCGACCGGGTGCTGCGGACCTTCGCCACCCTGATCAACGCCACCCTGCGCACGAACTTCTACCAGGACAAGGCATACGTCAGTTTCAAGCTGAACACCGGCGCCATTGACGGTGCGCCGTTCCCGCGCCCGAAGTATGAAATCTGGGTTTACTCCCCGCGGGTTGAAGGCGTGCACCTGCGCTTCGGTGAAGTGGCCCGCGGCGGACTGCGCTGGTCTGACCGGCGCGAGGACTTCCGCACTGAAATCCTTGGCCTGGTGAAGGCGCAGACCGTCAAGAATGCCGTGATCGTGCCCACCGGCGCCAAGGGCGGTTTTTACGCCAAGAAGCTGCCTGATCCCGCCGTGGACCGCGGAGCGTGGATGGAAGAAGGCAAAAACAGCTACCGCACCTTCATCCGCGGCCTGCTGGACCTGACCGACAACCTCGTGGTCACGGAAACCGGCGAGGAAGTGGTTCCGCCGTCCCGCGTGGTCCGCCACGACGGGGACGACAGCTACCTTGTGGTCGCTGCCGACAAGGGCACGGCGTCGTTCTCCGACATCGCCAACTCCATCTCGGCGGAGTACGGTTTCTGGCTGGGCGACGCCTTCGCCTCCGGCGGCTCGGTCGGATACGACCACAAGGCCATGGGCATCACCGCCCGCGGGGCCTGGGAATCGGTCAAGCGGCACTTCAGCGAACTGGACATCGACACCCAAACCGAGGACTTCACGGTGGTGGGCGTGGGCGACATGAGCGGTGACGTGTTCGGCAACGGCATGCTGCTGTCCGAACACATCAAGCTCGTGGCCGCGTTCGACCACCGGCACATTTTCCTGGACCCCAACCCGGACCCGGCCGCATCGCACGCCGAACGCCGCCGGCTCTTCGAACTGCCCCGTTCCTCCTGGGCGGACTACGACGAGACGCTGATCAGTGCCGGCGGCGGGATCTTCCCGCGGCAGTCCAAGAGCATCCCGCTCTCGCCCGAGGTCCGCGCGGTGCTTGGGCTCGCCGATTCGGTAACCAAGATGAGCCCGCCGGAACTCCTGAAGGCCATCCTGAAGGCACCCGTAGACCTGCTCTACAACGGCGGTATCGGTACCTATGTAAAGGCCTCCGGCGAAACCTCGGCCGACGTCGGCGACAAAGCCAATGATCCGATCCGCGTGGACGGACGTGACCTGCGGGTCAAGGTGGTGGGCGAAGGCGGCAACCTGGGCATGACCCAGCGCGGCCGCATAGAAGCCGCCCGCGCCGGCGTCATCCTTAACACCGACGCCATCGACAACTCCGCCGGCGTCGACTGCTCCGACCACGAAGTGAACATCAAGATCTTCGTCGACCGGATGGTCGCAGCCGGACGGCTGGACCCGGCGGAACGCGCCGCGTTCCTGCACTCCATGACCGATGAGGTGGGACAGCTGGTCCTGCAGGACAACATCGACCAGAACATGCTGCTGCTCAATGACCGGCAGCGGGTCCTGGAATGGAGCCCGAGCTTTGAGCGGCTGATGGACTGGCTCGAAGAGCACGCAGACCTCGACCGGCAACTGGAGGCACTGCCCACCAACGAGGAACTGCATGCGCGCATCGCCGCCGGCGAGGGACTGACCTCGCCGGAACTGGCTGTGCTGGCTGCCTACGCCAAGATCGAACTGACCAAGGCACTCACACGCTCCAACCTGGCCGACGACCCCTACTTTGCGGGCACCCTGCGCCGGTACTTCCCGAAGCAGATCGTGGAGCGTTTCGGGGACCAGCTGGACACCCACCCGCTGCGCCGCGAGATCATCTCCACCATGGTCGCCAATGACATGATCAACATAGGCGGCATCACCTTCGCCTTCCGGATCATCGAGGAAACGTCCGCGACCGAAGCCGAAGCAGCACGCGCCTTCACCGCGCTGCGGGAGATTTACGGCGTGGACAGCGTCCTTGCGGAACTCGGCGCCCTGCCGGCAGGGTTCTCCACCCAGACCTGGTCCATGATGCACCTGGACCTGCGCCGGCTCCTGGACCGCGCGGTGCGCTGGTTCGTGAACCATGTGAGCCGGGGCACCACCATTGCCGAGGACATCGAGGCGTACAAGCCGGTGGTGCGGCCGCTGCTTTCGGATCTGACCCGCTATCTGCGCGGCGGCGACGCAGCGCGGGTGCAGGAGCTGGAGGACAAGGCCCGGGAGCTGGACGTTCCCGCTGCCCTGGGCAGCTACTGGGCCGAGCAGTTCGAATCCTTCGGGCTCCTCGACGTCGCCCGCGTCAGCCGGACTGCCGGGGAACCCGCGGCGGACGTGGCAGCCGTGTATTACGCGGTCTATGACCGCTACGGCATCGATGACCTGCTCGAGCGGATCACCAAGCTGCCCCGGGATGACCGGTGGCAGGCCCTGGCCCGCGCTGCCCTGCGTGACGACCTCTACTCGACTGTCGCGGACATGACCACGGCTGCCCTGGAAGCAACGCCTGAGCTCGACGCGGCCGATCCGGTACAGCGCATGGAAACCTGGGAAGAGGAAAACGCAGACCACCTGCAGCGTGCCACGAAGATGTTCAACGAGGTGAACCGCCTGGAGCAGGACGACATGGCCTCACTGTCCGTGGCGCTGCGCCTGCTGCGTTCCATCGTCCGCCGCTAGTCCGGAGTACACGTGGCAATCTTTACCGACCCGATCAAGGACCACGCCGACTTCGGTCCGGGGGACGCCGAATGGCTCCACCTGCTGGTGGGGGACTGGCAGATGGTGGCAGACCTCGCCTTCGCCGACCTGGCGCTGTGGTTCCCGGTTCCCGAGGGCGGGTACGTGGCCCTGGCCCATGCCCGCCCCTCGACGTCGCACACCGTGTTCCACAGCGACTTCGTGGGGGAGCGCATCCGGGCCGACCTGCAGCCGCTGGTGGACACAGCATGGCGCAGCCAGCACATCGAGCGGTCCAGTGAAACGAGCTGGACCGCCGAGACGGCCATGCGTGTGGAAGCCATCCCGTTTGTACGGAACGGACGGACCCTGGCAGTGGTGACCTCACACATGGATCTGTCCAGCTCGCGGATGCCCTCCCGGCTGGAGCTGACGTACCGGCAGTGTGCCTATGACCTGCTGCGGATGGGAACCCTGGGGCTGTGGCCGGACTTCGCCACGCCCACCGGATCGCGCCGGGGAGCTCCGCGGGTAGGCGACGGCCTGATCCGGCTGGATGCCGAGGGGATTGTGCAGTATGCCAGCCCCAACGGTGTGTCCGCGTTCCGCCGGTTGGGGGACATGGAAACGCTGGAAGGCCGTTCCCTGGCAGAAATCACTACGGCCCTGCTCAAGGACCGGCGCATGGTGGACGAAACGCTGCCGCTGGTAGTTACGGGCCGGATGCCGTGGCGCACCGAGATCGAGTCCCGGGGGGTCAGCCTGTCCCTGCGGGCCATTCCGCTGCGGGACGAAAAGGAACGCTTCGGTGCCCTGGTGCTGTGCCGGGATGTTTCGGAGCTGCGCCGCCGGGAGATGGAACTGGTTTCCAAGGACGCCACCATCCGCGAGATTCACCACCGGGTGAAGAACAACCTGCAGACCGTGGCCGCCTTGCTGCGGATGCAGTCCCGCCGGATGGAGAGTGAGGAAGGCAAGCAGGGGCTGGCCCAGGCCATGCGCCGCGTCTCCACCATCGCCCTGGTGCACGAGACACTGTCCCAGGGACTGACGCAAAACGTGGACTTTGACGAGCTGATCGACCGCCAGTTCCGGATGTCCGCCGAGGTGGCTTCCCCTACGCAGGAAGTGCGCACCCGCCGGGAAGGATCATTCGGTGAACTGCCCAGCGACCTCGCTACGCCGCTGGCCCTGGTGATTAACGAACTGGTGACCAACGCCGTCGAGCACGGACTGGCAGGCCGCCGCGGAACCGTGGGCCTGTCTGCCCGTCGCCACGGCCCGGCGGGGCGCGAGGAAAGGCTCACCGTCACTGTGTCCGACGACGGCGTGGGCCTGCCGCCGGGACCGCGGAGGGAGGGTCTGGGGCTGCAGATTGTCCGGACCCTGGTCCAGAGCGAACTCGACGGGACCATCGAGTGGTCCGCCGGCGAAAACAGCGGCACCCAGGTCACCATCGAAATGGGGCTCGATACCGAGTACCGGCGCACCTGAGCAGTTCCAACCGGACCCGGCAGCAAAGACACCGGGTACGCAAAAGGGCCGTTGCTGCGAGGCAACGGCCCTTTGACGTACCCGGCGTTCGGGAAAGTCCTGCTATGAGGCCCGGCGTGCGCGGGCGGCGCGGCGCTTCAGTGCGCGGCGCTCGTCTTCGCTCATGCCGCCCCAGACACCTGCGTCCTGGCCTGTTTCGATGGCCCACTGCAGGCACGTATCGATGACCGGGCACCGCCGGCATACACTCTTGGCTTCTTCGATTTGAAGAAGAGCCGGGCCTGTGTTGCCCACGGGAAAGAAAAGCTCCGGATCTTTATCCAGGCAAGCTGCGCGGCTCCGCCAATCCATGTTGATCACTATCTCCTCTGAAGAGTTGACTCCTACGTGTTTGTGAAAACATTCACGAGCAACTACAAACTAAAGGGGCCGGTCTCGGCCCCTGATTTCCCTGTATCTAGCGTGGCACGTCAGGCCAAAGCAAACAAGGGGTAAGCAGCGTAAATTATGGCCACAGTGCTGAGGGATGCATCACAGTACGGGTGTTTTGTACCGGGGCCCTGCCGGGACGGCGCGGTCCCTCCGGCGGCCACGGTGCTGCAGCGTACTGCGGGCTGCACTGTCCGCCACTAACCGGCGGGGGGAGCGCCGGCGGCGCCTGTCTCCGGTATTCTGCCTATGTGTCAACACCCCCAAACACACCAAAACGCACCCCGGCCGTCCTGGTGATCTCTGCCGTTCTCGCACTGGAAGCGCTTTGCCTCCTCGCCTTCGCCGGTTGGTACGGCTATGAGCTTGCGACTTCAACGCCGCTGTCCATGGGCGGGGCTATCTTCACCCTGGTCTTCGCTGTAGCACTTGCGGTGTGGCTGCTCGCCGTGGGCCACTTCTTTTTCCGCGGATACCGGTGGACCCGCTCGGCAGCGGTGGTCTGGCAGCTCTTTGTGGTCATCATCGCCGTTCCCACGCTTCAGGCGGGACTGGTCCTCGCCGGCCTGGCGATGCTCCTGCCGGCCGCGGCCGTGCTGGTGCTGCTGTTCACCAAGCCCGTACTTGCCCACACAAGCCGGCTGACCGACGGCGCCAAAACCTTCTGAGCCGTGTGAAGGTCCTCATTCGTCCCGATAGGCCGTCTGGGCTTCCACGGACTGTGTTCCTTCCACGAGGAAGCATCTGCCCGGAGGGCGCCTGACCGCGGTATCAATCCGGATGCCGAAGATATCCCCGTCCACGGGCGACGCGGGACACAGGAGTGCTCCCCGCGGTGCCGAACGGACCTGCAGGGCCAGCGGCACCCGGGCCGTCAGCTGCGGTCCGGATGCGGCTGCCAGCACGAGCCGCGCGCCCTGTGACTGCAGCTCGGCAAGCCTGCGGTGGACCGGAGCCGGCAGCAGATCAGCGTCATCGACCAGCAGCAGCAGGCGGTGGACCAGGCCGGTTCCGGGCGCCGCCAGGAACACGTCGAGGTTTTCCTGGAAGTCCTCGGCACTGTTTCCGGAAAAAATATCCAATGAGGGATGTGCCGCCCGCTGCATCTGGCGCAGGAAAGACGTGCGCCCCGACCCGGGCGGGCCGGCCACTAGGAAAACCGACCCCCGGGGGATCTGCGCCGCGGCCGTGCCCAGCTCATCTCCGCATAGACCCACTGCCACGGAATCGGTGCGGGTCTGCGCTGTCAGGCGCTCCGGTGCAACGAACGCGGGCAGGGGCTCTATCCGGTGCGGGGGAGGGACCCCGTCAGGCAACCCGGGCAGCCCGGAGTGCGGCTCCGGTCCGAGGAGCTGCGCGGCAAGGCCTTCCGCCGTTCCGATCCGTCCCTGGACCAGGGCGCGGCCGATGATGCGGTCCATGGCCGGAAGCCGCGGCCACAGCAGCAGCGTCTCTGCGCTTGCATCTGCGGGAAAAAACAACCGGTTGGGGATGAGCGGGAAACACCGGGAATTGAGCAGTTCCCGCTCACCGGCGATGACTACGCATATACCCGCCCGTTCTCCGTCCCGGACGAGGTCCGCCAGGTCATCTTCGCCCGCCAGGCCCCGCCCCGAACGGAAGGCTGTGCTCCAGCGTGCCCATCCGGAAACTACGAGGGTAATCTCGGCTGCCCGGGAAGTGTGGCTTCCGCCGGCGGTGGCGCCTCCGGCGGAAGCCATCCGGGCCACTGCTTCACCGGCCAAAAAGGCGAGCACGCGTGCTGCGCGTTTCGTGTCCTGCGGGCCCACATAGGCGCCTGTCTGCCCGGCACCTGCCAACCAGGCGAGGCTGCCGTCAGCGTCGAGGATATACAGGTGCCGGCCTGGTTGGGCCGCCACCAGTCCGGAGGTGACCAGTTGCAGGCAGTCGGATGTTCCGGCCCGCGGCGAACCGAGTACCGCCAGATGGGAGTCGGTGCCCGGATGCCAGGACAGTTCCCGTTGATTCTGGTTTTCAGGGTCGTCCAGCAGCCCGAGCAGGACTGTCCCGGTTGAGGAAGCACCGCACCCAGCCGATGCCGCGGCTGCTTGTGCGCTGAGCTCGCGGGTGAGGGTCCGGGGGAGCGGCGGCCGAACCGGGCGGAAGGGCGACGGATAGGTTCCCCTTTCCGCAGCACGCCGGACTGCCGAGCAGTAGGCCTGCAGGGCATCCGGGGCGGCGGCGGACGGTTCCCGGGGGCCCTCTTGTTGAGCGAGGAGGTACTCTGCCAGATCCGTCACGGCAATTCCGCTGCCGCCGGGGTGCTGCACGGTGGAAAGACACTGGAAGGCCAGCGGCTGCCCACCGCCTCTGGCAATGAAGGCCCGGCCCGGCAGGGCGGAAGGGATGCCGGCAGCACAGTCGGAATTGAGGACATCGCGGGATTCGGCAGCGGACGAGACCCGCAAGGCAATGGTGGTGGCAATGTTCGCCCGGATGTCGCTGGTCACTGCTCCCTGCGGCCGCTGGGTTGCCAGCAGCAGATGCAGGCCAAGGGACCGTCCGACGGCGGCGATGCGCAGGAGTTCCGGCAGGGCGGAGGGCACCTCGTCAGCCAGCATCCGGAATTCGTCAACCACCACGAGCAGGCGGGGAAGAGTGCCTGCAGGCCCGGGGCGGACGTTGTAGGCGGCGATACTGTCAGCTCCGGTTCCGGCGAAGAGCGCTTCGCGCCGCCGGACTTCGGCCCGCAGGGACGTAAGTGCGCGGGATACGTTCCCGGCCGACAAATCCGTCAGCAGGCCCACGGAGTGCGGCAGGCCTGCCAGTGGTGCCAGGCCTGAACCGCCCTTGAAATCGATGAGCAGGAACGTTACGCCGCTGGGCGGCTCCCGGGCCGCCAGGGATGCGACGAAGCTGCGCAGCAATTCGGATTTGCCCGAGCCGGTGGTTCCGGCCACGAGGAAGTGCGGGCCGTCCTTTTCCAGGTCCAGGGTGACTGGTCCGGCGGCAGATACTCCGACAACTGCCCCGGCGCCGCCGGGAGGGAGTTTCCAGCCGCGCAGGAGCTTGTCGGGGGAGGAGGGATGATACTCACCAAAGGCGGCCGTCGACGGAATCCGGCCGGTATCTTCCCGCCCTGCGTCAGCATGGCCGCCGGCTGCCGGGGCCGCGTGCCGGGAAAGTGCCGCTGCCCGGCTGAGGCGTTCGAAGCCGGCGGCCTGCACCAGGTCCGGTATGAACTCCAGCGTGTCCGGGCCGTCGCTCCGGGTTCCCCGCCCGGATGACACAGTCACCGTTGACGCCGCGGGACCGCCGCCGAGCCGGATGACGCATATCCGGGCCCGCAGGGGGCCGGGAAGGGCGGCAGCCAGGTCCTGGGCGTACAGTGCCCAAGCGCCGGGGATGCACAGCACAATAACGGCAGCTTCCGCCTCGGGCGCTGCTTGCTCCAGATGCGACCGCAAAAGTGCCGCGGCAGGCGGCAGTGCGGGCGGGCCTGGATCGGGAAGCGCTGCAAGAGTAACGCCGGGGAGGAAGCGTGCGGCCGGCTCCAGGTCCGGCGGACGGCCGGCGCATACAACGCGCAGGGCTGAGCCGGCAGCCGCATTAGATGCGGCGTTCAGGAGGATAGTCCGGCACAGCGCGCCAGCCTCCGGTCCCTGAAGGCAGATGTCGCGGTCCTTGCCCAGCCGGAGGATTACGGGGGCGTCGGGGATCACCGGAGCAGAAAAACGCTGTGCGGTAGGGGAAGGCACCACATTTGCGGGCTGGGGTGCCATGCCTATGCGGACCGGGTATTCGGCTGCCGGGCCCTGCGGCGCAGCAGGAGCGGGCGCAGCAACCGGAGCCGGCACCCCGCTGATGAAGCGGCCCGTTGATCCGAGCACGGCGGCCAGGGCCATGGTTCCCGGGTCCGGAGCTGCCAGGTGCCGCCCGCGGGCATCCTTTGCGGCAGCCAGGGCGATGGCAGCAGCTTGTTCCCGGCGCCTGCGCCGTGCCCCGGCAGCCCCTGCCATAGCGGTCACGGCGGACAGCGCGCTGAAGGCCAGGAACATCCACATCCCGGTGGCCAAGGCGAGGACCACGCCCAGGACCAGCGGCAGGAGCGCCCCCAAGAGCAGGAGGCCGGTTTTTTGTGCGTGTTCGGAAAGCTGTACGGTCTGCGGCTCAAAGGGATCAGCGGGGGCCGCTTCGGGGTCCGGAACAGCGGCAGGCAGCACCAACCGGCAGGAACTGTAGCCGAACCGCAGCACGGAGCCGGTGTCCACGACAGCCTCGCGTATGCGCCTGCCATCGACCCAGGTGCCGTTGGCGGAACCAAGGTCTCGCACCTGAACAGAATCGGTGCCGACCACCAGCAGGGCATGGTCCCGGGAAAGTGCCGGGTCACAGATGCCTATCCGCCGCTCGGCCCGGGCTTCGGAAGAACCGAGGCGCCCGATCCGGTAGGTGCCCCGCTGCAGGGGCGTGATGCCCCCGGCGTCGGGTCCGCTGCACACAACCATCAGCAGGGAGGCCGTCCCCGTTTCCGACGTCCCGCGTGCAGTGCGGCCGCCCGGCGGTCCGGAGCTGCCGGCGGAGCACACAATGACGGCCCCGTTTACAAAAGGAGCGCGGCCGGGGCTCAGCGTGTGCAGCGGTAATCCCCCGATGCTGAAGCAGGACGCGCCGTAGCGCTCAGCGAGCCGGGCCTGAACATCGTGGCTGCCGGCAGCACCTGTTAACTCGATCACCACCTCACGTCGGCTCCATCTCCCACCCACAGGCCCAGGGGGGCTGCCCGGCGCAGCGGCAAGGGTTACATGAAGCAGCAAGGGGCCCTCCTCGACTCGTTGAGCGGATGGAGAAAGGCTAGGGCTGCAGGCCTCCCCGTACCCCGGCCGCACAGCTGCCCGGGACAGGGGTCGCGCAGAATGCGGCAGTGGAGGACAGGACGGCCCCTGACAGACGGCAATGCCGGGCGCAGTAAACTGCAGTACGGGGAACAGATCCGGTTCGGCCGCGTCACTTTGCCTCTTGGGGCAATAACTAACGTCCCGGCCGTACTGCCAAAACGCCGGTGCTACGGCGGCAGGACGCTCCGGGAGGCGCCGTCTGACGGCGGCCGCGCCCCGTCGAAAATGCCTGAAGCCGAAATCTCGGATAACCTTGACCGTCGGGTGCCTGCCCGGTTGGGGCGTACCGGAAATATACAGGAGTAAATGTGAACGTTGACCTCGTCGTCGTAGGGTCGGGCTTTTTCGGCCTGACCGTAGCCGAGCGTGCCGCTAAGGAACTGGGACTGAAAGTCGCTGTCCTGGACCGGCGCCACCACATTGGCGGCAACGCCTATAGCGAGAACGAAGCGCAGACAGGGATTGAAGTGCACCGTTACGGTGCGCACCTGTTCCATACCTCCAACGAGCGGGTCTGGGAATACGTCAACCGCTTCACCGGCTTCACTAACTACGTGCACAAGGTCTACACCAGCCATAAGGGCGAGGTGTACTCCATGCCCATCAACCTGGGCACGATCAACCAGTTCTTCCGGTCCTCCATGGGCCCGGTCGAGGCCCGGGCACTGATTCAGGAGCAGGCCGGGGAACTTGCCGGAACCGACCCGGCCAACCTCAACGACAAGGGCATCTCGTTGATCGGCCGCCCGCTGTACGAGGCCTTCATCAAGTACTACACCGGCAAGCAGTGGCAGACGGACCCCAAGGACCTGCCGGCGGAAATCATCAGCCGGCTGCCCGTGCGCTACAACTACGACAACCGGTACTTCAACGACAAGTACGAGGGCCTGCCGGTAGACGGCTACACCGCATGGATTGAACGGATGGCCGATCATCCCAACATTCAGGTGCACCTGGAGACGGACTTCTTCGGTGACCACGAGTTCTCCCGCGACGCTACGCGCGGCCAGGTGCCGGTCGTCTACACCGGCGCCGTCGACCGCTACTTCGACTACGCCGAAGGTGACCTGTCCTGGCGCACCATCGATCTGGAGCAGGAAGTCCTTCCGATTGAGGACTTCCAGGGAACCTCGGTCATGAACTACCCCGACGAGGACGTTCCCTACACCCGGATCCATGAGTTCCGGCACTTCCACCCCGAGCGCGACTACACCAAGGACGCCACCGTAATCATGCGGGAGTTCTCCCGCTTTGCGGAAAAGGGCGACGAGCCGTACTACCCCGTGAACACGGCGGAGGACCGGAAAAAGCTGCTTGCATACCGGGACCTCGCAAAGGGCGAAACGGACGTCCTCTTCGGCGGACGGCTCGGCACCTACAAGTATCTGGACATGCACATGGCGATCGGCTCGGCATTGTCGATGTACGACAATAAGATCAAGCCCCACTTCACCGGTGGAGCGAAACTTGAAAGCGGAGGAGTTGACGCGTGAGCACAGCAACGCAGACCAAAACTGAGGTGGCCGAGACGGCTGCCGACACCCAGTGGCAAACGGTCCACCGGATCGTCCTGCCGGTTGACGGCGACATGGACACCCTGCCGCTCTACGTGGACTTCAACTCCGCCCAGCGCGTCGTAGAAGAAAGCTCACGCAACTCACGCAGCGGCGCGGCTGTAAGCGCCGTCACCGGCAACGCATCCAGCCGGTCCGACTTCATCACGGGCCGCCGCGAGGTCCGGCTTTCGGAGCACAGCCGCGTATCCTTCGGGACCTACTTCAACGCATTTCCGGCGAGCTATTGGCGTGCGCACACCGATGTCGAGCAGGTCCGGCTGACGGTGGAGACCGATGCCGAAGCAACGGTCGTTGTGTACCGTTCCTCGGCGCGGGGCACGTCCAACCGCGTGGAGAGCCTCACCACGGAAACCGGCGGCGTCCTGTCCATCGATTTGCCGCTCAAGCAGTTCGGCGACGGCGGCTGGTACTGGTTTGACCTGGTCTCGCACGCTTCCAGCGTCAATCTCCTGAACGCCCAGTGGTCGGTACCGAAGCCGGAAGGCTTTGTACCGGGATCTGTTTCGATTGCCGTCACAACGTTCAACAGGCCGGACTTCTGTGTCCGCCACCTCAGCACCTTCGCCGAGTCCGAAGAGCTCCTGGCGGTCATGGACCGCTTGATCATCACGGACCAGGGCACCAAGAAGGTCCGCGATGAGGAAGGCTATGAGGAAGCCGCGGCAGTACTGGGAGACAAATTCCGGTTGGTGGAGCAGGGCAACCTGGGCGGTTCCGGCGGATTTGCGCGCGGCATGTACGAAACCATCAACGACGGCACGAGCACCTACTGCCTGTTGCTGGACGACGACGTGATGGTCGAGACGGAGGGCGTCCTGAGGGCCGTCCAGTTCGCCGACTTCACCCGCACCCCGACCATCGTCGGCGGGCACATGTTCAACCTCTACGAGCGCTCGGTGCTGCATACCTTCGGCGAGAGCATCAACGAGTGGCGCTTCTACTGGGGTCCGAACCAGGAGACCAAGGAAGGCCACGACTTCAGCGCAAGCAACCTCCGCACCACGCCGTGGATGCACCGCCGCGCGGATGTTGACTTCAACGGATGGTGGATGTGCCTGATTCCCACCCAGATCATCCGGGACATCGGCCTTCCCCTTCCCGTTTTCATCAAGTGGGACGACGCAGAGTTCGGCATCCGTGCCAAGGCATGCGGTTACAAGACGGTCTCCCTCCCGGGCGCCGCTGTGTGGCACATGCCCTGGACGGAGAAGGACGACACCATCGACTGGCAGGCGTACTTCCACCAGCGCAACCGGTGGGTCGCGGCAATGATCTACTCGCCGTACAAAAAGGGCGGAAACCTCATGAAGGAGAGCTTCGCCGTCGACGTGCGGCATCTGCTTTCCATGCAGTACTCAGCGGTGGAGCTCCGGCTTGAAGCGCTGGAGGATGTGCTGAAGGGTCCCGGACACCTGCACGACACCATTAAGACCAAGCTGCCGGAGATCCGGAAGCGCCGAAGCGAATTCTCCGACGCGCAGGTCTCCACCGACGTGGGAGCATTCCCGTCCACGCAGCGGGTTCGGCCCCCCAAGCGGGGCATCATGCCTTCGGCACCGCGCAGCATGCCGGCAGCCTTCACCAAGGCGGTAACCGGTGCGGCGCGGCAGATCATGCCCGTGCGGGACAAGGCCCTGGAACATCCGGAAGCAGTTGTGCCGGCAATGGATGCCCGGTGGTGGAGGCTGTCGCAGCTGGACTCTGCCCTGGTGTCTTCAGCCGACGGAACCGGAGCATCCTGGTACAAGCGGGACAATGAGAAGTTCCGGGCAATGATTGCCCGCAGCCTGAAGCTGCACAAGGAGCTTCTGCAGAAGTGGGACCGGTTGTCCGTTGAATACCGCAACGAGCTGCCCGAATACACTTCCCCGGCGGCATGGAGCGAGACATTCGCTGCCATGGCTGTGGACCCGGGAACGGACAAGAATGCTTAGGCGGGGCACCCATGAGTGACTCTGGGGCCGGGTCATCGTCGACGGCGATGACCCGGCCGGGGATGGGCCGAGGCCTTCTTGACGTAGTCCGGTCGCGATTCCTGCTCAAGCTCCTGGTGGCAAAAGAGCTGCAGGTCCGGTACCGGGGATCAGTCCTCGGCATCTTGTGGTCCTACGTCAAGCCCGGAGTGCAGTTTGTCGTCTTCTACATCGCGCTTGGGGTGTTCCTGGGTCTTGAACAGAGCCCTGGCAACCCCAGGGGGCTGCCCAATTATGCCATTTACCTGTTTTCCGGCATTGTGCTGATCAACTTCTTTACCGAGGCGCTGGGAAATGCATCCCGTTCCATTGTCGGTAACGGAGGCCTGATCAAGAAGATCTATCTTCCCCGGCAATTGTTCCCGGTGGCTTCCGTCTGGGTCTCAGCCGTGCATTTCGTGCCGCAGATTGTGATCCTCATAGTCGCCTGCTTCTTCAACGGCTGGCGGCCGTCCCTGCTGCAGCTGGCTTCGGCCGTGGTTGGGTTCGTCATCGTCGCTCTCCTCGCGACAGGGCTGGGCCTTCTGTTCGGTGCGGTCAACGTGTACTTCCGGGACGCGGAAAACCTCGTGGACATGCTGCTGATGATCGCGACCTGGGCTTCTCCGGTTCTGTATTCCTGGATGATGGTTCGGGACAAGCTCGGGGATGTCGCCTTCACGATCTATCAGTTCAATCCGCTGACCGTCGCCGTGGAATCCTTCCACTTTGCTTTCTGGCTTCCCACCACCGATGGAGCAGAGCCGATACCGCCGCATCTGTTGTCCCAATGGCTGCCGATCGGGCTGGCAGTATCGTTGCTGGTGCTGATAATCGGCCAGTTCGTCTTCCGCCGCCTTGAAGGCCGTTTCGCCCAGGAGCTCTAAAAATGGCTAATGCCATCGAAATCCGCAACGTCAACAAGCAGTTTGTGCTGCGGCATACCCGTTCCATGAAGGAAGCCTTTGTATGGCTGATCAAGGGCCGGAAAGGCGATCTGTCGGAGAAATTCCATGCGCTCAAGGATGTTTCCCTTGAAGTTGAGCAGGGCGAGACCGTTGCTTTGCTGGGGCTGAACGGGTCCGGCAAGTCAACCCTGCTCAAGCACATCTCGGGCGTTATGCACCCGGACAGCGGGACTGTGGGGACGCGTGGACGCGTAGCGGGGCTGATCGAAGTGGGCGCCGGTTTCCACCATGACCTGAGCGGACGCGACAACGTCTACCTGAACGGTGCCATCCTGGGTATGACCGAGCAGGAGATCGACGAGAAGTTCGACTCCATCGTCGCGTTCTCCGAGATCGGCCAGTTCATCGACACCGAGGTGAAGTTCTATTCCTCCGGTATGTACCTTCGCCTGGCGTTCTCCGTGGCGGTCCACACCGACCCTGAGGTCTTCCTCGTGGACGAAATTCTGGCCGTGGGCGACGAGCCTTTCCAGAAGAAGTGCATCGACAAGATCAAGGAACTGGCGGGGGAGGGGAAGACCCTCGTTGTGGTCAGCCACGACCTGGACCTGGTTTCCCGGATCTGCAAGCGGGGTGTCCTGCTGGAGCACGGCAGGGTCATTATGGACGGGCCTGTGGACGACGTCGTCGCCCGCATGCGCGCCTGACGCACCCTTAAACGCCGCCGGCCCGGTACCCCCTGCAGGGAGTACCGGGCCGGCGGCGTTAAGGCTCAGGTTCCAGGGGCGGCCTACCCGCAGCCGCTTACGCGGTACAGCTTGGCACTGCCTTCCTGGTCCACGAGCTCGAACCCGCTCGCGGCGCCGACATCATCCAGCCCGGCGTAAGGGTGGTCGCCGCCGTGAACCTCTTTTGGTCCGAAGTCGAGAACGTAGTAGGCGTTCAGGTCCTCGACGGCCTGGCAGACGGCGGGATCCGTGAGCATCTCGTCCAGGCGGTCGACCACGGTCTGGCCCTCGGGGGAGAGCGTATAGAAGATGTGCGGCATCAGTGTCCGGCGCCCGGACAGGGCATAAACCAGCGAGGCGCCGGTCCAGGGGCTGCCGACGACGACGGCGTCCTCCGGGACTTCCTCCGGAACCCGTTCCAGCAGCTCGGACTCATCAGCGGAAAGCAGCGGCGAATCGCCCGTCAGGGCAAAGTTCGCTGCGCCGGACGCCTGCGCCGTGTCGATGCTCTTCCCCTGGGTGGTCAAGGCCAGAACCACCAGCAGGACAACCGCAACGGTCGGCAAAACGTAGCGGCCGCGTGGTGTCTTGACGGACTCGATTGCCTCGGCGCCGTCCGACGTCCCCGGAACTGCAGCCGCATGCCTGGTCCCAAAACGGCCGGCGAATGCGCCGCGGAGAGCCTCAACCACCGACCAGGCGCCGACGGCGGCCACGGGGAGGCCCAGGACGGGCAGCAGGGCCGCCAGACGGTACGGGTCGTTGTACCACACGCCGGCAAAGGCTGTGCGGAGATCCCCCCAGGGGAAGCCGGCCACAATAACGAACAGCATGCAGCTGACCGCGAAGGAGGCCAGCAGCCACCAGAGCCGCTGGAAGTTGCGTGCGCAGTACACGACGCCGGCAAAGGTCAGGACAGCCACCATAAGCGGCACCGGTCGGCCCAGCGGAGCGCTCAGGAAGGCTTCACCGGCCGCCTGCGCCGCCGATTCGACCGGATACCATGTTGCCGCCGTGGGATCAGGACGGATCCTGCTCCACAGCACCACGGTCAGCACACCGTAGAGGGCGGTCCCGGCGAGGGGCAGGACCCGCAGCCAACCCCTGCCCTGCAGGCCTTGCCACAACCGGGCGGCGGCCAGTGCAGCCAAGGGAAGGGTCAGGGCAATAAATGAAATCAGCGTGCTGGGATGCGCCAGGAGCATGCCGGGGAGGGCCAGCACAAGTGCAGCCAGGGCTGTCCACCGGCCAAGGTCCTTGCGGACGGAGGCACCTGCGGCCGACACGGCCAGGCCCAGGCAGGCGGGCATGAGGGCAATCGCCAGCAGGTTCGGGTACAGGACACCGAAATCGATCATCAGGTAGGGGAAAGCGGCAAAGGCTGCGGACAGGACACCCGTCAGCAGCAGCGGCATGGGCCGGGTGCCGAGAATGCGGCTGACCAGGAAAACGCATCCGGTGGTCCAGGCCAGGCCTGCGATCAGTATGTTCCCGACACTGATGGCTTCGGGAACGGAAATGCTGCCGGTGGATGCCAGCAGGGAGATGTAGTCGTGCCAGGCGGCCGGGTAGAAGGAGATGTCCGCGCCTTCATTGACCATCCGCCCGATGGTCAGCGACGACGCCGTACCGGTCTCCAGGATGTACTCGGTGGCGTTGAGGTGGAAGACTCCGTCGAATGTCTGGGAGATGTAGTCCGGACGGTGAATCATGTGGATGAAGCGCCACGCGATGATCAGCGCACCGGCGGCAATGCCAGCCAGGGCAGGTGCCGTACCCTGCCACGGGAACCCCGCCTGAACGTCGACGGCGGCGGCCCTGCGGCCGGTCGGGCGGCTGCGGGCGGCGAACCGGTCAGCCAGGAGGCGGACAAGGAACACAACGACGGCGGCAGCCGCGGTGGCGGCCGCGACGAGGGGCCAGCCCCACGGCAGTCCGAGGATTCCGCTGGCCACGGCCGTGCAGGAGATGACCGAGATGGACAGCGGCGCTGCGAGCCCGATGAGCGGGACGCCCCGGAGCCCCAGGGCCAGACCCACCGCAACCCCCGGTACGAACAGGAAGGCGAAGCCGGAGAAGAAATAGGGGAGAACGTATACCCAGTTCACCGACGGCGGCCCTGCTCGGAATCCACCAGCTTCTGCAGGTACGCGCCGTACCCGCTCTTCACCAGGGGCGCGGCCAGCCGCAGCAGTTCCTCATCGCTGAGGTAACCCAGCCGCCAGGCGATCTCTTCCGGGCAGCCGATGGACAGTCCCTGGCGCTTCTGCACGGTCTTGATGAAGTCGGTGGCTTCGCTCAGGGAATCGAACGTG
Source organism: Arthrobacter sp. zg-Y20 (assembly GCF_030142075.1). Classification (NCBI taxonomy): domain Bacteria; kingdom Bacillati; phylum Actinomycetota; class Actinomycetes; order Micrococcales; family Micrococcaceae; genus Arthrobacter; species Arthrobacter sp. zg-Y20. The sequence goes on along the minus strand of NZ_CP126241.1, from coordinate 2,531,379 downwards.
CCCGTGTCCAGCCAGGCCGTGCCGCGGGGCAGGATATCGACCTTGAGGCGTCCTTCCGCGAGATACGTGGAGTTGACGTCGGTGATCTCCAGTTCTCCCCGGGGGGAGGGGCGGAGGTTGCGGGCAATTTCAATGACGTCGTTGTCATAGAAATACAGTCCCGGGACCGCATAGCTGCTCTTGGGGTCGGACGGCTTTTCCTCAAGGGAGAGGACCTTGCCGTCGTCCGCGAACTCCACCACACCGTAGGCAGTGGGATCGGCCACCTGGTAGCCGAAGATCACGGCGCCGTCCGGGGAAGTGAACCGGCGCAGCTGCGTACCCATGCCCGGACCGTAGAAAATGTTGTCACCCAGTACCAGGCCCACGGGGCCGTTGCCGATGTGATCCGCACCGAGGATGAATGCCTGGGCGAGGCCGTCGGGCGACTTCTGCTCCACATAGGACAGGGAAACGCCGAAGCGGGAACCGTCGCCCAGCAGCCGCTGGAACTGCTCGGAATCCGCAGGAGTCGTGACGATCAGGATGTCGCGGATGCCGGCCAGCATCAGGGTCGACAACGGGTAGTAGATCATCGGCTTGTCGTAGACCGGAACCAGCTGTTTGCTGACGCCCATGGTGATTGGATGAAGCCGGGATCCTGTGCCGCCGGCGAGAATTATTCCACGCATGCGTCCATCATCGCGTGCCAAAGGTAGCCTCACCAAACTAGTAGGCTTGAATCATGCGAAACATTCTTGTGACCGGCGGAGCCGGATTCATTGGTTCCAACTTCGTCCACCATCTGGTTCGGCATACCGACTACGTGGTGACGGTCCTGGATAAGCTGACCTACGCTGCCAATCCCCGCTCCCTGGAATCGCTGCCGCAGGACCGCGTCCGGCTGGTGGTCGGTGATATCTGCGACGCCGCCGCCGTCGACCCCCTGGTGGAAGCCGCCGACGTCGTCGTCCACTTCGCCGCTGAATCGCACAACGACAATTCGCTCCATGATCCGCGTCCGTTCCTGGATACCAATATCATCGGCACCTACACGCTGATCGAATCCGCCCGGCGCCACGGCACCAGGTTCCACCACATATCAACCGATGAAGTGTACGGGGACCTGGAGCTGGATGACCCGGAGCGCTTCACCGAGGACACGCCGTACAACCCCTCGAGCCCCTATTCCTCCACAAAGGCCGGTTCCGACCTGCTCGTCAAGGCGTGGATGCGCTCCTTCGGACTGCAGGCGACCATCAGCAACTGTTCCAACAACTACGGCCCCTACCAGCACGTGGAGAAGTTCATTCCGCGGCAGATCACCAACGTCCTCGACGGCGTCCGACCGAAGCTCTACGGCTCCGGCGCCAACGTCCGGGACTGGATCCACGCAGACGACCATTCCTCCGCCGTCCTGCGGATCATTGAGCAGGGCCGGATCGGAGAAACGTACTTGATCGGCGCCGACGGGGAGATGTCCAACCGCGACGTCGTGGCCCTGATCCTCAAGGCGCTGGACCAGCCCCAGGACGCCTTCGACCTGGTGGCGGACCGCCCCGGCCACGACCTTCGCTACGCGATCGACTCGTCGAAGCTCCGGTCCGAACTGGGCTGGACTCCCGCCTACGGGCGTTTCGAGGACGGACTGGAAGCAACCGTGGACTGGTACCGGCGCAATGAGCAGTGGTGGCGCCCGCAGAAACAGGCCACCGAAGCGAAGTACCAGGAGCAGGGACAGTGACCGGCGCGTCCGGCCCAAAGCCGCTGTCCGTCACGGAGACACCCATTCCCGGCCTCCTGGTATGTGAACTGCCGGTAATGAGCGATAACCGCGGTTGGTTCAAGGAGAACTGGCAGCGCGAAAAGATGGTTGCGCTTGGCCTGCCGGACTTCAACCCGGTCCAGAACAACGTCTCCTTCAATACCAAGAAGGGTGCCACACGGGGTATCCACGCCGAGCCCTGGGACAAGTACGTCTCCGTGGCCTCGGGACGGATTTTTGGGGCCTGGGTGGATCTGCGCGAGGGAAGTACGTTCGGCCGCACGTTCTTCACCGAACTGGACCCGTCCCGCGCCGTTTATGTTCCGCGCGGCGTGGGTAATGCCTTCCAGACCCTGGAAGACTCCACCGCGTACACCTACCTGGTCAATGACCACTGGTCAGCGGAAGCCCAGTCACAGTATGTGTTCCTGAACCTGGCCGACGAGACGGCCGGGATCCCGTGGCCGCTGGACCTGGCCGGCGCCGAAATCTCCGCCAAGGACCGGGTCCATCCCCGGCTTGCGGATGTTCCGCCCATGCCGCCGCGCCGGACCCTTGTGCTCGGCGCCAACGGCCAGCTGGGGAAGGCGCTGCGGAACGCCCTGGCCCGCCGCACCGACGTGGAATTCGCGGGGCGGGGCGAGCTGGACCTCAGTGATCCTTCGGCCCTGGCGCAGGTGGACTGGAAGAACTACTCCACCGTCATCAACGCTGCGGCCTATACGGCGGTTGACGACGCCGAGGGCAGCGGCCGCGCGGACGCCTGGCAGGTCAACGGTGCGGCAGTGGCTGAACTGGCCCGGCTGGCGCAGGAGCACCACCTTACACTCGTGCATGTTTCGACCGATTATGTCTTTGACGGAGCCCGGGCGGGCCACCCGGAGGATGAACCGTTCGCGCCGCTGGGTGTTTACGGCCAAACAAAGGCGGCCGGCGACCTCGCCGTCGCCACCGTTCCCCGGCACTATATCCTGCGTACCAGCTGGGTTATCGGTGAAGGGCACAACTTCGTGCGGACCATGGCGGCTTTGGCGGAGCGCGGTGTTTCCCCCAGCGTTGTTGATGACCAGATCGGCAGGCTGACCTTCGCCGAGGACCTCGCCGGCGCCATCGTGCACCTCCTGGACGCGGGCGCCCCCTACGGCACGTATAACGTCAGCAATGAAGGCCCGTCCATGTCCTGGGCGGATGTGGCCCGGGAAGTCTTTGTCCTCCTGGGTAAGCCCGGTGACAGGGTTACGGGCGTAAGCACAGCAGAATACTTTGCCGGCCGCAGCGCGGCTCCGCGGCCCTTGAACAGCGTGTTGGACCTGGACAAGCTGCGTGCCACGGGCTTCACGCCCCCGCCGGCGCAGGAACGGCTTGCAGCGTACGTCGCCGGGCTCGCGGACCGGGAGCGTGCCGAATGAGCGGCGCGCACAACCTGACCACGGTGGCCAGTTACGGACGCAAAGGCAGCAGTGCCCGGGTCCGCATCTACGAATGGCTGGACTTCCTGGGCCTGGACGCCCGGAAGTACACCTACACGGACCAAGGCGACAACAGCATCGCCACCCTTGCCCGGAACGTGGACAAGGCGCTGGGCGCAGAAACAGCCCTTCGCCGGCTGGCGATGAAAACCATTCCGGGTGTGCTGCTGATGAGCCGGGAAGCTTCCCCGCTCAGCAACGGCCGGCTGGAGGCGAAGCTGCTGCAGCGCGCCGAGACGTCCGTCTACGACTTCGACGACGCCATCTTCCACTCGGCGGCGCCGTTTCCCTACAGCCTCTGGCCCAAGGACAAAGTATGGCGGCGGTCCGTCGAGGCGGCTGACCGGATTATCGCGGGCAACGACTATCTCGCTGAAGAAGCATCGAAGTTTTCACGCAACGTCACGATGATCCCCAGCTGCGTGAACCCCGACCTGTACCCGAAGAAAACGGACTACTCGCTGAACGAGGTCCCGACTCTGGTGTGGCTTGGGTCCCCGGCCACGGAACAGTTCCTGCCGCCTATCGCCGATGCCCTGCTCCACGTCAACCGGGTCAGGCCGATCCGGCTTCGGGTCATCAGTGCGGGGGAGCGTTCCCTCGGACCCCTGGACGCGATCGTTGACCGCGTGCAGTGGAGCGAAAGCGGTTTCGCCCAGGAGCTGCACAACGCAGACCTGGGTATCATGCCGCTGGCGGATGACCCGTTTGCCCGCGGTAAGTGCGCCTACAAGCTGCTCCAGTACGGCGCCGCAGCGCTTCCGGTGCTCGGCAGCCCGGTGGGAACCAACCGCTCGGTCCTCGCAGCCATGGGCGCCGAGGCGCCCTCCACGGCAGACGAATGGGAAGCGTCCATTCATGACATGCTTGCCGCCGGTGACGCGGAACGCGCCGCCCTGGGAGACCGTGCCTACAAGACGGTCACGGAGCAGTTCAGCTTCCAGGCATGGCGCAGCGAATGGCTGCAGGTCATCGGAGGCTAGCGCGGAGCCGCGGCGGCGGAGGCAGCCGTCGTGGCCTGCTGGCGGAGCAGCACGAACCACACAACCGAAGAGGCCACGCTGGCCAGCGTGAAGCCCCAAATGGCGCCGGACAGCCCGTAGGCCAGCAGCCCCGCCGTCGGACCCAAGACGCTGAGCACCGTTTGCACAACACGTCCCAGATACAGCCTCCGGGCCACGAGCTGGCCCCGCGAGCAGACGTAGTAGAAATGGCCGAAGAGGTTGGAGGCCACAAACACCGAGGCAGGCAGTGCGTAGCCGGCAACGCTGCCCAGCACGGTGTCCTGGAGGAAAGTGCGCGGCACGGCCGCAACCAGGACCGCGTAGCAGGCGAGGGACAGGAAAACGGCGGCACCCAGTACGCCTGCCAGGATCTTGGGCCCGCTGGAAGTCTTGGGCTCGACGTGGGAGAGGACCGGACGCAGGGGATCGAGGATCAACTGCACGGGCGTGGCAACGCTGGCTATGCCCCGGTAGATGCCGAAGTTGGCCGGCCCCAGGGACGGAGCGAAGAGGGTGGGCACCGCAATGGCCCCCACATCCATCAGCACCGAGTCAGTGAGCAGCGGCTTGATGGTTTTGCGGTGGGAGCTGATCCAGCCGCCGATGCCGTAGGGACGGCCGCCCCATACAGGCATAAAGACCAGGGCTCCGACCAGGTTGGACAAGCCCCAGACCACGGCAAAGGGCAGCAGTCCCGTGAAGTCCAGCAGCAATCCGGCTACCCAGCCGGCCACGAAGACCAGCACCGTCAGGGCATCGGAGACGGCTGCGCGGCCTGAATTGGCAGAGGCGGCGTTGAAAAAGCGGCCGCCCAGCCGGTAAAGGTTGAAGAGCACGGCAAGGCCCATGGCCACCGCGTTTGCGCCCTCGCCGAAGAAAACGAACACCAGCACGCCGCCCAGCACTCCGGCCAGCGTGGACAGCTGGATCAGGGCGTGACTCACTTCCCGCCAGCCGTTGGGACCGGTTTTCTGCCGGACGGATCTGGCCCAGGTGTCGCAGATAATCGACAGCTCCAAGGACCAGCCGAAGGCAAACATCAGGTACGCCAGTGAGAAAGTTCCGTACTCTGCGGCATCAAGGGTGAGCAGTGCCAGCACCGGAACCAGGGCTGAAGCCATGGCGCCGAACACGGTTTGCACCAAGAGGCGCAGGCGTGGGCTCATCACCGGCTCCCCGCGGATCCGGGGGCGGTCACTGCTCGTCCAGGACGGCGAGGTATTCCAGGCCGCGCTCGGCCCAGTCGAAGGATGCTATGAACTCGGCGGGAGCCGGTGCCCAGCCGTCCGCCAGGAGGCGCCCGGTGGCGCGGATCCAGGGGGTGTCGTCGTCGTCATCGACGACGACCACTGATGGTGCACGTTCGGCAAGGTATTTTGCGGCGGTTACCGGTGTGCTGACAACGGCCGCTCCGGCAGCCACGGCCTCGAGCAGGGTGGTTTGGAACCCCTCGGCCAGGCGGGTGGGGTTCAGCAGGATGGCTCCGCTGAGGATCCGGCATATTTCGGGGGAGCGCAGGTAGCCATGCACATGGATCCGGTCCCTGAAGGGGAGCGGCGCGATTGCAGCTTCGAGGGACGCGCGTTCGGCGCCGTCGCCGATGAAGTGCATGCTCGCGCCGGGACGCTCGGGAAGGACCTTCGACGCCACGGCCAGGGCCCGCTCCCAGCCCTTGCCCGGAACGATCCTGCCCAGGAAAACCAGCTTCTCTGCGGGAAGTTCCGGCTCGACACCGGTGAAGGCGGCAACATCGATGGCGTTGTGGAAGACGGCGGCGCGGCGGCCGGAGAGCTGCTGCACGAAGGCCTGGGCGGATTCGGAGATCGCGAGGACCTTGGTTGCGGTCCGTAGTACGTACCGGCCGAGCGTCCGGTCCACGGTGTTGCTTGCCATTCCCACCAGCGGAGAGACGCCGCGGACGTAGTCCGAGCCGTGTTCGGTGTGGATGGACGGCACCTTCAGGCGCCGTGCCGCACGTACACCCACCACGGACATGGGGAAGAAGCGGGTGTGCGTGGAGACGTGCGTGACGCCGATGGAACGCAGGTAGCGCGTGAGCCGGATAGTGGTTCCCGGCAACGGCCAGGAAATGACGCCGGCCACCATGGGTGTTGCGCGGAGCCGGACGACGTTGAGTCCGTCATCGTCCCAATCGCCGATGTCCCTGCCGAGGGCAACCACCGTCACTTTGACGCCCAGCTTTACAAGGCTTTTGGCCAGGGCGAAGACGTGCTGTTCGAGGCCGCCCACCTTGGGCGGGTAGTTGTTGACGATGAAGGCAATGTGGTGCTGGCGCTCGGGCACTTAGTTCCTTTGGTCCGTTCGTCCGGCCTCGTCCGTGGGCTGCTCAAGCAGGTGCCCGCGGGCCAGGCTGTCGAGGGTGTCCTCCATACGGGACACGGTGGTGCGGAGGATGCCCACTTCCTCGGCGAGGACCCGGGCTTCCTCCTCAACCGTGGAAAGTTCCCAGGACAGGTGAAGGGTAACGCCCACGAGAAGGGTCAGCGCGACGGCGAAAATAAGGTTCGCGGGAACCTGAACTCCCAGCAGCTGGCTGGTCCAGAGGAGGATCTGGGGGAACGCCGTGAGTACCAGGGTCACCACGCCCAGGGACAGCCACAGGATGGCGTATTTCTCCCTGAGCTGTCCGCGCCGGAGCATGCGGAACACCAGCGCGACCGTCAGGAAGGCAATAGCGAATGTGATGATGCTGCCGGGGGACATTAGGACATGCTTTCTGCGGTGGGGAGCGTTGAGCGCTTCCGCGTCAATGCCAGCAGCAGTGCGAGCCCCGACCGTGCAAGGTAGATGGTGGATTTGAACGGGTTGTGGCTCGGCACGCCCGCCTGGCGGGGACGCATTTCCACCGGCACCTGGGTGACGGAGCAACCGCTGCGGATGGCCACGACAAGCGAATCTATGGTGTCACCGAGGTATTCGGCGGGGTAGTGCTCCAGGTACTGCCGGATGGCCCGGCGGTTGCCGGCGCGGAATCCGGAGGTGACGTCCGTCAGCTTGGTGCCGGCGAGCCTGGACACGACGCCGGCCAGGAACTGCATGGCCCACTTGCGGGGGCCGCGAACCTCGTAGCTGCCGCGGTCCGCGAACCGTGCACCAATGGAAATGTCGGAGTGTTCAAGTCCGGCGAGGACCCGCCGGATGTCCCGCGGATCATGCTGCCCGTCGGCGTCCACCTGGATGACGGCGTCATAGTCCCGCCAGTAGGCGTACTTGAAGCCGGCACGCATGGCGCCGCCTACCCCCAGGTTGAAGGGGAGGGTCAGTACGTCTACCCGGGCGGACAGGGCGCTTCGCCTGGTGCCGTCGGTGGAACCGTCATCGACTACCAGGACATCGCAGTCGGGGGCGGAAACCTTGATTTCACGGATGGTCTCCGGGAGGGCGGCTTCTTCATTCCAGGCAGGAATAATCACTAGGGTGCGGGTTGAGGAAGGCATCGAGGCCATCATACCAATGACTGCATCGTGCTCCGCGCCGGGGGCCGTTCCCCGGCGCGGGAAACGGCGGAGGGGGGACTCACTCATTTCTTGATGGTGCCCTTCTCGAAGTCCTGTACGCAGATTCTGTCTGATGCGCAGACCTGGTCGGAGACCGGGTAGCCGTAGACGCCACCCTGGCCGCCCGCTGCCCACCATGCAGAGCGGATGGCGCCGGTGACCGCGCGGGTGCCGTTGGCCGGGGTGATGTAGTAGGTGCCGTTTTGGAAGTCCTGGAGGCAGCCGCCGTCCTTGAGTCCGCAGACCTGGTCGGAGATGGGGTAGCCCTGGGGGCCGCCCTGGCCGCCTGCTGCCCACCATGCAGAGCGGATGGTGCCGCTGACGGCGCGGGTGCCGTTGGCCGGGGTGATGTAGTAGGTGCCGTTTTGGAAGTCCTGGAGGCACCCGCCGTCCTTGAGTCCGCAGACCTGGTCGGAGATGGGGTAGCCCTGGGGGCCGCCCTGGCCGCCCGCTGCCCACCATGCAGAGCGGATGGTGCCGCTGACGGCGCGGGTGCCGTTGGCCGGGGTGATGTAGTAGGTGCCGTTTTGGAAGTCCTGGAGGCAGCCGCCGTCCTTGAGGCCGCAGACCTGGTCGGAGACGGGGTAGCCCTGGGGGCCGCCCTGGCCACCTGCTGCCCACCACGATTTCCTGATGGTGCCGGTGACGGCGCGGGTGCCGTTGGCCGGGGTGATGTAGTAGGTGCCGTTTTGGAAGTCCTGGAGGCAGCCGCCGTCCTTGAGGCCGCAGACCTGGTCGGAGACGGGGTAGCCCTGGGGGCCGCCCTGGCCGCCTGCTGCCCACCACGATTTCCTGATGGTGCCGGTGACGGCGCGGGTGCCGTTGGCCGGGGTGATGTAGTAGGTGCCGTTTTGGAAGTCCTGGAGGCAGCCGCCGTCCTTGAGGCCGCAGACCTGGTCGGAGACGGGGTAGCCCTGGGGGCCGCCCTGGCCGCCTGCTGCCCACCACGATTTCCTGATGGTGCCGGTGACGGCGCGGGTGCCGTTGGCCGGGGTGATGTAGTAGGTGCCGTTTTGGAAGTCCTGGAGGCAGCCGCCGTCCTTGAGGCCGCAGACCTGGTCGGAGATGGGGTAGCCCTGGGGGCCGCCCTGGCCGCCTGCTGCCCACCACGATTTCCTGATGGTGCCGGTGACGGCGCGGGTGCCGTTGGCCGGGGTGATGTAGTAGGTGCCGTTTTGGAAGTCCTGGAGGCAGCCGCCGTCCTTGAGGCCGCAGACCTGGTCGGAGATGGGGTAGCCGTAGGAGCTGTTCTGGCCGCCCGCCGCCCACCACGCGGCACGGATGGCTCCGGTGACCGGGCGGGCGGCGGTTACGGCACTGGCGTAGAAGGTGCCGTTTTGGAAGTCCTGGAGGCAGCCGCCGTCCTTCAGGCCGCAGACGAGGTCGGAGATGGGGTAGCCCTGGGGGCCGCCCTGGCCGCCTGCTGCCCACCAGACGGACCGGATGCTTCCACTGACGCCGTGGGTGCCGTTAGAAGGCGTGGCGTAGAACGTGCCGTGCTGGAAGTCCTGGAGGCACCCGCCGTCCTTGAGCCCGCAGACCTGCTCGGAGATGGGGTAGCCATAGGCACCGCCCTGGCCGCCGGTGGCCCACCAAGCTGACCTGATTGAGCCACTGACGGCGTGGGTGCCCGTGGACGGCGTGGAGTAGATGCTGCCGGATTGGAAGTCCTGGAGGCAACCGCCGGCCTGCAGCCCGCACACCAGCCTGGACAGGGGAATCCCGACGCCGCTGGCCCTGCGGACGTTCTCGTAGGAGGACGGGACCTCGTAACGGGTGGCAGCTTCGAGGCTGGCCTCATTGCCGTTCCACACGTTGGAATCGCCGACGTAGGGGCCGGCGCTGCTGTACTGCCAAATAGCGTAGGTGGACCAGCCGTTGGGCAGGGTGCCCGCGCCTACCGTGTTGTAGTTGGCGATGTGCAGCCGGTGATTGGCGAACTGGGCCGAGTTGCCGGTACAGGTGCGCCACCAGTCGGTGGTCGTGTAGATCAGCGGAAAGGTGCCGGTCCGGGCATAAACGGCGTCAGAGAAGGACGCAATCCAGGAAACCATTTGTCCGGCGGAAAGGTTGTAGCAGGTGTTGCCCATGGATGCGTAAGGGTTGTACTCGATATCCAGCAGCGGCGGCAGCGTTCCGGTGTTGGAAGCCCAATTGCCGCCGTGATCCAGGAAATAGTTGGCCTGTGCTGCACCACTTTCCTGAAGGTTGGGAAGGGCGAAGTGATAAGCACCGCGGTACATTCCAACGTTTGCAGACCCGTTGTATTGCTGCCCGAAATACGGGTTCGTGTAAGACGTTCCTTCGGTTGCCTTGACGTACGCGAAACGTGCGCCCTGGTTCCACGCTGCGGCCCAGTCAACGTTTTCCTGATGGCTGCTTACATCGAGGCCTTGGAGTCCCTGCGGCCGCCAATCAGCGGCGGGGGAAACCCCAGCCGTATCAGAGGCGGTGAAAGCCGCCTCGATCCGGAGCGTGCCGGGGGCTTTTGCCGAGCGGGAGGCGGCGGGATCCACAGCTGCGGCAGGCCCGGCAATCGGGTTGGGCGTTACGGCTTCCGGAGCCGGCAGGGCCCCCGCATCGGCGGCTTCGCGCAACGCCGTCTCCTCGGGCGTGGGCACCTGGGGGTCTCCGGTGGTCAGCAGGCGTTCCAGGCCCTGCCCCATGCGGGCACCAAGCGGCCCAACCTCATCCAATAGATCCGTGTCCTCCGCGGGAGCCCCATCGGCTGGGGCCGTGGGTGCGGAGGACGGTGAGGGAGTGCTCCCGGGGGTCTGTGCGGCATCGGCCGGGGCCTGGGCAGGTCCGTCGGCCGCGGACTCCGGCGGAGCTGACGGAACTGTTTCACCTTCGCGCACAGCCGGGTCCGCCGGCTCCGTTGTCTGGGCGGCGGGGGTATTGCCGGGAACGGCTTCCACAGCCTGCTCACCGGCCTGGTTTTGCGCCCAGCCGGCAGCCGGCTGTACTACGCTGAAACTAAGTGCGAGGGCCAGGGCCGCGCCGGCCATCCGGAAAACGTAACGGTTCTTCAAGAGTTTCTCCAGACAGTGCGCGGAACCAAATGCCAGCGAATTCGCTGTAAGACGAGCTAAAGCGTACCTGACGGTTTCGCAGGATCCGGGGCAGGCACGCCACGCTGGAAGTAACAGTTCGCCCGGCCACCAAGCCGGTAAAGGGTAGCGGGGAAAGTTGCCGGTGACACCTAACGAATAGGGTTCCTGCTGCCGATAATGCACTGAGGAACTGCGTTTAAAAGGAGGAACATGCGTCTGACACGAAGCTCGCTGGCGGTGGCCAATGCCGTGGTCCTCCTTGCTGCCTTCGCCGGTGTTTCCGGTGCGACCGCGGGCCAGGAGACGGCCATCGATTCCGCGCATGCTTCCTTTGGCGGTTCCTCCGGCGGCCTCGGTGCCCCCACCGGGCGGGAAACCTGCGGCCAGCGCGACAACGGCTGCATACGGACCTACCAGCACGGTGCCATTGTTTGGACCCCGGCAACCGGCGCCATGCCGGTTTGGGGCGCCATCCGTGCGGCCTGGGAAGCAGACGCTGCCGAGGAGGGGCCGCTGGGTTATCCCGTTGAGGCTCCGGTCTGCGGCGACGGCAGCTGCCGCCAGCACTTCCAACGTGGGCTGATCACCTGGTCCCCTTCCACCGGGGCAGCAGTGCAGCGCGATATTGACGACCCCGCCTCCGTGGGCGCGGTGGTCAACAAGCAGCGGCCGTTTGGGCCCGCGGACTATGCTCCGGCAGATCTGGTTCCGGCGGGCGGCAGCACACTGCGGGCAGAGGCGGCTGACGCTTTCAGCCGGATGCAGGCTGACGCGGCAGCAGCAGGTGCGGACCTGGCGCTGGTCAGCGCCTACCGCTCCTACTCCGCCCAGTCGGCTGTTTACGACTCTTATGTGGCCCGCTACGGCGTGGAGGCAGCGGACCGGATCTCTGCCCGTCCCGGCCACAGCGAGCACCAAAGCGGTTTGGCTGCCGACGTCGGCGCAGCCGACGGTTCCTGCCAGCTGCAGGCGTGTTTTGCACAAACCCCTGCCGGCCAGTGGGTCGAAGCGAATGCACACCGCTTCGGGTTTATTGTCCGCTACCCGGAGGGCGCCGAACCCGTGACCGGCTACGCGTACGAGCCGTGGCACCTTCGCTATGTCGGCGACTCCATGGCTGCCGGCCTGCGGGCCTCAGGAGCAGGGACCCTGGAAACCTATCTTGGATTGGCGCCCGCCCCGGGCTATTAGCAGTCAGGTCAGGACGTGCCGTCCCAGCACAACGGTGCCCTGAACTGTTGGCCTGCGCACGCTCCTTAACAGCACCAGCAGCGCGTGCAGCCGCGAGGTCCAGTGGAGGTCCGCTGCCAGTGCCGCCTTCTTCCAGCCCAGCTCCCGGAACCTGGCCGCCTCCTCACGGAAGAATCTCCGTTCCTCCGCAAACCTCCGTCCGTCTACGGCCCGTACGGACGAGTCTGAGCTGCTGTGCCGCCGGTACTGGAAGACGGGGTCGCTGATCAGGAGCATGGAACCGCCGGCGGCCGCGATGTCCAGCAGGAGCGCGAGGTCCTGGACGACGTCGTACCCCGGCCGGAAGCCGAACCGCTGCATCTCTTCGGTCCGCCAGGCCAGGGACGGAAAGTAATGCCAGCCGGCATGCAGCAGGCTGGCGGCCATGTCCTCGCCGCCGATGGTCAACTCGGGCCGCGGCCGGGGTGAGGCAAGCCGCTTGACCATGTCGGTGATGGTCCGGCTCCGGGCACCGTATTCGTCAATGACCACCACTCCCGGCTGGACCACGGACGTATCCGGGTGGGCGGTAAGCGCGGTTGCCACGGCACTCAGATAGGACGGCAGCATCAGGTCGTCAGCGCCCATCATCACCACAATGGGTGCTTCTGCGAGAGCCAGCGCCTTGCGGTAGTTCCCGCTGGCACCAAGGTTCGCAGGGTTCTGGATGTAAGTCACCCGCGGATCGGCGAGTGCCGCGAACCAGCGGGCGGGCTCGTCGTCGGGATACGCATCGTCAAGGACCACCAGCCGCCAGTCAGGGTAGTCCTGGTCGAGTACGCTCTGCGCTGCCGCCTTCAGGAAGCCCACGTCGCCGTAGTAGGGCAGGAGCACATCGATTGTTTCCATTGCCGCTTTCCTTCCGTCGGGACAACGGGGACGAGGAAATACAGAGCGTGCAGCGCAGCCCCGGCTGTGGCGTTGAAACCCGTCCGGCGCGTAGTGTGGGCGGGATTTACTTCCTCCCGGCCCGCACATGGAGCAGGTTGATGCTATGGGACGGACCGGCAGCTAACAATAGGAGAACCGAGTGCCCGGCATCGATTCGCGACAGGCCACCGGCGTGGGTGCGGTGTCGGTGTTCGCGGCGTTGTCCGGGTTCCTCATCCTGGTGGTGGCAGCGCGGAACCTCACTGCCTCGGCCAATGCAGATTTCCTCGCTTTCTGGGGAGCACTCTTTGCCGTGTACGGGATCCTGAACGGGATCGCGGCCGAGTCCACTCGGGCGGTGGGCCGCAGCCTGCTCGCTCCGGCGGGTACGCCGAGGGGCGGGTCCATCACGGCAAGTGCGCTGATCACAGGCACGGTGCTGGCCGTAGCCGTGGCGGCGGTGACCGTGCCGTTCAGCATCGGCGGCTCGGGCCAGCAGTGGACCATTGTGGGCATCCTCCTGGCCACAAGCCTCGTGTTCGCCGTTCATGCTGCCTTGTCGGGCGCGCTGCAGGCGATGGACCAGTGGCATCCCTATTCCAAGCTGGTGCTGCTGGAAGCCGGGCTGCGCCTGGCTGCTGTCACAGGGGCTGCCGGCCTGGGGCTGGGCCTGCAGGGCCTGGAAGCTGCCTGCCTGGCTGCGCTGCTGGCGTGGCCTGCGCTGGTCCTGTTCTCGCCTGCCGCCCGCGCCGGGCTGCGCGCCCACGGTGATGTCCGGCTGGGACTACTGCTGCGCGGTACGGCCCAGGCGTGTGTATCCGCTGCCGCCTCGGCCGCCCTGGTGGTGTCCTATCCGCTGCTGGTGAAGGTCACGACGCCGCCGGAGGACTTCGCCACTGCAGCCCCGGTGCTGTTGGCCATTTCCCTGACGCGGGCACCCATCATGCTGCCCTTGGTGGCTTTCCAGGGGCTGGCAATCAATGCGGTGCTGCGGGCCGAAGACGGCAAAGGCTGGAAAGCACTGTCCCGGCCAATCCTGGCAGTGCTTGCCCTGGGCGGGGCCGGCGCCGTGCTGGCCTGGTGGGCGGGACCGTGGCTGATGACCTTCTTCGGCGACGACTACCGCATCCAGGGATGGGTCCTGGCGGCGCTGACCGTGGCAACGGCGGGAATTGCCGTGCTGACCCTGTCGGGTATGGCGCTGCTGGCCACCGGACGCCACCGGGCCTACACGGCCGGCTGGCTGACCGCATCCGTCCTTGCCTTCCTGATCCTGCTCCTGCCGTTTTCCACCGAGGTGCGCTGCGTACTGAGCCTGCTGATCGGCCCGCTGGCCGGCGTCGCGATCCATTTCCGCGCACTGACCAAGGTGCGGAAGCCGGTCCTCTGAGCGTCACGGCGGAGCTTATCCACAGGCTCCGTCCGTACCCTCGCGCCTGTGTCCGCGCAGCCTTAGTGTGTCGCCCGTGGCCCCGGTGAGGGGCCGGGCACAGTAAACCGGGCCGCCGGCCCGGTCAGTGGGGGCGGGGGATGCTGATGGACGCCATGCGGATCGTCGAGGACGAGGTGCGCGAGCTCATCCGCGTGCGCGGCCTGGACCCGCAGGAACAGGTCAATGAAGTACGGCGTTTGGTGGACGCGGCCGTGTCCGACTACGACGAACGTTCCCTGCTGGGATCGCTGCCCCCGCTGGGCCGGCTGGACAGCGTCCGGCAGCAGGTGTTTGATTCGGTGGCTGGCTTCGGCGTGCTGCAGCCGCTGCTCGATGACCCGGGCGTGGAAGAAATCTGGATCAACTCGCCCGCGGAAATCTACCTGGCCCGGGACGGCCGGTCCGAACTGACCTCACTGTCGCTGACACCCGAGCAGGTGCGGCTGCTGGTGGAGCGCATGCTGAAGTCCTCCGGGCGCCGCCTGGACCTTTCCTCGCCTTTCGTGGACGCCGCCCTGCCGGACGGCTCCCGCCTGCACGTGGCCATTCCGGATGTCACCAGGCGCCACTGGGCAGTGAACATCCGCAAATTCGTGGCCCGGGCGCGGCGTCTGGAGCATCTGGTGGAGCTTGGCACATTGTCCGCGCCGGCGGCCCGCTTCCTCGGCGCCGCCGTCGGCGCCGGACTGAACATCCTCGTCTCCGGGGCCACGCAGGCCGGCAAAACCACCATGCTCAACTGTCTCGGTGCCTCCATCGGGCCAAGGGAACGGATAGTGACGGTGGAGGAGATCTTCGAGCTGCAGCTGCCGCTGCGCGACGTAGTGGGCCTGCAGTGCCGGCAGGCAAACCTGGAAGGCGAGGGCGAGATTCCGCTGCGCCGGCTGGTGAAAGAGGCACTGCGCATGCGTCCGGACCGCCTGATTGTGGGGGAAGTCCGGGAAGCGGAGAGCCTGGACATGCTGATTGCGCTGAATGCAGGCCTGCCCGGCATGTGCACCATCCACGCCAACAGTGCCCGGGACGCCGTTACCAAGCTATGCACGCTTCCCCTTCTGGCAGGCAGCAATATCTCCAGCGCCTTCGTGGTTCCCACGGTTGCCTCCTGCATTGACTTGGTGGTCCACTGCGCACGGACACCGTCGGGACGTCGGGAAGTCACGGAAGTGGTTGCGCTGGGCCGCCGGGTGGAAAACGGGGTCATCGAAACGTCGTCGGTATTCTCCCGCACCGGCGGCGGGCAACTGGCCGCGACCGCGTCGTCCATGCCGGCTGCGGAGAAGTTCGCCCAAGCAGGGATCGATGTGGCCGCATTACTGGAGGCCCGGGCATGAGCGCTGCTGCCGGGCTTTGCCTCGGGCTGGGGCTGCTGCTTTTGTGGCAGTCCTGCTGGAACCGTGGACCGGCTCCAGCGCGGCGCCGAACCGCGCGCGTTGAGGAACTCCTGCGCCAGGCAGGTATTGAACGGGTCAGTGCGGCAGGGCTGCTGGCCACCTGCGCGGGCACGGGAGCGCTGGTGCTGGCCGGGTTCTTCATCGTTACCCTGTCCCTGCCGATTGCCGCCTGTTTCGGTCTCTTTGGGGCCGGGCTGCCTTACACACTGGTACGGATGCAGGCCCGGCGCAGGCGGGCTTCGCTGGCCGAGCTGTGGCCCGACGTCGTTGACCACCTCCGCTCGGCGATCCGGGCCGGGTTGCCGCTTCCGGAGGCACTCATCCAGTTGGCGGACAACGGGCCCGGCGAATTGCGCGGCTACTTCCGTGCCTTCGCGGCCGATTACCGCTCCGCAGGGGATTTCGAGGATGCGCTGAACCGGCTGAAGGACGCCCTGGCTGATCCGGTGGCAGACCGTATTGTCGAGGCCCTGCGGATCACCCGTCAGGTGGGCGGCACGGATCTGGGACGGTTGCTTGGTACCCTGGCCGGTTTCCTGCGGGAGAACGCCCGCACGCGGAGCGAGCTGCTGGCGCGGCAGTCGTGGACGGTCAACGCGGCCCGTCTGGCAGTGGCGGCGCCGTGGGCCGTGCTGCTGCTGCTGGCCGCCCGGCCGGAAACAGCGGCCGCCTACAACACCGGTGCCGGGGCTGCGGTGTTGGCGGCGGGTATGGCGGTCTCGATCCTTTGCTACCGGCTGATGCTGCGGATCGGCGCCCTGCCTGAAGATGTAAGGGTGCTGCGGTGATGCCCGCCGGCCCCTTGGTCGTACTTGCCGGTGTCCTCCTGGGGTTCGGACTCCTGCTGCTGGCCGCCAGGCTGCCGGCGGCGCGGGGCACCTCTTTTGCCGAGCGGGTGGAACCGCACCTGCGCTCAGTCACGCCGGCCTCCCGCTTGCTGTCGCAGGGGGACATCACCCCTTTCGGCACCCTGGAACGTATTCTGCGGCCGGTGCTGCGGGACACGGTCCGGCGCCTGAACAGGCTTTCCCCGGCCAACGGCCCCCTGGCCGTGCGCCTGGAACAGGCCGGCGGCCAAAAGTCGGTCCTGGACTTCCGGGCGGAACAGGTTCTGTGGGCCGGGGCAGGGTTGCTGGCCGGAGGGACGGCCGGTGTGCTGCTGGCGGGGAGCGGGCGTATCGGAGCGTTTTCCGTGGTGGCGGGCACGGCAGCGTGTGCCGCTGCCGGTTTCCTGCTGCGTGATTACGTGCTGACTCAGCGGATCAAGCTCCGCAATGCCCGGATCCTGGCGGAGTTTCCGAGCCTGGCCGAAATGATGGCGCTCGCAGTGGGCGCGGGGGAGAGTGCGGTTGGTGCACTTGAACGGGTCTCTGCTGCGGCCCGGGGCGAACTGGCCGGGGAGTTCCGCAAAGTCCTCGCCCAAACCAGGTCTGGGATCCCCCTCACCGAAGCGCTGCAGGACTTTTCGAACCGGATCCGGCTGGCGCCGCTGAGCCGGTTCGCGGACGGCGTGAGCGTGGCGGTGGACCGGGGCACCCCGCTAGCCGACGTTATGCGTGCCCAGGCCCAGGATGTGCGGGACGCAGCCAAGCGCGAACTGATGGAAACGGCCGGCAAAAAAGAGATCGGCATGATGGCGCCGGTGATTTTCGGCATTCTTCCCCTGACCGTCCTGTTTGCCGTGTTCCCCGGGCTCGCGCTGCTGCGCCTGGGGCTATAGGCAGCTGGTGAGGGAAGTACAAGAGGCAGACGGATTCGAGCAAAGGACTCAACATGGCACAACGCCAGAGCAGGCACCGGGACAGCACGCGCGAACCGGTGGAAGCGTGGAAGACGGTAGTAGCCGTTGCGGCGGGATGGTGGTACCGGTTGGTGCAGCAGTTCAAGGCGGCCGCTGCTCCCGCCGACCGGGAGCGCGGAGACGTACCGGGCTGGGTGATGATCACATTGATGTCCGCCATCCTGGTCGCCGGACTCCTCGTGGTAGTCCAGCCTGCCCTGGAACGGCTCTTCGACTCCGCCATGGAACAGGTGCAGCCATAGCCCGGCAGGCAGCCCGGGAAGCGACGTCCGGAGCGCGGGAGCAGGGTTCTGCCGTGGTGGACTTCGTGATGGTGGGGGCGCTGGTAAGCCTCATGTTCATGGCGGTCATCCAGCTGGCACTGGTACTGCACGTGCGCAACACCCTTATCGACGCAGCTGCCAGCGGGGCGCGCTACGGCGCCCTCGCGGACCGTTCCCCGGCCGATGGGGCAGAACGGACATCCGGGCTGATTGAAGGTGCCCTGGGCGGGGAGTATGCCGCGGACGTGAGAAGCAGCGAGACGGTGGTGGACGGTGTTCGGATGCTGGAAATCACGGTGGGGGCACCCCTGCCGGTGATCGGGTTGATCGGTCCGCAGGACGGGATAGAGGTCTCCGGCCATGCGCCTTCACGCTGACCGCGGGCCGGCGCCTGCGCCAACGCCGGCGGACACCGAAGCCGGCAGCGCCGTCGTTGAATTCATCTTCCTCGGCCTGCTCCTGATGGTTCCGGTGGTCTATTTGGTGATGGCCGCGGGGCAGGTCCAAGCCGCTTCCTTTGCCGCCGTCGGCGCGGCGGACGCCGCCGCGAAGGTGTATGCCTCAGCGCCCGGGACCTCAGCGGCAGAGCAGCGTGCCGGGGATGCTGCCGAACTGGCACTGGGCGACTTCGGCCTGCCGGCGGAAGCGATGCGGATTCAGATCAGCTGCCCGGCCCAGTGCCTGCAGCCCGGCTCGACAGTCACCGTCCGTGTGCAGGTGGATGTTCCGATGCCCGGGCTGCCCTGGCCCGGCGCCTCGGCAGTGACCGTGGACTCCGAATCCACCCAGGTCGTGGAGCGCTTCGGATGAAGCATGCCGCCCGCCGGGGGAGCGGAGACGAGCTGGGACAGGTAGGAGTACTGATCATCGGGTATGCCCTGCTCACCCTGCTGACCGTCACAGTGGTGATGGCAGCGTCCTCCGTGTATATCGGACAGAAGAAGCTGCTCTCCGCCGCCGACGGAGCAGCTGTAGCGGCAGCGGACACCTTCTCACTGGGGGAACCTTCGGCCGGAGCAGGGCCTGCAACGGTGCTGGATCCCGATGCCGTACGCGCCGCGGCCCGCAGCTACCTGACCGACACACGGGCGCACGAACGGCTCCCCGGCCTGGCCGTAGAGGAGGAAACCGGCACTGCGGACGGCCGGACCGCACACGTGGTTCTGACCGCACGGGTGCATCCGCCGGTCGTGAATTTCCTGGTGCCGGAAGGAATTACCGTCACAGCGGTCAGTGAGGCGCGGGCCCGCCTGCTGCAGTAGCTGTCAGGCCCGCCGTCCAGCGTCGTCGTGGTGGCCGTAGCCGCCCTCATAGGGGGCGGCTTCAACGGAAAGGATGTCAGCGACCAGGGGCCTCCGGTCAGGGGAGGCGGCGGGGAAAATCCAATACTTGTAAATAAAGTAGTTCCAGACCATGGTGGCGACGGTCGAAACCACCTTTCCGGTCGAATAGCCTAGGCCGGCCCCGGCGAACCAATTCACAATAATGTCCGTCGCCGCAACGTTGAGCGCAACTAAGAGCAAGTACTTCAGAAGGCTCATAAGCGGCTTGTGCGTGGAGCGGAAGGTGAAACTCCGCTGCATTAGGAAGTTGAAAACCAGGCTGACGATAAATGCGATGGGCGTTGCGACCCACAGATCAAGGTTGCCCACCTCGTGCAACAGAACCAGCAGGCCGAGATCGATAATGAAGGAAAATCCGCCCACGGCAAGAAACTTGACTGTTCGATGACGCAGGATCCTAAGGGACAGATGCTGCTCATTTCTTGGTGCCTGCGGCATCGTATCCTTCAAATAGCCTGAACGTTGTATTCTCCTGCGGCCGCCCGGGAACAGCGGCAGCCTTCCAAACATAGCCGCAACATCAACAGTTGTGGAACCGCGGTTCCATGCGCCCTGCCGCTACACTTGACAAAGCATAGCCCCGGCTGAGGCCGGCCGAGCAATTTTTACTCCCGACCCTACATCCAGGAACACACCTAAGAATGCACCAGAAGAGACCCCACGCAAGCCGTCCCAAACTGTCCTTTCCGGTTGTATTCGCGATTCTTGGACTTTTGACGACCATATGGTCCCTTGCTTCCCCTTTGCTGTCAGTGCCGGACGAAGACGCGCACGTGGTGCGGGCGGCCTCTGTGGCCCGGGGTCAGCTCATCGGCATCTTCAACGGGCAGCAATCCGAAAAGACCGTGGTTAACGTTCCGCGGTACTTGGCGCATCTCGATGACGGAAAATGTTATGAGTTCAAGGCATGGGTAACTGCAGACTGCGCGCCACCCCTCGATGCAACTGACAACGGGCTGGAAGCGGCAGGCACCAGTGCGGGTAACTACAACCCGATCTACTACCTTGTAGCCGGCCTGCCGACCTTGTTTCTTAGCGGTGCTCCGGCCGTCTACGGCATGCGGATACTCAGCGGGCTGCTATGCGCTGCCCTGCTCGCCTCCACAATGTGTGCCGCCGGGCAGCTACGAAAACCCAAATGGCCTTTCGCGGCCGCTTTGGTGGCGTTGACCCCCATGGTCTTGTTCCTGAGTGGTTCAGTGAACCCGAACGCCCTTGAGATTGCGGCCGCGGCGGCGGTTTTCATGAATCTCTGTGTCGTTCTCGAAAACCATCCGGGACTAACTGCGGTTCGGCTGAACATTCTCATGGTGGCCGTTTCCGGTGCTCTCCTTGCCAATACGAGACCGGTCTCTCTTATGTGGCTCCTTTTGGCAGTTGCAGCCGCCGTATTCAGCTATGGGTACCGTCCGCTGGGGAGGGTGCTGGCGGATAGGTTCAGCCAAGCAATGATCGCGGTCCTGGGGGCCGGATGTTTGCTGAGCCTGCTGTGGCTTCTGAAAGCGCAAAGCTTTAAGAGTCTGGTGGGAGAACCGCTGGATATTGATCCCAGTACAGCAGCGGCAATTATGCTGGATCGCACCTTTGATTACGCTACCGGTTACATCGGTTTTATGGGCTGGCTGGACACCCGTCTGCCATCCGGCATCTACATTTTCTGGTACTTCACAATGGCGGTCGTTCTCCTGGCCGGTATCACATCACGTCCCGTGCGCGGCCGGTGGGGTATCTATTTGCTCATCATCGCGGCTGTTGCAGTTCCGCCCCTAATGCAGGCGAAGGTTGTGCAGGAACTCGGGTGGATATGGCAGGGACGCTATCTGCTGGCACTCATAGTGGTGCTGCTGCTGGCCTGCGGTGTGGCCCTCAGGTTCAAGCCCTTCCCGAAATCATTGTGGGCGCGGAGCGCAGCGAAGTGGCTGCTGGCCACAGCGGTCGCGGTCCACACGTATGCCTTCGTTTATGTTCTTCGACGGTACACGGTAGGTCTAGACGAGATGGTCCGCTGGAAGGAAATGCTTGATCCGGCGTGGCAGCCTCCGGGCACCTGGCAAGGGTTGACCCTGGCCTATCTCATGGTGATGGCGGCGGGTGCGGTCCTGGCGTACAGGTATCTTTTTTTGACGGCAAAGCAGCCGGTGCTGACAGCGCAACCTGCATCTCCGGGAAGGCACGCCGCCGTCAGCCAGTGACCTGCTCGCCGGGAGCGTCCCTTTCCGGAGCTAGGACGCGCGGCGTTCGCTCTCTGCCGCAGCTTTGTCCCGGGCCGGCCCGTGGCCCCAGCCCCCGTGGTCGATGTCCAGGATCTGGCCGTCCTCGCCGTAACAGATGGTCACGCGCTCACCGAACTGGTCGCAGTCCTCGTCAGGGCACCGGTCTGTCATGGAACCGGCGAACTCGTTGGCAAAGTGCTGTTCCCACTCATCCACCTTGCCCATGGCCCAGGGGTCGCCCTCCTCCGCCAGGTCGTTGAGCTCATCGAGGGTGTACATGCGTCCGCGCTGCGGGTGTCCCTGCTGATCGGCCAAAACAGGCTCCTTCCGGAAGGCAAATTGTCCGTTCCTTTAATCTAGCGCGGGCTGCCGGGACAGCCTTGCGGGCGGCCCGGCGCGTCACGGATCGGCTGCGGCGGAAGTACGACGGCGGATCAGCAGCGGCACAGGGACATGGCGTAGTCTGTTAGCACCATGGCAGAAATAGATTTTCCCGCAGAAATCCGCGCCCTCCGCTCCACCTTCGCCTCCATTGAAGAGGTCTCGGACGTGGCAAAGATCAAAGAGGACATCGAAGAGCTCAGCGAGATGGCCGGCGTTCCGGACCTCTGGGATGACCCTGCCGAAGGGCAGAAAATCACCTCCAAGCTCTCGCACCGCCAGTCCGAACTGGAACGGCTCCGGACTATCCAGTCCCGCATCGATGACCTTGAGGTCCTCGTGGAACTGGCACAGGATGAGTCCGACGCAGACTCCAAGGCCGAGGCCGCGGCGGAGCTCGAATCCCTGCGCAAATCCCTGTCCCAGCTGGAAGTTGTCACCCTGCTCTCCGGCGAATACGACGCCCGCGAGGCCGTGGTGACCATCCGCTCAGGAGCCGGGGGAGTGGACGCCGCCGACTTCGCCGAAATGCTGTTGCGCATGTACCTGCGCTGGGCCGAACGCCACGGTTACCCCACACAGGTGCTGGACACTTCCTATGCCGAAGAAGCAGGACTGAAATCTGCCACCTTCGAGGTGAAGGCCCCCTACGCCTTCGGCACCCTGGTGGTGGAGGCCGGTACGCACCGGCTGGTCCGCATCAGCCCGTTCGATAACCAGGGCCGCCGGCAGACTTCCTTTGCCGCCGTCGAAGTTATTCCGCTCATCGAGGCGACAGACCACATCGACATCCCGGACAACGAGATCCGCGTGGATGTTTTCCGTTCCTCCGGCCCCGGCGGCCAGTCCGTGAACACCACCGACTCCGCGGTGCGCCTGACCCACCTTCCCACCGGCACCGTGGTGTCCATGCAGAACGAAAAGTCGCAGCTGCAGAACCGTGCCGCCGCCATGCGCGTGCTCCAGTCCCGCCTGCTGCTGCTGAAGAAGGAGCAGGAGGACGCCGAGAAGAAGGCGTTCGCCGGTGACGTGAAGGCCTCCTGGGGAGACCAGATGCGTTCCTACGTGCTCAACCCTTACCAGATGGTCAAGGACCTGCGGACCGAACACGAGGTGGGCAACACCTCCGCAGTGTTCGACGGCGAGATCGACGACTTCATTGACGCCGGCATCCGCTGGCGCGCCACCGGCAGCATCCCGGCCACGAAGTAGGACCGGCCGGCGCAGGCTCGGAACTGCACGCCTGGTCGACACGCGGTGCCCGGTTATGGCTGATCGCCTTCGAAGCTGGCTATAGTCGAGGGGCCGGTGCCCATATCCCGAACCAAGGCCCGTGTCTCCGGCTGCTCCATGGGCACTAAGTAGTCATGATTACCTTCGACAATGTCACCAAGCTCTATGACCGGAATTCCCGGCCGGCGCTCAACTCGGTCAGCCTTGACGTGGACCGCGGCGAGTTCGTCTTTTTGGTCGGTGCGTCCGGATCGGGCAAGTCCACCTTCATCCGGCTGATCATGAAGGAAGAGCACGCCACTCGGGGAACGGTGTACGTGGCAGGCGCCAACGTCGCCAAGATCCCCAGCTGGCGCGTACCGCGGCTGCGACGGGGGATCGGCGTCGTTTTCCAGGACTTCCGCCTGCTGCCCAATAAAACCGTTTTCGCCAACGTGGCGTTCGCCATGCAGGTGATCGGACGCAGCCGCGCCGTCATCCGCGACTCCGTCCCGGAAGTGCTCAAGACCGTGGGTCTGGAGGGCAAGGAAGACCGCATGCCGCATGAACTTTCCGGCGGCGAGCAGCAGCGCGTTGCCATTGCCCGGGCCATCGTCAACAAGCCCGGCATCCTGCTGGCGGATGAGCCCACCGGAAACCTGGACCCCGCAACGTCCCTGGGCATCATGAAGGTGCTGGACCGGGTGAACCAGAACGGCACCACCGTAGTGATGGCCACCCACGACGACGACATTGTTAATGCCATGCGCAAGCGCGTGGTGGAACTGCGCAACGGCAACATCATCCGTGACGAGCACGAGGGCATCTACCTGGGTGAACCTGCGGCGGAAACGCGCACCGCGCCCGATGTTCCGGCGCGGCGCGAGAGCGGGGTTGCCGAATGAGGCTCGCATTTGTCCTGGGGGAAATCGGTTCCGGGCTTCGCCGCAACCTGTCCATGGTCATCTCGGTTGTCCTGGTGACCTTTGTATCGCTGACCTTCGTGGGTGCGGCCGGGCTGCTGCAGCTGCAGATCGGGCAGATGAAGGGCTACTGGTACGACCGCGTGCAGGTGGCTGTCTACCTGTGCACCGACAATGATGTCTCTGCCTCCTGCGCCTCCGGTGCCGTCACGGACGAACAGCGTGACGCGATTGAAGCGGATCTGCGGGCCGACAAGTACGTCGAATCCGTGGAGTACGAAGACCAGGAAACGGCGCTGTCGCATTTCCGTGAGCAGTTCGCCAATTCGCCGATCGTGGACAGCATAACGGCCGACATGCTGCCCGAATCCTTCCGGGTGTCCCTGGTGGATCCCGAAAAGTACGAGGTCATCAACGAGGCTTTCTCCTCGAAACCGGGGGTTGAGTCCATCAGTGACCAGCGCGAGCTCTTCGAGAAGATGTTCACCTACCTGAACCTCGCCTCCGTGGCTGCCCTGGCCGTGGCCGCAGTCATGCTGATCTGCGCCATCCTGCTGATAGCCACCACCATCCGGCTATCGGCTTTCAGCCGCCGGCGGGAAACCGGCATCATGCGCCTGGTCGGCGCGTCCAAGGCCGTCATCCAGCTGCCCTTCGTGCTCGAAGGCATGATTGCCGCCGTCATCGGGGCAATCCTGGCCTCCGTGGCACTGTGGAGCACCGCCCACTTCTTCATCGGCGCACTGGCGCGGCAGTACCCCACCACCGCTTTCATCTCCTCGGAGCAGGTGCTGTACCTGACACCCGTCCTACTTGTTCTCGGTGCGCTGTTGGCGGGGGTATCCTCGCTGTTGACGCTCCGCCGGTATCTGAAGGTCTAGAGTCATGAAGCAAGTAAGCGCCGGCACCGAAGGTGCAGGATCGGAAGCCGCAGGAACATGGAGAGTCTCGTCAATGGATAATGCTGTCCCAAAACGTCCCGGGCGTGCTCCCGCAGCACGCGCGGCTGCGGCCGCTGCCGTTCTCCTCACCCTGACCTTTTCGGTGGCCTTCACCGGGCCTGCTGCCAACGCTGATGACTTGGAAAACCGGCTGGCAGGCGTCGAGGCCGAAAAGCAGAAGGTCCAGCAGACCTACGAGTACCTTGGCGAAGACATTGCCGAAACCGTGGCCAAGCTGAACATCTACCAGGGCCAGCTGCCTGCCGCCCAGCAGTCCCTGGCCGACGCCGAGGGACGCGTGGACAGCGCTGCCGGCAAGGTCAGTGCACTGAACGACCGCGTGGCCCTTGCCCAGGAGACACACAAAACCATTACCGCCCAGATCGAGAAGGACCGCGAAGACATCGCGGCCACCGAAAAGGCCATTGGGCAGATCGCTTCCCAGGCCTACAAGAACGGTGGAGTTCCCTCCACCCTTTCCCTGATGTTCGGCGCCAAGGGTGCCGACAGCCTGTCGGACTCCCTGGGCATGGCGGAGCAGGCGCTCAAGGGACAGAACGCCGCAGTGGAGAAGCTCTCCCAGCAGAATGCGAACAACGTCAATTCAGAGGCCCGGCTTGCAGCCGTGGCCGAAGAAATCAGCAAGCTGAAGGCACAGGCAGAGGAAGCGCTGAAGGCCGAGCAGTCGGCCCGGGACGCTGCAGCAGTCGAAAAGGAAAAGGTCGACGGCCTCATCGCACAAACCGCGGCCATGAACCAGGAACTGGAGGCCCAGAAGCCGAAGCTCCAAGCGCAGATGGCCAACCTGGAGCAGGAAAGCGCGCAGATCAACGCCGATATTGCCGAGCGGCAGCGGGTCCTGCTGGAGGAATACCGGCAGCGCGAACAGGCACGGATTGATGCCGCCAACCGCGCGGCCGCTGCCGGGGGAGGCGGCGGCGCCCCGCAGCAGATGCCGGCACCAAGCGCCCCCTCGGCATCCTTCGGGCTGCGGTATCCGGTGATGAATGCACCCATTTCTTCCGGCTTCGGATGGCGGGCGACCCCTGCCGGAACCATCGACTTCTACGGCAAGGGCGGCTACCTGCATGCGGGCACCGACTTTGCCGGCGGGTGCGGAGCCCCTATCTATGCTGCCGCGGCCGGAGAGGTCTGGCGGGCCGTTCCGTCAACTAATCAGTCGGAAATGATCGGCGCGGGTAACTACGTGGTGCTCAATCACGGAGTGGTGGGCGGCAACGTCCTGGCCACGAATTACTACCACATGACCCAGTACGTTGTTGCCCAGGGCCAGTGGGTCAACGCCGGCCAGCTGATCGGTTACATCGGCCAGACCGGAAACGCCCAGGGCTGCCACCTGCACTTCGAGACCATCCTGAACGGTAACCCGGTTGACCCGATGTCACTCCTGTAGGCCTACAATGGAACTTTCGTTTCAACCTACTAAGGAGTTGCCCCGTGCCTAAGGAAAGTGGCCGGAAGGTAGTGGCCACCAATCGCAAGGCCAGGCATGACTACGAAATCCTCGATACCTACGAGGCCGGAATGGTATTGATGGGCACCGAGGTCAAGTCGCTGCGCGAGGGCAGGGCCTCGCTGGTGGACGGATTTGCCACCTTCTACAACGGCGAACTGTGGCTCGAAGCTGCCTACATTCCGGAGTACCTCAACGGCAGCTGGACGAACCATTCAGCGCGCCGCCGCCGTAAGCTTCTGCTGCACCGGGAGCAGCTGGAAAAGATCATGCGCAAGACCAGCGAGTCGGGTTTCACCATTGTGCCGCTGCAGCTCTATTTCCTGGACGGACGGGCAAAAGTCGAAATAGCCGTCGCCCGCGGTAAGCGCGAGTACGACAAGCGCCAAACCCTGCGGGAAAAGCAGGACAACCGCGAGGCCCTGCGTGCCATGCGGGACAAGAACCGCGGCGCATGAGCGGCACGTTCTGGGAAGCACAGGAAGAAACCGCTGAGGAAGCATCGGCCCGCAAGCCGGTTTGGACCTGGGCGGTTGCCGTCATTGACCTTTTGATCGTGCTGGCCGTAGTGCCGGTGGTCATCCTGGTAGTGGTGCCGTTCTTCGCGGTCTATTACCTCTATCTGGCGCACCTTCTGGTATGGGCGGCGCCGGCGCTGGTCCTGGCCAACGTGGCGCTGTTCCTCTGGGCCTTCCGCCGCAAGGCTGCAGGCATGACGGCGCTGAGCATCCTGTCCGTGTTTTTCGTGGCGCTCTCCTGGGTCCTGCTGATCGTCTGGCGGGCGCCCGTGGTGGTCTTCGGCATCACCTTCTGAGCACCGCCGGCGCCGCATGCGCTACAATAGGTGTTCCGGCTTCGGCCGGATTGGCAACTCAATAAGGGGATGACCGGTTTCGACGATGTTTTGTTGAGACAGGGGAAGCGGGCCGAGGATACAGGGTTATCTCGTTAACGATCTCTGTAAACCAATAAGTGCCGAATCAAAGCGCACTGACTTCGCTCTTGCTGCCTAAGCAGTAAGGCATAGTCCGTCAGCCCGGGGATGCTCTCGCCCCGGTGCCTGGCGTCATTTAGAGGGCCACTGCTGAACACCTTCGCCGTTGGGGTGTTCGGGACTTTTAGACGGCTGGGTCCGGATCAGCCACTTGTCTGCGTGATGGCTGGGACCGAGAAAATCCGCTGCAGACTGCGCCCGGAGAAGCCCTGACAAAGCGACATCGGACGGGGGTTCGATTCCCCCCATCTCCACTGAAGGTCCCAATGGGCAGAAACGCTGCACTGGGAGTTGCCTCAGAGCGGGAAGCGTCTCCGGACGCTTCCCGCTCTGTGTTTAAGGGTTTACGCGCTGCCTTGGGGAGTCATTTCTCACACCCGAGGGGTTTAGCCTGCCGACGGGCTTTTTCCCGCCGGGCAAGCGGGGCTGCATTGGTAAACTTGCACTAACGCACTACCCGCGCCGGCAGGACCCGGGGCGGGCGATATAACCGGTCGGAAGACCTTGTAGGAGACGCACCACCTTATGCAAAGCCCGGCAGTTGAATCCCAGCATGATGACCTTTGGAACCGACGGTACGACCCCAATGTTGCGGACGTGAACCAGCTTTGCGACTCGCTGGCCGAGATGAAGCCCGGCAGCCAGGTCCCGTACATCGACCCCATGCACGATATCGGCGAGTGCCGCATCGTCAGCCTCTTCTCCAACATCGGCGAAGCCCATGAGTCCGGTTTCATTACGGCCGGCGATAACGAGGCCATGGCCAGGCTGCTGGGCGTCCACTGGCAGGCCGGGCTACGTCCCGAGTTCGTGATGCCGTGGAATACCTACCCCTGGCACGTGCCCGGTGAGCCTAACGGCAAGCTGACCAAGGAACAGGTGCAGGAAGGGTTGCGGCCGCTTCTGCGCTTCCTGGCCCTGGTACCGCGGGCATCGGTGATCGTAGCGCACGGTACCGAAGCCCAGCGGCTGGCGGCAACGTTCCTCAAAACCGAAAACCGCATGATCTACCGCCGCAGCATCAAGGTTTACAAGGCCCGTTCACTTTCCGGACGCTCGTTCGGCGCCACGGCTGAGCGGCAGCAGGAGGCCCTGGATGACATGCGGGCAGCGTACACCGATGCGATGGCCAGAACGGGCCTGAGCGCTTCCCGCTAGGCCCCTTCACCCCGGGGCTGCTCCACGGGCGAGTCGACGACGCCGATGAACCGGGAGCCCACGCCCTCGTATTCGCTGCGTACGGCGCCCGGGGCCAGTTCCGGCAGTTCCCGGACGCTGTGGTCGAAGCAGGCCAGGAACGTAAATTCCGGCCACCATTTCTTGGGCCGTGCCGTTTCCGTGTACCCGCAGACCGTGCACGTCAGCGTTACCCAGACCGGCCGTTTTCCGGTGCGGTTGGCGCGGGACTGCACCAGCCATCCCGGCGGGTTGGCCTGCAGCTGCGCCAGTTCGGAGTCGCTGAGACGTGCCGGAATGCCGTGGCGCGTCGCCATTTCCAGTGGAATATCGAGGATCTGTGCGGCCTGGCGTCGTGTAGTCATCGGTTAAACGATACGCGGAAAAAACGTGCGGGGCCGTCCCGGGGATGCTGTCAGTCCCCGGAAACGGCCCCGCTTCGCTGTAATGAGGTGCTACGCGGCCAGGCCCTCTTCGTCCTCCCGTGCGCGGGCAAGCTCATCGGCAAGCCGCGTGCGGCGGACGCTCCACAGGTGGGTCAGCGCCAGCAGGCCGGCGCCGGCGGCGAGCCAGATGGCCAGTTTCAGCAGGTCGGTGCCAAAGGCCTGCCCGGGGAAGTACACGAGGCCCTGCGCCGCATGCAGCCAGGCCGCCCCGTTCCAGAATGACCCGAGGGCAGCGAAGAACGGGGGGACCGTCTCAAAGGTGAAGATGCCCCCGGAACTGGTGAAGTTGAGCATCACGAACAACAGGGTCAGCGTGGGGGTGGTCCACTTCCGCAGCATCGGGTACATTGCGACGCCGAGAAGGGTGATCGTGGCCACGTAAAGCCAGGTCAACAGCCAGATCCCCCAGTGGCTGTGCTCGATGACGCCGTAAACGGGTCCGGCAATGATGACGCCCATCGCGGCGATCACTGCGGAGGACGCCAGGGCAACCGCAGCCCGCCACAGGACGCTGATGCGGCCTGCGACGGCGGAGATCGCCACGGCGCTGGAGTAGCCGCCCACGCTCATGGCCACGAGCAGGAAGAACAGTCCCTGCGAGGTGGGATCGTGTTCGTTGGTGGGTACGACATCCACCACCTGAAGCGGTTTTTCCGACTCGTAGGCAAGGGGAAGGAAGATCTTCTTGGCTACTTCTGCCGTGGTGGCGGAACCGGCCGTGGAGACGTACAGAGTGGCGTAGTCCGATCCGGTTTCGTAGGCCACGGAGATATCGCGGTCGGTAATCAGGCGCCGCGCTTCCCCGGCATCGGGAACCGTGCGTACGTCCAGCTTGTCGGGTGCCGAGTCGTTCAACCGCTGGGCGAAGACCTCTGCCTGCGCGCCGGTTCCCACCACGGCGACGGCGAGATGGCGGGGCTCCGGTTCGTGGAAGGCGCCGAGGTAGGCCAACCCCATTCCCGCCGCAAGGAAGAACGGGATCAGGATGTGGGCTCCCAGTGAGCGCCAGAAACCGGCGTCGGGGACCGACCCGCGGCGTCCATACTGGGCCCGGCGCTCCGTATGGCGGGCCGCGGGTGGTGCGACGTGTGCATCGGGTGCGGGTGATGCAGCGGCGCCGGGGACTGTTGCCGGCACCGTTTCTGCCAGCACGAGTTCGGTGGAGCGGGGGGAGCCGTCGGATAGATCGGGGCCGGAATGGGGGTCGGACATGGAACCTCTCGAAGCAGAAGAAGCGCAGCGGAGCACCGCCGCAGTGTTGCGTTATGCAACTTTGGTGAACACACCATTGTTGCATAATGCAACCGCCAGCTCCCGCCGGGAGGATTAGGTGCCGGGAGGGTAGGTTGGATACGTGGTGAAAAAGCAGGAAACCCAAGATGATGCAGTCGACAGCGTCTACGACGAGATCGAAGCGATCTACCGCCGGGCGCTGGCCCGCTCGCGGCGGATCAATGCGCCCCTAACCCAGGTGGAACATTCGCTGCTGTCCTTCATTGGTGCCCACCCCGGCTGCCGGGCCACTGACATCGCGTCCGCGTTTTCCCTGAACCGTTCCACGGTCTCCCGGCAGCTCCACGCGCTGGCGGACCTGTCGCTCGTCACTGCCGGGGAGGAAGAACAGGGGCAGGGGCGCCGCGGCCGGATGCTGTACGTGACTGATGAAGGGCTCCGGCGCCTGGAGACGTCCCTCTCCGTCCAGCGCAGCGCAGTGAAGTCCCGGCTCCGGGGCTGGAGCCAGGCGGAACTGCAGGATTTCCTGGCGGCCCTCAAGAGGTTTAACGAGGAACCCGGAAACTCATGACAGGGGAACGGGACGGCAGCCGTGGCTGCCGTCCCGTTCCGGCCGCGCGGTAGGCGCGCGCTGCCTTGCCCGCTATGCGGGGGTTGCCTCGGAGAATGCCGCCCGGAGGTTTTCTTCCTCGTCCTTCGAGAGATTCGTGTAGATCAGCTTCATGCCCTCATAGCCCTTGAAGGCGTCCGCTACGCGGTCTTCAACGGCGTCGGAGGAAAGAACGAACAGCGCCGACGTTCCGGGAGTAACTTCCTGGCGGATCCGGGCAATAAAGTCATCACTGATGCCCACGTCCACCATGGACGCGGACAGTGCGCCCACGGCCGCGCCCACCGCGGCGCCGATCAGCGGCACAAAGAAAATCAGGCCGAACAGCAGTCCCCAGAACCCTCCACCCAGGGCGCCGGCTCCGACCAAGTTGTGTTCCTGGATGGTCTTCGGCTTCTTTTTGTCCCGGGGCCACGTGACGATTGCTTCATCCTGCACGTTGATCAGCCCCTGGGACTGCAGGCTTGCAAGGGTGTCCGTGGCGCGTTCCGCGGCCCCGGAATCGGAGAATTTCCAAACGGTAAGTGTTGCCATGGCAGTTACTCCAAACGTTTGAGTTGTGAGGAAGCGCCCGCGCGGGACCCCTCTGCAGCGCCAACGTTAGTGTCGTGCCGGTGCCCGTTCAAGCGAAAAGGCCGTCCCCCGCCCAGCCGGCCCCGTAACGTCCGGCAGCCCTGTGCTGGCCGGATACCGGGAAGTAAAATGCTGGGACACTGTGAAAGGACGGACGTCCATGGAGAATCCCAACCGTCCTGCCTGGTGGGCAAACGCCGTCGTCTACCAGATCTATCCACGCAGCTTTGCCGACTCCACCGGGGACGGGGTCGGTGATATCGGCGGCATCATCGAGCACCTTGACCACCTCGTAGACCTTGGCATCGATGTGGTCTGGCTGTCACCGGTCCACCAGTCCCCGCAGTACGACAACGGGTACGACATCAGCGACTACCGCCGGATCGACGAGCTCTTCGGCACCAATGAACAGTTTGAGGAACTGCTCGGCGGGCTGCACGACCGGGGGATAAAACTGGTCATGGATCTCGTGGTCAACCACACCTCCAGCGAGTATCCCGGATTCGTGGACTCCCGGTCTTCCCGCAGCTCCCGGAAACGGGACCGGTACTGGTGGCGGGATGCGCGGCCGGGCTTCGAGCCCGGGGAGCCCGGCGCAGAACCGAACAACTGGCGGTCCCTCTTCGGCGGGTCCGCCTGGACCTACGACCAGCTCACCCGCCAGTACTACCTGCACTTGTTCGCGCCCCAGCAGCCGGACCTGAACTGGGAACATTCCCGGGTACGGGAGAAGGTCTACGAAATGATGAACTGGTGGCTGGACAAAGGGGTGGACGGCTTCCGCATGGACGTCATCAACTTCATTTCCAAGGACCCCGCGCTGCCGGACGGGGTAGTGACGGAACCCTCCGGGGTGTGGGGCGACGGCAGCCCCTACTACGTCAACGGGCCGCGCATCCACGAGTACCTGCAGGAGATGCACCGGCGGGTCTTTAGCGAGCGTGACGGGGAGTACCTGACCGTGGGGGAGACCCCCGGGGCCACGGTGGACCAGGCCCGGCTGTACACGGACCGCCGCCGGCACGAACTGGACATGGTTTTCCAGTTCGAACACGTGAGCCTGGACCAGGGCCCGGGCGGGAAGTTCGACTACCGCCCCCTGTCCCTGGCGGACCTGAAAACCAGTTGGAACCGGTGGCAGCGAGGCCTGGCGGAAACGGGGTGGAACAGCCTCTACCTGAGCAACCACGACCAGCCGCGCGTCGTCTCCCGCTTCGGCGACGAAGCCCGGTACCGGTATGAATCGGCCACCATGTGGGCCACCCTGCTGCATTTGCAGCGGGGTACGCCCTACGTCTTCCAGGGCGAAGAGATCGGCATGACCAGTGCCGGGTTCACCTCGATCGATCAGTACCGGGACGTGGAATCGCTGAACTACTATGCCGAGGCGCTGGAGCAGGGCATGGACCGGCAGGCGGCGCTGGAAGCCCTGCGGCGGATGAGCCGGGACAACGCTCGGACCCCCATGCAGTGGACCGGCGGACCGAATGCGGGGTTCGGCGCAACCACGCCGTGGATTCCGCTGGGCGCCAGCTATCCCGCGGTCAGCGTGGAAGCGGACCGGGCGGCGGAGAAGTCGGTTTTCCGGTATTACCAGCGGCTGATTCAGCTCCGGCATGAATCGGCACTGGTGTCGCTGGGTGATTTCCGCATGCTGGACCCCGAACACCCGACACTGTTCGCGTATAAGCGCACGCGGGGGGACCAGGCCCTGCTGGTCCTGGGAAATGTATCCGGCGATGAGCTCGGCATACCGTCCAACGCCGAAACCGGAACACTGGTGCTGGGTAATTACGGCGACGTCGGTGATCACCACCTGCTGCGCCCATGGGAGGCGCGGGTGCTGGATATTTCAACGTACCCGGGCGGCTGAGGAGTGCCTACTCGGCCGTCAGCGTTTCGGCGTAGAGGTCCGCAAGGGCGGTAAAACCGCCTGAGTGCACGGCGGCCCGCTGCCGCTCCGCGCCGGTGCCGGCGGCAAGGAGCCTGGCAATTCCTGCCAGTGCGAAGTCCCGGTCTCCGCTCGCGTCCAAGGCCGGTGACACGTAGTCCAGCAGCGCGGCCAGATGGTCGGCGGCCGGGATGCTGCCGCCGTGATGGGCCAACAGGTTTCCGCCCAGGCCGAACCGTGCAGCCTGCCACAGGCCCACGTCGAGCAGCTCGGGATCGGGAACAGCGGCAGCGTCCCCCTCGTTTCCGGCTGAGGCAAGGGTTGCCACCAGCGCCCGGACCAGCACTGCCAGCAGCACGGAGTCCCGTGCCTGCAGCTGTGCGTCGGCAATCCGGACCTCCACGGTGGGAAAGTGCTCCGAGAGCCGGGCTGCCCAGCCCACGTGGCCGGCGTCGGGTACGACGTCGGTGGCCAGGAGCCCGGCGAGGCGTCGGGCGTAGTCTTCGGCGTCCTTGAAGAGCGGCGGGCAGCCCTGTACGGACCAGCGGCGGTAGTGGACCATCCGCCAGCTGGCGAAGCTGGTGTCCCCGCCGCGCCAGTACGGCGAATTGGCACTCAGGGCGCCCAGCAGGGCCAGCCACGGACGCAGCCCGTTCAGGACCCGCACCCCGCTCTCGCGCGAGTCGATGCCGACGTGGACATGGGTGCCGTTCACGTATTGCTCATTGGCTACCGCCCCGGCCAGGATTCCCATGCTCTGGTACCGTTCGGAGTCATTAAAGACGGCGGCAGTTGAGGGCATCAGGGGAGCTGTACCGGTGGCGGCAACCGCGGCTCCTGCGGCAGCGGCCGCCGCCGCCAGCCCCGTACGGAAGCCAAGCAGTGCCTCCATTGCCTCGTGCCGGTCCGTGCAGACCCGGGTGGAGCTCTCCACCTGTGCGTCCAGGAGCTCGGCGGAGCTGGTGAAGTTGTCCGCAGCGCCGGAGGCCAGCGCCGGGGCCAGTCCCGGGACCTGGGTGGGCAGTCCCGTGCGGGGATCGGTGAGGAGGAATTCTTCCTCGATCCCGAAGGTTAGGGCCATGTGCTCATCTCCCTGATACGCCGGGGTTTTCGGATGCGCCGGTGTTTGCCAATTCGCCGGGGTTTCCCAATTCTAGGGACGGCGGCGTACGGAAGCACACGGTTCACGCAGGAGGCCGTTGGCCGGGCCGAAGCGGGCGGCCCGGAGCCGCCGGACGCCGGACTGTTCAGGCTGCCCGGACCGCCCGCCAGGTGAGAGTGAGATAGGGCAGGTCCAGGACTTCCCCGGGATGGTGGCCGAGGTGTTCGTACAGGTACCAGGTGAGGTTGGAGTGCAGCTTTTCGCGTGCAGCGGTATCTGCGGAGAGGTAGAAGGCGCGGGACTTGGCCAGCTCAAACAGGTCTTCGGGCGTCATCTGCTGCGCCCACGGAACGGTCGAGGAGGATTCCAGGATGAATTCCGGGCCCAGCTCCGGGCGGAATCCAGGGCGCAGTACATCTCCGGCGTGGATGATGCGCGAATAGCGGTGCACCCACGGCACACTGACGTCCAACTGGTTCCAGACCAAGCCCAGGATCCCGTGCGGGCGCAGCACCCGGGAGAACTCGCGGCTAGCCGCTCCCGGATCGCACCAGTGCCAGGCCTGGGCGACAGTGACCGCATCCGCAGACCGGTCGGGCAGGCCCGTGTCTTCCGCGGTGCCGACGCTGACCGGAACCTGCGGGAGTGAGCGGGAGAGCTGTGCCAGCATGTCCGCGGACGGGTCCACGGCGTGCACGGACAGGCCGGCAGCCTGCAGGACGCGGGTGTATTTCCCGGTGCCCGCGCCGACGTCCGCCACGTCCCGGACCGGCGGGAAGCCGGGGCGGGAAACCAGCCAGTCCACGGCCTCGGCGGGGTATCCGGGCCGGATGCGGTCATAGTGCTCCCCGCCGGCCTGATAGCTGTCAGCCAGCTGGCGGCGCCGGAGCGCTTCCAGCCGGGGCCCGGAAGTACCCACTGTTAGAGCAGGTCGTCCAAGTCGGGGTTCAGGCGCTGCAGCACTTCGCTGTGCAGCGTCCCGTTGGTGGCCAGCGCGTTGCCACCGAACGGCCCGTCCTCGCCCTCCAGTGAGGAGAACCGGCCGCCGGCCTCGGTGACGATAGGTACCAGTGCCGCCATATCGTAGAGGTTCAGTTCCGGCTCGCAGGCGATGTCGACGGCGCCTTCGGCGACCATGCAGTAGGACCAGAAGTCGCCGTACGCACGGGTGCGCCAGACGGACTCAGTCAGGTCCAGGAATTCTTCCAGGTTCCCGCGGTCCTTCCAGCCGCCCAGGCTGGAGTAGGACAGCGAGGCGTCGGAGAGCCGGGAAACGTTGGAGACCTGCAACCGGGTGGCAGAGGCCAGCGACCGGCCCATGTAGGCACCCGTGCCGGTGGCGGCCCACCAGCGCTTGCCCAGCGCAGGAGCGCTGACGACGCCGAGGACGGGCACGCCGTCGTCCACCAGGGAAATGAGGGTGGCCCATACGGGGACGCCGCGGATGAAGTTCTTAGTGCCGTCGATCGGGTCGATGATCCACCGGCGCGGACCGGAGCCGCTGGAGCCGAACTCCTCGCCCAGCACCGCGTCCCGCGGGCGGGCACGCGAAAGCTGACCGCGGATGGCATCTTCTGCAGCCTTGTCGGCGTCGGTGACCGGCGTGAAGTCGGGCTTGGTCTCGATTTTCAAGTCCAGGGCCCGGAAGCGCGACATGGTCTGGTCATCCACGGAATCGGCCATCACATGGGCCAGGCGCAGGTCATCGTTGTAGTTTTGAACGAACGGCATACTGTTCAACTTATCCTTATTCGGCGGCCGCTGCCCGGCATTACGCCCGTAAAGCAGGCGGTGTCCCGGCAACCGGCCGGGCTACTGCTCACCCAGCTCCTTGGCGGAGGACTTGTTTTCGGTACGCGTTCCGGTACCCAGCAGCCGGCGCAGCGACGCCAGGCGGGCCGGTCCGGCCGGACCGGCCTGGCCCTGCTCAACGTACGGATCCAGTCCGCAGCCGACGGCGGCCGAATCGTGCCGGCAGCCGCGTTCACAAGCGGCGGTTCCCGGCTCGAGGTCGGGGAAGGCCTGCAGGATCCGGTCCGGGTCAACGTGCGCCAGGCCGAAGGAGCGGATGCCGGGGGTGTCGATGATCCAGCTGCCCGCGGGGGAGTTGCTCAGCCGCAGCGCCAGCGCTGATGACGAGGTGTGCCGCCCGCGGCCGGTCACCGCGTTGACGCCGCCGGTGGCCCGTGCTGAGCCGGTCAGGGCGTTGACCAGTGTGGACTTGCCGACACCGGAGGGACCCACCAGCACGCTCACGCTGCCTTCCAGGACCCCGTGCAGCGCTTCGACGGCGGTGCCCTGGAGCCTGGCGGAGAGGCCGTCGTCGGAACGCGCGTCGATGCCGGAGGCATCAGCGGCGGCGGTGCGGCTGATGATGACTTCCAGGTCAAGGTGCTCGTAGTTGGCCAGCAGTTCCGCCGGGTCCTTGATATCGGCCTTGGTGATGCACAGGACCGGGGAGATGCCGGCGTCGTACGCCGCCACCAGGGCACGGTCAATGAACCCGGTGCGCGGTTCCGGGTTCGCGGCCGCCACCACGATCACCAGCTGGTCGGCGTTGGCCACCACTACGCGTTCCACCGGGTCGGTGTCGTCGGCGCTGCGCCGCAGGACGGTGGCGCGTTCCTCCACCCGGACCAGCCGCGCCAGGGTATCCGGGGCACCGGACACATCGCCCACCAGTGCCACCCGGTCTCCGGCGACCACGGGAGTGCGCCTCAGTTCGCGGGCGCGGGCGGCAATGACCGTTCGTTCATCTGCTGTGTCTTCGTCCACGACGGCGGTGTACCGTCCGCGGTCCACGGTGATGATCCGGCCGATGACGGCGTCGTCATGGGCGGGACGGTCCTTGGTGCGCGGGCGTGAACCCTTTTTGTTGGGCCGGACGCGTACGTCGGATTCGTCCCAGCCGCTGGTGCTTCGCGCCATGGTTATGCCACCGCCGTTTGGGTCAGCTGCTGCCACAGCTCGGGAAATTGGGGGAGGGTTTTAGCGGTGGTGCCGATGTCCTGCACCTCGACGCCGGGGACGGCCAGGCCGATCAGTGCCCCGGCCGTGGCCATCCGGTGGTCCGCATACGTGTTCCAGGTGCCGCCGTGCAGCGCGGCCGGGCGGATCAGCAGCCCGTCTGGTGTTTCTTCGGCGTCGCCGCCGAGCCGGTTGATTTCCGTGACCAGGGCGGCCAGCCGGTCGGTTTCATGGCCGCGCAGGTGCGCGATCCCGGTAAGGACGGACGGAGAGTCGGCAAGCGCACACAGCGCCGCGACAGTGGGGGCAAGTTCGCTGGTGCCGGCCAGCTCCGCGCCGGAGATCCGGCCGCTGCCGGTGACGGTCAGGGTGCCGTCCGCGAGGTGGACCTCAGCGCCGAGTGCGGGCAGGACGCTGCGCCATTTGTCGCCCACCTGGGTGGTTTCGGCGGGCCAACCGGTAATGCGGACGGTGCCGCCGGTGACGAGGGCAGCGCCGAGGAATGGGCCGGCGTTGGAAAGGTCCGGTTCAATGGCTGTGTCGAACGCGGCGATGGGGCCCGGCGCTACCTGCCACTCATTGGGAACGGAATCGTCCACCTGTACGCCCACGCTGCGCAGCACATGCACGGTCATGGCGACGTGGTCCGGGCTGGGCAGGGCCGGACCGCGGTGGACCAGGTGCAGGCCGTTCTCGAAGCGGGGGGCGGCCAGCAGCAGGGCGGATACGAACTGTGAGGATGCGCTTGCGTCGATCACCAGCCGGCCGCCGGAGGGGGCCCCGGACCCGGTGAGCGTAAAAGGGAGGGTCCCGCGGCCGCCGTCGTCCACCTGCAGCCCAAGTCCGCGCAACGCATCGATGACAGCGGACATGGGGCGTACCCGCGCGTGCGGATCGCCGTCGAATACGGTGCTGCCGGGCACGAGGGCAGCCAGCGGCGGGACAAAACGCATCACGGTGCCGGCCAGCCCGCAGTCCACCCGCCGCGGACCGGCCGCGGCGGGGAGGACAGCGGGCAGGGGATCAACCAGCAGATCGGGCCCGAACGCGCCGCTGCCCTCGACTTCCGTGACAACGGCGCCAAGCGCCCTGAGGGCGGAAACCATCAGCTCCGAATCCCGGGAATGCAGGGGCGCCCGCAGCCTGGACCTGCCGTCCGCGAGGGCGGCAAGGACCAGGTAGCGGTTGGTCAGCGACTTCGACCCCGGAACGGAGACGGTTGCCTCCACGGGCGAGGCAGCGAAGGGCGCGGGCCAGGGTGCCGGCAACCCGGCGTTCGGGGCAGTCATTGGTGCTAGGAACCCACGATGTCCGACGCAGCGTTGGACACGGCCTTGAGCTGCTTGCCGGTGGTCTTCTTGACCGCCTTCGCAGCGGCACGGCCCTTGCGGCCCGTGTCGGCGGCCAGGTGGTTGGCACGCCAGGCCAGTCCCGGACGGCCGTTCGTGTCCACTGCGGAGAGCAGGACGCCGCCGATCAGGGAGAGGTTCTTGAGCAGCTGGTTGCGCCGCTCCTTGCGCTCGGCAGCGGTGGAAGCCTCTGCGTTGCGGTACTCCACCACCGAGTTCAGAGCGGTGGTGCCGGCGAGCAGCAGGGACGCCAGGCGGGCGAACTTGCCCATGCCCAGCAGGGAGGCAGCAGCTACCTGGGTGTACCCGGCAACCCGGGCCACCAGCACGGGGTTGGAAGCGGCCCCCGCAGCAGCCGGTACGGTTTTGCCGATGAGGTTAAGGGTGGGGGTGAGCTGTTCGGCGGTCTGGTCAACATTGCGAAGGCGCTCCACGCCCACGGCAACAAAACCGGTGGCGAGCAGCGGGCGTGCAATCAAACGGACTAACGACATAAGTGCCTCCTGGCGAATCCACAAGTTACGCGAAAAACAACATTTGGTGCTGCCTCCACCTTAGTCCGGCTCCGTGCGGCTTTGGCACAATCCGGGCCTCCGGCGGGAATAGGGGGACCGGCGCCGTCGTTGGGACCAGTATCAGGATGTGCTTTCAACTGTTGAGGAGACGCCATAGTGCCAGCTGCCACGCTGACCGCAGTGCAGACTGCGCCGGAGCCGAAGCTACGCGTACGGGTGCCCGCCCGCACCGTAGACTGGGAGGTGATGAGAACTGATGCGCCGGAAGGCAGCCCCCACGTGGAAAACTTCGAACTTGACGTTGCCACCGAATCGGACGAGGCACGCAAGCTGCGCTTTGAGCAGGATGCCATGCAGTACGTGGACCAGCTCTATTCAGCAGCCATGCGGATGGCACGGAACCCCTCTGACGCGGAAGACCTGGTGCAGGAGGCCTACACAAAGGCGTTCTCCGCCTTTCACCAGTACCGGCCGGGAACCAACCTCAAGGCCTGGCTGTACCGCATCCTGACCAACACCTACATCAATCTCTACCGGAAGCGGCAGCGGGAACCCCTGCAGGCCAATTCCGAGGGCGTTGAGGACTGGCAGCTGGCCCGCGCAGCCGAGCACAGCTCCACGGGGTTGCGCTCCGCAGAAGCCGTGGCGCTGGACCATCTGCCCGACTCCGACGTCAAGGATGCCCTGCAGTCCATTCCGGAGGAGTTCCGGCTTGCCGTGTACTTCTCCGATGTGGAGGGTTTCGCGTACAAGGAAATCTCAGAAATCATGAACACGCCGATCGGCACCGTGATGTCCCGCCTGCACCGCGGGCGCAAGATGCTTCGCGAACTCCTGGCGGAGTATGCCCGCGACCGCGGCATCAAGGGCAAAGTGCCCGCAGCCGAAACCGGCGCATCAACCAAGAAACAGGGGAATGAGCTATGAGCGATTGCCAGAGCCTGGGCGATTGCGAAGACGCCCGCATCGAACGGCTGTACGAGTACCTGGACGGCGCGCTGTCCCACAAGGACCTCGTGGAAATCAAGGAACACCTTGACGGCTGTCCCGAGTGCGCGCAGGAACACGACCTGGAATGCGTCATCCGCTCCGTGGTGAAGCGTTCCTGCACCGAAGCGGCTCCCGAGACGCTGAAGGCAAGCATCCTCAGCCGCATCAGCCAGATCCAGACAGCGGACCACTAAGACCGCCGCAGGCATGAAAAACCCCCGGTACCTGCTGGTACCGGGGGTTTTCTGTGCCTGGCCAAAAATGGCCACGCGGCTCACCATTCTTGCTTAGGTGTTGGGACGCTTACCGTGGTTAGCGCCGCCGCGCTTACGGTCACGACGCTTGCGTGCACGCTTGCTCATAGCTGCCTCCTTTGATTCCGAAAAGTTCTGCCCTCCAGTGTCCCACATGCCCCGCGTGCACGCCTAAACGGTCCTGTGCCCGGCACCACCCCTAGGATTGGGGTCACGAAGAGCCGCAAAACGAACAAGGGAGTTTCCAGATGCGAGCCGTATACGCACAAACCCAATCCGCCGGCGATCCGATCAGCGGCCTGCGGGTGGGGGAGCTCGAGCCGCCGCAGCCGCCGGAAGGTTTCCGGCGCGTACGGGTCAAGGCCTCTGCGCTGAACCACCACGACCTCTGGTCCCTGCAGGGGGTGGGCCTGCCGGACGAGCGCCTGCCCATGGTCCTGGGCTGCGACGCCGCCGGCATCGACGACGACGGCAACGAGGTTATTGTCCACGCCGTTGTGTCCTCCCCGGGCTGGGAAGGGGATGAAACCCTGGATCCGCGGCGGAGCCTGCTTTCGGAGAAACACCCCGGCGCCATGGCCGATGAAGTGTGGGTTCCCGAACGCAACCTGGTGCCGAAGCCCGCCGGGCTGAGCTTCGAGGAGGCGGCCTGCCTACCCACCGCCTGGCTGACGGCATACCGGATGCTCTTCACGATCAACCCTGCGGCGCCGGGATCCACTGTCCTGGTCCAGGGCGCCGGCGGGGGAGTGGCGACGGCCCTGATCAGCATGGCTTCCGCTGCGGGGTACCGGGTATGGGCCGTCAGCCGGAGCGAAGCCAAGCGGGAGCACGCCCTGCGGTTGGGCGCGGAACAGGTGTTCGACGCCGGTGCCCGGCTGCCGGAGCGGGTGGACACGGTTTTCGATTCGGTGGGCGAGGCCACCTGGGCCCATTCGCTGAAGTCGTTGAAGCCCGGCGGTGCCCTGGTGACCTGCGGGGCCACCAGCGGACCCAACCCGCCGGCGGACCTGAACCGCGTGTTTTTCCTGCAGCTGAAGGTCCTCGGATCCACTATGGGGACCCGTGCCGAGCTGCAGCGCCTGGTGGCGTTCCTGCTGGCCACCGGAGTGCGCCCGGAGATCGACTCCGTGCTGCCGCTGGAGGAAGCGGAAAAGGGCTTCCGGAAAATGCAGGACGGCGACGTCGTGGGGAAGATCGTCTTCCGCCACTGACGCCGCCGCCGTTCCGGGCCGTACCCGGGGCAGCTCCTGTCCGGGAGCTGCCGCCTGGTGCTGTTCCTACTCGGTGCCGCCGGCGGAGAGCAGGGCGTTGCGCTGCTCCCGCCGGTAGGCCTGTTCTGCCGGATCCGGGACCGGGGCAGCTGCCAGCAGCCGCCGGGTGTAGGGATCCTGCGGGTACTTCAGCACCTGCTCCGTGGAGCCCTGTTCCACCATCCGGCCCTTGTTTAGCACGGCAATGTGGCTGGCCAGGATTTCCACCACGGCCAGGTCGTGGCTGACAAACAGGCACGCAAAGCCGTACTCGCGCTGCAGGTCCTGCAGCAGCGCCAGCACCCGTGCCTGGACGGAGACATCCAGGGCCGACGTCGGTTCATCCGCCACCAGCAGCGACGGCCGCAGCGACAGCGCCCGGGCAATACCCACGCGCTGGCGCTGGCCGCCGGAAAGCTCATGCGGGTAGCGGTTGCGGAAGCTCTTGGGCAGCTGCACGTCATCCAGCAGGTTCTCCACGCGCTTGTCCAGGTCTGCCTTGGACAGCTTCTCGTGCAGGAACAGCGGCTCGCCGATGCTTTCGCCGATGGACATGCGCGGGTTCAGCGACGCCGCCGGGTCCTGGAAAACGATGGCGAACTTCCGCCGCAGCGGACGCATCTTCTTGGGCGAAAGCCCGGCAATATCGGTCCCGTTGATCCGCACGCTGCCTTCGGCCACGGGCAGCAGCCCGGTCACGGCGCGTCCAATGGTGGACTTGCCGGATCCGGACTCGCCTACCAGGCCCATGACCTCGCCGGGCATGATGGTGAACGATACATCGGACACGGCACGGAACGCCGGCTGGCGGAACCGGCCCGGGTATTCGATGGCGACGTTCTCCAACTGCAGCGCCGGGGTCTGCGACGATGTCGGGTCGGTCACCTCGTTGGATTCAACCATCACCTGGCGGGGTGCCTCGGTGATTTGCAGGGAACCGTCGTCCTCCACCTCCACCGCGGCGAGCACGCCGCCGACCTTTGAGCCCAGGTGCGGCACGGCGTCGAGCAGGGACCTGGTGTAGTCCTGCTGCGGGGCACCGAAGAGGTCCGCGACAGAGGCCGCTTCCACGATCCGGCCGTTCTGCATCACCACCACGTTGTCCGCCAGGTCGGCCACCACGCCCATGTCGTGGGTGATCAACAGGATGGCACTGTTCAGGCGTTTGTTGAGCTTGCGCAGCAGTTCCAGAACCTCTGCCTGGACGGTGACGTCCAATGCGGTGGTGGGCTCGTCGGCAATGAGGAGGATCGGATCATTGGCGATGGCGATGGCAATCATTGCGCGCTGGCGCTGTCCGCCGGAGAACTGGTGCGGGTAGTTCCCGTAGCGGGTTTCCGGATCCGGGATTTCCACCATGCGCAGCAGCTCAATGGCTCGCTCGCGCGCCTGTGCCGGCGAGGCGTCGGTGTGCTGCTCGATGATTTCCTTGATCTGCTCACCCACGGTCAGCACCGGGTTCAGTGCGGTCATGGGTTCCTGGAAGATCATGGCGATGTCATTGCCGCGGATCTTCCGCAGCGCCGACTGCGGCGCACCGATCAGTTCCTTGCCCTGCAGCTTGGCACTGCCGGTGGAGCGCCCGTTGCCCGGGAGCAGACCGAGCAACGCCATGGAGGACATGCTCTTACCCGATCCGGACTCGCCCACGATGGCCAGGATTTCGCCCGGGTACACGTTGTAGTTCACGTCTTCGGCGGCCATGACCCACTCGTTGTCCACGTTGAAGTCGACG
This sequence comes from Arthrobacter sp. zg-Y20, assembly GCF_030142075.1. Lineage (NCBI taxonomy): Bacteria > Bacillati > Actinomycetota > Actinomycetes > Micrococcales > Micrococcaceae > Arthrobacter > Arthrobacter sp. zg-Y20. Next base: position 2,488,026 of record NZ_CP126241.1, on the reverse strand, counting down.
CCGAGTCCGCTGACCTCAAGGATGGCGGATGCTGTTCCCGCCGCCGGGGTGTCGCTGTATACCGGTGTGGAGGTCATTGCTTGTTCCTTGTCTGTCGGGGATCAAACGCATCCCGGAGTCCGTCACCGATGAAGTTCACGGCAAGGGCGATGGCCACAATGAAGATGCCCGGCCACAGGAAGACCCAGGGGCGGACGGTCATCGCGGACCGGTTCTCGTTGATCAGCTTGCCCAGTGAGGTGTCCGGTTCCTGCACGCCCAGGCCCAGGAAGCCCAGGGCGGTTTCCAGCAGGATGGCTCCGGAGATGGCCAGCGTGGCGGAAACGATGATGACGCCCACGGTGTTGGGCAGGATGTGCTTGAAGATGATCCTGCTCGAGGTGGCGCCCACCGACTTGGCCGCTTCCACGAACTCCTTTTCCCGCAGGGACAGGAACTCGCCGCGCACAATGCGGGCCAGGCCGGTCCAGGTGAGCATGCCCAGGAAGACAGCGAAGACCACGATGCCGGCCTTGGCCACGATGGTGGACAGGACTGCGGCAACCACCAGCAGCGGGATGGTGATGATGACGTCGGTGAAGCGCATCAGGACGGCTTCGACCTTGCCGCGGTAGTAGCCGGCCAGGGCACCCACCACGGTGCCGATGACGGTGCCGACGATACCGACAATGAAGGCGATGGTCAGGGAGATCTGGGCCCCGCGCATGGTCATGGCGAAGTAGTCCCGGCCCAGGGCATCCTGGCCGAAGGGGTGTTCACCCAGCCCGGTCCAGGACAGGGTGGGCCTGCCGCCGTTGGATGTTTCCATCACTTCGGAGAAGGTGTGCTTCCACCAGCCCGGAATCTGCACGGGACCAACACTCAGGCCGATGGAGGTGAAGGCCAGCACCACGATGAAGAGCAGGCCGATCATGCCGCCCATGGCACCCTTGTGCCGGAAGAAGCGTTCGCGGACCAGCTTGGACTGGCTCTTGGCTTCAGTGATTTTCGGTTCGGCGACGACGCCCTGCGTAGCGGGGGAGTCTGCCGTGACGGTCCGCTGGCTGGCCAGCGTCATGGCTGCCAGCTCCGGGCTGGACTCCTTCGACCCGTCAGGGGAAATCTTGTTATCTGTCATTGGTCTGCCAATCAGTTCAGGCTGATGCGCGGGTCGAGGAAGGCGTACGCGATATCAGCCAGCATGTTGAAGGTCACCGCGGCCACGCCCGTGACGAGGAAAAACGCCATGATGACGTTCGGGTCCACGTTGGTGAGCCCGTCGGTGAACATCTTGCCCATGCCGTTCCAGCCGAATACCGACTCCGTGACCACGGCGCCGCCGAGGACACCGGCGAAGTCGAAGGCCATCAGGGTGGTGATGGGGATCATCGCGTTGCGGAAGGCGTGCTTCACAACCACGGTCCGCTCGCTCAGGCCCTTCGCCCGGGCGGTGCGGATGTAGTCCTGGGTCATGACGTCCAGCTGGCTGGCCCGGGTGTAGCGGGTGTACATGGCGAAGGAGATGAGCATGATGGCTATGGTCGGCAGAATCAGGTACAGCGCGTAATCCAGGTTCACCTCCCAGAACGTGCCCTCCAGGTTGGGAGTGGAGGAACCGGTGGTGGGGATCGGCCGGCCGCCGTTCTTGCGTGAGAGCGACGGGTAGGCGTGCAGGAGGGCGTCCAAAAAGACGATGAAACCGATCAGCAGCCCGACGACGGCGGTCAGCTGGCGCGCCTGTTTGGCGTAGGGTCCGCCGACAAAGTGGCCGATGGCCGCAGACACGGCCACAGTCACGACCGCCAGCGCTGCGATGGTGAGCCAGTTGGGATCTTCCATGAGGGGCATGGTGACCAAGTAACCGACGAATCCTGCGGCTGCCGTTGCAAGGGTCGCGTAGACCACGCGGCGTCGCCGGAACCCGGCGAACAGGGCCGTGGCACCCACTGCGATGGCGAAGGCACTGACGAGGACACCGAAGGGACCGAAGCCCGGAGTCTTGAACCATCCGGAGATCAGCAGGAGCAGGAAAGTCAGGGAGGTTGCCACTGCGGCGATGGCGAAGACCCGTACCCGCCGGCGGGTGTCGCCGCCGATGACGATCATCCAGATCAAACCGGCCACGAGTCCCAGCACCGCTATGCCCAGATAGGACATGGCCGGATTCGCGAGCCACGTGTTCAGTCCAATGGCCAGGTACTGCTTGAGCAGCGTGGACAGCCAGAACAGCGGCATGGAGAAGAGCAGGAAGGCTACGAAGGTGATCGAGTAGTCGAACACGCTGTACTGGCGAAGGGCCGTGACGACGCCGACCAGGACACCGAGGATGATCGCCAGCACCGTTGCTACGATCACCAGCCGGAAGGTCGAGCCGACCGCGGACTGCAGTTGCTCCACAACCGGGTTGCCTACGCGGTCCAGGCCGAGGGTGCACTGTGCCCCGCCCGGAACGATGCAGCGGCCGATTTCCTGCAGCCAGAGTATGTACCGGATATGGACCGGCTGGTCGAGGTGCATGGCTTCGGTGCGGGCTGCGATGCGGGACTCTTTGTCCGGACCGCGCAGCTCTGCGAGGTCGTGGTAAGGATCGCCGGAATTGATGGCCAGGACAAACATGAGGGCTGTCGCGGCGAGGAGGATGAAGAACGAGGAAACCGCTCTTTTAAGAATGAAGTAGAACACCGAGGGCTCCTTGGAGGGTGGGGCTAAAGAACACTGCGGGCATAAGCAGGGGGATGGACAGACACTGAGGTCTGCCCATCCCCGCTTATGCTGCGGCTAGCGTGGTATGGCTAGGCCTGCTTGGTCCACTTGTAGGCATTCCAAGTGATGCCGTTCTGGCTCGGGTTCAATTCCACGTTCTCCATCTTGGAGCTGTGCGCAACAACTCCGGAGTTCGCGTAAAGGACCACGTTGTAGACCTCTGCGGCCAGGATTTCCTCGGCCTTGGTCTTCAGTTCCTTGACTTCTTCTGCGTCAGTGGAGCTGGCGATCTGGTCCCAGAGCTTGTCCAGTTCCGTGTTGGTGAACTTGCCGTAGTTCTGCTCACCGTCGGAGACGTAGATGGACTGCGCGCTGGCGGCCAGGCCGGAACCGGCCCAACCGAACAGGATGGCATCCCATGCTCCGGGCTCGGAGAGCTTGGCGCTCCACTTCGGGTCCGGGGTCGGAACGATGTCGAAGCCGGCCTGGTCACAGGAGTTCTTGATCAAGGTGACGATGTCCGCACGCAGCTGGCTGGTAGAGGAGAACATCAGGCGCACGGAGACCGGGGTGGTCTTGCCGGCGTCGGCGAGCAGCTTCTTGGCGCCCTCAAGGTCCACTTCGTCGTAGTCGCTGGCCGACGGCGCGCCTTCCAGGACGTCTTCGTAATCTTCCTGGCCCGGCTGGTACTCGCGCAGGTTGTCCACGGTGGCGTTTTCGTCGACCGGCTTCGCGAACTTCTCGACAATGTCCTCACGCGGTACGCACTTGGAGAAGGCCTGGCGTACGGCCAGATCCTTGAACACACCGTTCTCGGACTGGTCCAGGTCGATGTGGCTGAAGGTCAGTTCCGGACCGGTCAGCATTTCAACGCTGTCACCGATGTTTTCGATGGCGGTCTTCGTGTCAACCGTTGCGCCGGACGGCTCGATGATATCGACGTCGCCGTTCTGCAGGGCCTGAACGGCCTCGGTGTCTTCGATTGCCTTGAAGACAATGTTCTCGGTCTTGCCCTTGCGCTCGTCGCCCCAGTAGTTCTCGTTGCGCTTGAGGGTCAGGGTGCCGTCAGTGGCGTTGTCCAGCATGTACGGACCGGAGGACGGGATCAGCTTGGCATCCGGAAGCTTGGCGAGGTCTGCCTCGTAGTTCCAGCCGGTGTTCCAGAAATCGGCCATGGGGGTCAGCCCGGCAACGTCGTTCGCCTGGATGGCCTTGATCAGTGCCTCGCCGTTGTTCTCCGTGCTCATACCGCCCTGCTTCGCAGCGATGTGCGCAGGCATGAGCGGGCCGATCATCAGGGCTTCCCAGTCGGCGTAAGGAGTTTCGAAGACCATCTCGAATTCCTTGTCGCCTGCTTCGCCTTCGATCATCTTCGTCTGCGAGAAACCGTTGGTGGAGGAGGGCTGGAAGATGTTCTCGCCGTCGGCGCCCACAGTCTTGCCCGAGTAGGCGGCCCAGTTCAGCAGGACGTCGTCGAAGTCGATGGGCGTACCGTCGGACCACTTGGCGTCTTCGTTGATGGAGTACTTCACCGTCAGCGGATCGTCGCTGGTCTTCTCCATGGTGCCGAATTCTTCGTTGTGAATAACGCCGTTGGGGCTGTACTCCACGAAGTTGCTGTGCACCAGGTTGTCAACGTACGTGTTGTACGTGCTGTTGGTGTTGGCCGTACCGGAGTTGTACGCGTCCGGAGCCTGGCTGATGGCGACGGTGATGGTCGAGGCAAGGTTTTCGGTCTCGTCGGCACCGCCTTCGCTTTCGGTTCCGCCCCCGGCGGATCCACAGGCGCCCAGGAACAGGGCACCTACGGAGAGTGCGGCAAGAGCTGCCGTGCGCTTAGTACGCATCTGTAGTCCTAACTGGTGATGAGGAGTCAGGAACCACCAAAGATGGCCCCCCACGCGGCGAGTGATTGCCGCCACATGTGGAGAAACACTAACCACTAAATGTTTCCGGTGTGAGACAAGTTACGGGTTGTTAACTGATCGTTACCTGATCGTGGCCTCATGGGGGAACAAATGGGGAGCTGCATGAAAACAAGATGAAAATGCATGCAGAAAGGCCCTCCCGGAGCAATCCGGAAGGGCCTTTTGAAGGCTGTGCAGGCCAGCAGCGTGCAGTTAGTTCATATCTGGCAGGTCGAGCCACTGGTACCAGCCGCGGTGCAGTACCAGCCATGCCATGAGGCCGTAACCTGCCTGGCCTGGCGTTCCGCCGTTGGCAGCCAGATCCGTGCGCCACTGCTCATGGTTCAACAGCGGATTGAGGGTGTCCACGTACATGTGCTTACGCCGCGTGGTGACATCGCCGAAGGCTGCAGACAGGTCCGCGAGCTTCCGGTTCCGCTCCGGGTTCAGCCCCGGGGGAGGCCCGACGACAAAGACCTTAATGCTCATCTGGGCCGCACCGTCGAGGATGTTCGCCAGGTTCAGCCGGCTCCGCGCCGTGGTGAGCTCCAGATCCAAGTCACGGTCCGACAGTCCGATGACCAGGCGGTTGTCGCAGCCGTCCTCGAACCGGCGTCCCGCTTCCGGGAGCCACCGGTTGGCAAGGGCCTCCGTACCCTCATGGGGCGCGGCAAGGCTGTAGGCCTGAAGGTTCACGTTGTCGGGCGAGGTGCGGGCCAGGACACGCCCCAGCCAGCCGAGTGCCCGCGGATCCCCGTGTCCGGCCAGCAGCTCATCACCCACCGCAGCAAGCCGAATTCTGCGTTGTTCCACTAGTCACCTTCTCAAGTCAAAAAACAGGGTGGGACGCCGAAGCGCCCCACCCCAAACCTAGCCTACTGACGTTCGAAGGCCTTCTTCACGAGGATGTCCTGCTCCACGGCATGGCGCTTGGCCGAGCCGGTGGCGGTGGACGCCGACGCCGGCCGGGAGACCAGGCGCAGGCGGGAATCCAGGTGCTGCGGCAGGTTCAGGCCCATAAACGGCCACGGGCCCTGGTTGGCCGGCTCATCCTGTGCCCAGACAATCTCCGCATTCGGGTACTTGCCCACGGCGGCACGGATCTCGTCGACCGGGATCGGGTAAAGCTGCTCCACCCGGACAATGGCCGTCTTCTCATCCCCGGTCTTCTGGCGGTTGGCCAGCAGATCGTAGTACAGCCGTCCGGAGACCAGCAGTACCCGGTCCACGGCATTGGCATCCAGCTCGGCATGCTCGGGGATAACCGGCTGGAACTCGCCGTGCGTGAAGTCCTCCACCGACGTTGCCGCTGCCTTGAGGCGCAGCAGCTGCTTGGGCGTAAAGACGACCAGGGGCTTCCGCGGCCGGCTGTACGCCTGACGGCGCAGCAGGTGGAAGTGCGAGGCACCCGTAGTCGGGTTGGCAACAATCATGTTGTCTTCCGCGCACATCTGCAGGAAACGCTCAATACGGGCGGACGAGTGGTCCGGACCCTGGCCCTCGTAACCGTGCGGGAGCATCAGCACCAGCGAGGAACGCTGGCCCCACTTCTGCTCGGCGGAGGAGATGAACTCATCGATGATGGTCTGGGCACCGTTGACGAAGTCGCCGAACTGCGCCTCCCAGAGCACCAGGGCGTCCGGGCGTTCCACCGAGTAGCCGTATTCGAAGCCCATGGCCGCGAATTCGGAAAGCAGGGAGTCATAGATCCACAGCTTCGCCTGGTTCGGGTCCAGCTCCGCCAGCGGCATCCATTCCTCGCCGGTGGCCCGGTCGTGGAAGACGGCGTGGCGCTGGGTGAAGGTGCCGCGGCGGGAGTCCTGGCCGGCAAGGCGTACGGGGACGCCTTCCATCAGCAGCGAGCCGAAGGCCGCAATCTCTGCGAAGCCCCAGTCGATGTTGCCTTCGCGGGACATCTGCTCGCGCTTCTCCAGCAGTGACTTCAGCTTCGGGTGGACGGTGAAGCCTTCCGGCACAGCCACGTGGGCCTTGCCGATGTGTGCCAGGACCTCGGGGGAAACCGCGGTGCTGGCCGGCTTGATGATCGTGGTGCCTTCCTGCTGGGCGGCAGGACGCTCCAGGTCGGAAATGGCTTCCGTGTCCTTGGTGATCACGGGGATGGGCGAGGTTTGAGCGGCATGCGTTTCAGCGAAGACCCGCTCGAGGCGGCCCTGGTAGTCGCGCAGGGCCTGCTCGGCCTCGTCCTGGCTGATATCGCCGCGGCCGATCAGGGACTCGGTGTAGAGCTTGCGTACCGAACGCTTGGCCTCGATCAGGCTGTACATCATCGGCTGGGTCATCGAAGGGTCGTCGCCTTCGTTGTGTCCGCGCCGGCGGTAGCAGACCATGTCGATGACAACGTCCTTGTGGAAGCGCTGGCGGTATTCATACGCCAGCTGGCCCACGCGGACCACTGCTTCGGGGTCGTCTCCGTTGACGTGGAAGATGGGCGCCTGGACCATCTTCGCGACGTCGGTGGAGTAGACCGAGGAGCGGGAGGAGGTGGGGGAGGTGGTGAAGCCCACCTGGTTGTTGACCACCACGTGGATGGTGCCGCCGGTGCGGTAGCCGCGCAGCTGGGAGAGGTTCAGCGTTTCCGCCACCACGCCCTGCCCTGCGAAGGCCGCATCGCCGTGCACGAGGATCGGCAGGACGGGGAATTCGTCGCCCTTATCCAGGCGGTCCTGCTTGGCGCGGACAATGCCTTCGAGCACCGAGTCGCCGGCTTCGAGGTGGGAGGGGTTGGCTGCGAGGTAGACCTTGGTCTGGTTTCCGTTGTCGGAGGTGAAGGTGCCCTCGGTGCCGAGGTGGTACTTCACGTCGCCGGAACCCTGGACGCTGCGCGGATCCTGTGTGCCTTCGAATTCACGGAAGACCTGGGCGTAGGTCTTGCCCGCAATGTTGGTCAGCACGTTGAGGCGCCCGCGGTGGGCCATGCCGATGCCGACCTCTTCGAGGCCGTCGTCGGCGGCACCGGAAATCACCGCATCGAGCAGCGGAATCAGGGATTCGCCACCTTCCAGCGAGAAGCGCTTCTGGCCCACGAACTTGGTCTGCAGGAAGGTTTCGAAGGCTTCCGCAGCGTTGAGCTTGCTCAGGATACGCAGCTGCTCTTCGCGGGTGGGCTTGGTGTACTTGGTTTCCAGGCGGTCCTGGAACCACTGGCGCTCTTCGGGGTCCTGGATGTGCATGTACTCGATGCCCGCGGTGCGGCAGTACGCATCGCGCAGGACGCCGAGGATCTTGCGCAGTTTCAGCATCGGCTTGCCGCCGAAGCCGCCCGTGGGCCACTCGCGGTCCAGGTCCCAGAGCGTCAGGCCGTGGTTGAGGACGTCCAGGTCCGCATGGCGGCGCTGCACGTATTCCAGCGGGTTGGTGTCGGCCATCAGGTGGCCGCGGACCCGGTAGGCGTGAATCAGCTGCTGGATCCGGGCAACCTTGTTGATCTGCTCGTCAGGGTTGACCTGGATGTCGGGGCTCCAGCGGACCGGTTCGTACGGGATGCGCAGGGATTCGAAGATCTCATCGTAGAAACCCTGCTCGCCCAGCAGCAGCTGGTGGATGATGCGCAGGAACTCGCCGCTGCCGGCACCCTGGATGACGCGGTGGTCATAGGTGGAGGTCAGGGTGATGACCTTGCTGATGGCGTTGCGGGCGAGGATCTTCTCGTTTGCGCCCTGGAACTCCGCCGGGTACTCGAGGGCGCCGGCGCCGATGATGGCGGCCTGGCCCTTGGAGAGGCGGGGCACAGAATGCACGGTGCCGATGCCGCCCGGGTTGGTCAGCGATATGGTGGTGCCGCGGTAGTCGTCGGCGCCGAGCTTGCCTGCGCGGGCCCGCTTGACCAGGTCCTCATAGGCGTGCCAGAACTCCGAGAAGTTCAGGGTTTCGGCCTTCTTGATGTTCGGTACCACCAGCAGGCGGGTGCCGTCCGGCTTGGGCATGTCGATGGCCAGGCCGAAATTCACGTGTGCCGGCTGGACGGCAACGGGCTTGCCGTCCACTTCGTCGTAGTGCACGTTCATGGACGGGAACTGGGCGGCGGCACGGATAATGGCGTAGCCGAGCAGATGAGTGAAGGAGACCTTGCCGCCGCGGGCACGCTCCAGGTGGCTGTTGATGACGATGCGGTTGTCGATCAGCAGCTTGGCGGGAATGGCCCGCACCGTGGTGGCCGTGGGAACGGTCAGGCTCAGGTCCATGTTGGTGGCAATGGCCTTGGCCGGTCCGCGCAGGACGGTGACTTTGTCCTCTTCGGTGGCGGCATCGCTGGGCTGGGTCTTGGGCAGCTGTGCGGGGATGGGGGCAGCCTTGGGAGCTTCGGCCTTGGGGGCCTCAGCCGGGGTAGCGGCCTTGGCGGGTTCCTTTGCCACCGGCGGCTTGCCCGACTGCTGCGTTGCAGCGGGGGACTCGCCGGATGCCTTGGGTGCGTTGGGGGCGGTCGACTCTGCCCGTACGGCCGGCAGCTGCCGGGTTACCGGGTGGGCACCGAGCTCTGACGGTGCACCGGAGCCGTTGGAGCCATTTGAACCATTGCCTGACTTGGCGTCTTCAGCTTTGAAGGATTCGAAAATGCTCCACCACTTCTTGTCAACGGAATCCTTGTTCGACAAATACTGTTCGTACAGTTCATCGACAAGCCACTCGTTGCCCCCGAATTCCTCCGGCAGGCGGTGGTTGGATTGGTCTGGCACTAGATATACGCCTCTTCCATGAGTTGCCGTTTGCCCTGATGGCACCATGAAATCTGAGCGGTTCCGCCTCAAGACTTGCTGGTGCGGCCCGGTGCGCAGTGACCGAGACTTCATGCCAGTCTAGTGACATATTCGAAGATGTGGCCAATCCCGCACTGTTGCATGAACGCCTTGCCTGCCGATCAGCCCGGGAAGGGTATGGCGCAGCCTCCGGAAGCGGCTGTGGCGGGGGCGGCGCAAACCTGTAAACTGGCTTTCCTATGGACAGTTTCTCTAGGCGCCGGCCTGCGTCCCGGACTGCGGTTGCCGCAGCCGGTGCGCCCCGAGCCGGCAAAGCCCGCACACGTTCACCCCAGCATTCGCCTGCCGCTTCTTCGGAGCCTTCCAGTTCGGCTGCAGTCGACCACCCTCCGTCTGAACGTTTCGCTGCACCGCACTCACCCCTTTCTTTAATGGCGGTGGCCTGACATGGAATGGCTGTATTTGCTGTTCGGCCTGCTGCTTATTCTTGGCACGGGCTTCTTCGTCGCAGTGGAATTCGCCCTGGTGGCTTTGGACCAGCCCTCCGTCCGCCGCGCAGTGGAAAACGGTGACAAGGCAGCCGAACCGCTGCTGCGCTGCCTGACCACGCTTTCCACCCAGCTTTCAAGCTGCCAACTGGGCATCACCATGACCACCCTCCTGACGGGTTTCGTTATGGAGCCCTCGGTGGGCCGGCTGTTGGAAACACCGTTGACGGCCGTCGGACTGCCGCCCGTGGCCGTGGCCTCCGTCTCGGTCACCGTTGCCATGATCCTGGCAACGTTCCTCTCCATGCTGCTGGGTGAACTGATCCCCAAGAACATGTCTATTGCCATGCCCTTCCGCATCGGCAAGGCGCTGGCCCGGCCGCAGTTGGCCTTCACCGTGGTGTTCAAGCCTGCCGTCCTGCTGCTGAACGGTTTTGCCAACCGCATCCTGCACCTCTTCGGCCTTGAGGCCAAGGAAGAGGTCTCCGGCGCCCGGACCCCGTCCGAACTTTCGTCCATGGCGCGGCGGTCGGCGGAAATGGGCACCCTGGACAAGGACACCGCAGCGTTCCTTTCCCGCACGTTCTCCTTTGCCGGCCGCACAGCGGCCGACGTGATGACCCCGCGCATCAGGCTGGAGACGATCGACGCCGAACAGCCGGTGGCCGACGTCATCGAAGCTGCGCGCCGGACCGGCTACTCGCGGTTCCCGGTGCTGGGGGACTCCCCGGACGATATCCGCGGCGTCGTACATGTAAAGAAGGCTGTGGCCGTACCCCGCAGCCGGCGGGCCACGCTCCCTGCGGCGGCGATCATGAGCGAGGTCCTGCGGGTGCCGGAAACGGTGCACCTGGATTCCCTGCTCTCGGAACTGCGCAACGCGAACCTGCAGCTCGCCGTCGTCCTTGATGAATACGGCGGAACCGCCGGCGTTGCCACGCTCGAGGACCTGGTCGAGGAAATTGTCGGCGAGGTGTCCGACGAGCATGACAAGGCCAAGCCCGGCGTACTGCAGAGCGCTTCCGGCGCCTGGTACTTCCCCGGAATCATGCGTCCCGACGAAGTATCGGCACTGGTGCCGCTGCTGCGGATGCCCGACGAAGCCGGCTATGAAACTGTGGGCGGCTACATCATGGCTGAACTGGGCCGCATTGCCCGGGCCGGGGACCGCGTTCCGGTACCCGGCGGCCTGTTGGAAGTGGAACGGATGGACGGCCGGCGCATTGACCGGGTGAGCTTCATTCCGCAGGACGAAGAACAGGATGAATCCCATGTGGAGGACGAGGACGCTGCCGCTGCAGAACGGCCGGCACGCAGGGAAGGCATCCGATGAGTGACCTGGCAGGAATTTTCTGGCTCGTGGTCCTGCTGCTGGGCAACGCCTTCTTTGTAGGCGGCGAGTTTGCCGTGATGTCCGCGCGCCGCAGCCAGATCGAGCCGTATGCCGAGGCTGGCAGCAAGCGGGCCAAAACCACGCTGTGGGCCATGGAGCACGTCTCGCTGATGCTTGCCTGCGCCCAGCTTGGCATCACCGTCTGCTCGCTGCTGATCCTGTCCGTGGCCGAGCCGGCCATCCACCACCTGCTGTCCGTGCCGCTGGAAGCGGTGGGACTGCCGGTAGAGGCGGCCGACGGCGCAGGTTTCCTGGTGGCGTTGCTGGCGGTCACCTTCCTGCACGTAACCATCGGTGAGATGGTCCCCAAGAACATCTCGGTGTCCGTGGCGGACCGGGCCGTGCTCCTGCTGGCACCGCCGCTGGTGTTCATCTCGAAGCTGGTGCGGCCCGTCATCGGCACGCTGAACTGGCTGGCCAACCATGCCCTGCGGCTGATGGGCATCACGCCCAAGGACGAAGTGGCCTCGGCGTTCACGCTGGAGGAAATGCAGTCCATCGTCGAAGAGTCCACCAAGCTGGGGACTGTTGCCGATAATTCCGGCATCATTTCCGGGGCACTGGAATTCTCCGGGCAGACCGCCGGCACGGTCATGGTGCCGCTGGAGGAACTGGTGACGCTGCGGACCGATTCCACTCCTGCCGAATTCGAGCGGGCGGTGGGCCGGACCGGGTTCTCGCGCTTTGTCCTGGTGGACGAAGCGGGAAACCTGACCGGCTACATGCACTTGAAGGACATCATGTCGATTCCGTTGGAAGCCTATGAACGGCCGATCACGGAGAACAAGGTCCGCACCCTGGCCAACCTGCGCCTGGATGACGAAATCGAAGATGCGCTGGCCGTAATGCAGCGCACCGGCTCCCACCTGGCCCGCGTGCTGGACCGGGAGGGAACCACCCGGGGCGTGCTGTTCCTGGAGGACATCATCGAACAGCTCATTGGAGAGATCCGGGATGCCACCCAGGCGCAGGGGTTCCGGCGGACGGGTGAAAGCCTGTAACTGAATGCGCCGGCCCGGCATAATCTAGATGCGAACGATTCGCGTTTAGGTTATGCTGGGAAGGATCCGGCGCCGGCCGGGCGCGCTACCTTACCCACGCCTATCAGGAGCACACCCCCTTATGCGCCGCATCCCCGCCCGTCTGGCCCTCATGGCCGGCGCTCTGGCGTTGGCCGGCTGCTCCGGCAGCGGGGAACCGGAAGATGCTAACGACGACGTAGTGAACGTGGTGGCGTCCACGGACGTATACGGCAACATCCTGAGCCTGGTGGGCGGCGAAAACGTGGAAGTGACAGCGCTGATTGACCGGCCGAGCCAGGACCCGCATTCCTACGAAGCCACTGCACGGGACCGCCTGGCCGTGTCCAAGGCCGATCTGGTGGTGCTGAACGGCGGCGGCTATGACAGCTTTATGGAAAAACTCGCGGAGGATGAGGGAATCCCCGCGGAGGACATCCTCAACGCTGTGGAAATCTCCGGCCTTGAGGACTCCGGTGGGGATGGACATGCCGGGGAAGATCATGCCGAAGACCACGCCGGGCACAACCACGGTTCGTTCAACGAGCACGTCTGGTACAGCCCCGAAGCCATGGGCCTGCTGGCCGAGGCCGCCGCGGAACGCCTGGCCGGCCTGGACGCCGGTGCCGCCGAAACCTTCCGCAGCAACGCCGCGGACTTCAATGCTGGCATCGAGAAGATCAACGCCTCCCTGGCTGCCCTTCGGGAAACCGCCGGGGGACGCGACGTCGCCTTGACCGAGCCGGTGCCGGACTATCTGGTGGAGGAAGCCGGATTGCACAACGTGACGCCGTCGGACTTCACCGAAGCCGTCGAGGAAGGCTCCGATGTACCGCCGCGGATCCTGAGTCAAATGCAGGATCTGGTCACCGGCGGCGGAATCGCTTTCCTGGGCTACAACGAACAGACCTCCACATCCCAGACCGAAGCGGTCCGTGAAGCCGCGCAGGATGCGGACGTGCCGGTGCTGGACTTCACTGAAACCCTGCCCGAAGGGCAGGACTACCTGCAATGGATGACCGCCAACACAGCCGCCATGGAAAGGGTGCTGCAGTGAAGCCTCCCGCAGAGCCGGTGGTCAGGCTGCGCGATGCCGGTCTCTCCTTCGGCGGCCGCACGTTGTGGAAGAACCTGGACCTGGACATCAACGCGGGGGAGTTCCTGGCCGTGCTGGGGCCCAACGGCTCCGGAAAGACCAGTTTCCTGAAGGTCCTGCTGGGGCTGCAGCCCCTCACCGGCGGCACCGTGACCATCAACGGCCGCAACGTGCACCGCGGCAGCAAGGACATCGGCTACATACCGCAGCAGAAGTCCTTCAGCACCGGCACGCCGCTGCGCGGCCGGGACCTGGTGGGGCTCGGCGTCGACGGCGACCGCTGGGGCCTGCGCCTGCGCCGGGCACCGGTGCGGCGCCGGGTGGACCGGCTGCTCGAGCAGGTGGGGGCCACCTCCTACGCCGATGAACCCGTGGGACAGCTGTCCGGGGGTGAGCTGCAGCGGCTGCGTGCCGCCCAGGCGCTGGCTACCAACCCGGACCTGCTGCTCTGCGACGAGCCGCTGCTGTCCCTGGACCTGCATCACCAGCAGGCGATCAGCTCGCTGATTGAGCAGCGCTGCCACGACGACGGTTCCGCCGTTGTGTTTGTGACCCATGAGATCAACCCGGTGATCGAATACGTGGACCGGGTGCTGTACCTCGCGGGCGGCCAGTTCCGCACCGGCACGCCTGCCGAGGTGCTGCGCAGCGACGTCCTGTCCGAAATGTACGGCAGCCGGGTTGAAGTGCTGCGCAGCCATGGCCGCATTGTGGTCCTGGGCATTCCGGACGCCACCACCCACCACCACGGAGAAAGCGAGGGGGACCTTGGACCTGCGTAGCTTCTTCGACGCCGTTTTTGACTTCAGCGACTACGGCGAGCTGTTGCCCTTGGTGCAGAACTCCATCTGGGCCGCAGCCATCCTGGGGCTGGTCGGCGGATTGATCGGCACCTTCGTGCTGATGCGCGACCTCGCCTTTGCGGTGCACGGCATTGCCGAACTCTCCTTCGCCGGCGCGTCCTTCGCCCTGCTGATCGGGGCCAACGTGGTGGTCGGCTCCCTGGCCGGGTCCGTTGCCGCCGCCGTCCTGCTTGCCGTGATGGGCTTGCGGGCCCGGGACCGGAATTCGATCATCGGGGTGATCATGCCCTTCGGACTGGGCCTGGGCATCCTGTTCCTGGGCCTTTATGAAGGGCGCTCCGCCAACAAGTTCGGCCTGCTGACCGGGCAGATAGTCGCGGTGGACGCCGTCCAGCTGAACCTGCTGGCCGGCGTGGCGGCCGTGGTGGTGGCAGCCCTGCTCTTCATCTGGCGGCCGTTGACCTTCGCCAGCGCCGATCCGGACCTGGCTGAGGCACGCGGCGTGCCGGTCCGGGTGCTGTCGATTGTCTTTATGTTCCTGCTGGGCCTGGCCGTAGCCCTGTCCATCCAGGTGGTGGGGGCGCTGCTGGTGCTTTCGCTGCTGATCACGCCTGCGGCTGCGGCACTGCTGGTGACTTCCTCGCCGCGGCTGGTGGTGTTCCTCAGCGTGGCCTTTGCGCTGGTCTCGTCGGTGGGCGGCATCCTGCTGGCCCTGGGCGGCCGGATTCCGATCAGCCCGTACGTCACCACGGTGTCCTTCGTGATCTACCTGGTGTGCCGGATTATCCGGCGCGTCCGCAGCGGTTCCCGGCGTGAACTGAGCCGGAACACGGCCACCGCCGGGGCCTAAGGGTTACCCCGAACCTGGGCCGGCTGCCGGAACCTAGGGTGACGGGGTTGCTTTGGCGGCGCTGCATTCGGGGCACAGCCCGAAGACTTCAACGGTGTGGGCCACCTCGGTGAACCCGTGCCTGGCGCCCAGCCCTGCCGCCCAGCTTTCGACGGCCGGTGCTTCCACCTCCACCGCCTTGCCG
This sequence comes from Arthrobacter sp. zg-Y20, assembly GCF_030142075.1. Lineage (NCBI taxonomy): Bacteria > Bacillati > Actinomycetota > Actinomycetes > Micrococcales > Micrococcaceae > Arthrobacter > Arthrobacter sp. zg-Y20. The sequence continues at coordinate 2,472,889 of NZ_CP126241.1, read as the reverse complement.
CACTCGCGGCAGACCAAATGGTGATGATGGTGTCCGACGGCGCAGCGCCGGTACAGCGCCTCGCCGTCGCCCGTGCGCAGGACATCCACCAGATTCTCGTCAGCCATGGACTGCAGGATCCGGTAGGCGGTGGCCAGCGAAATCCGTTCACCGCGCTCCTGCAGCAACCGGAAAAGTTCCTGGGTGCTGACAAAGTCGTCCAGTTCGTCCAAGGTGCGGCCCACTGCCAGGCGCTGGCGGGTCACACGCGTTTCCGGTGCCCGCTTGGACGTCCGGGATGTCTCTGGTGACACGGCGGTTCCTCCAGGCGTATTGGTCGGGCGAACCCCTAGATTATCAGCCGGCCTGCGGCAGCGTCCTGCCCGCCCGCATCCCGCCGGAGTAGGGTGGCGCTATGAAAATGACGAAGTACACGCACTCCTGTGTCCGTTTCGAACAAGGCGGCAACGTCCTGGTGCTGGACCCCGGCACGTTTTCCGAGGTTGACGAGGCGCTGGACGGCGCCCACGCCATCCTGGTTACCCATGAGCACGCGGACCATCTGGACCGCACTCGGGTGTTCGCGCAAATGCAGCAGCAGCCCGGCTTGGAGCTTTTCGCCCCCCAGTCCCTGGCCGACCTGCTGCGTGCCGACGCACCTGACCTCGCCGCCCGGATCCATGAGGTGCAGCCCAACACGGCGTTCACCATTGCCGGTTTCGGCATCCAGACCTTCGGCGGCCAGCATGCCCTGATCCATCCGCTGATCCCCATGGTGGCCAACATCGGCTACCTCGTCGAAGGCAGGGTCTACCACCCCGGAGACTCCTTAGTGGTCCCGAACGGCCTGCGCCCCCGCACCGTGCTGGTGCCCGTCCACGCGCCCTGGTCCAAGCTGGGTGAGGTACTCGATTTCGTCATCGCCACCGGTGCCGAGCGGGCGTATCCCATTCACGACGCACTGCTGAATGAGACCGGGCTGGGCATGGTTGAAGGCCACGTCACCCGGTTCGGCAAGACCTACGGGACCGAGTACCGGCACCTGTCCGCCGGTGAAAGCGTGGAGCTGTAGTGGATGTCCTGATTTCCGTACCGGATCTGGCACAGGCACTGGAATCGGACCGCCCGCCGGTGCTGCTGGACGTGCGGTGGGTGCTGGGCGCCAGCGACGGGCGGGAAAAGTACCTGCAGGAACACCTGCCGGGAGCGGTCTATGTGGACATGGATACCGAACTGTCCGCACCGGCGGTCCCTGCAGAGGGCCGGCACCCGCTGCCGGATCCGGCGTCGTTCGCCGACGCCGCGCGCAGCTGGGGTCTGAATCCCGGCGACACGGTGGTGGCCTATGACGACGCCGCCGGCACGGCGGCCGCCCGCGCCTGGTGGCTGCTGCGGCACGCGGGGTGGGAGGACGTACGCCTGCTCGACGGCGGGCTGGGGGCCTGGCGGGCCGCCGGCCTGCCGCTGGAGACCGGTCCGGTCACCGTGCAGAAGGGAACTGCGGAGTTGTCCTGGGGGAACATGCCCGTGGCCGGCCTGGAGGACGTGGAAGGCCTGGCCGCGGCCGGGACCCTGATCGACGCGCGGGCGCCGGAACGCTACCGGGGCGATACCGAACCGGTGGATCCCCGCGCCGGGCACATTCCCGGCGCTGTGAACCGTCCTTCCACCGACAACCTGGCACCGGACGGCACCTTCCGCAGCCCGGCTGAACTGCGCAGCGCGTTCGAGGCACTGGGCGTACGTCCCGAGGCGCCGGTGACGGCTTACTGCGGCTCCGGCATCTTCGCCTCCCACGAAGTCGCCGCCCTGGCACAGGCAGGGATCCCCGCGGCACTGTATCCGGGATCCTGGTCGCAGTGGTCCAACACTCCCGGCGCGCCGGTGGCTACCGGATCCGAACCCGGCCGTGCTGAAGAGCCGCACGAAAAGGGGTAGCGTCGAATCATGTTTACCGGCCGACCCGTCCCGCCGCCGTTCCGGGCACCCCTGCCCGCCGTCGACCGCACGGAGCACCCTGAAGGAGAACCCATGCCCACCCTGTTCACGCGAATCATCAATGGGGAGATTCCCGGCCGTTTCGTCTGGAAGGACGACGAGGTGGTGGCGTTCCTGAGCATCGGTCCGCTCAGCGACGGCCACGTATTGGTGGTTCCGCGGCAGGAGATCAATAAGTGGACGGACGCACCGGCGGAGCTGATGCAGAAGCTCATCACCGTTGCCCGGGCCATCGGCGCTGCACAGGTGGAGGTGTTCGGTTCCGAGCGGGCCGGGCTGACCGTTGCCGGGTTCGAGGTGGACCACCTGCACCTGCACGTCTGGCCGGCCAACTCGATGGAGGACTTCGACTTCAGCCGGGCCGAGTCCAACCCGGATCCGGAGCGAATGGAGGCCAACGCCCAGAAGCTGCGCCAGGGACTCCGGAACGCAGGCTACGGGGAGTTCGTTCCCGAGGCCTAACCTGGCACCGGTTCAAATGCAGCCTCCGGCACGGTCCGGTTCGTTTCCCCGAAACGAACCGGACCGTTTTCGGTTTCAGACTCTTGAATCCGGTCCCTGTATCACAATTAACGGAATCACTGTTTTACCGGAACAGGTATTGAATTCAGGTATTTAATTACTGTGGTCAGTCTGTAATCACTCATCAAAGATGGCGCCTGCTGGCGTTTATCGGATGAGTGAGAAGGACAATGCGGAACCTCGAAAACGAAGAACTCAGGACAACGAACGGAATGCGCAACAAGCGGCGCCGGGGATACAGAACAGCCTTGGTGACCGGTATTGCCGTCATGGCCGGCTGGTTCATTGCGATGGGTGGACCGGCCGTCGCAGACCCCGGCGAAACCGTGGTGGTCCCTGAACTACAGCTGGTTGACCCAGATTATGACCAGACTATTGAGCGCGGGCTTTACCTCTATCGGAAAGTCGATCCGGACGGTATTGCGGACTGGGGTAATTCAGGCCCGCAAACCCTCCTGGACTCGCAACCGGGCTATGGGACGTTTTCGGGCGTATGGGACTTACTGCCCCCTGGGATCTGCGGGCAGGATTGGGCGCTTGCTGAGTACAACATTCAGCATGTCGCCCCCTTTACCTGGCCGGAGACAATCACTTACCCGAATTTCCCGGCCGTTGACCTCCTGGATGTCTGGAACGAAAGCCTCAATAACATATGGGTAATTCCGGACTGTGAGCCTACGGTTGAACCGACGGTTCCGCCAACGGTTGAGCCGACGGTTCCGCCAACGGTTGAGCCGACTGGGCCGCCTACGGATGAGCCGACTGGGCCGCCTACGGATGAGCCGACTGGGCCGCCTACGGATGGTCCGACGGTTCCGCCGACGGATGGTCCGACGGTTCCGCCGACGGATGAGCCGACGGTTCCGCCAACGGACAGTCCTACTGATCCGCCTACGGGAGAGCCCACAGACCCGCCCCAGGTTTGCCCGGCGCTGCCGCCGTCAGATACCCCGGATGAACCGTCGGATCCGCCGACGGGTACTCCCACGGCCCATCCGACGGATTCGCCGACGGGTACTCCCACGGCCCATCCGACGGCCTCGCCGACCGGCACTCCGACGGCCTCGCCTACGGCCTCGCCTACGGGGACTCCCACGTCGCACCCGACGGCCTCGCCGACCGGCACTCCGACGGACTCGCCGACCGGCACTCCGACGGACGCCCCGTCGGGTCCGGCATCGGATCAGCCTTCCGGTAGCCCGTCGGCGGGTACGCCCGGTCTGCCTGGCGACACCACGCTGCCGGAGTTGCCGGTCACTGCACCTCTGGCTCCGCCCGCCGGCGCCGGCAATGGCATACCGCCAAGAGTCACGCCCACCACCACAGGCCAGGGTGCTGCGACTCCCGGTTCAGGGGTGCGTATCCAGGCAAATCCTGCCCAGCGCGTTCCTGAATCCGGACTTGCCTCTACCGGTGCAGAAGGCATGTGGGTCACGGGAACCGCGTTACTCGTCCTAGCCGCCGGGTCGGTGTTGCTGCTGTCAGCACGCCGCAGGGAGAGCTAGCACGAAGCAACTGGCTCCGTTGGGGCACCCGGCCGGTGAATCGGCCGGGCGGGTGCCTCAGGCCGGAGCCAGCGCCGAGTTCAGTGCGGTCCGGATCCGTTTCTCCGAAACGGTCCGGGCCGTGCCCAGTTCCTGGGCAAAGAAGCTGATCCGCAGTTCCTCGATCATCCAGCGCACCTCGGCAAGTTCCGGGGGAGTGCCGCGGCCGGGCGCCAGCGCCGCCACGGCGTCGTCGTACTCATCCTCCAGACGCTGGACCACTGCCATGGACAGCCCGTCGCGCTGCACGTTGCCGGGCAGCTTCTCCAGGCGCCGCTCAATGCCGGCCAGATAGCGGGGCAGGTGCATCAGCTGGGCGTAGCCCGTTCGGGCCACGAACCCCGGATACACCAGGGCGTCCAGCTGTGCCCGGATGTCGTTCAGGGCGCTGATCAGGGACAGCGAAGTGGTGCCCTTGAGCGCCTTCGTGATCCGCCTGGTGCTGGCGAGGATCTTCTCCACAATGGCGGTGACGGTAAAGACGGTGTCGATCAGTTCAGCCCGAACGGTTTCATAAAGTGCATCGAATTCCGCGCGGGTCCAGGGCAGCACCTCCGGGGTGAGCTTGTCCACTGCGGCCAGCGTGCAGTCCTCGATCAGCGCAGCCACACTGCCGTGCGGATTTTGGCTGAAGGTCAGCTTCTCGGTGTTGCTCAGGTGCTCCAGTACGTATTTAGCCGGGCTGGGTACCCGCAGCACCAGCAGCCGGATGACTCCGGCGCGCATTGCCGTGCGCTGTTCACCCGGGCTCTGGAAGATCCGCACGCCGGCCGTGCTGCCTTCATCCACCAGCGCCGGATAACCGGTCACGGTGTGGCCGGCCACCAGCCGCTGGACCTGCTTCTCCAGGGTGCCGATGCTCCACTCGGTCAGTCCGGTCCGCTCCGCCACGGAGGAGGAGGAACCGCTGCCGTTCGCAGTAGCTGGGGCCTTGCCGTTGGACCCGTTGGACCCGTTGGACCCGTTGGACCCCTTGGCGCCCTTGGGTCCGCGCGGCTGAACGGTCGACGGCGTGGCGCCCAGTGACTCGGCAATGGCGCGCCGGGTGGCCGGGGCCAGGGCCTCCTGCAGTGCCGCAAGGTCCTTGCCTTCGTCCAGCACGCGTCCGGCGGAATCCACCACGGTGAAGGTCATCCGCAGATGCGCCGGCACCGCGTCCCAGTTCCAGGAACCGGGCGGAATGATGGAGCCCTTGAGCCGGCGCAGCACCAGTTCCAGGGACGGCTCCAGCTCATCAGAGGCAGGGTCGAAGTCCGCGGCCAGCGCAGCGGCAGCCGAGCGGGCGACGTCGGGCGCAGGAACGAAGTTCTTCCGCACCGCCTTGGGCAGGGACTTGATCAGGGCGGTGATGAGTTCGGCGCGCAGCCCCGGGATCTGCCACGCGAAGGGTCCGGGCGTGAGCTGGTTCAGGAACAGGACCGGCACTTCCACCGTGACACCGTCGTTGGCGCCGGGCACGCCGGGCGTGAACTCGTAGGTCAGCGGCAGCTCGAAGGAACCGTAGAAGAAGGACTTGGGGAAGTCGTTCTCGTCCAGCCCCTCGGCGTTGTCGGTGCGCAGGGCGTCCGGGTCAAAGTCCAGCAGGGCGGGGTTCTCGTGCCGGGCGGACTTCCACCACTTGTCGAAATGCCGCTCGGAGACGACGTCGGCGCCCACGCGCTCGTCGTAGAACTCGAAGAGGGTCTCGTCATCCACGCGCAGGCCGCGGCGGCGGACCCGGTTCTCCAGTTCCTCCACTTCGGCCAGCAAGGCCTGGTTGCGGTGGAAGAACTTGTGGTGCGTGCGCCAGTCGCCCTCCACCAGGGCGTGGCGGATGAACATCTCGCGGGAGAGCACCGGATCGATCCGGCCGTAGTTGATGCTTCGCTGGGGCACCACGGGAACGCCGTACAGGGTGACCTTCTCATAGGCCATTACCGCGCCGCGGCTCTTGGACCAGTGCGGCTCGCTGTAGGTGCGCTTGACCAGGTGCGGCGCCACTTCCTCGGCCCAGAGCGGATCAAACGACGCCGCCACCCGCGCCCACAGCCGGGAGGTCTCCACCAGTTCGGCCGCCATCACCCAGTCCGGGGACTTCTTGAACAGGGCCGAACCGGGGAACACCGCGAAGCGGGTACCCCGGGCGCCGGCGTATTCGCGCTTGCGCTGGTCATAGAGGCCGATGTGGCTGAGCAGCCCGGCCAGCAGCGACATATGGATTTCCTTATGCCGGCCCACCGGGTCCACCGGGTCCGGGGACAGGGTGATGCCCAGCGGCTTGGCCAGCTGGCGCAGCTGCGCAAACAGGTCCTGCCATTCGCGGATGCGCAGGAAGTTCAGGAACTCGTTCTTGCACAGCCGCCGGAAGGCGGAGGAGGACAGCTCCTTCTGCTTTTCCTGGACGTAGCGCCACAGGTTCAGGTAGCCGGTGAAGTCCGATTTCTCGTCTACGAACCGCTTGTGCATTTCCGCGGCCTTCTGGGCGCGGGCCGGATCGTCCTTGGAGGGCCGCTCGCGCGGATCCTGGATGGTCAGGGCGGCGGTCAGGACCATGAGTTCCTTGGCGCAGCCGCGCTGGCCCGCTTCAACGATCATCCGGCCCAGCCGCGGATCCACCGGCAGCTGGGAGAGCTTGCGGCCCACCGGGGTGATGCCGCCCTTGGGATGCAGGGCACCGAGTTCGCGCAGCAGCACCGCGCCGTCGTTGACGGCCTTGGAATCCGGCGGCTGGACGAACGGGAAGTCGGATACATCCTTGGGGCCCTTGGCCACGCCCATGGCGGCCATCTGCAGGATGACGGCGGCGAGGTTGGTGCGCAGGATTTCCGGGTCGGTGAACTCGGGCCGGGACTCGAAGTCCTCCTGCGAGTACAGGCGGATGGCGATGCCGTCCGAAACACGGCCGCAGCGCCCGGAGCGCTGGTTCGCCGAGGCCTGGGAGATGCGTTCGATGGGCAGCCGCTGGACCTTGGTGCGGTGCGAGTAGCGCGAAATGCGGGCGGTGCCGGTGTCCACCACGTATTTGATGCCCGGCACGGTCAAGGACGTCTCGGCGACGTTGGTGGCCAGCACGATCCGGCGGTTGCGGCCGGGGGAGAAGACCTTGTGCTGCTCGGCCAGGGAGAGGCGGGCGTACAGCGGCAGGATCTCGGTGTTCGCCAGCCGGGGGTTGCGTGCCACCGAGGAACGCAGGGCGTCGGCGGCGTCGCGGATTTCGCGCTCGCCGGAGAAGAACACGAGGACGTCGCCGGGCGCTTCGCGGGAAAGTTCGTCCACTGCGTCGCACACCGCGTCCACCGGGTCGCGGTCCTCTTCGAGTTCGTCTTCGGGGCCGTCGTCGTCGCTGCCGCCGTCCGCGGGCTGGTTCAGCGGACGGTAGCGGATTTCCACCGGGAAGGTGCGGCCCGACACTTCGATGATGGGCGCCGGCTTGCCGTCCAGGGCGAAGTGCTCCGCGAAGCGCTGCGGATCAATGGTGGCCGAGGTGATGATCACCTTCAGGTCCGGGCGTTCGGGCAGCAGCCGGCGCAGGTAGCCGAGGATGAAGTCGATGTTGAGGCTGCGCTCGTGCGCCTCGTCAATGATGATGGTGCTGTACTTCTTCAGCTTCGGATCGTGCTGGATTTCGGCCAGCAGGATACCGTCGGTCATCAGCTTGACCTTGGTCTTGCGGCTGGTCTCGCCGGTAAACCGGACCTGGAAGCCCACTTCGTCGCCGATTTCGACGTCGAGCTCGGACGCGATGCGCTCGGCCACGGTTCGCGCGGCAAGGCGGCGCGGCTGGGTGTGGCCGATCAGGCCCTTTTCCGCCAGTCCCAGTTCCAGGCACATCTTGGGGATCTGGGTGGTTTTACCGGACCCGGTTTCACCGGCAATAACGGTGACTTGGTTGGCCGCGATGGCAGCCATGATGTCTTCGCGGCGCTCCGAAACGGGCAGCTGGGCGGGGTAGGAAATTGTCAGTGCCATGTTGCCACCAGTCTAGTGGCTTGGCTCGGGCCGCTTAGGGAGATTCCGCCGTGGGCGGGATTTCGACGGCGTGCTGCAGCAGGGCGACGGCGCGGCGGGCACGCTCGCGCATCTCGGGCGGCTCGAGGATCTCGAAAGGCACACCCCAGGCCGTGAGGTTGATCAACGGCAGGTCCAGTGAATCCCAGCCGCCGCGCAGGATGGTGTGCCCCGGCCCGTCCGCGCTGAGGTTGGCGACATCCGGCGGCACGCGTTCGGCGACCATGGCCAGCGGTGCGGCCAGGCGCACCACCACGGTGTAGCGGTACGGGTTGCGGGTAATGGATTCCTGCACGTAGGCGGCAAGGTCCCGGGCCGGCAGTGGACGGGGCGTAAAGCGTTCCCGCTGGGCCGGCGTGCTGTCGCAGCGGTCCACCCGGAAGGTCCGCCAGTCGCAGCGCTCCAGGTCCCAGGCCACGGCATACCAGCGCCGCCCGGTGCTGACCAGCCGGTAGGGCTCCACCATGCGGCGGGCGGATCCGCCGTCGGCGCCGGTGTACCGGAAGGAAACAACCCGGTGCTCGGTGATCCCGGCGGAAAAAGCGGTAAGGATGCCGGGGTCCACCCCGCCGGGCGGCCCGGACAGGGTGGAGACCGATTGGCGCAGCGCGGAGAACTTGGGCCGCAGGCGGCCGGGCAGCACATGCTCCAGCTTCGCCAGTGCCCGAACGGAGGCTTCGCCGATGCCGGTCACGGGTCCGGTGGCCACCGCCGTCAGCCCGAGGGCGACGGCGAGCGCTTCGTCGTCGTCGAGCAGCAGCGGGGGCAGCTGTGCGCCGGCTCCCAGCTGGTAGCCGCCGGCGATACCCGGGGATGCCGAAATGGGATAGCCCAGCGTGCGCAGCTTGCCGATGTCCCTGCGCACGGTGCGTTCGGTGATGGACAGCCTCTCCGCCAGGGCGGACCCGGTCCATTCGCGGCGCAGCTGCAGCAGGGACAGCAGTTGCAGCAGCCGTGCTGAGGTTTCCAACATGGACATCAAGCTACGCCGAATTCAGGTCAAAAGCTGTCCTGATCTGTTTCTAGGCTGGGAAAACTTCCGTACGAATCCCCAAGGAAAGGCGCAGCCATGACGCAGGACCAGCAGCAGGAGAACCGAGTGGAACAGCAACGCGTGCCGGCGGCCGAGCTGGCCGGGCAGCTCGCGTGGCACTGGGAGAACCAGGCCCGCCCCCGGCTTGCCGGCCTCACTGACGCCGAGTACTTCTGGGAACCGGTGCCCGGATGCTGGAACGTGCGCCCGCGCGGTACCAGCATGGCTCCGGTGCAGGGCGGGAGCGGAGACTTCACCATGGACTTTGCCTTTCCCGAGCCGGAGCCGGCGCCGGTCACCACCATCGCCTGGCGGGTGGCGCATCTGCTCGTCGCTGTCCTGGGCATGCGGAACGCCGCCCATTTCGGCGGCCGGCCGGTGAGCTATGAGGACTTCGACTATCCCGGTACCGCTCAGGAGGCCCTCGAACTGCTGGACGGGTACTACGCAGCCTGGATTACCGCGGTGTCGGCGCTCAGCCCCGGGGAGCTGGCCGCTCCGGCCGGTGAGGCGGAGGGCCGCTGGGCGCAGGAGCCGATGTCCGCGCTGGTGCTGCACATCAACCGGGAGATGATCCACCACCTGGCCGAGATTGCGCTGCTGCGGGACCTGTACGCCAACGGCCTGCGCTGACCAACCGAATCGGCTGCTCCCGGACATGCCGCGGGTGCGGCGGCTACCCGGCGCCGCTGCTGCGGCACCCTAGTGCCGATGACCGTACAGCTGCTGGTAGCCGCGCACGGCATCGAAGCCGGACGCCGGCGGCACATCATCGCTGCCCTCCGTGGTGAGCGGGGGAAGGTGCCCGGTTCCGTCGGTGCGCACGGCACGGACTGTCGCAGTGAGGAGCGCGGCAAATCCCGCCGCCAGGAGGAACACAATGACCAATGCTGACAAAAATTCCATACCCCCAGCCTGCGGCGGTCCTCCCGGAAAAATAAGTGGCAGAAAGGACCATTAGCGTGAAGAAACTGCCATACTGGCCGCATGCTGAAAGCGGTGGCGGTGATCGTGCTGGACGGACTGGCGGTGTTCGAGCTCGGGGTGCTGGCCGAGGTCTTCGGCATCGACCGGACGGAGCGGCCCGGAGGTGTGCCCGCCTTTGACTTCACCGTGTGCACGCCGGTGCCGGGACCGGTCCGCACCAAGGCCGGATTCAGCATGAACGTTGAGCACGGCTTGGAGGCCGCGGACCGGGCGGACCTGGTGGTGATGGCACCCTCCGAGGGGACCGGAAACCGTGTGCCGGAATCCGTGACGGCGGCGCTCCGGGCTGCCCATGAGCGCGGTGCATGGGTGATGAGCGTTTGCTCCGCCGCCTTCGTGCTGGCCGAAGCCGGGCTCCTGGACGGCCGCAGGGCCACCACGCACTGGATGTACTCGCGTGCACTCGCGGAACGGTTTCCGCAGTGTGAGGTGGATGAGGACGTGCTCTACGTCCAGGACGGAAACATCCTCACCAGTGCCGGGACCGCGGCGGCCATCGACGCCGCCCTGCACCTGGTGCGGGGAGAGCTGGGGGCAGGCGTCGCCGCCGCCATCGCGCGGGACATGGTGGTCCCGCCGCACCGCGACGGCGGCCAGGTCCAGTTCATCGCCCGGCAGGTTCCGGCCGCGGCCTGCGAGACACTCGAAGAGATGCTGGTCTGGATGGGAGAAAACCTGGGCCAGGAGCACACAGTGAAGGACCTGGCAGCCCGGGCCAGCATGTCCGAGCGGACTTTCGCACGCCGGTTCAAGGCCGAGACCGGTTCCACGCCGGCCGCCTGGCTCACCCGCCAGCGGGTGCTGCGGGCCCAGGAACTGCTGGAGGATACAGACCTGGGCATTGATGAAGTGGCCAGGGCCACCGGTTTTGGACAGGCCGAGCTGCTGCGCCACCATTTCCGCCGCGGACTGGGCGTCAGCCCCGCAGCCTACCGCCGGACCTTCCGGGGCCGGAGTGCTGCGGCGGCCGGGTAAGGCCTGCCATTGCGCAGCGCAGCTCTATCCGCCGCGGCGCGGCGCCGCCAGGCTGCGGACCACCATTGCGTTGCATACCGGCTGGTCGGTATTGTCGGCCCCACATTGCCACACCCGCACATTGCCACACCCGCCACGCCGGTCCGCGCACTGAGGCACGGACGGCAACCAAGGAGAGCCATGTCTGAAACACCAGTAAGCTCCACCCGACGTGTAGCCGTAGTTACCGGTGCCGGCCGGGGAATCGGCGCAGCCGTTGCCGCCCGGCTGGCCGCGGACGGCCATGCCGTAGCGGTCATCGACCTCCGGGAGGAAGACACCGCGCGGACCGTCGAAGCCATCCGCCACGCCGGGGGAGAAGCCCTCGGCATCGGCGCGGACGTGTCCGATGCCGCCGCCGTCGAACAGGCCGTGGCCCGGATCGCCGCGGAACTGGGCCCGTCCACCATCCTGGTGAACAACGCCGGCATCCTGCGCGACAACCTGCTGTTCAAGATGAGCGAGACGGACTGGGACGCCGTTATGGGGGTGCACCTGCGCGGCGCGTTCCTGATGAGCCGCGCGGTGCAGGCCCACCAGGTGACGGAGGAGTGGGGACGGATCATCAACCTCTCCTCCACCTCCGCCCTCGGCAACCGGGGCCAGGCCAACTATGCCGCCGCCAAAGCCGGCATCCAGGGCTTCACCAAGACGCTGGCCATCGAGCTCGGCCGCTACGGCGTCACCGTGAACGCGATTGCCCCCGGATTCATCGAAACCGACATGACCAGGGCGACGGCGGAGCGCGTGGGGGTGCCGTTCGAGGACTTCATGGCGCACGCCGCCAAGGAGATACCGGTGGGCCGGGCAGGTACCCCGGAGGACATAGCTGCTGCCGCGTCGTTCTTCGCCCGTGCGGAAGCCTCCTTCGTCTCCGGCCAGGTGCTGTACGTCGCCGGCGGACCCAAGGACTAGCGGTGGCACACTTCGGATCCGTTGCGGAGCTGTCCGCTGCAGAGGGACACATGGAAACCAGCGACTGGATCACCATCGACCAGGAACGCATCAATATGTTTGCCGATGCCACGGATGACCACCAGTGGATCCATGTGGATCCCGAGCGAGCCGCCGATGGCCCCTTCGGCAGCACCATTGCCCACGGCTACCTCAGCCTGGCCCTGCTGCCGGCGCTCGCCTCCGGCCGGTTCCGGGTGGACGGCATGGTGATGGGCGTGAACTACGGCCTGGACAGGGTCCGTTTCCCGCACCCGGTGCCGGTGGGCAGCCGGGTGCGGGCACGCTCCGAAATTGCCTCGGTGGAGCAGGTGGACCGTGGCGTGCGGGTGAAACTGCTGGTGACCGTGGAGATTGAGGGCGTGGACAAGCCGGCCGCAGTGGCCGAGTCGATCTCGCTCTACGTGCTCGAGTAAGAAAGCGTGCTGGAGTAAGAAAGCGTGCTGGAGTAACCACAAAGGAGGGCCCGTTTGCGAACGGGCCCTCCTTTGTTTCGGGTTTAGGCGGGATGCCCGGCGGGCCTAGTCCGGCAGCCCGTTGGCGGGCATAGCGCTGCGTTCCCCGGTGTATTCCTGGACGTCGTCGCCGTCGACCGTGTACGCGGTGCCGAAGTAGGACTGCACCCCGTTATCCACCCGGGTCAGCATGGCTCCGGTGTAGCCGCGGTGGCTGTCCCCGCTGAAGCCCAGGGGCACCAGGCCGTTGCCGGTGACATTGCCGGATTCCAGTGCCTCAAGCAGGGATTCGCGGGTGGGATTCTCTCCGGCCTCCTTCAGGGCTTCCACGAACAGGTAACCGATGGACATTCCGAAGACGGTGTTCCCGTCGAAGGCGGCGCCGGCGTTGTACTCCTCGTTGATTTCCCGGAACTTCTTGATCCAGTCATCCTCGGTTTCCGAATAGGCGGGAAGGTAGTTGGCGCTGACGAACCCCTGCAGCAGCTTGTTCGTGTTTTCACCCAGATAGCCGGACAGGGTGTTGTAGTCTCCTCCGGCAGAGGAGGCCATCCACTGCGGGAAGTAGCCCAGCTTGGCAGCGGTTCCCACGGCCTGGGCGCTGAAGCCGTTGATCGTGGCCATGAAATTGACCTCGCAGCCGGCTTCCTTCATGGCGCTGATCTGGGCGGCAATGTCGGTATTGGCCGTGGAATAGACCTGGGCAGAGGCCAGCCCGTCGGAACCCAGCACCGCTTCCAGGCCGGCTTTGAACTCGTCGCCGAAGTCATCGTCCTGGCCGAAGAAGCAATAGGTCTTGTCCGGGAACTCCTCCTGGGCATAGGTGGCCAGGATCCGGGACTCGGTGGGGTAGTCCACCATGAAGCCGTAGGTGTAGGGGTACTCGTCGGGCTGGTCCCAGGTGGGGGAACCGGAAGCGACAAAGAGGTCCGGCACCTCGTTGTCGTTGACGAAGTCCAGGACGGCGCTGTGCGGCGGCGTGCCCAGTCCGCCCACCAGGGCAAACACCTCGTCCTGGAGCACCATTTCCCGCACCGCGGACTGCGTGTTGGCCGGGTTGTAGCCGTCATCTTTCGCGATGTATTCGATGGTCCGGCCGTTGACGCCGCCGTTGTCGTTCACATAGTCGAAGTAGGCCTGGGTGGCCGGGGAGATGGTGGAATAGCCGGCAGCCGCGGGGCCGGTCAGCGGCTGATGGGTGCCCACCGTGACGGTGGTGTCCGTGATGCCGGGAACGTCTTCGGCAGCCGGGTCGGAGCCTTCCTCAGGCGAAGCACATGAGGATAGACCAAGGGCTGCTGCTGCCAGGACGGCGGCACCTATGCGGAGCGGGGAACGAGTCATCATTGACCTTTCTGGGTTGCGGGTTGCTCCGCCGGCTGGTGCCGGATCGGAAGAGGCGGGGAGGCCGGACGCGGGGCGGACGCAGGCGCCGCGGACCGGACGGGGGATGCGGAATGTTTGAAACCGGTCCGGTGCCAAAGCTTCACAAGCAGGCCCTGGATGCCCTGCGGAGCGAGCAGCACCACCAGAACCAGGACGAGCCCGAAGATGGCTACGGAGAGATTGCCGTCCAGGCGCTGCGCCAAATCCGTGGGCAGTGCCAACCGCGAGGTGGCCGTGCCGATCAGGTGGGGCAGGGCCACCAGGAGCACCGCACCCCAGACCGCTCCGGTGAGCGAGCCGATGCCGCCGACCACGGCGGCCATCAACAGGAACAGTGAGAACACCAGCGAGTAGGCTCCGGGGCTGGCGCTTTGCGTGGTGTAGGCCAGCAGGCCGCCGCCCATGCCCGCCGCAGCCGAGCTGATCACAAAGGCAGCCACCTTGGTGCGGGCCGGGTTGATCCCGGCCAGCGCAGCTGCCACGGGGTTGTCCCGCACGGCACGCAGTTCACGGCCGAAGCGCCCGCGGAGCAGGTTGGCCAGCACCGCCATGACCGCCACGGCGCAGACGACGGCGAGCCAGGCCTGCCAGGCCTCCGTGGACACGGTCCCGCGCAGGGCTGCCGGACGCTTCTGAACCGTGACCCACAGTCCCTGGTCTCCGCCCAGCACGGAGGAAAACGTGCTGGTTACTGCGGGCAGCGCGACCACCAAAGCCATGGTGAAACCGGCCAGATAGGGCCCGTGCAGCCGCCCGGCGGCCAAGCCGATCACCAGGCCCAGGACACCTGCACCGGCCACGGCCGCGACCAGCGGCACGACGAGCAGCAGCGGACCCTCCACCCCGGCGTCGTCCAGCGCATTGGCGGTCAGCGCGTAAGTGTAGGCACCGGCGGCCATCAGGGCCGCCTGGCCGAGGGAGAGCTGCCCGCCGGCTCCGGTCAGCAGGGTCAGCCCGGCGATCCCGCACAGGTAGGCGCACGCCGTCGCCAGCTGGTAGGAGGTGAAGGACGGGATGATGAACGTCAGGCCGATTAGGAAGACGGCCGCGGCGGCGGCAACGAAGTAACGCAGAAGGACGCTCATACGGTTCGCTCCTTGGTCATTGCGAAAATGCCGCCGGGCCGGACAAGCAGTACGGCCAGCAGCAGGACCAGGACGGCGACGGGGGCCAGGGTGGCGCCCAGGTAGCCGCTTACCCAGCTGAGCAGGACACCCACGGCCAGTCCGCCGATGACGGCGCCGGCGGGCGAATCCAGTCCGCCGATGACGGCCACGGTGAAGGCGTACACAAAAACCGTGTCGGCCGCGTGCGGGTTCAATCCCAGTTCGGTAGGGATTACCAGCAGTGCGGCGAGCGCACCCAGGGCCGAGGACAGAGCCCACCCGAGGGTGAGCATCCGGGATGTCCGCACCCCCAGCAGCCGGGCGAGGTCCGGCGCAAAGGCTGAAGCACGCAGCCGCAGCCCCAGAGGTGTTTTGGTGAAGAGCAGCACCAGGGCTCCCACCAGCAGGGCAATGCAGGCGAACACGAACAGGTCGTAGGAGGAGACCGCGGTGATGCCGAAGATTTCCACGGGGTTGGAACTGAACGGCGTTGTCATGGTCCGGTAGCTGTTGCCGAAGACCATGCCCAGGACCGCCTGGATCACCAGCAGCAGTCCCAGCCCGGCGATGACCGGGTTCAAGGGCGAGGAGTTACCCACGAAGCGCATGACGCCGCGTTCCACCAGGGCTCCGATGAGGAAACCGGCAGCGAGCGCCGCCGCCAGGCCGGCCCAGTAGTTGCCGGTCAGCGCGGTGACGGTGAAGGCGATGTATGTGGCGGCCACTGCCATGGCGCCCTGGGCAAAGTTCACGATCCGCGCCGCTCGCCAGATGAGGACCAGGGAGAGGGCAAAGGCCGCCAGGACAGCACCCCGTGCCAGTCCGTCGAAGGTGAGGAAAAGGAATCTGTCCATTAGAACCCCAGATAGGTGTGGCGGAGGCCGGTGTCGGCGGCCAGCTCGGCTGCGGGCCGTGCTGCGACGATTCGGCCCAGGTTGAGGATGATGCCGTGGTCCGCGACGGCCAGGGCGCTGCGGACGTTCTGTTCAATCAGGAGTACGGTCAGCCCGGTGTCGTCCCGGAGGCTGCGGAGCATGCCCAGGATCTGGGCGGTTACCTTCGGCGCCAACCCGAGGGACGGTTCATCCAGCAGCAGCAGCGATGGTGCGGCCATCAGTGCCCGGCCGAGGGCAAGCATCTGGCGCTCGCCGCCGGAGAGCTGGTGCCCGGGGGCTTTCCGGCGGCGGGCCAGGGGCTCGAACAGTGTGTACATCTCCGCCAGGACAGCGGCTGCCGCCTTGCGGTCGCGCCGCCACAGCCCGCCCAGGCGCAGGTTCTCATCCACCGTGAGTTCGGTAATCACGCCGCGGCCTTCGGGAACGAGCGCTACTCCCTGCCGCACCATGGCCTCCACCGGGACGCGGGTGAGGTCTTTGCCGCCCAGCCGGATGCTGCCGGCCCACGGCCGCAGCTGGCCGGTGACGGTCCGCAGCAGCGTGGTTTTTCCTGCGCCGTTGGCTCCCACCACCGCGGTGATGGAACCCTCTTCCACCGTGAGCCCGACGTCGTGCAGGACCCGGACGGCGCCGTAGCCGGCATTCACGCCCTCCAGGACCAGTCCGCCGCTCATGCGACGTCCACCCCCAGATAGGCATCGGCGACAGCAGGGTCCGCACCGATTTCTGCCGGTGTTCCTTCTGCGATCAGCCTGCCGAAGTCCAGCACCGCGATCCGGTCGCAGACGTCCATCACCAGGTCAACGTGGTGTTCCACGAGCACCACCGAGCAGCCGTTGCCCGGCATGGTGCGGATCAGCGACGCGAGTTCCTCGATGTCTTCGTGGGCCAGCCCGCCGGCGGGTTCATCCAGCAGCAGCAGCCGCGGTTCGCTCACCAGCGCCCGGGCCAGGGCCACCTTCTTCCGGATGCCGTAGGGCAGGGTGTCCGGCAGCGCTGCACAATAGCCGGCGACGTCGAGGGCAGCGAGCGCGGCCAGCGCACGGTCCCTGAATTGATCCTCCTGCCGGACGGCGCCGGGCAGGGCCAGCAGGTCCGCTCCGCGGCGGGATTCAGCAGCGAGTCCCGCCATCACGTTCTGCAGCACGGTCAGCCCCGGGAACAGGCCCAAACCCTGCAGGGTGCGTGCCACGCCGTGGCGGGTAAGCCGGTGCGGACGGGGGTGGAAATCCCGGCCGTCCAGAGCCAGGCTGCCCCCGGTTGGCGGGAAAACTCCGCAGATGACATTGAAGAGGGTGGTTTTGCCGGCACCGTTGGGTCCCATCACCCCCACGACCGCGCCGGCCGGAATATCCAGGGACACCGAGTCCAGGGCGGACAGGCCGCCGAACCGGACGGTGATCCCGTTGAGCTGCAGACGCGGCGGTTCCGACCGGTCGGTATGTTGCTCCTGCATGAGTACTCCATCGTCTCTGCTCTTACCTTGCGTGCTGTGGTGGCGCGTGTGTTGCGGTAGGGAAGGAGGTGCGGTGGTGCTGGAGGTGCTGGAGGTGCAGTGGTGCTGGTGGTGCTGGCTTCGGCTACTTTGCCTGCAGGCCCGCCAGGTAAAGGTCGGTCAGTTGGGCTGCTGCCGTTTCGCGGCTGATGGCCCCGCCGGGGGAGTACCAGTAGGAGAGGTAGTGCGGATCTGAGAAAAAGTTTGCTGCGAGTACCGGAATGGGGATGTCGGTGCGGAACACTCCATCCTCCTGGCCTCGGACCAGGATGCGGGTGAAGGCCTTGTTGAACTCGCGCCGCCGCCGCTGCACCTCTTCCAATCGGTCTTCGCTCAGCATGTGCTGCGAACGGAAGAAGACTGTCCCCTCCCGGATCCAGTCAATGGAGGTCCGAATCAGGTCCTCGCACACCAGCCGCAGGGTTTCCGCAGCGGGCAGCCCCCGCCCGATGATCTCGGTCAGGTGCTCGTGCTGCAGGGTCAGGATGCGGTCGTAAATGTCGAAGAGCAGGTCATCCTTGGAATTGAAGTAGTGATACAGCGCCCCCTTGGTTACTCCTGCAGCGTCCACAATCTGCTGGACGCTGGTTTTGGCGTAGCCCTGCCGCGCGAAGAGCTCCACGGAGGTCCGTGCCAACTCTTCTTTGATGTTCATGGTTTTCATTGCAGCGGGTCCGGGTTTCTCGCGGGTATTCGGGGTCCGGCGGCGGAGAGTTCAGAACCGACCGGTTGGTATGTGCGAACACCATAACCCGGGAAGGTCTGCAGAGCGCAAGGTTTTTGGCGGAATTGTTTTGCGCGGCCCGCATGATTCCGGTTTCGGGAAAACGCTGGTGCCGGCCTTACAGTGGCGGCATGCAGGAACAGAACTACGCTCCTATCCCGTTTCAGCCTGCCGGTCCGGACTTTCCGGGTTGGCCCATGCCGGCGTCGGTCCCGCCGGGAATGCGGATGGAACTGAGCCGCGCGAAACTGCTGGACGGGCGGGAATCGTCCTTCGATGACTGGATGGCCATGCTCCACGAGCGGTATGAGGAGTGTCTCGCCACCTTGGACCGGGAACTCATGGCTGTTGAGGCGACGTTCCTCAACCAGGAGGCTGACGGGTCGTGGTGGATGTACCACTTCCAAATGATGGGGGAGGCAAGCCCCGGACTTGTTCCAGACAACCCGCTGGACCAGGCGCATCTCGAGTTCGGGAAGAAAACCAAGCATCAGGGCTGGGAAGAGCTGCAGCCGCGTTTTTTCCTGGCTCCGCCTGCGGTGCGGGCCGCCGTCGAGCAGGCGGGTATCCCGCTGTCCGATGCGCAGCCGGGAGAAAGCATCGATTAGCGCATCGGGGCGTGCGATCGGGACGTGGCGCAAGAGGGGTGCAAAGCAAAAGAACCCCGCAGCATGGAGCTGCGGGGTTCTTCCGTGTGTCTCAAAGTGCCCTCGATAGGATTCGAACCTACGGCCTGTTGCTCCGGAGGCAACCGCTCTATCCCCTGAGCTACGAGGGCAAGGACACCGGTAAACCGGACGTCCTGTGGGACTCAAGAAGCTTAGCAGGTTTCGGCCGGTGCGGGAAAACCCTGCCGGATCCGCACGGATTCGCGGGATCCCATGCTCGGGAATTGAACGCTGTTGGTTGGGAGCGCAGATGCATATCGGCGGTTTCCCGGACGTACGTAGTGGCGCTGTAAAGACGGGTATTTGAAGTGCTTCAACGTGTCCGTTTCGGCCGGTTTTTGCCCGGAAATGTCAGTGCCGGATGAAAGCCTTAAGCATGGACCAGATCGGGAATGCCCGGCCGGTAACCGGACAGAAAACTGAACAAACAGGAACTGGACACCGGGCCGCTGAAGACGGGGCTGATACCGGGGACGGTCCCGGTCAGAAGTGCTCACTAGCGGTGTTTCGAGCGGCCTCGGGCGCCGGCACTGACGACGGCGGCGCGGGTGGGCGTTCCTGCGGAACCGGCACTGATTTTCCGGATGGTTTCAGCGGAACCCTGGCTCTGCAGAACCTCGAATCCTTTGACGACCAAGCCACCGGGGAAGTCCTGGTCCGGGTCGCGCACCTGATCGCGTGGGCGCAGGCGCAGCAGGCCCGGGCGTTGAACCGGATGGAAACCCTCTTCCGGGAGGATTATGCCGGCGCGACCGGCCGGGTGGAACCCGGGATGGCGTTCACACTGGCGGCAGCGGAGTGTGCCGCCCTCCTGCAGATACCGCACGGCACCGCCCAGCGGCTGATGTTCGAAGCCGGCCTCCTCACGGACACCCACACCGCCACGCTGGAAGCGCTGCAGGACGGGAGCCTCGGTTACAGGCATGCTCAGGTACTTCTGGACCAGTGCGAAACTGTTCCTGCCGCCGAGCTGCCTAAGTTTGAAGCAAACCTGTTGAAAGCCGCAGAGGGACGAACCAGCGCCCAGTTCGCCGCCAAAGCCCGCCGGCTGCGCGAGACCAAGTACCCGCAGACCATTCCGCTGAAGCATCAAAGTGCGTTCGAGAAGCGCCGGGTGAATTTGCACCGGGAAGAAGACGGGATGTCCTGCCTGTCCGCGCATCTGCGTGCCGCCGAAGCCCAGCAGATCTACACAGCCCTGAGCACTGCAGCCCGGGGTGAGCAGAGTGATGGGGATACACGGACCGCGGACCAACTTCGTGCCGACATCCTGGCCCAGCTGCTTATGGGTGGCCCCGGTTCACCGCGTACTGGTGCTGCCCCAGAGCGCACCCCAGTGCGGTCTGACCGTGCGGGCGGCGGCGGGAAAGCCGCCGACATTGGCCCGAGCCGTGAATCACGCGGGGCTGGCAGTGCACCTGGAGGTGCCGACTCTGATGACTATGACGCCGAGTCTTTTGGCATCCTCCCCCGGGCGGAAATCATGGTCCTGATCAACGCCGAAACACTGTTTGGAGCCAATGAAGACCCGGCCGAGCTGCATGGCTACGGCCCGATCAGCGCCGAAGCAGCCCGCAGGCTGTCCCGCCACGCCACCCGCTGGACCGGACTCGTCCAGGACCCGGACACCGGGGAAATCCTCGGCGTGGGCAGGCGCCGGAAAGTCCCCGCCGGACTGGCCCGATGGCTACGTGCCAGGGACGGAACCTGCCGGTTCCCCGGCTGCCGGGTCAGCACCGCGGTCACGGAAATCGACCACACCACCGACTGGGCGGACGGAGGCCCTACGGACCATGGCAACCTCGCCCATTTATGCCGGCGGCATCACCGGTTCAAAACCCTGGGATTCTGGAAGGCCCGGCAACCGGAACCGGGAGTGATGGAATGGACCTCACCCACGGGACGGGTCTACCGAACCGAACCCTTCCTGGAACTGGCTCGTGTCCGACCCGAGCCGGGACAGGCGTCCACCCTGGTGACACCGCCACCTTTTTAACCAGGGAATGGACACCGGGGGAACGCCCGGGACTAGTACCCCAGGAACGGATCGGTCCGGATTCGCCGCCCTCCCGCGCTGCGGACCGCCTTGCGGGCGGCCGCCACAGCCCGGGGCGAACCCGAAACGTACACCGCCCGGGAGGCGATATCGGGAACTTCCTGCCGCAGCACTGCGGCGTCCGGAAGGCCGGCACCAAGCCATGTCCACTCCGGGATTTCGGGATCAGCCGGGGTGCACACCAGCACCCGGATCCCGAATTCCCGCAGCTCGTCAGCGTAGGCCAGTTCGGCAGCATCGGACGCGGCATAAACCAGGACAATGTCCCTTGCCGTCTGCGCCCGTGCCGTTCCGCCATGTCCTTCGCCGCGTACCGCGCGCAACTGGCTGATAAACGGCGTAATGCCGATACCGGAAGCAATCATCAGTACGGGCTTGGCCGGATCCCGGGGCAGCAGGAAGTCTCCGGCCACGGCTGTCGCCGTCACTTCTGCGCCGGGACGCATTTTCATCAGCGCAGTCTTGAAGCTGCTGCCGGCCTCTGCCGCCACCCGCAGCCCCACAGCCACCGTGCCTGGTTCGTCCGGTGCCGTGGTGATGCTGAAGATCCGCCGCGACCCGCGGGAATCGGGCTCGAAGTGCTTGACCGCGAGCTCCAGGTATTGGCCGGCACGGAACCGGACCGGACGGGACGGTTCGAACACGACTTCACGGGCGGTCGGGGTGAGCTCCCGCGTGGCCTGCAGGCGCAGCCGCACGGCGCCGCGCTGTCCCAGCACAAAGGCGAGCGCGTTGCCCACCAGCAGGGCCAGTTCGGGGGACATGGCGACGGGGCCCAAGGACAGCGGCACGGCAAAAAGGACGCCGACGACGACGCCCTCCGCCAGCCGCTGAGCGCGCAGCGGGGGCAGGGTCAGCGGTTCGGTAAGCATAAAACCGGCCAGGAAGACCAGCGGATAAGAGCCGGCGACCGTGACCAGGGCATCGGCGGCAGATTCTCCGTTTGCCATAAACCGGAACACAAGGACCACCACGGCGGTCAGCGCAAACACTCCGGCCATCGGCAGCAGACGGTTCCGGTACAGGACCAGCAGGGAGGCAGGCAGCACGGCTACCAGCATCCACGGGGTGGCCACCCACCAGGCCGCACCTCCCAATCCGGTCAGGGCAACCACAAACGCGCCGGCCGCTGCCGGGTTGAAGATGTGCCGGCGCCGGACGGCCAGCACGTATTTGGACGCAGTCGCTGCAGCACCGGCAAGGGCCACTGTGCCCAACTCCGCGCCCCCGGTGCCCGGCCAGAACAGGAAGTACAGCAGCAGTCCGGTGATCAGCGAGGAATCCGTCAGCGGACGGGTGCGCAACAGCAGCCCGGCCACCCTGCTGGTGACCAGGGTGGACGCTACGGCGGTCAGCAGCGTGGCCCCCAGCTCAGCCGGAGTATAAAAGAGCACCCCGGCAAAGGAGAGCACAAAAGACCAGGCAACACAGGCCAGCAGCAACCAAACGGTGAGCCGGTACATGGTCCAGCGGCCCAGAAAGGTGTTCAGGGTGCGCGGGGCAGCCGGTGCGTTGACGCTCATGGGAACAGGACTCCAGCCATTGCAGGGGAATAGTCGGCCCGGCCGTCGGTAAACATCCGGACATAGTCAAAGTCGAACACGGCCGCGAGGGTCTGCGGATCGGCGAAAAACAGGGCAGTGGCCAGCCCGTCGGCGGTCATGGCGTCTGCGGCTACGGCCCAGGTGGCTGCCACTGCGTCCACGGGAGCGCCGGTCCGCGCGTCCAGGACATGGTGCAGGCCTTCGCCCCATCGGCGGCGGTTGACTGCGGATGCGCACAGCGCCCGGTCGGCCAGGGTCAGCACGCCGATGGCCCGCGCCGGGTCATACGGATGTTCCAGGGCCACCCGGAGCGGCTCGGCACCGGCGTGGCGAAGGTCCGAGCCTGCGTCCACCACATAACGGCGGACGCCGGCGGACTCCAGCACGCCGCAGACCAGGTCCACCAGCTGCCCCTTTCCGGCGGCACCAATATCGAATGTCACCGGAGCGGAAGTGCGCACCGTCACGCCCGCCCCGGAACCGCCCGCCCCGGAACCGCCCGCCCCGGAACCGCCCTGAGCCTCGGTCCAGGACACGGTTTCCGCCCACGCCGCTGCCGGCAGGGACGGTCCCCAGACACGGAAGCTGTACGCGGCGTCGTACCCCAAAACCTCCAGGGAACGCCCGACGAGGGGATTCACTGCGCCGTCGGTGAGCCGGTTCAGGGCGTCGAAAAGACGCAGCAGCCCGGCAGCGGACCCGGGCAGCTCAAAACTGCCGGCACCGTCGGCCATCCGCGCCACCGTGGAGTCGCTGCGGAAGCGGGACCAGGTCCGGTCATAGTCCTGGACCAGCTCCGCAACGGCAGCCTGCACGGAGGCTTCCAGGGGATCCGGCGTGGACAGCGTCCACGCCGTGCCGATCGCCTGGAAGCCCACGGTATGCATCGGCGGTACCTAGGATCCCGCCACGGAGCGGATCGCATCCAGTGCGCGGTTGAAGCCTTCACTGGTCAGCGAGGATCCGGCCACCTTGTGCACATCGAGCTCATCAATGTTCTTGCCCACCACCTGCTCCTGCACGTTGGAGGTGAATTCGCGCTGGTACTGCTTGGAGGTGGGATTCTTCTGTGAAGTCTTCACTTCCAGTTCGGTCACCACATTGTTTTCCAGCCGCAGCGTCACATCCACGTCTTCGGAGGTGCCCGACGGCGGGATGTAGCTTCCGGTGCCGGAATACTCGCCGTCCGCGTAAGCGCCGGAAGCGGACGCATCCGCCGTGGCGGCGGGGGACGGGGCAGCGGACTGGCTGGCGGACGGGCTGGCCGGTGCTTCGGCAGCGTCCGCGCTTTCACTGTCTTCGCCCGCTGCGCATCCGGCGGCAGAGAGCAGGGACAGGCTGGCGGCGGCACACAACAGGGACTTGCTCGCTCGGTTCACGGTTCTCCTCGTTATTGGGGTTCCGGGGATTAGGGGAAGACTGCCAGGCCACGGCTGCAAGGAGCCGGCAAACGCCTTCCCCTTCATTACATCGCATCCACTTTCCCCTTTATTACACCGCATCATTACCCCCGGCGCTGGGCGTTCGCTGGGTAAGGCCTGTCATACACAACGAGGCCAGTGCCGCACCCGGCTATGCTTAACCGGTGACTCCTGAAGAACTTTCCTCCGCCGTAACTGCCTGCCTCCAAGACGCCATCGATGCCGGTGACTTCAGCGTCGAGCTGCCCGGGGAGGTCCGGGTGGAGCGCCCGAAGAACCGGGACCACGGTGACTGGGCCACCAACATTGCCCTGCAGCTGTCCAAGCAGGCCGGCATGAATCCCCGTCAGTTCGCGGAAATCCTGAAGGGCCGGCTGGAGAAGATCACCGGCGTGGCCAAGGTGGACATTGCCGGCCCCGGCTTCCTGAACATCACCCTCGACGCCGGCGCCGCCGGTGAACTGGCCAAGGCAATTGTCGACGCCGGGCCCGCCTACGGCACGTCCGAAATCCTCAAGGGCACGCGGATCAACCTCGAGTTCGTCTCCGCCAACCCCACGGGCCCCATCCACCTGGGCGGCACCCGCTGGGCCGCCGTGGGCGACGCCCTGGCCCGGGTCTTCGAATCCCAGGGCGCAGACGTGACCCGCGAGTACTACTTCAATGACCACGGCGCACAGATTGACCGCTTCGCCCGGTCCCTGCTGGCTTCCGCCAAGGGTGAACCGGCACCCGAAGACGGTTACGCCGGCGCCTACATCGAGGACATCGCCAACCGCGTGCTCGCCGCCGAGCCCGGCATCATGGAACTGCCCGACGCCGAGGCGCAGGAGCGTTTCCGTGCCGTGGGCGTGGACTTCATGTTCGGTGACATCAAGGAGTCACTGCACAACTTCGGCGTCGACTTCGACGTCTACTTCCACGAGGACTCCCTGCACGAAAACGGACAGGTGGACAAGCTCCTCGAGCAGCTGAAGGGCTCGGGCAACCTGTACGAAAAGGACGGCGCCTGGTGGCTGAACTCCAGCGAGTTCGGTGATGACAAGGACCGCGTGGTCATCAAGTCGGACGGCAACGCCGCCTACATTGCCGGCGACATCGCCTACATCCACAACAAGCGCGAGCGCGGCTTCGACTTGAATGTCTACATGCTCGGCGCGGACCACCACGGCTACGTGGCACGCCTGAAGGCCGCCGCCGCAGCCCTGGGCCACGACCCGGAGTGCGTGGAGGTCCTGATCGGCCAGATGGTGAACCTGGTCAAGGACGGCAAGCCGGTGCGCATGTCCAAGCGCGCAGGCACGGTAGTCACGCTCGAGGACCTGGTGGAGGCCGTGGGCGTGGACGCTGCCCGCTACACCCTGGCCCGCTTCTCCGCCGACTCCAACATTGACGTGGACCTGGACCTGCTGACCAAGCGCAGCAACGAGAACCCCGTGTTCTACGTCCAGTACGCCCACGCCCGCACACATGCCCTGGCCCGCAATGCCGAGGCGGCCGGCGTCGACGATTCCGCTTTCGATGCCTCGCTGCTGAACCACCCCACCGAAAGCGCCCTGCTCGCCGCGCTGGGCCAGTACCCCGGCGTCGTCGCCCAGGCCAGCGCCTTCCGCGAGCCGCACCGCGTGGCCCGCCACCTCGAGGTCATCGCCGGCACGTACCACCGCTGGTACGACGCCTGCCGCATTGCGCCGCAGGGCGACGAGGAAATCACCGATACCAACCGCACCCGGCTGTGGCTGAATCTCGCCGCACGCCAGGTCCTGGCCAACGGCCTGGGCCTGCTGGGAGTATCCGCACCCGAACGGATGTAACTCATGACTGCTTCACCCCTGGCCCCCGCCTGGCTCAGCCACCCGGAGGACCCGAATGCCCTGCGTCCGCAGATGTGGGCACGCGACGTCGCCCGGGGGGATAGCGGCGAGCTGGAAATTTCCGGAATCCCGGTCAGCCGGATTGCCGGGGAGTTCGGCACCCCGGTGTTCGTGATGTCCGAGGATGACTTCCGTGCGCGCGCCCGGGACTTCAAGGACTCCTTCGACGCCGCGTTCGCCGGCCTGTGCGGGGGAGTGGACGTCTACTACGCAGGCAAGTCCTTCCTGTGCACCGAGGTGGCCCGCTGGGTCTCCTCGGAAGGCCTGCGCCTGGACACCTGCTCCGGCGGCGAGCTGGCGGTGGCCCGCCGCGCCGGACTGCACGGCAGCCAGCTGGGCCTGCACGGCAACAACAAGTCCGTGGCTGAAATGACCCGCGCCCTGGACATGGAGCTGGGACGCATCGTGGTGGACAGCCTGGGCGAACTGGAGCTGCTGGGGAACCTCGCAGCCTCCCGGGGCGAGCGCGCCAACGTGATGCTGCGCCTGACCCCGGGAGTGCACGCGTCCACCCACGAGTTCATTGCCACCGCCCACGAGGACCAGAAGTTCGGCCTGTCGATGGTCGCGGATCCGGACTTGGACGGGCGCTCCCCGGCTATGGCCGCCGTGGAAAACGCGCTGAAGCACGACGGCGTGAACCTGGTGGGCGTGCACTGCCACATTGGCTCGCAGATCTTCGAATCCGCCGGCTTCGAGCTGGCTGCCCGCCGGCTGCTCGGCTTCCTGGCCGAGGTGAAGGAGGGGTACGGCGTCGAACTGGCGGAGCTGGACCTGGGCGGCGGCTACGGCATCGCCTACACCGAGGCCGACGCCCCGCGGCCGCCGGCCGAGATCGCCAACGCCATGGCCGCCGTCGTCGGCAGTACCTGCGCCGAACTGGGCCTGGCCGTGCCGCGGATCTCGATTGAGCCCGGCCGCGCCATCGTGGGCCCGAGCACGTTCACGCTGTACCGCACCGGCACCACCAAGACCGTCCGGGTGGACACGAACGGCGGCGGCACCTCGCCGCGTCGCTATGTCAGCGTGGACGGCGGGATGAGCGACAACGCCCGCCCGGTGCTGTACGGCGCCGACTACTCCGCCGTGCTGGCCTCGCGGGCCTCCAAAGATGACGCGGTTATGTCGCGCGTGGTTGGTAAACACTGCGAGAGCGGGGACATAGTGGTCCGGGATGCCTACCTGCCCGGGGACGTCACGGCCGGGGACCTGCTGGCCGTTCCCGGCACCGGCGCCTACTGCTGGGTGCTTTCGAGCAACTACAACTACATTGCCCGTCCGCCCGTAGTCGCCGTGCGGAACGGCACCGCCCGCCTGATTGTCCGCGGCGAAACCGAGGACGACCTGTTGGCACGCGACGTTTCCTAACCGTTAGAGGAGTTGGCACGCACCATGAAGACCCTGAAAGTGGCCCTGCTGGGATGCGGAAACGTGGGATCGCAGGTCGCCCGGATCCTCATCGATGACGCGGCCGACCTCACCGCCCGCCTCGGCGCCCGGCTGGAGCTGGCCGGCATTGCCGTCCGCAACCCGGACGCGTCCCGCGACGTGGAGCTGCCCGCGGACCTGTTCACCACCGACGCCGAGACACTGGTGGCTGGCGCGGACATCGTGATCGAGTTGATAGGCGGGATCGAGCCGGCCCGCACCCTGATTATGCACGCCCTGGGCAACGGCGCCGCCGTGGTCACCGGCAACAAGGCCCTGCTCGCCGCGGACGGCGCTGCGCTGTACGAGAAGGCCGACGCCGCCGGCGTCCAGCTCTCCTATGAAGCGGCAGTGGCCGGAGCCATCCCGATCCTGCGCCCCATCCGGGACAGCCTGGCCGGGGACCGGATCACCAAGGTGATGGGAATTGTCAACGGCACCACCAACTACATCCTGGACGCCATGGATTCCACCGGCGCGCAGTTCGCCGACGCGCTGGCCGACGCCCAGCGGCTCGGGTACGCGGAGGCGGATCCCACCGCCGATGTGGAGGGGCATGACGCTGCCGCGAAGGGTGCCATCCTTGCCTCCCTGGCCTTCCACACCGGCTTTGACCTTTCCGCCGTGTCCTGCGAGGGCATCAGCTCCGTGACGGCCGAAGACATCAGTGCGGCGCAGGACGCCGGGTTCGTCATCAAGTTGCTGGCCATCGCCGAAAGGTTCGCCGACGATGACGGCACCGAGGGCGTGAGCGTACGGGTGCATCCCACCCTGCTGCCGCGCCGTCATCCGCTGGCCGCCGTGCACGGAGCCTTCAACGCCGTGTTCGTCGAGGCCGAGAACGCCGGGGAACTGATGTTCTACGGCCAGGGCGCCGGCGGCGCACCCACTGCATCGGCCGTGATGGGTGATGTGGTGACGGCGGCACGGCGGCTGGTCCTGGGCGGACCCGTTCCCGCCGGCCGGCCTTCCGGACACCTGCCGGCACTGCCGCTTCAGAAAGTCACCACCAGCTACTCCATTGGCCTGGAGGTGGCGGACCAGCCGGGCGTGCTGGCCGCCGTCGCCCGGGTTTTCTCCGAACACGGCGTCTCCATTGAGACCATGCGCCAGACCATCCACGGTGAAGGGGCCAGCGCCGAACTGCGTTTCGTCACGCACCGTGCTTCCGAGGCCGCCCTGGCGGCCACCGTTGAGGCCATCAAGGACCTTGACGTCATCACGAACGTTAAATCCGTCCTGCGGGTAGAAGGAGTTTGAGCCGTGGCTCACCAATGGAGCGGCGTTGTCCGCGAATACGCCGACCGGCTGCCGGTCACCGACAGCACCGAAGTCATCACCCTGGGTGAAGGCGGCACGCCGCTGGTTCATGCCAAGGCCCTCTCGGAGCTGACCGGATCCACGGTCTACCTCAAGGTTGAAGGGATGAATCCCACCGGCTCGTTCAAGGACCGCGGGATGACCATGGCCATGACCGCCGCCGTTGAATCCGGTGCCAAGGCCGTGGTGTGCGCCTCCACGGGCAACACCAGCGCCTCGGCCGCCGCCTACGCCACGCAGGCCGGCATCACCTGTGCCGTGCTGGTCCCGGACGGCAAGATTTCCATGGGCAAGCTCAGCCAGGCCATTGCCCACGGCGCGCAGCTGCTGCAGGTGCGCGGCAACTTCGACAACTGCCTGGAAGTGGCGCGCAAGCTCGCCGAGGCCTACCCGGTGTTCCTGGTGAACTCGGTAAACCCGGCACGCATCGAAGGCCAGAAAACCGCGTCCTTCGAAGTGGTGGACGCGCTTGGGGACGCCCCGGACTACCATCTGCTGCCGGTGGGCAACGCCGGGAACATCACCGCGTATTGGAAGGGTTACTCCGAGTACGCCGCGCCTTACACGAACGTTGCCGGCGAGGAACTCGCGCCGGTGGCCAGCAAGACGCCGCACATGTGGGGATTCCAGGCCGAGGGCGCTTCGCCCCTGGTGAAGGGGCACCCGGTCAGCGATCCCGACACCATTGCCACCGCCATCCGGATCGGCAACCCGGCGTCCTGGGATGCAGCCATTGCCGCACGCGATGAATCCGGCGGGCTGATCGAGGCCGTCACCGACACCGAAATCCTGGAAGCGCACCGCTGGCTTTCCGCACGCGAAGGCGTGTTTGTGGAACCGGCCTCTGCTGCGGGTGTGGCAGGGCTGCTCAAGAAGCACGCCGCTGGCGAAGTTCCCGCCGGCAAAACCATCGTCATTACGGTTACCGGGCACGGCCTGAAGGACCCGCAGTGGGCCCTGCGCACCGCAGACGGTTCCGACGTCGAGCCCACCAAGGTGGATTTCGACGTCGTCAGCGTGGCCGCCGCGCTGGGCCTGGAAGCGGCTGCCCCGGCAGCCTCCGGAAAGTAGGTACGCGCGTGCAGGTGGAGCTGCCCGGTGCCGGTCTCGCCGGTGCCCGGACGCCGTCCCGGCCGGTGACTCCGGGCCAGGACATCAGCGTCAGGGTGCCGGCGACCAGCGCCAACCTCGGTCCGGGGTTCGACTCCCTGGGCCTGGCCCTGGGCCTCCATGACACCGTACGGGTCCGCACGGTCGAGGAGGAGGGCATCCTCGTCGAAGTGGCGGGGGAGGGCGCCGGAAACGTGCCGCTGGATTCCTCCCACCTGGTGGTCCGGGCCCTGCTCTCCACCCTGGCCGCCGCCGGATACACGGCTCCGGGGCTGCACCTGAGCGCAGCTAACGCCATTCCGCACGGACGCGGCCTGGGCTCCTCGGCGTCGGCGATCGTGTCCGGCGTGCTGGCTGCCAACACCCTGCTTCCCGCGGAGGCGCGGTTGGATGCCGCGGGCCTGCTGCACGCCTGCTCGGCGCTGGAAGGCCATCCGGACAATGTGGCGCCGGCCCTGGCCGGCGACCTCGCGATCTCCTGGGAAACGGGCGGACGCTTCCGTTCCGCCCGTGCGTCGGTGCACCCGGACGTTGTGCCGGTGGCAGCCATTCCGGCCACTGAACTGTCCACCGCAAGCGCCCGCGGGCTGCTGCCCGCCAGCGTTCCGCACCGCATTGCCGCAGCAAACTCAGGGCGTGCTGCCCTGCTGGTCCACGCCCTGACCCATGACCCGTCACTGCTGCTGGAGGGAACCCGCGACGAACTGCACCAGTCGTTCCGGGCCCCGGCCATGCTCCCCAGCGCGGAATTGATGGCGTCCCTGCGCGCAGCTGGCTTCGCAGCTGTGATCTCCGGGGCCGGCCCCACGGTGCTGTGCCTGGCCGCCGGGGTTGCGGAGGCGCGCGAAGCGGAGGGACTCATCACGGAACATCTGCTTGCCGCAGGAAGCCGCGAAAAGTGGCGTGTTCTCAGTCTTGGCGTTCAGCGAGATGGTGCTAGAGTGGAAGTGCACCAGCGGTACTAACCGTTCTAGTGCTCCCGCCGGCACGGCCGTCCATCTGGATTGTGATCTGGGTTTCAAATATGACCTGGGTAACAGATTTGTTGGGCCGCCCCGGGCTTTCGTTGAAAACACCTTGCCGCCGTCAGGTGCAGTTGCACCCGTACCGGCTGGTTGTCGATTCAATTGCCTGACCAGCGGAGGCACAGTCTTCGGTGTAGCCTTCATCCGGAACCGCCAAGAAGCGGCGCGTCCCACTGAATGCCGCGTGTTCGGCAGCAACGCTGGCCAAACTCCGCGTGGATTCTTCTTAAAAGGCACCCAGCAGATTCGCCCTTCTCCGGCCCTTGCCGGAAGCAGGCGAACCCTGGCCCAATGTCTGACCATGGGCCCAGGGCCAATCACCGCGGCCGGCAATGCGCCGGACCGCCCGACGAGGGGGAAGGATCCTTCGTGACAGACACCACCAGCCTGACTGCAGGCGTGGAATCCGTATCCGCCGGCTCCGCCGGCGAGAACACTTCAAAGAGTGCAGGCCTTGCAGGCCTTAAGCTCGCACAGCTCCAGGCACTTGCCGGCCAGCTCGGCATCACCGGCGGCTCCCGGATGCGCAAGGGGGACTTGGTTACGGCCATTTCCAACCACCAGCGCGGCGGTGCAGTGGCCGACCGCCCCGTGCGCGAATCCCGGGCCGGCGATGACGCTGCCAAGGGTGCCGTGACCGCACCGGAAGCTTCGGCTCCCGCTGCACAGGAGCAGGCCGCTGAGCGCCCGGCACGTACCCGGAACCGCAACCGGCGTGCCGCCAGTGACGGTGTAGTCACCTCCGCACCGGCCGAAGCTCCGGCAGAGGCACCGGCCCAGCAGGCACCCCAGCAGGCTGAAACCACCGAAGCAGCCGACAACGGCCGTCCGGCCCGCGACGAGAACCAGCGTGAGCGCGGCAACCGCCGCACGCGCAACCGCCGCAGCGACAGCGGTGAGACCAACGCCTCCTCCAACGGTGCCTCCTCCAACGGTGCTTCCTCCAACGGTGCGGAGGCACCGGATGCAGGCGAGAAGCGGGCCGAGGGCAACGGAGCTTCCAGCAACGGATCTTCCAATAACGCTGAGACCCGCTCCGACGACGAGCGCGGAGAGCGCCGCGAACGCCGCACCCGCGACCGCGACAACAACCGCGAAAACGGCAACCGCGAAAACCGCGAGAACGGCAACCGCGAAAACCGCGAGAACGGCAACCGCGAAAACCGCGACAACGGCAACCGCGAGAACCGCGACAACAACCGTGAGAACGGCAGCCGTGACAACAACGGCAACCGTGACAACAACGGCAACCGTGACAACAACGGCAACCGCGAGAACAACCGCGACCGCGACAACAACCGCGATGACAACGAAGAGAACGGACGCGGCCGCAACCGCCGCAACCGCAACCGGAATGACCGCAACGACCGCGGCGACCGCAACGACCGTTTCCGCGACCGCAACGAACGCCGCCGCAACCGCAACCAGAACCCCGAGGTTGACGACGTCGAGGTCACTGAGGACGACGTGCTGCTGCCCGTCGCCGGCATCCTGGATGTGCTGGAAAACTACGCCTTCGTGCGTACCTCCGGCTACCTCCCGGGCCCGAACGACGTGTACGTTTCCCTGGCCCAGGTCAAGAAGTACAACCTGCGCAAGGGCGACGCCGTGGTTGGCGCCATCCGCGCTCCCCGCGAAGGTGAAAACCAGGGCGGCAACCAGCGTCAGAAGTTCAACGCACTGGTGCGCCTGACCTCGGTCAACGGCAAGCCCGCCGAGGACAACAAGGACCGCGTGGACTTCTCCAAGCTGGTTCCGCTGTACCCCTCCGAGCGCCTGCGCCTCGAGACTTCCGCCAAGGTGATCGGCCCGCGCGTCATCGACCTCGTGGCACCGATCGGCAAGGGCCAGCGCGGCCTGATCGTCTCGCCGCCGAAGGCCGGCAAGACGCTCATCCTGCAGTCCATCGCCAACGCGATCACCATCAACAACCCTGAAGTCCACCTGATGATGGTCCTGGTTGACGAACGTCCCGAAGAAGTCACCGATATGCAGCGCACGGTGAAGGGTGAGGTCATCGCCTCCACCTTCGACCGTCCCGCCGATGACCACACCACCGTGGCAGAGCTCGCCATTGAGCGCGCCAAGCGCCTGGTGGAAATGGGCAACGACGTTGTTGTGCTGCTGGACTCCATGACCCGCCTGGGCCGTGCCTACAACCTGGCCGCTCCGGCGTCGGGCCGTATCCTCTCCGGCGGCGTGGACTCCTCCGCCCTGTACCCGCCCAAGCGTTTCTTCGGTGCTGCCCGCAACATCGAAAACGGCGGGTCATTGACCATCCTGGCCACGGCCCTGGTGGAGACCGGCTCCAAGATGGACGAGGTCATCTTCGAAGAGTTCAAGGGAACCGGCAATATGGAACTGCGTCTGTCCCGCAACCTTGCGGACAAGCGCATCTTCCCGGCCGTTGATGTCAACGCCTCGGGTACCCGCCGCGAAGAGAACCTGCTGTCTCCTGATGAAGTCAAGATCATGTGGAAGCTGCGCCGCGTCCTCTCCGGCCTGGATACCCAGCAGGCGCTGGAACTGCTGACCGGCAAGATCAAGGAAACGCAGTCCAACGTGGAATTCCTGATGCAGATCCAGAAAACCACCCTGGGCAGCAAGGACGACTAGCTGCCTTATCGAGCCGCTCATGCTCGGGTCCCGGCACCAGCCGGGGCCCGGGCCTGGGCGGCTTGTCCGTTAACCCGGTGCAGCCACCGGAGCACGGGATCCCCTGCAGGCCGATAAACTGCCTGTGGGAAACACAGTCGAAAGAGGAACCGAAAACATGTTTGAGTCCATTCAGGGTCTGTTGGATGAGCACGCAGAACTCCAGCTGCGCCTCTCCGATCCGGCAGTGCACGCGGACCAGGGCCTGGCCCGCCGGCTGGGCCGCCGCTACGCCGAGCTGAGCCGGATCGTGGATGCCTACAACCGGTGGCACGGACTCGAGGACGATCTGGCCGCAGCATCCGAGATGGCGGATGAGGATCCGGAGTTCGCCGCCGAGGTTCCCGTCCTGAAGGACCAGCTGGCCGACGCCCAGGAAAAGCTGCGCCGCCTGCTGATTCCGCGTGACCCCAATGACGGCCGCGACGTCATCATCGAGGTCAAGGGCGGTGAGGGCGGCGACGAAGCTGCTCTCTTCGCCGGCGACCTGCTGCGCATGTACACCCGCTACGCCGAGCACCGCGGCTGGCGCACCGAGATCATCTCCGCCACCGAGTCGGACCTCGGCGGCTACAAGGATGTATCCATGGCCATCAAGGGGAACTCCAACGACCCGGCCGAGGGTGTCTACGCCCGCCTGAAGTATGAAGGCGGTGTCCACCGCGTCCAGCGCGTTCCCGTCACCGAGTCGCAGGGCCGGATCCACACCTCGGCCGCCGGCGTGCTGGTGCTGCCGGAAGTGGATGAGCCCGAAGAGGTCGAGATCAACCAGAACGACCTGAAGATCGACGTCTACCGCTCCTCCGGCCCGGGCGGCCAGTCGGTGAACACCACCGACTCCGCCGTGCGCATCACCCACCTGCCCACCGGCATTGTGGTGGCCATGCAGAACGAGAAGTCGCAGCTGCAGAACCGTGAAGCAGCCATGCGCGTGCTCCGCTCCCGCATCCTGGCGCACGAGCAGGAGAAGATCGACGCCGCCAACTCGGACATCCGGAAGTCGCAGATCCGCACCATGGACCGCTCCGAGCGCATCCGTACCTACAACTATCCGGAAAACCGGATTGTGGATCACCGCACCGGCTACAAGGCCTACAACCTGGACACCGTGCTGAACGGTGAGCTGGAGGCCGTGGTGCAGGCCGCCATCGAAATGGATGAACAGGCCCGTCTGGACGCCATCGGTGACGAAAGCTAACCAGCCTCAGCCCGTGCCGGACACCCGGGACGGCGCCGAACCCCTACTGGCCGAAGCCCTGCGGGCCGCCGCGGCGGTGCTGGCAGCCGCGGGGGTCCCGTCGCCCCGGGTGGATGCTGAACTGCTTGCCGCGCACCTGCTGGGCAAGACCGCCGGCCGTGTGCGTGCCTTGGCCTTTACGGATGCTCCCACACCGGCCGGCTACGCCGACCTCGTGGCTGAGCGTGCCGCACGGGTGCCATTGCAGCACATCACCGGAAAGGCCCACTTCCGCTATCTGGAACTGGCCGTGGGGCCCGGGGTCTTTGTGCCCCGCCCCGAGACGGAGACCGTGGCGCAGTTGGCCATCGATGCCGCCCGCCGCGCCGCTGGTGCCAAGGTGGTGGACCTGGGCACGGGCTCCGGTGCCATCGCCGCGGCGGTGGCCTCCGAGGTGCCCGGCGCCGAGGTCCACGCCGTCGAGCTCAGCCCGCTGGCGTTTGCCTGGGCCGAGCGGAACCTGGCACCGCTGGGTGTTCGGCTGGTCCAGGGCGACCTGCGCGATGCGCTGCCGGGCCACAACGGCTCCTTTGACGTGGTGGTATCCAACCCGCCGTACATTCCCGCCGACGCCGTACCCAACGAGCCGGAAGCCGCCGAGCATGATCCGGCCATGGCCCTGTACGGCGGGGGAGCGGACGGGATGGAACTGCCCATGGCGGCCGCCCGTACTGCGGCGCGGCTGCTCGTTCCCGGCGGCTATTTCGTAATGGAGCATGCCGAAGTGCAGGCCCATGACATTGCCCGCCGGCTTGCGGCCGATCCCGCGTGGACGGACGTGCGTTCCCACCCCGACCTCAATGGACGCCCGCGGGCGACGTCGGCCATCCGGCGTGCGGCCGCCGAACCAGAACCTATGGCATCCCCTACCGAAAGAATGTTGCCGTGAGCACCAGTTATGACTGCACCAATCCAGAGGAACTCAGCGAGGGCCTGGCTGCCGCGCAGCGGGCGATCGCTGCCAAGGCCTGCGTGGTCCTTCCCACCGATACGGTCTACGGGATCGGCGCCGACGCGTTCTCGCCCCAGGCCGTAGCCACGCTGCTTGCAGCCAAGGGCCGCGGCCGCAGCATGCCGCCGCCCGTGCTGATTCCCCGGATGCAGACCATGGACGGACTGGCCACGGACATCCCCGAAGACGCCCGCAACCTGGCCCGTACCTTCTGGCCCGGCGGGTTGACCTTGATCTGCCACGCCCAGCCTTCCCTGTCCTGGGACCTGGGCGACACCATGGGCACGGTCGCCCTGCGGATGCCCGATGACCGCATCGCCCTGGAGCTGCTGGGAGTCACCGGCCCCCTGGCCGTGTCCTCGGCTAACCGGACCGGCTCGCCCGCCGCGCAGAACGCTGCCGAGGCGCAGGCAATGCTGGCTGAGTCGGTGGAGGTCTACCTGGAAGCGGGGCACCGCCCGGTTGCCGGGAGCGACGGCGTGCCCTCGACCATTGTGGACGCCACCAGCGAGCCCATGCGTGTTGTGCGGCAGGGCGCCGTCAGCCTGGAAGCCCTGCGGGAAGTGGTTCCCGGGATTCTGGGTCTGGGCGAAGAGCCGCCTGCTGAAGAAGCTGCTGCCGAAGATGCGGCCGCCGATACCGCTGCTGGTACTGCTGAGGCGCACGGCGGCACGGCACCGTCACTGGTCAAAGAGCAGGGCTAAGCCCGTCCGCCGGACGGCAGCGTGAGGATTTCTGCGCCGCCGTCGGTAATGGCTACAGTGTGCTCGCTGTGCGCGGTCCGGCAGCCGGTGGCGCTGCGCAGCGTCCATCCGTCGGCGTCGGTCACCAGTTGCGCCGTGTCCGCCATGACCCACGGTTCCAGGGCCAGCATCAGCCCCGGCCGCAGCTTGTACCCGCGGCCCGCACGCCCGGCATTGGGAACGTGTGGGTCCTGGTGCATGGTGGTGCCGATGCCGTGGCCCCCGAATTCGGTATTGACCGGATACCCGGCGGCGCCAAGCACCGACGCGATGGCGGCGGAGATGTCGCCGATCCGGGCACCGGGCACGGCAGCGGCAATGGCTGCGTCCAGTGCCTGTTCCGTGGCGCGGATCAGTGCGACGCTTTCGGGCGGGCGGGTTTCGCCCACAATGAAGCTGATGGCCGAATCGGCTGCCATCCCATCCTTGGTGATGGCGAAGTCCAGTTTCAGCAGGTCGCCCTCGGCCAGCGAATAGTCGTAGGGGAGGCCGTGCAGCACTGCATCGTTGACCCCGGTGCAGATGTAGTGGCCGAACGGGCCGCGGCCGAATGACGGCGCGTAGTCGACATAGCAGGAGCGCGCTCCCGCGGCGGCAATCATTTCCGCTGCCCACCGGTCAATGTCCAGCAGGT
Source organism: Arthrobacter sp. zg-Y20 (assembly GCF_030142075.1). Lineage (NCBI taxonomy): Bacteria > Bacillati > Actinomycetota > Actinomycetes > Micrococcales > Micrococcaceae > Arthrobacter > Arthrobacter sp. zg-Y20. The sequence goes on along the minus strand of NZ_CP126241.1, from coordinate 2,436,142 downwards.
TCGTGCCGACTTTCGTCCGCGCCTTCAGGGCTTGCAGGATGTCCGCAACCAGGCGTCCGGTGACCCTGGCGCGGGCCAGTTCGTCCGGGTTCAGGATCTCGATCATGGGGTGGCTTTCATCAGCATCCACCCACCCTATCCGGCTTAGGTCCGGTTCCGGGTGCTTGGCCGCCGATTCACCCGTGGGATGCCTCCTGCAGCACGTCCTGCACCCGGGGGCGGGGAACGTTGTTGGTTTCTTCGGCCCAGCCCGGCTCCTGCCGCTGCCCGAACCACATCATCTCCACGCGGCGCAGCGGGCCGTGCAGGCGTTCACCGGCCAGCGAGGACAGCCCGTAGCCCAGGCGCAGCACAGCCCGGCAGAACCAGGCCGGCAGGCGGGCCGGCCGGCGTCCGCCGGCCGCCTCCAGGACCGAAGATACGGAAGCCTGCTCCCACGGCTGCAGTACTACCGCCGGCACGGGTCCGCGGTGTCCGGCTACCCTCAGGACAAAGTCGACGAGGGAATCCACGGAGCTCACCGGACTCGGTGCCGTGCCTGGCGAGGCCACGGAGGCCAGCGGCGAGGCGGCCAGCCGGGCCAGCTTGGCGGTGGTGGCGCGGCCGGGGCCCTGCACCGAAGTGGCGCGGACGGTGGTTACGCTGCAACTGCCGGCGGTACGCGCCGAGAGGGCCTGTTCACCCAGGGCCTTGGACCGGGAATAGGCCGAGAACGGTTCGACGTGGCTGCTTTCATCCAGGAACGGGCGGTGACCCTGCACAGCGGCGCTGCTCAGGTGCACAAACCGCCGGACCCCGGCGGCGTCGGCCGCGTCGGCGATCAGCAGCGGCAGCAGCGCATTGGCGCCGCGCAGTTCGGGGGAATCCCCGGCACCTGGAGTCGCCAGCCCGGCAGCGTTGATAACGACGTCGGCGCCGGCCAGCCCGGCGGTGAGCGAAGCCCGTTCGGTGTCCAGGCCGGCAGCCCGGTCCTTCAGTGCCTGCAGGTCCGTGCCGTCGGCGTGCAGTCGAGGTGCACGGACACTGCGGACCTCAATACCACGGGCGGCCAGCTCGGAGCGGATGGCTGAACCGATGAATCCGGTGGCGCCGACAACGGCCCAGACCGGGGAGTGCGGTGCGGGAACTGATGATGTGGATGCGGAGCTCAAACCTGTTGCTTTCGGGTGGCGGGCAGGGGAGGCATGGGGGACCAGGAACGGTCCTGCAGGATGCGCCGGGCTTCGCGCCAGCCAGCCCATAGGCGGCCGGCGCCGTGCAGTGTGCGCTCCACGGCGACCAGCCGCAGTATTTCCTTGCCTGCGGTCAGGACGGTGCCCAGGGCAAAGCCGGCACGGTTGTACCGTCCGTGGACCTGCAGGTAGCGGGCCGTGTGGCCTCGGTTGCGCATGGACGTGAACCGGCCCAGGTCGCTGGAATCGTTGAGGTGCCGGATGCCCAGATCAATCTGCTTCTGGGCGCGCACCTTGCGGATCACGAAATCGTTGACGTACGCCACCGGCCGGTCGAGGGAGGCCAGCCAGCCGTAGATCAGGTCATCGCCGTTGATGAAGTAGCGGGCGTCCGGCAGGCCGATGCGGCGCACCTGCTCAGCGCTGATGAGCATTCCCTCGAAGCAGCCCAGATTGGTTTCGAACACGGGCGAGTCGCGGAAAACGTTGCCCCGTACGGGGACGTGCACGCCGAGGAAGGGCACAAAGCGGTGCTGCCAGAAGAACGGAGCACCGGAGCCGTCAAGCCGACGGCCGTGGATGCAGTCGTAGCTGCCGGTCCATTTGCGCAGCGCAGCCACGGCGCCGGGCAGTACCTCGACGTCGTCGTCCATCAGCCACAGCCAGCCTGCGCCGTCGGCCTGCGCGGCTTCCGTTCCGGCCGCGAATCCGCCGGCGCCGCCGGTGTTGGTCTCCAGCCGGAGGACGGTCAGCGGAACCGGGAAGCCCTTGCGGGCCGCTTCGAGGACCTCGGGCGTATTGTCGGTGCTGGCATTGTCCACCACCACCACGGCGGCCGGAGCGGGATCAAGCGCCTTGATGCTTTCCAACAGCCCGGAAAGGTAACCGGCGCGGTTGAAGGTGGTGATGACAATTGTCAGCTCGGCTTCACCGGCAGGCTTCGCCATTGCTAGAACCCGAAGTCCGACGGCGGTCCGAAGCGGCGCCCGCTCATCCCGGCGGCGTAGGCGCGCAGCCAGCGGACGAAGCCCTTGGGGTCTTTCGTGCGGGCGAAGTGGATCGGGTAACCGGCGGCGTCGGCCACGAAGGACTTGACCCGGCCGTAACGCCGGGTGAGGTGGCCCCGGTTGCGGTAGAAGTAGAACTGTTTGAACGGCGTATCCGGGACCAGGACATGCATCCGGTCTCCCAGCACGGGCTGCACCTCCGACCATGCGGCGGGATGCGTCAGGGCTGCTGTGGTGACGGTGCCGAAAGCGACGCCGGCGCGGCGCAGCCTGATCATGAAGTCCGTCTCGTCGCCGCGGATGAACAGGCGCAGGTCCGGCAGGCCCACCCGGTAGAACACATCGGCCCGGATCAGCGCGCCGTTGAAGAAGTGGCCCACGTTGGGCAGGAACCCCCGGGCGGCGACTGCGGCGCGGTCGTGGGTCAGTTTCCCGTCCAGTCGGAAGTGGAAGGAGAGGGTGTCCGGGGCGCCTGGGGCCACCACCAGCGGCAGGACGACGTCGAGCCCGCGTTCCTGTGCGGCGGCGAGGAGCACGGCGAGGCACTGAGGGTCCTCGGGATGGGCGTCGTCGTCCATGATCCAGATCCACTCGGCACCGGAGGCCATGGCTGAAAGAATGGCCAGGGAGAAGCCCCCGGCCCCGCCCAGGTTGGTGTTCGAACGGATGTAGTTCACAGGTGCCGCAGAGCTTTCGGCAATCTCGGCAACCGGGCTCTTGCCGGAGTCCACCAGGGCCACGGATGTGATGTTGGCAGTCTGGGCAGCGAGTGCACCGAGGAGTGTCTTGACGTCATCGGGACGGTCGAAGGTGACTGCTGCTACGGCAACGGAGTCCGGCAAGATGATCCTTTCGCAGCCACCCGCAGGAACGGCCCCGTCTAAACAGCAGGGCCGGAACAGAACAGGGTGTGCAGTTAGTATGCTGAATAGATTCCAGTCTATTACACCGGATTCTTCCACCTGTTCTTCGCACCACCGAGAAGAGAGCCGGGTACCTACCCGTTGAGGACCATGAGGCAAAAACCTACGGAGACCGCCAGCCTTCCAAGGGAGGAAAAACCTGTCCTGTGGCTGTGGTCGCAGTACATGCTGGATTCCCTGGCCTGGATCGTATCCATCGTCCTGGCGCTTGTGCTGCGGTACGAGCTGACGGTTGAGCAGATCAATCCGGGGGGACTGGCCGTGTTCTGCGGCGTGGCAGTCCTGACCCAGCTGATCGTCGGGTATTCCTTCGCCCTCTACCGCGGGCGCTACAGCTTCGGCAGCTTCCACGAGATGCGCCTGCTGGCCGTGGTGACGCTCATAGTCTCCGCCATCCTGGTCCTTGCCAGTGCCCTGTTCGGCCTGGTGATCGACATCCCGCGAAGCACCGGAATGATCGCCTTCCCGTTCGCCTGCCTGTTCATGGCGGCCATCCGCTACGTGAAGCGGATGTACGTGGAGAGCCGGGCCCGTCCGGGCGAAGAGGCCCAGCGCACGCTGATCTACGGTGCCGGGTTCCTGGGCGGTTCCCTCGTGTCCCGGATGATGAAGGATCCCGGATCCCCGTATTACCCGGTGGGCCTGATTGACGACGACCCCGCCAAGAAGCACCTGCGGCTGGCGACTGTCCCGGTCCTGGGCAAACTCACCGACCTTGCCGAGGTGGTGCACCGCACCCGCGCCACCGTGCTGATTGTTGCCATTGCCGACGTCGAAGCCAAACAGGTGCGCGAGATTTCGGACCGTGCAGAGGGCCTGGACCTGCGCGTACTTGTCCTGCCTCCGCTCAAGGACATGCTGTCCAAAGGCGAGGGCGCCGGTCTCACGGAATTCCGCGACGTCGCGGTGGAGGACCTGATTGGCCGCCGGCCCGTGGACATCCGCGTTGAGGAGGTGGCCGGCTACCTGTCCGGCAAGAAGGTGCTGGTCACCGGTGCCGGCGGGTCCATCGGCTCCGAACTGTGCCGCCAGATCACCGCGTTCAATCCGGGGGAGCTGATCATGGTGGACCGGGATGAGACCGGGCTGCAGCTCACCCAGCTTTCCATCACCGGACGCGGGCTGCTGGACGGCAGGGACACGGTTTTGGCCGATATCCGGGATCCGCAGGCACTGGAGCGCATCTTTGCCGAGCGCCGTCCCGACGTCGTTTTCCATGCCGCCGCCCTCAAGCACGTTTCGCTGCTGGAGCAGTACCCGCAGGAAGCATGGAAAACCAATGTGCTGGGCACCTCAAACGTGCTGGCCGCTGCCCGCAAGGCGGGCGTGCGCCACTTCGTGAACATCTCCACTGACAAGGCAGCCAACCCCACCACCGTACTGGGGCACTCCAAGCGGGTAGCCGAGAAGCTGACCGCTTGGATGGCGCAGGCCACCGGCGAGCAGTACGTGTCGGTGCGGTTCGGCAACGTCATTGGCAGCCGGGGGTCCATGCTTCCCCTCTTCAGCGAGCAGATCCGCCAAGGCGGTCCGTTGACCGTTACGGACCCCGAGGTCACCCGCTTCTTTATGACCATTCCCGAGGCTTGCCAGTTGGTGATCCAAGCCGGGGCAATCGGCCGCGGCGGTGAGGTCATGATCCTGGACATGGGCGAACCGGTGAAGATCCTCGACGTTGCCCGCCGCATGATCGCCATGTCCGGCAAGGACATCGATATTGTGTTCACCGGCCTGCGCCAGGGTGAAAAAATGCACGAAATCCTGGTGGGGTCCGGTGAAGAGGATTCACGGCCGTTCCACCCCAAGATCTCCCACGCGTCCGTGGCGGTCCTCAATCCCGAGGACCTGGATCTGGCCGACTGGCTGCGGCGCTGCGGGATTGCCGGCGCGCCCGCTGTTGAGGGTGGGGCCGGGGTAGTACGGCTTTCCGGGGCCAGCCCCGAGGGAACGGATTCCCCCGTGGACGGCCGCGAACTGCACGGCGGCGAACTGGACGGCGGCGAACTGGACGGCGGCGACGCCTACCGTGAACGGCGGACCGGCTGATGCTGCTGGCCGTGTGCACGGCGGCGGCGTTCCTGATAAGCCTGCTGCTGCCCTTTGTTTTTATCCCGCTGCTGCGCCGGCTGGGCGTCCTGGATGTTCCAAACGAGCGGTCCTCCCACACCACCGTGGTGATCCGCGGTGTGGGCCTGACGGTCGCTGCCGGTGTCCTGGCGGGGCTGGTGCTGTCCCTGGCTACCGGACTCGTGTCCGTTGACCGGTCCATTGTCGCCATCCTCATTGCGGTCATCGGCCTGGCCTCGCTGCTTGGCTGGATTGAAGACTGGCGCGGTGTATCCGTCCGGACTCGTGCCGGCAGCCAGCTGGTTATCGGGCTGGCGGGCACCGCTGCATTGGCTTGGACCATGGAGCAGAGCTGGTGGTGGGTGCCGGTGGGCGGGGTGGCCATTGCGGCCTACATCAACGTGGCCAACTTCATGGACGGCATCAACGGCATTTCCGGCCTGCACGGACTGGTGGTGGGAGTGCTTTATTCCATCAGCGGCGTGCTGTCGGACCATGTCTGGCTGACTGTTGCCGGTGCCGTCACGGCTGCTGCGTTTGCCGCTTTCCTGCCGTGGAACCTCGGCAGGGGACAGGTGTTCCTGGGGGACGTCGGAAGCTATCTGCTGGGCGCTTCCGTTGCGGGTACCGCTGTGGCTGCTTTTCTTGCCGGCGTTTACGTGGAGTACCTGCTGTTCCCGCTCCTGGTGTACCTGGCGGACACGTTTTCAACGCTCCTGCGCCGGGTGCGCAGGGGAGAGCGGTGGTACACGGCGCACCGCCAGCATGTGTACCAGCGGCTGACCGACGCCGGACTGAGCCATGTCCAGGTGTCCCTGCTGGTGACCGGTTGCACCCTGGTGGTGGGCCTGGCAGGCCTGTTCACAGCGGGCGCGGGGGCCGGCGCCACGTTGGCCGGAGTCCTCTTCGCCGTCGCCGTGGTGGTGTTCTACCTCGCTTCGCCGGCACTCTTCGTGCGGCGCTACGCCCAGTAGCCGCGCAGGCGGTCCGGATGGAGGCTGCCTGCGCCGCGGCCGGGCCGGGGGCTTCTTCTATGTACTGTAGAATTCAAGGGTCGCGGTAGCCCGCGCCTTTTCCAGAAGTATCCAGGCGAACCATCCAGGCAAGGAAGACTGCCCACACATGAGATCCACAGACGGTTCCCGCACCAGCGGGTTCCTGACCCCGTCCGGGCCAACGAAGGCCCCCTGGCTGGGGATCCTCGGTCGGGCCCTTGCCGTCACCGGCGGCGCAGCCGTGCTGGCTGCGGCCTCGGCGGCAGTGTTTGCGGACGGATACGCTGCGGCAAGTTCTGTGCTCGGATGGTTCCTCATTGCGGCCTTCTTCGGCATCAGCCTCTTGGTTGGGCATTTTGTCGGCCGGAGGAATCCTTCGGGCGCAATTGGAATGTTCGTAGTTACCTATGCCATAAAAGTTGTGGGTTTCGCCGTCATTCTTTTCGGATTGGGTACGCCGGAATGGCTGCACCGTGAATGGTTTGCGTTGAGTGCTGTCGGCGCCGTGGTTCTGTGGCAGGCAACGGAGATCCGTGCCTTTGCAGCAACCCGGCACCTGATCTTTACCGAAGCAGCGGAACTTTCCAGCGAAGGAGCTTCGAATGCCTGAGAAAAAGCCCGCAGTTACCCCCGCAGCCTTCCAAGCTCCCGCGTCCAGGCGCCGCGCAGCACTGCAGTATGTGCTGGCGGGAATCATCGCCTTGGGTTTGATAGGGTGGAGCCTGGATAGTCTCCTGGGAACTCGCTGGATTTTACCGGCCGGTATCGTTCTGGGCGCGGTCAGCGGCTACTATGTGGCCGCCGCGCACAGGCAGGCCACGGATGCGGACCGACCCGCCAAGGGTGGAAAACAGCCGGATACGGATAAATCGAATTGATTTCACAAAACCTGTTTAGAGGGCGCACCTCGCGCGTGCCCGCCAATGATATGCCCAACGATGGACACAGCAGAGAGGAAACGCGTTGATCGCGCTTGCGCTTCCCGCCTCCAATGACGAGGGATTCGTTCCACCCACCCTCGAAGACATGCACCTCCCTGAGATCCTTCCCTGGGGCGCCGAAAGTGGAGAAGGATTTGGTAAGCAGATGCTGCTTATCCTCCTTTCCGTCCTCATTCTCGGATGGTTCTTCGTAGCCGCTGCCCGAAAGGGCCAGATGGTCCCGGGCCGGCTGCAGTTCCTGGGCGAGTGGAGCTACAACTTCGTTCGCAACTCGATCGGCCGGGACATCATCGGTGAAAAGGACTTCAAGGCCTTCACCCCGCTGCTGTTCTCGCTCTTCTTCTTCATCCTGATCAACAACCTCTGGGGCAGCATCCCGCTGGCGCAGCTGCCGACCACGTCCCACGTGGGCACGGCTTACGCCCTGGCCGGCATCGTGTACTTCACCTGGATCATCCTCGGCATCAAGAAGCACGGCATTGCCTACTTCAAGTACGCCACGGTTCCGTCCGGCGTGCCGATTGCCATCCTGCCCCTCGTGGTGCTGATCGAAATCATCTCCACCTTCCTGGTCCGTCCGATCACGCACAGCCTGCGACTCTTCGCAACCATGCTGTCGGGCCACCTCATCATCATGCTGGCGGGTGCCGGAACCTCGTTCCTGCTGCTCGAGGCTGAGGGACTGCTGAAGCCGCTGGGTGCTCTCACCCTGATCGGCGGCGTCGCTATGTTCCTGTTCGAAGTCTTGATCCAGGTCCTGCAGGCCTACGTCTTTACCCTGCTGACCGCGATCTACATCCAAGGCTCAATCGCCGAGGAACACTAAACCTCCCCTCTCCGGGGGAAACCCCTGAACCACACAACCTGCCCTCCGGGGCATCTTGAAAGGAACAAGCCAAATGATTGGTGAAATCAACGGCAACATCAACCTCGTCGGCTACGGTCTGTCCGCCATCGGCGGCGCCATCGGCGTGGGTCTGGTCTTCGCTGCCTACATCAACGGTGTAGCCCGTCAGCCGGAAGCCCAGCGCGTCCTGCAGCCCATCGCCTTCCTGGGCCTGGCACTGACTGAAGCACTGGCTATCCTTGGTCTGGTTTTCGCGTTCGTCCTCAGCTAACTTCAGCGCGTATTTTCCTAACCAAGTAGATAGGACGGATTGAAATGAACGAGGCACTAATCCTCGCCGCTGAAGAAGGCGCGAATCCTCTGATCCCAAACATCTGGGAGATCCTCGTAACACTGCTTGGCTTCGCTGTGCTGATGTTCATCGTGGTCAAGTTCGTCGTCCCGATGTTCGAGAAGACGTACGCAGAGCGTACCGAGGCCATCGAAGGCGGACTCAAGAAGGCCGAAGCCGCACAGGCTGAGGCCAGCGCGGCCCTGGATGAATACAAGCAGCAGCTGATCGATGCCCGCACCGAGGCCAACCGGATCCGTGAGGAAGCACGCGCCGAAGGCGCCCAGATCCTCGCTGATCTCAAGGCCAAGGCAGGCGCCGAATCCGCCCGCATCATGGAACAGTCCCACGTCGCCATTGAGGCGGAGCGCCAGGCAGCTGTCGTTTCCCTCCGCAGCGAAGTGGGCACCCTCGCCACGGAGCTGGCAGGCAAGATCGTAGGCGAGTCCCTCGCCGACGATGCCCGTGCTGCCCGTGTAGTTGACCGCTTCCTTGACGACCTGGAATCCCAGAACGCAGGTGCGGTCCAGTAATGGCAGGTATATCGAGCGAGTCCCTGGCCGCGGCACAGACGAAGCTGGAAGGCATGCTTCCCGGCGCCACTGCGTCCCTGGCAGAGGAACTCTTTGGAATTCTTGGCCTGCTGGACAGCGACGCCGGTCTGGTCCGCGCACTGACGGATCCGGCTCGTGAAGCCTCCGCCAAGGCAGCCCTGGTCTCGAAGCTGGTAGGCGGCAAGGTTTCGACCAGCGCCGAGCAGCTTGTTGCTTCTCTGGTGGAGTCGCGGTGGCGCACTGCGCGTGACCTCGGCGATGCCCTGGAAACCCTGGGTGCAACGGTTGTTTCCGCTGTAGCGGAAAACAAGGGTCCCGGCCTGGCCGGGCTCGAGGCCCTGGAAAGCGAACTGTTCCGCTTCAACCAGGCCGTTGCAGCCAACCATGAGGTGCAGCGTGCCCTGCAGGAACCGCAGGCTTCGGCCGCAGCGCGTTCCGAACTGGCGCTGAAGCTGGTACCGGGCGCGGGCGCTGAAGCAAAGGTGCTGATCAGGCAGGCAGTGACCGCCCCGCGCGGCCTGCGGCCCTCGGCACTGGTCACCCGCTTCATGGAACTGGTAGCTGCCCGGCAGCAGCGGTGGATTGCCGAAGTGCAGTCCAGCCGTCCGCTGACGCAGGAACAGCAGAAGCGTCTGCAGTCCTCTCTCAACGGACTGTATGGCCGCGAGCTGAAGATCAACGTCAACGTGGACCCGGCGATTCTGGGCGGCATCCGTGTCACAGTGGGGGATGAAGTAGTTGATTCCACCGTTGCAACACGCCTGACTGAACTTCGCCGAAAGCTCGCTGTCTAGTCACGTCACGGCCGGAAACGGCCGGAGAAACAATTGAGTACCAATCACGGTCATCGGCTTTCAAGCGATGATCACAACATAGGAGAGCAGGGACTGCAGATGGCCGAATTGACCATCAACGCCGACGACGTCCGTAATGCGTTGAATGAATTCGCGGCGTCCTACGAACCCGGAAACGCAGAGCGCGTTGAAGTTGGCCGCGTAACCACCGCCAGCGACGGCATTGCCCGTGTGGAGGGCCTGCCCTCCGTTATGGCGAATGAGCTGCTTCGGTTCGAGGACGGCACGCTGGGCCTGGCCCAGAACCTTGACACCCGTGAAATCGGTGTCGTTGTACTTGGCGACTTTGCCGGTATCGAAGAAGGCCAGGAAGTTCACCGCACCGGTGAAGTCCTGTCCGTACCCGTAGGCGATGCCTTCCTGGGCCGCGTTGTCGACCCGCTGGGCGAGCCCATGGATGACCTGGGCCCGATCCAGGCCGAGGCACGCCGTGCCCTGGAACTCCAGGCACCGGGCGTTACCCAGCGCAAGTCGGTCCATGAGCCGCTCCAGACCGGCCTCAAGGCAATCGACGCCATGATCCCGATCGGCCGCGGACAGCGCCAGCTGATCATTGGTGACCGCAAGACGGGTAAGACCGCCATTGCCGTGGACACCATCCTGAACCAGAAGGCCAACTGGGACTCCGGCGACGTGCAGAAGCAGGTTCGCTGCATCTACGTCGCCATCGGTCAGAAGGCTTCCACCGTCGCTGAAATCAAGCGCACGCTGGAAGACAAGGGCGCCATGGAGTACACCACCATTGTGGCCTCTCCGGCATCCGACCCGGCCGGCTTCAAGTACCTGGCACCGTACGCCGGTTCGGCCATCGGCCAGCACTGGATGTACGGCGGCAAGCACGTCCTGATCATCTTTGATGATCTCTCCAAGCAGGCCGAAGCCTACCGCGCCGTGTCGCTGCTGCTGCGCCGTCCGCCGGGACGCGAAGCCTACCCGGGCGACGTCTTCTACTTGCACTCCCGCCTGCTGGAGCGTTGTGCCAAGCTCTCCGACGAGCTCGGTGCAGGCTCGATGACCGGCCTGCCGATCATCGAGACCAAGGCAAATGACGTCTCGGCCTACATCCCGACCAACGTCATCTCCATCACTGACGGCCAGATCTTCCTCCAGTCGGACCTCTTCAACGCCAACCAGCGCCCCGCCGTCGACGTCGGTATCTCCGTGTCGCGTGTTGGTGGCGCCGCACAGCAGAAGGCCATGAAGAAGGTCTCCGGTACGTTGAAGCTGGAACTGGCCCAGTACCGCGACATGCAGGCATTCGCCATGTTCGCTTCGGACCTGGATGCGGCTTCCCGCCAGCAGCTGACCCGCGGCGCACGCCTGATGGAACTGCTCAAGCAGGGCCAGTACGCCCCGTACCCGGTGGAAGACCAGGTCGTATCGATCTGGATGGGCACCAACGGCTACCTGGACGACGTTCCCGTTGAGGACGTCCGCCGCTTCGAGGCCGAGTTCCTGGAGCACGTACGCCACTCCTCGTCCGTCATGACCGTCCTGGCCGAGACGAACAAGCTCGAGGACTCCACGGTTGATGAGATGAAGACCCTCATCACCAACTTCAAGCAGGGCTTCTTCGGCGAAGGTGACAACCGCATGGTTGCCGCCGGCCACGAAGAAACCTCCGCCTTGGACGGGGAAGCCGTAGACCAGGAAAAGATCGTCAAGCAGAAGCGCTAACGGCTTTGGACCTCCGCTGCCGGGCACACCGCCCGGCAGCGGACCCTTGGCCCTTGCCTTAGCCCCTAGTTCGAACGCTAGGAACTGAAAGGAAAAGTATGGGAGCCCAAATTCGGGTCTACCGCCAGAAGATCGCGTCGACCACGTCGATGCAGAAGATCTTCAAGGCGATGGAGCTGATTGCTGCCTCTCGCATTGGAAAGGCGCGCACCCGTGTGGCTGCGTCACTGCCTTACTCCAATGCGATCACCCGTGCCGTTTCTGCTGTGGCATCCCAGTCGGAGATCGATCATCCGCTGACCACCGAACCGGAGCAGATCCGGCGCGCAGCCGTGGTCATCATGACCTCCGACCGCGGTCTTGCCGGATCATACTCCGCCGGTGTCCTCAAGCAGGGCGAAGCACTTAATGAATTGCTCCGTGAAGAGGGCAAGGAAGTTAAGACCTACCTTGTCGGACGCAAGGCGCAGGCGTACTACGACTTCCGCAACCGTTCCGTGGAACGGGTTTGGACCGGCGGTACCGACGCACCCGAGTTCGAAACAGCCCGAGAAATCGGCAAGGCACTCCTCGATGACTTCAATACGGCCTACGAAGACGGCGGCGTGGACGAAATCCACATCGTGTACACGCGCTTCAAGTCCATGGTTATTCAGGAACCTGCGGTCATCCGACTGCTGCCGCTGGAGGTAGTAGAGGAAGAAGCCCAGTCAACCGCTGAGTTCCTGCCTCTCTACGAATACGAGCCCGAGCCGGAAAAGGTCCTGGACGCACTGCTGCCGCGCTACATCGAGTCGCGCATCTTCGCAGCCATGCTCCAGGCCGCAGCTTCCGAGCTTGCCGCCCGCCAGCGCGCCATGAAGGCCGCAGGGGATAACGCCACGGACCTGATCAAGAAGTACACGCGACTTCGCAACAACGCCCGTCAGGCTGAAATCACCCAGGAGCTTTCGGAGATTGTCGCCGGAGCAGACGCGCTCAGCGCGTCCTAACCAGCAGCAACCGCCGCAAGAAGCTCCAACGCAAAACAAAACTTAGTCCACACGCCATCTAACTGAGTGAAGTGAGAGAGATGACTGCCCAAACTGCCGAGCACGGAGCAACCTCCGTAGCACCGGGCGCCACAGGCCGTATCGCCCGTGTCATTGGCCCGGTTGTCGACGTCGAATTCCCGGCTGACGCAATCCCCACCATCTACAACGCCCTGACCACCGAACTGACGGTCAACGGCGAAACCCGCACCATCACCTTTGAGACCTCCCAGCACCTGGGCGACAACCTCATCCGTGCAATCTCCCTGCAGGCCACTGACGGCCTGGTCCGCGGCGCAGCCGTGGTCGACACCGGTGCCCCCATCTCCGTGCCCGTAGGCGACGGCGTCAAGGGCCACATCTTCAACGTGCTGGGCGAGCCCCTGGACGTTCCGGCTGACAAGCTGGAAATCTCCGAGCGCTGGCCGATCCACCGCAAGGCACCGAACTTCGCGGACCTCGAGGGCTCCACCGAGATGCTGGAAACCGGCATCAAGGTGATCGACCTCCTGACCCCGTACATCAAGGGCGGCAAGATCGGCCTGTTCGGCGGCGCCGGCGTCGGCAAGACCGTTCTGATCCAGGAAATGATCACCCGTGTTGCTCGCAACTTCGGCGGTACCTCGGTATTCGCCGGTGTTGGCGAGCGTACCCGTGAAGGCAACGACCTCTGGGTTGAAATGGAAGAGGCAGGCGTCCTGAAGGACACGGCCCTTGTATTCGGCCAGATGGATGAGCCGCCGGGAACGCGCCTTCGCGTGGCCCTCTCCGGCCTGACCATGGCGGAATACTTCCGCGATGTGCAGAACCAGGACGTGCTGCTCTTTATCGACAACATCTTCCGCTTCACGCAGGCAGGTTCCGAGGTTTCCACTCTTCTCGGCCGCATGCCTTCCGCCGTGGGCTACCAGCCGAACCTGGCTGACGAGATGGGTCTGCTGCAGGAGCGCATCACGTCCACCAAGGGTCACTCGATCACGTCCATGCAGGCCATTTATGTCCCTGCTGACGACTACACCGACCCGGCCCCGGCCACCACGTTCGCCCACCTGGACGCGACCACGGAACTTTCCCGTGAAATCGCATCCCGCGGCCTGTACCCGGCCGTGGATCCGCTGACCTCGACGTCGCGCATCCTCGACCCGCAGTACGTCGGCCAGGCGCACTACGACACGGCTATCCGCGTCAAGCAGATCCTCCAGAAGAACAAGGAACTGCAGGACATCATCGCCATCCTCGGTGTCGACGAACTCTCTGAAGAGGACAAGATCGTCGTGTCGCGTGCACGCCGTATCCAGCAGTTCCTCTCGCAGAACACCTACACCGCCAAGCAGTTCACCGGCGTCGAAGGCTCCACGGTTTCCGTCAAGGACACCATCGAGGGCTTCAAGGCCATCTGCGACGGCGACGTGGACCACATCGCCGAGCAGGCCTTCTTCAACGTCGGCGGCATGGATGATGTCGAGCGTCAGTGGGCGAAGATCCAAGAGCAGACCGGGAAGTGAGCCCCATGGCGGACACTGCTGAACTCCAGGTTGAGATTGTCGCAGCCGACCACTTCGTGTGGTCCGGTGCGGCGAAGATGGTCAAGGCCCGCACCAGCGACGGCGAGATCGGGATCCTTCCCGGCCACTCGCCGGTGCTGGCTATCCTTGCTGAGGGTGGACTGGCCATTGAGCCGGTTTCCGGCTCCCGCATTGAGGTGAGCGTCGACGGTGGTTTCTTCTCCGTGGACAACAACCGCGTGGTCATTGTGGCCGACAATGCGAAGGTGACCAACGAAGCAACCGCCGGGATCCGCTGACCCCCACCAATGGACGGTTCTTACGTGTTCATTGCGCTGGCTGCCCTGTTCGGGCTGCTTGTCCTCGCAGTACTGCTTTTCTGGGTGCGCCGCAGTCAGCTGCGGCGCACCCTGGGGACTCTTGATGCCTCCATCTGCTTCCCGCCCGGCGGGTGGCGGATGGGGGTTTGCCGTTATACGGACACCCACTTGGAGTGGCTGCGGCTCGTATCACTGAGTCCGCGCCCGCCCTACCGTTTCCTGCGCAGTTCGCTGGAAATGGGCGGCTGGCGCGAACCCACCGAGGCCGAGCGCGCACGCATCCAGCCGGGCGCCGTAGTGGTACGGCTGAATTACGAGGGCAGCGCTGTCCTGGTGGCCATGAACTATGAGGCCTACACCGGACTGTCGTCCTGGATCGAAGCCGGCCCCGTAGTTGGCATCGGCACCTGGCGGTAGCACCGGCCGGCCAAAGCCCAAGCATCAAAGGCACAGGGATTCCCCTGTGCCTTTTGTGCTGTCCGGGCACTGTTGGCGGCCCGGACGGTGCGCCGGCTCCACCTAGAATGGAGTAATGGAAGACGTCATTGTTGTTACCGGTCCGTCCACCCTGCGCGGCGCCGTCACTGTTCCCGGCGCGAAGAACAGCGTCCTGAAATTGATGGCCGCAACCCTGCTCGCGCAGGGGCGGTCGGTCATCACCAACGTGCCCAACATCCAGGACGTCTGGATCATGGCCGAATTGCTGCGCCGGCTGGGCTGCACAGTGGACTACGACGTCGACGCCGCGTCCGTGGCGGTGGATGTGCCCCGGGAGCTGGGCCACCAGGCCGACTATGACCTGGTCCGTGCCATGCGGGCCTCCATTTCCGTACTTGGCCCGCTGGTGGCCCGGTGCCGGCGCGCCGAGGTGGCGTTGCCCGGCGGCGACGCCATCGGTTCCCGCGGACTGGACATGCACCGTTCCGGACTCGAGCTGATGGGCGCCTCGATCGGGATAGACCACGGCTACCTGGTGGCGTCGGTGCCGGAAGGCCTGCATGGCGCGGCTCACATCCTGGACTTCCCCAGCGTGGGTGCCACGGAAAACCTGATGATGGCAGCCACCCTGGCCCGCGGACGCACGGTGATCGACAACGCTGCGCGCGAACCGGAGATCAGTGACATTGCGCAGATGCTCAATGCGATGGGTGCCCGGATCACCGGCGTGGGTACCAACACGCTGGTCATCGAGGGCGTCGACGCACTGCATCCTGTGGTCCACCGCACCGTGCCGGACCGGATTGTTGCCGGAACGTGGGCGTTTGCGGCGGCGATCACCGGGGGCGAAATCGAAGTACGGTCCGCAGATGCATCGGCTCTGGCCGTGGTGCTGGACAAACTGGTCCAGGCCGGCTGCGAGGTCAGCACGGGGGAGGACTGGTTCTCCGTGAAGGGTCCGGCCACGCCGGAACCGATCAATGTATCGACCCTGCCTTATCCGGGTTTCCCCACCGATCTGCAACCGTTTGTGGTGGCCCTGAACGCGGTGTCAGCCGGTTCGGGAATGGTGACGGAGAATGTGTTTGAAGCGCGCTGGGGCTTTACGTCGGAATTGGCCCGGTTGGGGGCAGTGGTCCGGCTGGACGGCCACCACGCCCTTATCCAGGGCGTGCCGATGCTTTCCGCTGCGCCGGTTGTCGCCAATGACATTCGTGCCGGAGCTGCGCTGGTTATTGCCGGTCTTGCGGCAGACGGAACTACCGAGGTGCGCGGCGTGGAGCATATCGACCGCGGCTATGAGAACTTTATGGAAAACCTTCGCGGCCTGGGCGCCAATGTGGTGCGCCGCCGCGGATAAAGGACGAATCCTCGAAAACGTAAAAGCCCCCGGCAGCTGCCGGGGGCTTTTACGTTTTCTGCAAAACTGTTGTCCCGAAGGGGACGCGGTCCTTAGAGGGCGGTGACGCCGGTGGCCTGGGGGCCCTTGGCGCCCTGGCCGATTTCAAAGGAAACGCGCTGGTTCTCGTCGAGGGTCTTGAATCCGTTGGTCTGGATTTCGGAGTAGTGGACGAAGACGTCGCCGTCGGAGTCGTCCGGGGTGATGAAGCCGAAGCCCTTTTCGGCGTTAAACCATTTGACGGTACCCTGAGCCATTGTTTCTCCTCATAAATGGAACTTACCTGCACGCTTCGTGCCGGGTTATGTTACTGAAGCAAGAAAGCCCAAGTTCTTGCCGTTCAGCAGTTCCTTGAGGAGCTTCTCGCTCGCAACGGTCTTGCGAGCATGAAATACACCTACACAAAGACTTGGTAATAGAGTGGCATAACCGATTTCCGGGGTCAATGCCGGAAACGAAATATTTTCAACTATTTTTCCCAGTTTTCGGAGTTTCCGGGGCGTCCAGCCAGGAGCCGAGCCGCAGCACCGCGTGCAGCTGAAGATCGGGTGTAAGCACCAGTGCGTCGGCGCGCAGTCCCCGGCGAAGTGCGCCAACCTCGTCCGCCAGCCGGAGCACGTCGGCAGGCACCTCGGCTGCGGCGCGCACGGCGTCGTGCAGCGGCACGCCCGCAGCCACGGTCCGCTGCAGGCACTGCAGCAGGGTGGCCGTGCCGCCGGCAATTGATCCACCCCCGGCCAGGCGGGCGGTACCGGCACGGACTTCCACGGCCAGGTTGCCCAGCCGGTAGCTGCCGTCCTGCAGACCGGTAGCTGCAATGGCATCACTGACCAGGGCTATGTTGCCGGCGCCTGCCAGCTCGAAGACGGTCCGCACCATGGCCGGGTCCATGTGCACGCCGTCGGCAATTACCTCGACCACGGCGTCGCCCTTCCGTGCGGCCCGCAGGCAGGCAGTGGCAGGCCCGGGGGAGCGGTGGTGGAGCGGCGGCATTCCGTTGAACAGGTGCGTCACGGTGGGGCGGGGTGCGTAGCCGTCAAACCCGGCCTCGTCCATCTCGTCACGGGCCCACGCAAGCGACGCCGCGGCGGTGGCGTCGTCGGCGTCGGTGTGGCCCAGGGAGGGGGTGACGCCCCGCAGGATGAGCCGGTCCACCAGGTCCTCGGCCCCTGGAAGCTCCGGAGCGTAGGTCATGGTCACCAGCTCACTGTCGGAAGCCTCTACCAGCGCATCCACGAAATCCGGATCGGGAGCGAGCAGGTACTCGGGGTCCTGCGCACCCCGGCGCACCGGCGAGAGGAAGGGCCCCTCGGCGTGGATGCCCGCAATGAGCCCCTCGCGGGCCAGGGCGCCCAGCCGCTCCGCGGCCGCCAGGAGGGACTGGCGGGATCCGGTGACCATGCTGGCCAGCAGGGAAGTGGTCCCCGAGGCGTGCAGGAAGGATACCGCCTGCCGGATCCCGTCGGGGCCGGCGGTGGCGAAGTCGGAGCCCAGGGCGCCGTGGCAGTGCAGGTCCACGAGGCCGGGAATGATCAGCGCACCAGGGGGGACCGCCACCGGGTCCGGCCACCCGGCGTCATCAAATCCGGACGCTGGTCCGGCATACACAATCCGGTCGCCCTCGAAGGCCAGCACGCCGTCGGAAACCGGCTCGTCGGGAGTGAGGACGGTGCCCCGGAGATAGCCGCGGGTGGCGGAAGGCGCAGTAGGAGTCATGCACCGATTCTAGGCATGCCCTGAGCCGGCGGGGCAGCAGCGCAACTGCAGGCTCAGAAAAGACGGGAGTCCCGGTCATCCACTCCGCGCATGGCATCGTAGTCCAGGGTCAGGCAGGAGATGCCCCGGTCTTCGGCCAGCACCCGGGCCTGCGGCTTGATCTGCTGGGCGGCGAAGATCCCCTTGACCGGAGCCAGCAGCGGATCCCGGTTGAGCAGTTCAAGGTAGCGGGTCAGCTGCTCGACGCCGTCGATGTCGCCGCGGCGCTTGAGCTCCACGGCCACCGTGGCACCGGAGGAATCGCGGGCCAGGATGTCCACGGGACCGATGGCCGTCATGTACTCGCGGCGGATGAGGGTGTAGCCCTCGCCCAGGCGGTTGATCTGTTCGGCCAGCAGCCGCTGCAGGTCCGCTTCCACGCCGTCCTTGATGAGTCCGGGGTCAACGCCCAGGTCATGGGAAACGTCGGAGAACCGCTCATGGATGCTGATCACCAGGCGGTCGTCGGTCTTGGCGCTCTGGACGTTCCATACTTCCGTGACACCGGCTTCGGCATCCGTATCGTCCGGTTCCACGCTGCGCATGGTGGCCGGAGGGCTCATCCAGTTCAGCGGCTTGTAGGAGCCGCCGTCGGAATGGATCAGGACGGAACCGTCGGCCTTGACCATCAGGAGCCTTACGGCCAGGGGCAAATGGGCACGGAGGCGGCCGACGTAGTCAACGGAGCAGCGGGCTATTACTAAACGCACAGTTGCACTTTACCGGCTCATCTGCGGCAAAATGACTTACATGCCCCGTTCCAACCGTCCCCGCCGCGCGCCCGCCGCCGGCAGCCCCGCCGGAAGGAATGCCCGGCGCAAGTGGGCCGCTGCGGCCCCGGACATGGATCTGGAGCGTACCCGCGCCGGAATTCCGCACCATGAGAGCGGCCCCGACGGAGAATGGTCCGTGCGGCAGATCACCGCCAAGAACGCTGCCAAGGACTATCGGTGCCCCGGCTGCGGGCAGGTCATTCCGCCCGGAACTCCGCACCTGGTGGTCTGGCAGGAGGACTCGCTGCTGGGCCGGCAGGCGGCAGTGGAGGGCCGCCGGCACTGGCACAGCCACTGCTGGCGGATCCGCCGCCGATACTAGTGGTGGTCCTGGCGGGCGATAAAGACTTCCTTGAGCAGCAGCAGGATCGCAGCCGCAGTGGGAATGGCGATGAGTGCGCCGAGGACGCCCAGCAGGGTGCCGCCGGCGATCACCGCGATGACGGCCACCGCCCCGGGCACCGCCACGGCGCGCTGCATCACCCGCGGCGAAACAAAATACGCTTCGAACTGCAGGTAGGCCATGTACAGGATGGCGAACACGACAGCCGTCTGCCACCCCACGGTCAGTGCCACCAGTGACACCAGGACCAGCGCGATGGGCGGACCCACCAGCGGGATGAAGGCCAGCAGCGCCACCAGGAACGCGAGCAGCACCGAGAACGGTACCCCGGTAATCGTCATCACAATGAACGCGTAGGTGGCGTCGAGGAGGGCTACGAATCCCTGGCCAATCACGTAGTTGCCCACGCTGCCGGTGATTTCCTCGGACAGGGCTTCCACCCGCCGGCGGCGGCTGCGCGGGGCGAGCCGGTAGGCCCACTTCTTCATGGAGGGCAGGGAGGCCAGGAAATACAGGGTCAGGACCAGGATGATCAACGCGCCGAACAGGCCGTTGGCAATCACGGTGCCAACGCTGAGGACCCCGCCGAACACCCCGCCCACGGCATCACCGTTCGAGAAGAACTTCGTGACCTCCTCGTCGATCCGGTCACGTACCTTGAACTGCCGGTCAATGTTAATGAAGAAGTCCGAGGCCAGGAAGTTATCGACGTAGCCCGGCGCCTTGGAAATAATTTCCGAGGTCTGGCTGACGATTGTGGGAATCAGTGTTGCGAAGAAGGCGGCGACGACGCCGGCCAGCACCAGCACCGTGATGGCGATGCCTGCGGGACGGGGGATGCGCCGGGCCGCGAGCCAGCGGACCACCGGGTCCAGCCCCAGGGCAATGAAGAGCGCGGCCCCGATCCACACCAGCAACTCGCCCACGTTGGTGATGACGAAGTACAGCAGCAGGGCCAGCCCCACGCCCACGGTGAGCATAAAGCCGAAGTAAATGGGATGGGTACGCAGGCTGTGGACGTCGGGTTCGGCATGCTCGGCACCGCTGATGCTCAGGCGTTCATCCGGCAGCCGGACCTCTGGATCCACTACGACTTCGGGCGTTTCCTCCGGCGGAAACTCGAAGCGCCGCCGGGGCCGGGCGCCCGGCACTCCGTGGCGCAGGCTGTACCGCACCCGGTCCGATGCCGTGGAGAGGAACCCGGGCATCCGCGTCCGCCCCGCTGCCCCGCGGGTACCGCCGGTCTCCGTTGAATCGGGGTTTGCCGTGCGGGGTCCCTTCGCAGCCGGTCCGGGGAGCGGTGCGTGGACAGGCACGTCCTCGTTCTCGCTCATTTGCGTACGCTCTCCCTCTGCTGTTTTTGCCTCTTGGTACGTTGCGAAACCCTATCAGCCGTGGCCCTTTGCGGTCCGTTCCTCCCGCATCCTCGGCGGCATCCCCGCACCCGGACAGCAGCGGGCGCCGGCGGCGCGAATGGGAGGTGGAACGGGATTTCGTTACCATTGGGTTATAAAGTGCCAGGACAACTAATAAACCGCCGCGCCGGGGCCACCGTATATGAGGCCCCGCTCCCGCCTGCCCGGGGCAGGGATGCGGCCGCCCAGAGATGTCGTTGACTGAAGATAGGTAAGTTGTGCGAAACAAATTTGCAGTTCCGCTGATCGTCCTTGGGGTGTTGCTGATGCTGGTAGGCATTGGGCAGCGCACCATTTGGGCGCCCCCGGAGACCGAATCGGCGTCCGCTGCCGTCAGCGACGCCAAAGCACCGGTGACCGTCCTCGACGCGGAACTGCTGGCCGGCTATCCGGACGGCGTGGAAATCACGGTCCGCCAGGATGCCCCCTTCACCTTGGCGGTTGGCCGGGCCAACGACGTCGAAGCGTGGGTAGGCGAAGCCGCCGCCAACCGGCTGGAAGCCGCAGACGGCGACGAGCTGGCCGCAGCCTCCGAACAGGGCGAGGCGAAGACCCCGAATCCTGCCGGTTCCGACCTCTGGGTAGTAGAGGAAGCAGGGGAGGGCGAGCTGTCCTATGACTGGAAGGCGCCGGCTGCGGGCGATTGGGAGATCCTGCTGGCCACCGACGGCACCGCTGCTGCTCCCGGCGACGTGACGCTGACCTGGGAAAGTGACGCCAGCCGGCCGCTTGCCGTTCCGCTGATTGTGCTCGGTGCACTGCTGGCGGTCCTCGGCCTTGCCCTGGGCTTCCTGCGCAGCGGTGACACCCCGCGCCGCGGCGGCCGCCGCAGCGCCGGCCCGGACAACCGTTCTGTTCCCGCCGAAAAGTCACCCAGCTCCACCTCTGCTTTCACCGCCCATGCCCCCGCACGCCGTCGTCCGGCCATGGCGGCAGCTGCCGCCGCGGCGCTGGTACTTGTGGCCACCCCCGCCCCCGCGTTGGCGGAAGAGGGTTCAGCAGGCACCCGCCCGGTTGTGCTGGATTCGCAGCTGGAACGCATCCTTGCCGACGTCGCCGGCACCGTTGAGGCCGGCGATGCGGCGAAGGACGCGAACGCACTGGCACCCCGCGTCGGCGGCTCCGCCTATGCCCTGCGCGAGGCGAACTATGCGGTGGCTGCGAAGGCTGCCGATCACGAAGCTCCGGTTCCGGTGGCTGCGCAGACTCTGCGGACCCAGTCAGTTGCCGCCACCGACAGCTGGCCCCGGACCATCGTCGCCGTCACCCAGGGCGAGGCCAACCCTGTGCCGCAGGCGCTCCTGCTGGTCCAGGCCTCGGCACGCGAGAACTACAAGCTTGTATCAGCCGTCCAGATGCTTCCGGCGAGCACGTTCCCTCAGCCCCCTGCCGCCGGAACCGGCGCTGACCAGATTCCGGCCGATTCCGCCAACGGTCTCCTGATGAGCCCGCAGCAGGCCGTGGCCGCCCTCGCCGATTCGCTGACCAACCCCCAGGGCGACAACAAGGCAACATTCGCCGGAAACCGGTTCACCGAGGACGTAGTGAAGTTCCAGGAACAGGTCAAGACCGACCCCAAGAACGAGTTCGCCACGAACACGTTTACGCACACTGCCGAGCCCTCGGCTACGCACGCGCTGCGCACGGCCGACGGCGGGGCCATCGTTTTCGGCTACCTCGCCAACACGTTCTCCAGCACCCCCAAGGAAGCCGGCGACTCGATCAACTTGGAAGGGACCGTGTACCAGTCGCTCACCGGCCAGGCCAACACCGATGCAGGCATTGACGTGCGCCACGGTGAAGCGGTGATGGTCTACGTTCCTGCCGCCGGGAGCAACAGCCAGGCGCAGGTGGTGGGTGCCGCCCAGCAGCTGTTGGGCGCAACCCTGAAGTAGCTGCGGAGGCGGCGGAGCGCAAGGGATCCGGGGCAAGCCCCGCGCCGCCGGCAGGGATGCGGGCACGGGCTTGCCGGTGACGGGGCGCGGCGTAATAAGGTGAAGAAATGAGCACACCGAACCACCGCCCGTCGCCGGCGGCCCCCTCACCTGTGAACCTGCGGGGTGCAGTCGACCTCTCCGCCCTCAAGGCCCGTTCCGCCGCCCCGCCCGCTGCGGCAGCCGCCGCCCCTGGCTCCGGCCCGGCAGCTGGAGCCGCGCCCGCTTCCTCACCCTTTGTTGTGGAGGTTTCGGAGCAGACCTTCCCGCAGGTGGTGCAGCTTTCCGCTGATGTGCCGGTGGTCATCGACCTGTATTCGCATGCCAGCGCCGAGTCGCAGAATGTTTCAGCGGTCCTGGCCGCCGTCGCCGTCGAGCAGAACGGCAGGATGCTGCTTGCCCGCGTTGACGTTGACGCCTATCCGCAGATTGCCCAGGCCTTCCAGGCTATTGCGGTTCCCACCGTCGCAGCCGTGCTCAAGGGCCAGCCGGTGCCCCTGTTCGACCGGGCCCTGCCCGAAGAACAGATCCGCGCCGTCGTTGCCGAACTGATGCAGGTTGCCGCTACCAACGGCGTCAACGGCGCCCTGGACGGGGCTGCCCCTGAAACGCCGGCCGAAGAGGCCCCGCTGCCTCCGCTGCACCAGGAAGCCTTCGACGCCATCAATGCCGAGGACTATGACGCCGCCGCGGCCGCCTACCGCAAGGCGCTGGCAGAGCAGCCTGCCGACGCAGAAGCCAAGGCCGGCCTGGCACAAGTGGAGCTGATGGCCCGCCTGCGCGGGGTGGACGCCGACGGGATCCGCCGTGCAGGTGCAGAGGAGCCCGACAATGTGCAGGCCCAGCTGGCCGTGGCGGACCTGGACATTGCCGGCGGGCACGTTGAGGACGCCTTCCGGCGCATCACCGGCCTAATCGGGCGGGTGCGCGGCGAGGACCGGGAGACAGCCCGGCTGCGGCTGCTGGATCTCTTCGAAGTAGTGGGTGTATCCGATCCGCGGGTCACTAAGGCCCGTTCCGCCCTCGCCCGGGCACTGTTCTAGGAGGGGCGCTTTTTCCGTGGATACACCATCGCTTTTTGACCCGATCACCCTGCGCGGTTTGGAGCTGGCCCACCGCGGCTGGGTCGCCGCCATGTGCCAGTACTCAGCTGACGCCGTGAATCCCGCGGACCCCGCCAACGCGCCGGGTGTGCCCAATGACTGGCACCTGATGCACCTGGGTTCCTTTGCCGCCGGCGGTGCAGCCCTGATTATCACCGAAGCTGCTGCCGTCAGTCCGGAGGGCCGGATCAGTCCGCAGGATGCCGGCATATGGAATGACGAGCAGGCTGCAGGCTGGCGCCGCATCACCGACTTCGTGCACCGGCACGGTGCCGTGGACGCACGCATCGGCATCCAATTGGCACACGCTGGCCGGAAGGCCTCCACCTATGCTCCCTTTGCGGCCGGGCACGGCAGCGTTCCTCTCGGGGACGGCGGTTGGCAGACGGTGGGTCCCACAGCGGACCCGTTCGGTACCTACGCCCCTCCCGCCGAGCTGGACGAGGCCGGCATCCGCCGGGTCATCTCCGATTTCGCCGACGCAGCGGTCCGCGCGGTGGACGCCGGCTTCGACACCATCGAAATCCACGGTGCACACGGCTACCTCCTGCACCAGTTCCTCAGCCCGCTGGTCAACACACGCACCGATGCATGGGGCGGCAGTGAAGACGGACGCAACCGGCTGACCCTGGCGGTCATTGACGCGGTGCGGGCGGTCATCCCCGAGTCCATGCCCCTGCTGCTGCGAATCTCTGCCACGGACTGGATGCCCGGGGGAGTGGATGCTGAATCTTCGGTGGTCCTGTCCCGGCAGGCGCGGGAACACGGAGTGGACCTCATCGACGTTTCCACCGGCGGAGCGGTTCCGGGTGCCGCTATTCCCGTAGGACCGAACTACCAGGTGGAATACGCGGAGGCCGTCCGCCGCGGAGCGTCCGTTCCCACGGCCGCCGTCGGGCTTATTGACACCGGCGCGCAGGCCGAGCAGGTGCTGCAGGCCGGCTCGGCGGATGCCGTCCTGATTGCCCGGGCCGCCCTGCGCGACCCGCATTGGTGGATGCGAGCCGCGGCCGAGCTGGACGCGAAGCTGCCCTGGGTGCCCCAGTATGAGCGGGCCGCCCGGCCCGGCGGCTTCTAGGGCACGCCGCCCGCCCGGTGCATCCAGATCAGCCGGCGCAGGTAGTCCCCGGGAGGGAGCCTCCCCCGGGGACACGGGCGTGAATCTGGTCCTTTGTGCGGAGCACTCCGGCCCGTCCCGGCGTTAATCTGGTCCCATGACCCAAACACCAGGACCGGCCCCCGCCCTGGCGGTGCGTGGCCTCGCGAAAAGATTCGGCGGCAAGGTGGCCGTGAACGGCATCAGCCTGGACGTGCCCGCCGGTTCGTTCTACGGGCTGGTGGGCCCCAACGGCGCCGGCAAAACCACCATGCTGTCCCTGGCCACCGGGCTCCTCCGCCCGGACCAGGGCACTGCGGCGGTGCACGGCACCGATGTATGGGCCCACCCCCTGGAAGCCAAGCGGCTGATGGGCATCCTGCCGGACGGCGTGCGGCTCTTCGACCGGCTGACCGGCGAGCAGCTGGTGGCCTACGCCGGCCTGCTGCGCGGCATGGACCGGGACACGGTGGCTTCGCGCACCAAGGACCTGCTGGCCGCGATGGACCTCACCGCGGATGCAGGCAAGCTGGTGGTGGACTACTCCGCGGGCATGACCAAAAAGGTGGCGCTTGCTTCCGCGCTTATCCACGCACCGCGGCTGCTGGTCCTGGACGAACCTTTCGAGGCGGTGGATCCGGTCTCCGCCGCCAACATCCGCGACATCCTCTCCGGTTACGTCTCCTCCGGCGGAACCGTAATTGTGTCCAGCCATGTGATGGACCTGGTCCAGCGGATGTGCGACCACGTTGCGGTGGTGGCCAACGGAAACCTGCTGGCGGCGGGCACCGTGGATGAAGTACGCGGAGGCACCAGCCTGGAAGAACGTTTTGTTTCCCTCGTGGGAGGCCGTACACACTCGGAGGGGCTGGAATGGTTGCGCACCTTCTGAGACTGAAGCTGCTGCTGCTGCGCAACTCGCTGCACCGCAGCCCGTGGCAGCTGGTAGGGATCATCCTCGGCGCCCTTTACGCCCTGGGGCTGCTGGCCTTCCTGCTGGCCGCACTGTTCGTGGTCGGCGCGGACCCGGCACTGGCGCGCACCGCCGTCGTGCTTGCCGGTTCCGCCGCCATCCTTGGCTGGGCGCTCATTCCGGTCGTTTTTTCCGGGCTGGATCTGACCCTGGATCCGGCCCGCTTTACCACGTACGCCGTTCCCATGCGGCAGCTGCTGGCGGGGCTGGCCGTGGGCGGGCTCATCGGCATCCCCGGCGCCGCCACGGCGTTGGCCGTACTGGCACAGGCATTGAGCTGGTACCGTTCACCGGCCGCCCTGGCCGCAGCACTGGTGATGGCCGCGGCCGCGTTGTTCACCTGCCTGGTTGCAGCGCGCGTCACGGTTTCTGCAGCGGTGTCCCTGACCGGTTCGCGCCGGTTCCGCGAAGCGAGCACGATGCTCCTGATCATCCCGCTGGTCCTGCTGGGTCCCATCATTTCCGCTGTGGGGGAGGGCATTGCCTCCAGCGGGGACTTCCTTGTCCGCCTGGCGTCCGGCCTGTCCTGGACACCGCTCGGAGCCGTGTGGTCCGTGCCCGGCGACGTGGCCCTGGGCAACTACGGCGCCGCGGCCGCCAAGGCCCTCATCGCTATAGCCTTCCTGGCGGCGCTGGTAGTGGCCTGGAAGCTGCTGCTGCAGCGCGCCCTGGTCAACCCGCCGCAGGCCGCAGCGGCCCGGGGCAAAGCCGGCGGGCTGGGATTGTTCGCCCGGTTCCCGGGCACGCCGTCCGGCGCTGTTGCCGCCCGGGCCATGATCTACTGGCTGCGCGACCCGCGGTACAGCGCTTCGCTGCTGGTTGTGCCGCTGCTGGCCGTGGTCCTGGTCTTCGGATCCAACAGCTACGAGGGCAACGGCACCTGGCTGGTGACCTTGCTGCTTGCTCCGCTGATCGGGTTCCTACTGGGCTTTTCGCTCCACGCCGACGTCGCGTACGACAACACCGCCTTTGCCCTGCACCTGTCCACCGGCGTGAGCGGCCGGGCGGACCGGGCAGGCCGCGCCCTCGCCTGCGCCGTGTTTGCCGTGCCGGCGGTTCTCCTGGCGGCGGTGCTGCCCGGGTTCCTGACCGGCCGGCCGGAGCTGGTGCTGCCGTCCCTGGGCGTGGGGCTGGGCGCGCTGCTGGCGGGCTTGGGCGTGTCCAGCGTCGTTTCTGCGCGGTACACCTACAACGTGCCGCTGCCGGGTGAAAACGCCTTCAAGACACCGCCGGGGTCCACCGGTCGGTCCCTGCTGGTCCAGGGCGTCTTCAGCATGGTCCTGTTCGCCCTGCTGCTGCCGGTGCTGGCACCAGCGGGTGCCGCGGTGGTTACCGGCAGTACGCTCTGGGGTGTTGTGACACTGGCCGCAGGGCTGGTGCTGGGCGGCGGGCTGCTGGTTGCCGGGATCCGTGTAGGTGGCCGCTGGCTGGACGCGCGGGGTCCGGAACTGCTGCAGCAGGTCTCCGTCAACAAGTAGGTGCCGGGTACTAAGATGGTGTCCATGAGCCTGCCCCCAGATCCTTTCGAGAACGATCCCCGCCGCCTGGATGACAACGGGACCTCCACGGCCACCATCGAGCGCGAAGAACTGCGTGAAGAGCTGGAGCCCGGTGACAGCGAACGCTTTGCCCACTACGTGCGCAAGGAAAAAATCATGGAGTCCGCGCTGTCCGGCGAGCCGGTTATTGCCCTGTGCGGCAAGGTCTGGACCCCGGGCCGGGATCCGCAGAAGTTCCCGGTGTGCCCCACCTGCAAGGAAATCTATGAGGGCCTGCGCCCCGAGGGCGACAACCCCAAGGGCAAAAAGTAATACGTCCGTCCGGCCGTCTTGACCGCCCGTTTCCCAGCCTTCTTCTGCTGAAGGCAGTTAGTCCTGATGCCTGCATGACCTATGTGTTGACGCCTGCCCCTGCCGGCAGGTGCTTTGAGCTGTCCCCGTCCGGCGCCCGTACGGCAACAACCAATCGAGAAACTGGAAAGGTTGCGTTCCCAGCGTGAGTTCCGAAACGCTTTTCGGCGCCGGCGCCGGCGCCTCCCTGCCGCCCGCCTATCCTGAACGTGCCGCCTGGGGTACCGCCCCGAAGCTGCGCCAGTGGCAGGCCGAAGCGCTGGAGAAGTACTTTGCTTCCAATGCCAGCGATTTCCTGGCCGTGGCCACCCCCGGCGCCGGTAAAACCACCTTCGCGCTGCGGGTGGCCAACGAACTTGTCGAACGCGGCATCGTTAACCGGATTACCGTCGTCGCGCCCACCGATCACCTGAAGCGGCAGTGGGCCGACGCCGCCGCCAAGGTAGGCCTGGCCATCGACCCGAACTTCAAGAACGCCGACGGCCGGCACGGCCACGGGTTCATCGGTGTCGCCGTCACCTACGCCCAGGTGGCGTCCAAGCCCATGCTGCACCGCGCCAAGACGGAAGCGGCCCGCACCCTGGTGATCCTGGATGAGGTCCACCACGGCGGCGACGCACTGTCCTGGGGCGACGGCATCCGCGAGGCCTTCGAACCGGCGGCCAAGCGGCTGTCCCTCACCGGTACGCCGTTCCGTTCGGACACTGCCGCCATTCCGTTCGTGGAGTACGTCGAAGACCGGGACGGGATCCGCCGGTCCAAGGCGGACTACACCTACGGCTACGGCCAGGCGCTCAAGGACCATGTGGTCCGGCCGGTGATGTTCATGGCGTACTCCGGCCAGATGCGCTGGCGCACCAGCGCCGGAGACGAGATGGCGGCGTCGCTGGGCGAGGCTGCCGTCACCAAGGACATTACGGCCCAGGCCTGGCGCACGGCACTGAACCCCACCGGAGAATGGATTCCGGCCGTGCTCGCCGCGGCTGACCGGCGCCTCACCGAGGTCCGCCGGTCCGTGCCCGACGCCGGCGGCCTGGTGATTGCCACGGACCACGACGACGCGCGGGCCTACGCCGGCTGGTTGAAGAAGATCATGGGGGAATCTCCCACGGTCATCCTTTCCGACGATGCCAAGGCCTCGGAGAAGATCGAAGAGTTCTCCGCCGGTACGCAGCGGTGGATGGTGGCGGTGCGGATGGTGTCCGAAGGCGTGGACGTGCCGCGCCTCGCCGTCGGGGTGTATGCCACCTCCACGGCCACCCCGCTGTTCTTTGCGCAGGCCGTGGGCCGCTTTGTGCGTGCCCGCAAGCGCGGGGAGACCGCCTCGGTGTTCCTGCCCTCGGTGCCGAACCTGATGGCGCTGGCCAACCAGATGGAAGTGGAACGCGACCACGCCCTGGACCGGCCGGACAACCATCTGGAGGAGGAAGGCTTCGGGCTGGAGGACAGCCTGATGGAGGCCGCGAACCGGGAGGAGAAGGCGTCCGGTGAGCTGACCAAGCAGAAATTCGAGGCTCTGGAGTCCCAGGCGTCGTTTGACCGGGTGCTTTTCGACGGCGGCGAGTTCGGCACCGGCGGGGCGCTGGGCAGCGAGGAGGAACAGGACTTCCTCGGGATTCCCGGATTGCTGGATGCAGACCAGATGAGCACGCTGCTGCGCCAGCGCCAGCATGAGCAGCTCTCGCGCAGGGGCCGCCGTTCCGGGGCGGCCGAGGCGCCGCCGGCGGAAGCCCCGGAGGTGGTGGACCACCGCCGGCTCACCGAACTGCGGGGAGAACTGGCCAAGAACGTTTCCGCCTGGTCCGCCCGTTCCGGCATGCCCCACGGGGTGGTGCACAGCGAGCTGCGCCGGATCTGCGGCGGACCGCCCGTGGCCCAGGCCAACGAGGAGCAGCTGAACAAGCGGTTGAAGAAGCTGCAGGACTGGTTCATCGGGCGCAAGTAGCGCCGTGTACGCGTGGAAGGGCCGGACGCATATGCGTCCGGCCCTTCCACGTGTGTGTGCTGCTAGAGGTCGATGATCTCGACGCCGGCGTCTTCCAGTTCCGCCCAGGCGGCCATGGTGGATTCCCGGTTGATGCCGCGGGAAAGTTCCGGAATGACTGCGGTGGTGTAGCCGGCGGCCACTGCGTCCATGGCGGTGGCACGTACGCAGTAGTCGGCGGCCAGGCCCAGGACCACCACCTCGTCCACATCGTTGTCGCGCAGCCAGTCATCCAGGCTCAGCGTCTCTTCGCCGCTGTCCGGTTCCGCTTCGGGCTCACCCAGGGGAACCTCGACGTCCGGGGCCAGCACGCCCTCGAAGCCGGAGTAGGCCGCCTCGTACTGGCCCTTGCGGAAGAAGGCGTCCACCAGTTCGGTGTCCAGGTCAGGGTGCGGCTGGGCCCCGCGTGTGCCGGCCACGCAGTGCCGCGGCCAGGAATTGACCATGTCCGGCGTCTCGGAGAAGTGCGCTCCGGGATCGATGTGCCAGTCCTGCGTGGCGGCCACCAGGTCATAGCGGCCAGCGGAAGTTTCCACGTAATCGGTGATCTCACCGGCAAGGTCGGCTCCGCCGGAGACGGCCAGCGAGCCGCCTTCGCAGAAGTCGTTTTGTACATCGACAATGATCAGGGCACGCGCCATGCTTACTCCTCGTATTCGGTGGGGATTGCCGGTTCGCCGCGCTGCAGGCGGTTTACCGAGGTGGGCAGTTCGGCCAGGGATTCTGCGTGCCGCCGGGCGGCACGCGTGACGGCCTCGGGCCCGGTCCAGCCGGGCAGGATCTCTCCATCGGCAACGAACTGGTGCAGCAGCGGACGGTCGTTGCCGTCGTCGGCCGGGGCGTGGCCGATTCCCACCACCTCGGCGGTTGCCGTGCCGTGTTCGTTCAGCCGGCGCATGGCGTACTTGCGCCCGCCGCGCGAAGCCTTGTTCTTGGCCGCCTTGGCCACGGAAACAAACTCATGGTCATCACCCTCGCGGCTGACCAGTTTGTAGACCATGCCGGCGGTTGGCGCGCCGGAGCCGGTGACCAGGGAGGTCCCGACGCCGTAGGTGTCCACCGGCGCCGAGGCCAGGGCCGCGATGGCGTACTCGTCCAGGTCGGAGGTGACCATGATGCGGGTGCCGGTGTTGCCCAGGTCATCGAGCAGGTCCCGCACCCAGCGGGCCTGCGCCACCAGGTCCCCGGAATCAAGGCGGACGCCGCCCAGCGCCGGTCCGGCCACTTCCACCGCGTTGCGGACGCCCTGTTCGACGTCGTACGTGTCCACCAGCAGCGAGGTGCCCATGCCCAGGGCGGCGGTCTGCGCCGTGAAGGCTTCCTTCTCGGAGTCGTGCAGCAGGGTGAAGGAGTGCGCCGCCGTGCCTACGGTCTTGAGTCCGTAGCGCAGGCCTGCTTCCAGGTTCGATGTGCTGTTGAAGCCGGCAATTACCGCGGCCCGGGCTGCGGCCACGGCTGCTTCCTCATGGGTGCGGCGCGAGCCCATTTCAATGCAGGGGCGGCCGTCTGCGGCCGAGGTCATGCGGGAGGCGGCAGAGGCGATGGCACTGTCATGGTTGAGCATGGACAGCAGCATGGTTTCCAGGATGCACGCTTCCCCGAAGCTGGACTCGACAATTAGCAGGGGCGACTGCGGGAAATAGGCTTCGCCCTCGGCGTACCCGTAGATGTTGCCCGAGAAACGGAAATCCGCCAGCCAGGCGAGGGTGCGCTCGTCCACCACGTTGGTGCGGGCCAGGAAATCCAGCTGCGGTGCATCGAACCGGAAGTTTTCCAGGGCTTCCAGGATGCGGCCGGTTCCGGCAGCAACACCGTAGCGGCGGCCGTCGGGCAGGCGCCGGGCGAAAACCTCGAAGACGGAGCGGCGGGAGGCCGTGCCCGAATGCAGGGCGGCCTGGAGCATGGTCAGCTCGTAATGATCCGTATACAGGGCGGAGTTTGGGGAATGCCAAGCGGCGGGACTGTTCACAGGCAAAACTCTAACCCGCTTATCCCGATTGGGGAGAAGACGCCGCCGCGGCAGTTCGGCACTGAATCCTCACTACAATTGAAGCCATGGCTACCAGCACTGCACCCGGCACGGACACCCTGATACGTGAGGAGACCGAATCCCTTACCGCCGTGGACGTCCCTTGGGTGGTGATCGTGTGGAATGACCCGGTGAACCTCATGAGCTATGTCAGTTACGTCTTCCAGAGCTACTTCAACTACTCGGAGGCCAAGGCGCACCGGCTCATGATGGAGGTGCACCAGGCCGGAAAGTCGGTGGTGGCCACCGGCTCCCGGGAGGCCGCTGAACGCGACACACTGGCGATGCACTCCTACGGGCTGTGGGCCACCTTCCAGAAGGCGGATGCAGCTTAGCCGGCTCCCGGGCCCTTAAACAGGCACCGGTACTTCAACAGCTGCTGACGAAACGCACAACAGAACGGATATCGTGGCAACCGGATTCAAGCTCACCCGCAAGGGCATCACCGCCAACCTGGAACCGGGGGAGCGGGACCTGCTGCGCAAGCTCTTCGCCGATGTGCAGTCCCTGCTGGAACCGGACACGGCAGCGGACGCAGATCCCCTTGCGGCAATGGTGGGGATCGATCCGTCCGCCGTTGCCCCGGAGGACCCGGCGCTGCTGCGGCTGCTGCCTAACGGCACCGAGGCGGAAGACGACGCCCTGGAGTTCCGCCGGTTCACCGAACGCAGCCTGCGCGAATCGAAGCAGGCGGCCCTGCGCGCGGCTGCCCTGCAGCTGGAAACCGGCCCGCTGCGGCTGGACGCGGAGCAGGCCCGGCTCTTTGCCCGCGCCCTGAACGACGTCCGGCTGGTGCTGGGCGACCGCCTGGGCCTGGCCGACGATGAGGACGCTGAACGGCTGCACGACATAACGGACCCGTCCAAGGCACAGGACGTGGACGGCTACCTGGCCCTGGTGTACAACTTCGTCACATGGCTGCAGGAAACACTGATGCAGGCGCTGCTCGACACCCTGAACTGACGCTGAACTGGCGCTTTACCGGCCCGCAATACCGGCTTGGGCTGTGAGCAACGGCACGCGTCGGTGAATGTGCGGGCGCCGCGGGGAGGACTATTGTCGTTACATTATGAGTTCGAACCGGGTCGATCCGTCCGCTGCAGCACAACCGTCTGGGAAGTCAGAGGGCAAGTCGGACGCACCCATCGGCATTTTCGACTCCGGGGTGGGCGGCCTGACCGTGGCACGCGCCGTCCTGGACCAGCTGCCCAACGAAGCCATCATGTACGTGGGGGACACCGCCAAGGGACCGTACGGGCCGCTGCCCATTGCCGAAGTGCGGGCCAACGCGCTGGGCGTGATGGACGAGCTGGTGGACTCCGGCGTCAAGCTCCTGGTCATTGCCTGCAACACTGCCTCCGCCGCCGTCCTGCGTGACGCCCGTGAACGCTACACCCGCCGGTACGGTATCCCGGTCATAGAGGTCATCCAGCCGGCCGTCCGCCGCGCCGTCGCGGCCACCCGCACCGGACGGATCGGCGTCATCGGCACCGCCGCCACCGTGGGCTCGCGGGCCTACGACGATACTTTCGCTGCCGCGCCGCACCTGACGGTCTCCTCCGTGGCCTGCCCCGCTTTCGTCGAGTTCGTGGAGGCCGGCATTACCTCCGGCCCGGACGTGCTCGCCACCGCCGAGGAATACCTCGCTCCGCTGCGGGCGAAGGACGTGGACACCCTCGTCCTCGGCTGCACCCACTATCCGCTGCTCACCGGCGTGATTTCCTACGTAATGGGCGACGGCGTGACCCTGGTGTCCAGCGCCGAGGAAACTGCCAAAGACGTCTACCGGGCCCTGATTTCCCACGGCATCGAACGCCGTTCGCAGACACCCCCGCAGCACACCTTCGTCGCAACCGGGGATTCGGCTTCCTTCGAGCTGCTCGCCCGGCGTTTCCTTGGCCCCGAGGTCCTCAGCGTCCAGCACGTTGACCACGTGGCAGCGCATTACCCCACCGGCAGCATGGCGCGGGTCACCCCGCAGATGATTGCCGCAGCACGGGCAGACGCCCCCGAACACATGGGGGCGCAGAGCGGCGCCTCCTGGAACGGCACCGCATGAAACTGACCATTGTGGGCTGCAGCGGCTCCTTTCCCGGCCCCGCCTCGCCGGCGTCGTGCTATCTCGTGACCGCCAACGACGGCGTGCGCGACTGGCGGATCCTGCTGGACCTGGGCAACGGGTCCCTGGGGGCCCTGCAGCGCTACATGGACCTGCGGGACATTGATGCCGTCCTGCTGACCCACCTGCACCCCGACCACTGCATGGACCTGTGCGGGCTGCACGTGGCGGTGCACTGGGATCCCTCGGGCTGGAACCGGGACCGGATCAAGGTGTGGGGACCAGCGGCTACCGCAGACCGAATGGCTACCGCCTACGGCCTGGAGCTGGATCCGGGGATGCACGAGGACTTCGAGTTCAGCAACTGGACGCCGGGCGGCACCGTGGAGATCGGGCCCTTCAGCATCACCCCGTATCCAGTCCGGCACCCCGCCGAAGAAGCCTACGCGCTGCGGGTCGAAGCCCGCAGCTTGGATGCCGACGGCGTATCCACCCTGCGGACCCTGGCTTATTCCGGGGACACTGACTCCTGCCCTGGGCTGGAAGCAGCTGCCCGGGACGCCGACGTCTTCCTCTGCGAAGCTGCCTTCCACGAGGGCCGCGACGACGCGATCGAGGGTGTGCACCTGACCGGGCGCCGTGCTGGGGCTGCGGCCACTGCCGCCAATGCGCGCCGGCTGCTGCTCACGCACCTGCCGGTTTGGAATGACGCCAGCCTCAGCGTGGCCGAGGCCCGCGGCTCCTACACAGGTGACCTCGCGGTGGCCGTGGCCGGGGTGTCTTACGACGTCGGCAGTCCCTTCGCGGAGCCGTTGGCGGTGCAGAAGGCGCGCAGCGTCTAGCCGCAGTCCCGGCGATAGACTGAAGCCATGACTACCGCCTCCACTCCCGTCCCGTCCGCCGGCCTCGTGCGCGCGGACGGACGTACCCCGGACCAGCTGCGCAGCATCACCATCACCCGCGGCTGGTCGAAGCAGGCCGAAGGCTCGGCCCTGATCGAGTTCGGCAACACGCGCGTGCTGTGCACCGCGTCACTCACGCCCGGCGTGCCGCGCTGGCTCAAGGGCGAAGGCAAGGGCTGGGTCACCGCCGAATACGCCATGCTTCCCCGCGCCACCAACACCCGCAATGACCGCGAGTCCGTGAAGGGCAAACTGGGCGGCCGCACCCATGAGATTTCCCGGCTGATCGGGCGCTCGCTGCGTTCCATCATCGATACCAAGGCACTCGGCGAGAACACGATCGTGCTGGACTGCGACGTCCTGCAGGCCGACGGCGGCACCCGTACCGCAGCCATCACCGGGGCCTATGTGGCCCTCGCCGACGCAGTGGCCTGGGCCAAGGACAACAAGCTTATTGCCCGCAACGCGTCCCCGCTGCTGGACACCGTTGCCGCCATCAGCGTGGGCATCATCGACGGCGTGCCCATGCTTGACCTGCCCTATGTCGAAGACGTGCGGGCGGAAACCGACATGAACGTTGTGGTCACCGGCTCGGGCAAGTTCGTGGAGGTGCAGGGAACCGCCGAGGGCGCTCCCTTCGACCGCGCCGAACTGGACGCGCTGCTGGACCTGGCGCTGCAGGGCACCGCCGAACTGGCCGCCATCCAGCGGCAGACCCTGGGTACGGCATAAATGGCACAGGCACGCCTGGTCCTGGCCACCCGCAATCCGGGCAAGCTGCGTGAACTGCGCGAACTGCTGCGCGGGCAGGTGCCCGGGCTCGACGTGGACACGCAGGTGATCGACGCCGCGGCCGCCGGGGTTCCCGACGTCGCCGAGACAGGCGTGACGTTCGAAGAGAACGCACTGCTCAAGGCCCATGCGGTTGCCGCCGCCACGGGCCTGCCCGCGGTGGCGGACGATTCCGGCCTGTCCGTGGACGTCCTGGGCGGAGCGCCGGGCATCTTCTCCGCCCGCTGGTCCGGCCGGCACGGCGACGACGCCGCGAACCTGGACCTGCTGCTGGCCCAGTTGGGGGACATTTCCGCCGAGCACCGCGGGGCCGCCTTTGTGTGCGCCGCGGCGCTGGCCGGCCCGGACGGCTCGGAAACCGTGGAGCGGGGCGAACTGCGCGGAACCCTGCTCACCGAGCGCCGGGGGGACGGCGGTTTTGGCTACGATCCCATCCTGGTTCCAGCCGGTTCCGAGCGCAGCTGCGCGGAACTGAGCAGCGCGGAAAAGAACGCCATCAGCCACCGCGGCCAGGCCTTCCGTGCCTTGCTTCCGGCATTGGTCCGCACACTGGCTGCGGAAGGGTAGCCCGTCTCCGAATCCCGGGGCCACGGTGTGTGATGTGTCCCAAACACGCCGGGGAGGGGTCCCGGGATTCTGCCCGG
Source organism: Arthrobacter sp. zg-Y20 (assembly GCF_030142075.1). Classification (NCBI taxonomy): domain Bacteria; kingdom Bacillati; phylum Actinomycetota; class Actinomycetes; order Micrococcales; family Micrococcaceae; genus Arthrobacter; species Arthrobacter sp. zg-Y20. The sequence goes on along the minus strand of NZ_CP126241.1, from coordinate 2,400,429 downwards.
CGCAGGGGGCTGGGGCAGAATTGAGCGCGAGATGACTATTACTGAAGCCGTTCCCGCAGCCACCTCCCCGACTTTCTTCGAGTTCTCCGCCGGCACCGCCGTCGTCGAGCCTCCTGCCGCTCCCGCCGCCGTCGTCGAGCCTCCTGTCGAAGGGCAGGTTGCCGCGGAGCAGGCCGCAGCGGAGCCCTCCGCCCTTGGCGGGGTCGCAGACTGGGCTGTCGGCATGATGGAAAGCATCGGTGCCCCCGGTGCAGGCCTGGCCATTGCGCTGGAAAACCTGTTTCCGCCGCTGCCGAGCGAAATTATCCTTCCGCTGGCCGGCTTCACCGCCAGCCAGGGAAGCTTTTCCCTCACGGCTGCCTTGTTCTGGACCACGCTGGGTTCGGTTCTCGGCGCGCTGGCCCTTTACGGGCTGGGTGCCTGGCTCGGCCGGGACCGGATGCGCCGGGTGGTGGCCAAGGTTCCCCTGGTGGACCTGGAAGATGTGGACAAGGTGGAGGCCTGGTTTGAACGCCACGGCTATAAAGCGGTGTTCTTTGGCCGGATGATTCCGCTGTTCCGCAGCCTCATTTCCATTCCCGCAGGCATTGAACGGATGGGCCTGCTGACCTTTTCCGCGCTCACTACTGCCGGCAGCCTGATCTGGAACACCATCTTCATTCTGGCCGGCTACTATCTGGGCGAAAGCTGGCACCTCGTTGAGGCCTACGCCGGTGTTTTCCAGAAGATCGTCATTGCAGCGGTTGTCATTGCGGCTGTGTGGTTCGTTGCTGCCAAGGTCCGCAGCTCACGGCGGAAGCCGGTGACCGGCGAAGATGCTTAACGCGGGACTGAACTTCACCGCGATCGACTTTGAAACCGCCAACGGATTCCGCGGTTCACCGTGCTCGGTGGGCCTGGTCCGGGTCCGCGGCGGACAGGTGGTCGAAGAGACTTCCTGGCTGATGCGGCCGCCCGAGGGGCACGACTACTTTGACCGGCGCAATGTGCGCATCCACGGCATTGAACCGGAGATGGTGGCCGGAGCTCCCCGCTTTGGCGAGCTTTTTCCCGAGATCGGGGCGTTCATCGGGGATGACCTCCTGGTGGCGCACAATGCGGCCTTCGACATGGGGGTGATCCGGTCCGCGCTGGAAGTATCCGGGCTGGCCGGCCCGGCGTACGACTACACCTGCACGGTGGTCCATTCCCGCCGCACCTACCAGCTGCCCTCGCACTCGCTGCCCTTCGCCGCAGAAGCGGCAGGCGTTCCGCTGCTGAACCACCACGACGCCACAGAAGACGCCCGTGCCTGTGCCGGAATCATGGTGGACATTGCCCGGCGCTGCGGGGCCTCCTCCATGCCGGACTTTTTCCTCCGCCAGGGCATGCAGGCTTCCAGGCTGCCCGCCTATGTGCCGGGCCAGCATGAGCTGTCCAAAGCCACCCGTGACGCCATGGCTAAGGGCACCGGGACGGCGGCTGCAGCGGGGACTGCCTGGACCGGATGGCCGTCCGAAGGGGAGAACCCGCCGCCCAACCCGCTCGCGGACCCCGCCCATCCCTTGTACGGGCAGACCGTGGTCTTCACCGGAAACCTGGGAATGGCCCGCCAGAGCGCCAAGGACCGTGCCGCGGAGGTAGGCGCCCGGACGGCCAGCAACGTCACACGCGCAACCACGGTGCTGGTGGTTGGCGACGGCTTCGAACCGGCGGACCTTCGCAGCGGACGCCTGACCGGCAAGGCCCGGCGCGTCCTGGACCTGCATGAGCGGGGCCAGCGGATTGAGGTCCTCTCCGAAGCGGAGTTCCTCCAGACTCTCGGCGGGATTTGGCCCCGGGCTTCGCAGTAGGGGGAGGGCGGCGCGGCCGTCCGTCTGGTGTATCGCCGCGCCGGGTGTCCTGTACCTGTTTGTATAAGTACTTTGTCCACAGGCTCAAAAACACCTGTTGTTGCGAACTTTTGCGGTTGTTATTATCGAACACATGTTCGAATCATTGCGAGTGGCGGAGTGCTTGCAGCCCGACCCCTCGGGTCCCCGACCGGCGCCTGTTTTCCGCCTTGCGCCCGCGAGTGCCTCCGCTGCGGCTCCGGCAACGGCGTCGAAGACGAAGATGAAAACGAGCGCAGGGGCAGAGGCAGAGGCAGGTGCAGGTGCAACGGCAAGGACGCCGTCCTCGTCACCAGGGCCTGGTCCGGCAGTGTGTGAACGGCCTGTGGGCCAGACCGGCCGCCTAGCCCCGGGCGAGGACGTTGCATCTGTTGTTGAGTTGGCCTCTTGGTCCCGGGCGCTCGCCTCCGGGGAATCCCTGGCCGCGATTGCTGCTGATTCGGATGCAGGGCTTGTTGACCGGCTCCGTGCTTTGGAGGAGCTGAAGGCTGCTGCGTGTGCGGCGCAGGCCCGTGCCGCGGCGGCGTTGGACGTGTCCGTGCGTGCGGCTCATGCCCGGGCCGGACTGCCCGCGGAGAAACAGGGTGTGGGCGTTGGAGCGCAGGTGGCGTTGGCGCGGCGGGAGTCTCCGGCCCGCGGCGGCCGGATCCTGGGCTTCGCGAAGGCCTTGACCCGGGAGATGCCGTGCACGCTCAAAGCGTTCTCGGAAGGCCACATTAGTGAGTGGCGGGCGACCCTGCTGGTCCGCGAGACCGCCTGCCTGTCCGTGGAGGACCGGCAACTGGTAGATCAGGAAATCGCCGGGGATCCTGCCGGGCTGGACGGATTGGGGGATCAGCGCCTGATAGCGAGGATCCGGAAGATCACGTACCGGCTTGATCAGGCCGCGTTGGTGCGGCGGGCGGCGAAGGCGGAGGCGGACCGGTTTGTGTCCTGCCGTCCGGCTCCGGACACCATGACCTACCTGACGGGTCTGCTGCCGGTGGCCCAGGGGGTTGCGGTGTATGCGGCACTGAGCCGTGCTGCGGATTCGTTGCGGGCCCGAGGTGATGTCCGCGGCCGGGGCCAGATCATGGCCGACACCATGGTCGAACGCATCACCGGCCAGGCAAAGGCTGAGCAGGCGCCGGTGGAAGTGCAGCTGGTAATGACGGACCGAACCCTGCTGGCCGGGGATCGGGAGCCGGCACACTTGACCGGCTACGGAATAGTGCCGGCGCCGTGGGCGCGGGATCTGGCAGGTAAGGGCGCCCGTCGAAGGGCTCAGAAGACAGGGAAGCCGGGGGAGTCCCCGACAGATGCCTCCCATGGCTCCGGAGATCCTTCAAGCGGTTCTACCGCCAGTGCGCCTGGCCCGACCGGCAGTGCGCCTGGCCCGACCGGATTCTGGCTGCGCCGCCTCTACACTGCCCCGAGTTCCGGGGAGCTGCTGGCTATGGACTCGAAGGCGCGTTTCGTACCTGTGTCCCTGGCCCGATTGGTCACGGCTAGGGACCAGGCGTGCCGGACCCCGTGGTGTGATGCGCCGATCCGGCACCAGGACCACATCCGGCCGCACCGTGATGACGGTCCCACGGAGGCAGCCAATATCCAGGGGCTGTGCGAGGCGTGCAACCAGGCCAAGGAAGCGCCAGGGTGGAAAGCGGCCGTCATCGGGGCGTCCGGTACTACCGGCCACCCGAGATCGCGGGTCCGGAAGGCCACTGCTGCTGCCCGTCGCCACACCGTGGACATCATCGCGCCAACCGGCCACCTCTACCGGTCAACCGCCCCACCCTTGCCGGGTACGTAGCTGCACTGCACCGGGAAAGCCGGGACAGAGCTAAGGGGCAATGGTCGTTGCCGCGAAAGCACCAGCGATTTTCTCGATGGCGCTGTGCTCTCGGAGGGCGTCGGCATCGGGCAGCGCCGACGGTCCATAAAGCGTTCCAAGCATGCTGCCGGCGACCACGGCGGCTGGCGCGCCGCCACGGAGGGCAGCCTGACGGACAGCGGCCGGCACTATGGCGCCGGCGGAGTCAGGAACCGAACTGTCAGCGGCAGCGAGGGCGATCTCCAGCCCCAGGGCAAGTGCGTCCTCTGCTGCGGCTGGCCGGGTATCTTCTCCGGTGACGGTGCCATCCACAGATGTGCCGGCCAAGACGGCCTGCAGTCGCTTCACGAGCTCGGGGGAGCCGCCGTCGTCGGACGCAACCAGTGCGGCCTGCTCCGTGGCCGCCTCCGCTGCGCCGCGCAAGGTAGCCCCGGGAGCCAGCAGTCCGTGCACCGTGGAGGCAAAGACCGCCGCGGCATGTCGGGACGCCGGGTGCCCGTGGGTCAGCGACGCTGCATCCAAGCTCAGCTTGTAGACCGTTTCCGCACCCACATAGGGCAGCAGTCCGAACGGAGCTGAGCGGACCAGGGGTGCAGCGGAACTGTTTTCGGTGTTGACCGGACGCTGCCGGGTTGCCATTTCCCCCGTGGACAGGGCCGCGAGCACTTCCGGATCCGCGCCGGCAGCATCGGCAGCGCCGTCTGCAGAGCGAAGCAGCGGTTCGGCGTCTATGGCGCGCGGCTGAGGCACCAGGCCCGCTTCGGGCAGCGGCAGTCCCCGGCTGCGGAGCCAGCGCAGGTACGCCAGCCAGATGCAGGCTGTCTCATCGGCTCCCAACCCCTGATTGGCCCACTCGATGGCTTCCTGCAGGCCATCCAGCGAGTAGAGGGCCAATTGCGTATCCGCTGTAATCCCCAGTCCCGCTGCATCCCGCGGCGGCACCGGATTCGCGAAGGCGTCGCCGAGGGCACCGCCTAACAGGCATCCCCGGATCTTGCCGGACAAAGATGCGAAGGAAGCGGACACGGGAACGGAATGCGGTTCGGAACTCACCACTCCAGCATAGGTGCTGGGCGCTTCCTGGCCCGGAGCCGGAAGGCTGGATGCACAGGGGATATTCAGGGAGTTAACAGACTGCACTGAAACGGTGGGGTAGTTTGTTGTGAGTTCGAAAACATGTCTCTGTACCGGCGGCTGCATGCCGGCGGCACCAACCACACGTTAGGAAATCTTCTTCCATGTCATCTGAGTCCTTACCCCTGAGCGGTGCGCGGGCAGTATCCGCCCGCGAAGCAGCGCCCGCAGACCGCGGCTACGACTACGGGTTTGTGGGACGCTCCGTGGCAGAGGCCATCGGATCGTTCCTGCTCGTTTTCGTTGGTGTGGCGGTCGCCATCTTCGCCACCGGCACGGGCATCACGTCCCCGCTGGCTTTCGGACTGGCGCTGGCCGCTGCCATGGTGGCCTTCGGCTACATCTCCGGCGGGCACTTCAACCCGGCCATCACCCTCGGCAGTGCCGTGGCCGGGCGGACGGCATGGAAGTACGTCCTTCCCTACATCCTGGCCCAGCTTGTGGGTGCCATTCTCGGCGTCGCCATCCTGTGGGTGGCCATCAACGGCCATGACCAGTTCGGTGCACAGACGAAGGAATTCTTCCTCAGCGCCTCCAACGGCTACGCGGAGAACTCGCCCACCGAATTCCCGCTGCCCAGCGCGCTGCTGCTGGAAGTTATTTCCGGCGCCCTGCTGACAGCCGTCTTCCTTGGTGCGACCGCCCGCCGTTACGGTGCGGTGGCAGCAGCCTTCGCCGTCGGCGTGACCTATGCAGTGCTGCTGACCATGCTGGCCCCGGTCACCGGCGGCGGCATCAACCCCGCCCGTTCCACCGCCACCGCCATCTTTGCCGGAGGCAGCGCGCTGGAGCAGCTCTGGCTCTTCTGGGCTGCACCCCTGCTGGGCGCAGTTATCGCAGGACTGATCTTCCTCAGCGTTGATATGACGGTCGAATCCCGCCGCGGCACCCACGACCACGTCCGCGCGGAAACAGCAGAGCATGTCGAGACCGCCACGCCGGCCGCGGCCAATTCCGCCACGGCGAACCCGGCAGCAGCCAAGCCCGTCACCGGCACCTCGCCGGTGGTGGACGAGGAAACCCGCGGTTTCTTCGACAAGCCCTCCGCCCGTTCCACGGATGAGGACCGTCCGCAGGACGGAACACCGGGCGGCCGCGCCTAGCACCTAAGAACCGGACAATATCGACGGGGGCAGTGGCGGACGCCGCTGCCCCCGATCCGTTAACTGTCGGACCCGGCAGGTAGCTTTGAAGACATGCGCATACTGCACACTTCAGACTGGCACCTGGGCAGGTCCTTCCACGGCGTGGGAATGCTGGATGCCCAGGCGGACTTCATCGATGCACTGGTGGACACCGTCCGGGAACGCGGCGTCGACGCCGTGCTTATTGCCGGAGACGTTTACGACCGTGCGCTGCCTGCGGTGGACACGGTCCGCCTGCTGGATTCCGCACTGGAGCGCATCACGGGTGCAGGCGCCGCAGTGGTGCTGTCCAGCGGCAACCACGACTCCGCTGCCCGGCTGGGATTCGGCAGCGCCTTGTTTGAGCGTGCCGGGGTGCACCTGCGTACCCGCTACCAGGACATTGCCCGTCCGGTGCTGCTGCCCGCCGCCGGCGGCACGCTGGCGGTCTACGGCATTCCCTATCTGGAACCGCGGCTGGCCGCGCCGGAGCTCGGCGTCCAGGAGCCGAACCACTTCTCCGTCACCGCTGCTGCTGTAGAACGCATCCGGCAGGACATCCGCACCAGGCAAGAGGCCGGCGCCCCCGTGACCTCCGTGGTCATGGCGCATACCTTCGCGAGCGGCGGCATCAGCAGCGACAGTGAGCGCGACCTCGCCGTGGGCGGGCTGGGAGCTGTTCCGCTGGATCTTTTCGACGGGTTTTCCTACACCGCGCTCGGGCACCTGCATGGACGGCAGCAGCTCAGCCCCACCGTCCGTTACAGCGGTTCGCCACTGCCCTACTCCTTCTCCGAGGCGCGCCAGGCCAAGGGCGGCTGGCTCCTGGAGTTCGACGGCGACGGGCTGGTTACCGCCGAGGCCGTCACCTGGCCTGCGCCCCGCCGGCTCGCGGTGCTGCGCGGTAAGCTTGCCGATCTCCTGGCGGACCCGGCACTTGCCGATGCCGAAGACGCCTACTGCCAGGTGACGCTGACGGACAGCCAGCGGCCGGCCAAAGCCATGGAACTGCTGCGCACCAGGTTCCCGGACACTCTGGTGCTCACCTTCGACCCCGAAGGCGGGGTCCGCGGGCCGGCCCAGACTTACAGCCAGCGGCTGGCGAAAGCCACGGATGACCTGGACATCTGCTGCGGCTTCCTGGAGCACGTGCGCTCCCGCAGCGCCGCAGAGGAAGAGAAGGACCTCTTTAGGGAAATCCTGGACAAGGTCCGCGAATCGGAGGCAGCACAGTGAGGATCCACCGCTTGGAAATCCAGGCCTTCGGCCCGTTTGCCGAACGCCAGGTCATCGACTTCGACGAGCTGGGCGCACACGGCCTGTTCCTCCTCAACGGTCCCACCGGTGCCGGAAAGACCAGCGTGCTGGACGCTGTTTGCTATGCCCTGTACGGTGCCGTCCCCGGCGCCAGGCAGCAGGCCCGCCGGCTGCGCAGCGACCACGCGGACCCGGCAACCGCTCCGGAAGTGGTGTGCGAGTTCAGCTCCGGAACCCGCCGCTTCGAGGTGGTCCGCAACCCCCAGTGGGAGCGTCCGGCCAAGCGGGCCGGCGGCCGGAGCACTGTTGCCGAGCAGGCAAAAACGCTGCTGCGCGAATACACCGGCGGAGCCTGGGTGGAAAAGTCTTCCCGCAATGATGAAGCCTCCACCGAGATCACCGAACTGCTCGGAATGAACCGGGAACAGTTCACCCGGGTGGTGATGCTGCCGCAGGGAGACTTTGCTGCGTTCCTGCGGGCTGACGCCGCCTCCAGGGAAGCGCTGCTGCAGCAGCTCTTCGGTACCTCACGGTTCGAGGACATCGAGCGCCAGTTGAAGGCCGAGCTGACCGAGGCGGAACAGCGCTTCGAAGCAGCCCGGGCACAGTCCGAGCACGTCCTGCGCCGGGCACGGGATGAAATCAGCCGTTACCGTGACGAGTTCGGCGCCCTGGCCGGGGAGGCGGACGACAATACGGCGGTGCCGGCCGAATCCGCGGCAGCCAGCGCGGGGATTGAACAGCCCGAACAGGAAATCGCCGCCTTCCGTGCCGAGCTGGGCACACGGACCGCTGCTGCCCGGGACGAGCTGGCGCAGCTGCGGGCAGTCCGGGAACGTGCCGAGAAGCACCTGCAGGACCTGGTTCACCTGCGGGCACGCGGCCTGGCCCTGGCGCAACTGGTCCGGGACGAAGCCGACCACGAAAAAACCGGAGCCGGGCTCCGGGAGCAGCGAAACGCGCTGGCAACCCATACTGCCGCTTCCGCGGTGGCCGGCTACGTGCGGACGGTGGACGCAGCGCAGGAACGCGCCTCGTCTCGGATTACCGCATGGGAGGCCGCGTGGACGGAGCTCACCGCCCACCCGTTGGCGGCCGCCTACCAGATGCCGTCCGTGGACCCGGTCCCCGATCCTGCTGCTGCGCTGCCCGAAGGACTTGTTGCCCGGACCGGGGCGGACCTGGCCGCAGCGAACGCCGCGCTGGAAGACGAAGAGCGCATCCATGCGCTCCTGGCCCGCGCAGCGACGGAGGAAGCCACTGCTGAAACCCGGCGCTCGCAGGCAGCCAAGGCAGGGGACACGGCGGCGTCCCTGCGCGAAGAGGAAACCCGCCTGTCATCCGAAGCAGCGGACCTGGACCGGCTGGCTGAGGGGGAGTCCCGGGCAGCCTCAGCTGTGACCCGGGCCGAAGAACTGGTCGCCACCATCCGCAGCTACGCCGACTCCCGCGAAAAGGCAGGGTCCGCTGAACAGGCCGCCGCTGATGCCCGGCAGCAGTACCAGGACCTTCGGCAGGCTTGGCAGGACCTGCTGCAGGTGCGGCTTGAGCAGGCAGCAGCGGAACTGGCACAGGAACTGGCGGACGGGGCTGCCTGCCCGGTGTGCGGTGGTCTGGAGCATCCGGACCCTGCAGCTCTGCCCCCGGGCCAGACCGCAGTCACCCGGGAAGCTGAACAGAACGCCAAGGCCCGTGCCGAGGCAGCCGAGGCAGCCTTCGACGCCGCGGCGCGCGTTGCGGGCACTGCCGCCGAAGCGGCAGCTGCCCTGCGGGCACGCGGCGGCGACGGAGATCCAGCCTCCGCGCAGGAACAGCTGGACGCTTCCCTGGCAGCCTTGGAAGAGGCCCGCGCCGCCGGCCGGAAGCAGGCAGAGGCTGCCGGCAGGCTGGAGCGGATCGCTGCGGATCTGGCAGCGCTGGATACGGAGCGTTCGGGGAGTCTCCTCGAAGCGGCACAGGCACAGTCCCGGGCCGAAGCTGCCCGGGAACAGGCCGCCGAGCTGACCGCCCGGGTGGCGGCGGCATTGCACGGCTTCGAGAGCATAGCCGAGCGGGTGCAGTCGCTGACGCTCCTTGGCGGTCTCGTCCGCGCCGCGCGGGAAACCGCGGCTGCCGCCGAGGCCTCCCGGGAGGAACTTGTCCGCGTCAGCGCTGAACTCCGGGATGCCCTGACCGGGACCGCTTTCAGCTCGGGCACGGAAGTCAGCGGAGCCCTGCTTGATGCCGCTACGGCCGATGCCTACCGTTCCGCACTGCAGGAATGGGAAGAGGAAGGCCGCCGTCTGCTGCTGCGGCGGGAAGGGCAAGAGGCTGCCGCGCCGGAAGACAACACCGGAGAACTGCTGCCCGTACCCGATGAGGAAGACGTCGAGGAAGCCTCCGAGGCGGCGGCACTTGCCCGCAAGGAGCAGGAGGAAGCTGCCCTGCTGGTCCGGCTGCTGGAAGGATCGGCGGTCCGGCTCGCGGAGTACTCGACGGAGCTGACCCAGGCACTGGAACGGACAGCACCTCTGCGGGCGCGCAGGGACCTGCTGCAGTCTGTGGCCGACACGGCCCGCGGCGGTGGCGAAAACGAGTACAAGATGACCCTCAGCACCTACGTCCTGGCTGCCCGCCTGGAACAGGTGGCCGCAGCGGCTACCGAACGGCTTGCCGCGATGACCGGTGGGCGGTATGCGCTGGTGCACAGCGACTCCAAGTCCGGCAACCGCAAGGCCGGGCTGGGCCTGCATGTGACGGATGAATGGACCGGCCAGCACCGGGACACGTCAACGCTCTCCGGCGGCGAAAGCTTTATGGCCTCCCTGTCCCTTGCCCTGGGGCTGGCAGATGTTGTGCAGCAGGAAGCGGGGGGAGTGAACATTGAGACCCTGTTTGTGGACGAGGGCTTCGGCAGCCTCGATGAACAATCACTCGAGCAGGTGATGGACGCACTCGAGGGCCTCCGCGACGGCGGCCGGGTGGTGGGCCTGGTCAGCCACGTCGCCGAGATGAAGCTGCGGATACCGGCCCAGCTGCAAATCCTCAAGGGACGCAACGGCTCTACCGTGCACTACACCGCGGGAGAGGCAGCCATAGCCTGATCCGCCCGGCGGCATCCGTTGCGTGGGCCGCCGGTTAGGCAGCACGCCCCGGCGTGGGTAAAATCGCGCTAGTAACAAGGGTTGTGCGCACCGGGAGGGGGGACGGTGTGCGGTTCGACGTACTTGGATACCGCACCATGACCCACAACAGTTCCTCTTCCGACCCCTCACACCCCGGCGCAGCCAAGCCGGTGCCCGCCCCGGAAACGGGCCGCTACCAGGCGATTTTTGCCCTGGCCGGACGTTCCTTCTTCACCATCGGTTTCCTTGCCCGCCTGCCGCTGGCCATGCTGACCGTGGGCGCCCTGACCCTGATCACCGAAGTATCCGGTTCCTATGCGCTGGGCGGGTTCGCCGCCGGCGGCGTCGGAATCGGTTCCGCAACCGGAGCCCCGCTGCTGGGGTACCTGGCCGACCGGATCGGCCAGCGTCCCGTCCTGTTGTCTACTGCGGTGCTGAACCCGGTGGCCATCGGGCTGTTCCTGCTCTCTGCCGCCCTGCTCGAACCGTCCGGTGCAGCGTTCTGGATGCTGGCCGCTGCGTTCTTTATGGGTGCCTCCTGCCCGCAGGTCGGGCCCATGGCCCGGGTCCGCTGGATGGCCATGACCGCCGGCCGCCCGCAGGGACGCGAGATGGACACTGCGCTCTCCTACGAAGGGACCGCCGATGAGCTCACCTTCGTGCTTGGACCGGCGCTGGTGGGCCTGCTCGCGGCAGCCGTCGCCCCGTGGCTGCCGCTGGCGCTGGCAGCCGTGCTCACAGCCGGGATGGTCTCGGCCTTCGCCGTCCACCGGACGGTGGAATCCGTGGTCCCGGCCTCCCGCCGCCCGGCCTCCCGCAAGGGCAACGCCGCAGCCCCCGCCGGTGCCGCCGCTTCCACAGCACCGGGGGTCACCCGCCCGAAGACGCAGTGGCTGGTCATTATGCTGCCCGTCCTGGGCATGGTCGCCATGGGGACCTTCTTCGGATCGACCCAGACCAGCCTGACGGCCTTTGCCGGAAGCTTCGGCGTAGCGTCCTCCGCCGGACTGCTGTACGCCGTGATGGGACTCAGTTCCGCCGTGGCAGCCCTGTCCGTAGCCTTCTGGCCGGAGCGTTTCGGACCGGCGGCCCGCTGGATGCTATGCGCGGCAGCTATGACCGCCTTTTCCCTGTTGCTGTTCCTGCCCGCCGACATCGCCACCATGCTGGTGGTCCTGCTGGTCCTGGGCATCCCGGTGGGGCCCACCATGGTGAGTATTTTCGGTATCGGCGCCATTGTGGCCCCGCGCGAACTGATGGGCACTGTCATGACCATGCTGGCCAGCGGGGTGGTAACCGGAACGGCGCTGGGCTCGGCGGTTTCCGGCCGGCTGGCCGATTCCTTCGGCTACGGCCACGCGTTCATTGTTCCGACGGCCGCGGCCGCAACACTGCTGCTGCTCAGCTTGGTTGCCTCGCGGGCAGCAGCGGCCCGCCGCAAAGCCGCAGCTTGAACCACCCGCAGGTGTCGGGTGCGCCACGGTTGGCCTAGTATCGGATAAGTAGTCCCGCGAGCACCACTAAGGAGAAATACGATGGGAAATACCGAAAAGGACGCCGGCCGGGGGGATCAGCAGGAGACAGGATCACAGGGACCCGAAGGCACCATCCCGCAGAGCGAGGACGGTATTGCCGCTGGGAGCACCAACGAAGCCTCCAACTTTGAGCCCGAAGAAGACGAAGCAGCCGACGACGGCAAATAAGCGAGTCTCTTGGACAAACGGACCGGCCCCGAAGGGCCGGTCCGTTTTGCTGTGGTGTGCTTTCCTACCCGAGGCTGGGAGCGTGGGCCGGAGGGGCGGGAATGTAGATGTTGCCGGTGGTGATCCCGCCTGTGCTTCCGGATTCACCGGTGACCGGTTCACGCAAAGCTGTCTCGACTGCGGCAGGCGAGGGAAGATCTGGTCCGTCCAACAGGAAGGCTTCGGATGCCAGGTTCCGCAGCGTCAGGGCCACCTCGTGGGCTTCGGGACGGGCATCGACCAGCCGGGAGGTCATGGCCCGCAGGATTTCCGTCCACTCGGGCCCTACCGACTCGGGAATCGCGGGGTCACGAAGGAGGCGGGCCACGGCGGCCTCCACGATGGGGCCCGGGAAGGCCTTTTCTCCGGTCAGGCATTCCAGCAGCACCAGGCCAAGGGAGTAGATGTCCGTGCGGGGGTCCACAGCGGCGCCCTGTGCCTGTTCCGGGCTGAGGTAGTTGGCCGTGCCGATGGTCGCGCCGTGCGCGGTGGCCACAGTGGCCTCGACCATCCTCGCAATTCCGAAGTCGGTCAGCCGGGGGTATAGCCGGGTGTCCTGGTCCTCCTGCGGAAAGAGCAGGATGTTGGCCGGCTTCACGTCGCGGTGAATGACGCCGTTGCTGTGCACATAGTTCAGGGCATCGGCCAGGTCGGCGCCGAGGGCAGCCGTAGCCGAGGAGGAGAGCGGGCCCTCCTTGAGCTTTCCGCGCAGGTCGGGGCCGTCCACCAGTTCCATCACCAGATAGCTTGCTGCCCGGCCCTCGTCGTCCACGCTGATGCCGGCATCGAGAAGCGTCACCAGTCCGGGATGGTTCAGGGTGGCAAGCAGTTGCATCTCGGTTTGCTGGCGGCGGGTTTCATCATCCTCGTTGACCGAGACTGCAAAGAGTTTGACGGCCACTTCGCGCCCCAGGTTCTCATCCACGGCACGGTACACCGAGGCGGCACCCCCGGAGCCAATGAGTTCGGTGGTGCGGTATCGGTGCCCTAGGAGTACATCCATGGGTGTCCTCCCTTGAGCGTGAAAGTGAAAGCGGGAACAAGCCTCAAACCATCAGCAGGCTGATTAATCTCAGGCTAGCCCACTAGCCGTTCCATCCTAGCCCGCGACAGGCCGCAATCCGGGCATATTCGAATGGACGTGACCAACTCGTAATATGGCCGCGCCGCGCCCCGGCTGGGGGTGGCTACAGCGGGCTACCCCTTGAGGAAGTCCAGAGCTGCGCTCTTGAAAGCGCGCGAGGTGACCGCATTCGCATGGGTGCGCGCCGGCAGTTCCAGCAGTTCGGCCCGGCCGCTCAGCGCCGCCAGCTCCGGTGCCGTGGCAGCAAGGTCGTCACGGTCTCCGGCGACCAGCAGCAGCGGCATGGCCGGCACAGCCGCCTCGGGGTTGAACGGTTCCTCCTTGATGGCCTCGACCATCCGGAACAGTGCGGCGAGGTTGTTTCCGGGCACCAGCTGCGCCATCCGGAGCAGTTCTGCGGTACGGGGATCCGCTACCGGCGCGCCCCCTGCTGCCGCTTCCCGCGCAGCGTCCAGGTCGAATTCCGCCAGCGGGTCTGCACTGCCCGGACCGCCCAGCACCATCCGGTGCACCAGTTCGGGTTGGGTTGCCCCGAATTCCCAGGCCAGCCGGGATCCGAGCGAATAGCCCACCACGTCCAGCCCGCTGGCCGGGTCGCCGTCGGCGAGGGGGCGGACGCCTGCGTCCTGGGCCACCTGGAGCAGGTCAGCACGGATACGGCTGGGCCGGTAGGAATCCAGGTCGGCCGGGGCGGCGCTGGCTCCGTGGCCGGGCAAGTCAACGGTGATGACCCGCCGTCCGGCCGCAACCAGGGCGCTGACCCACCCCGCGTCGTGCCAATTCAGCTGGGAGTTGGAGGCGAAGCCGTGCAGCAGCAGCACCGGGCGCAGACCGGCGTCGGCAGCGGCGCCGCCGTCGGTGCCCGGGAACTCCCGGACGTCCAGCCGGGGGTCGGTGCCTTCCACCAGGGAACCGTAGCCGGACACGGGCCTAGTCCTCGTCCAGGGCGGCCGTGAGCCGTACCCGGCGGCGCGCGGGCGCTTCCTGCGGCACGGTGCCGACAATGCCGGCGGTGTTGTCGGGCACCTCGAACACAATGAGCGGCTCGCCAACGTTGATCTTCTCGCCGGGCCCACCGTAGATCCGGGCAACTTTGCCGGCCTGCGGGGAGGGCAGTTCCACCGCGGACTTGGTGGTTTCCACCTCCACCAGCGGCTGGTTGCGCTCCACCTGGTCGCCTTCAGCCACCAGCCATTCCAGCACTGTGGCCTCAATCAGCCCCTCGCCGAGGTCGGGAAGGGGAAAGGAAATTTCAGCCACGCCGGTACTCCAATACTCGCTGGATCCCGAACAGGATGCGGTCAATGTTCGGGATGTATTCGTCTTCAAGGTCTCCTGACGGATACGGTACGTCGAATCCGGTGACCCGCCCAACCGGGGCGCGCAGGGTGTCGAAGCAATGTTCGGTGATCAGTGCGGCCACCTCGGCGCCCAGCCCGGAGGTCAGGGGTGCCTCATGCACGATGACGGCGCGCCGGGTCCGGCCCACGGATTCGGCCAGGGCGGCGGCGTCGATCGGCTTGAGCCAGCGCAGGTCCAGGACCTCCACCTCGATGCCGTCCTCCGCTGCCAGTTCCGCGACCTGCAGGCACCGGGCCACCATGGCGCCCCATGCCACCAGTGTGACGTGCTTGCCCGGGCGGACCACCTTCGCACCTTCGACGGCGCCGGCGTCGTCCAGGTACACGTCGCCCTTCTGCCAGTATCGGGACTTGGGTTCCATGAAGATCACCGGATCCGGCACCGCTACCGAGTGCTTGAGCAGGTGGTAGGCCTCGTGCGGGCTGGAGGGGGAGACCACCTTGAGCCCGGGAACGTGCGCGAACAGCGCTTCCAGGGACTCACCGTGGTGTTCGGGCGCACGGATGCCGCCGAAGCTGGGAACCCGGAGTGTCACCGGCATGGGCATGGTGCCGCGGCTGCGGTAATTCATCCGGGCCAGCTGGGTGATGATCTGGTTCACCGCCGGGTACGCGAATCCGTCGAACTGCACCTCGGGGATCGGGTGGAAGCCGGCCATGGCCAGGCCCACGGACATGCCCAGGATGCCGGATTCGGCCAGCGGGGTGTCGAAGACCCGTTCGGCGCCGAAGCGCTGCTGCAGGCCGTCAGTGATGCGGAAAACTCCGCCCAGCCGGCCCACGTCCTCACCGAGGACCAGTGCCTTGGGGTCGCCGGCGAGGATTTCGGCCAGCGCCCGGTTCAGCGCCTGCTGCATGGACAGGTGCTGGACCGGACCGTCGGCGGCGGGCACGGGTACTGCCCGCGCGGACTGCTTCGTGGCGGCGGCGGTTTCGGCGTTGGCTGCCGCAGCGTCCAGATCGGAGGAAGCGGTCGCCTCGGTGAGCTGCTCAGACATGTTCGGATTCCTCCCGCCAGGCACGGGCCTGGGCCTTCAGTGCTTCAGTGGGCTCGGCGTAAACGAAGTCGAACATTTCCCGGCCCGGCCGGACGCCGAGTGCTTCAACGCCCTCCCGGACGCGTTCGGCATTGGCCTTCGCGTCGGCAAGCGCGGTGTCCAGAAAGTCGGAGTCCGCGATGCCCTCTGCCAGGAGGCGGTCCGCCAGCAACTGGACGGGGTCCGTGCCGGCGTCGCGCCGTTCTTCCTCCAGGCTCCGGTAGCGGCCGGGGTCATCGCTGGTGGAGTGCGGGCCGCGGCGGTAGGTCATTGCTTCGATGAGGACGGGGCCGTGTCCGGCGCGGGCATGGGCGGCGGCCTCACGGGTGGCCAGGACGACGGCGGCGGCATCGTTGCCGTCCACCGTGATGGCGCGCATGCCGTACCCGGCGGCGCGGGCGGCGACGGTTCCGCCGGCCACCTGTGCTTCGGTAGGCAGCGAAATGGCCCAGCCGTTGTTCTGGACGAAGAAGATCACCGGCGCCTTCAGGACACCGGCAAAGTTCATGGCCTCGTGGACATCGCCCTGGGAGCTGGCACCGTCGCCGAAGTAGGTCAGGGCGACGCCGCGGGTATCCCCGCCCGAGAGGGTCTGGCCGTGGGCCCAGCCGACGGCGTGCAGCACGGATCCGCCCACCACTGCCTGGATGGGCGCAAGCCTGGTCTTCACCGGGTCATACAGTCCGCCGTGCCAGCTGGCTTTGTGGGTGGACATATAGGCGGTCATATCTACGCCCAGGGTCAGGGCCACGCCCATTTCCCGGTAGGTGGGGAAGATGAAGTCCCGCTGCGGGTCCATGGCGAAGGCGCTGCCCACCTGTGCCGCTTCCTGTCCCAGTTCGGGTGCGTAACCGGGAATGATGCCCTGGCGCTGCCAGGCGATGGCAGCGAGGTCCAGCTGCCGGACGGCGGTGACGAGCCGGTAGAGCTCGCGCAGTTCGTCCGCGGGCAGCGCTGCCGGTTGCTGAGTAGTGTCCATAACCGCAACCTAGTGTGTCCCGACACCTTGAGCAAACTTACCGCCAAACGTTGCACACTCTGTACAAATGTGTGACGTGCGCCGCGTTTACCCTAGGCAGTTTGCGCAGGAAGCGTCCCGCCGTGCTCCCGCCGTGCCCGTACAGCACATTCATTGGGAAGGGGGTGGAATCGGGCGGCATTGGGCGTAACGTTCGACGGACCTATCCCATGGTGAGTTAGGAGCCGGACATGTCAGGAAAGTCCCCGCAGGGATCCACTTCCAAGAAGCACGGCAAGGCACTCAAGGAGAAGCGGGCCGAGAAACGCGCGAAGAGCGCCGTCGAGTCCGAATTCCTGCCCAAGCGCCGCAAGGGCCGCTAGGCAGTTCCGACCGAACGCAGCCGGCCCGGCATCCTAGGCTGCCGGGCTAGTCTGCCGGGCCGGCTGCCGGCCGGCGCCGGGCACTGCGCTGTTCGAACCGCCACGCCAGCAGGACCAGCACGGCGCTCAGTCCCGCCGTTGCGAGCAGCTGGACGCGCACGGCGTCGTCGAAGAAACCAAGGACCACAATGCCTGCCAGCAGGGCCAGGGCAAAGTAGGACAGCCACGGGAACGCCCACATTTTGAAGGTCAGTTCGGTGCCGGCCGCGTCGGCCCGGCGCCTCAGGATGATCTGGGAAACAATTGAGATGCCCCAAACCACCAGGCAGCTGGAGCCCACCAGGTTGAGCAGGATCATCAGCACGGTGTCCGGGTAGAGATAGTTCAGCACCACGCCTATAAAGCCGAACGCCACGGAGGCCAGGACGGCCCGGCGGGGAACGCCGCCGGAGCTCAGGCGGCCAAGGGCTGCCGGGGCCCGTCCGCGCTCGCCCAGCGAGTAGGCCATCCGCGAGGCACCGTAGAGGTTGGCGTTCATCGCCGAGAGCAGGGCGATCACGATCACCACTGCCATCACGGTATCGGCGCCGGGAACCTTGGCAGCGTGGAGCACGGCCACGAACGGCCCGGTGCTCAGCGCTTCACTGTCCCAGGGCAGGACGGTGACCATCACCAGCACGGAGCCGATGTAGAAGACCAGGATCCGCCAGATCACGGAGCTGATGGCGGCGGCGATGTTTTTGGACGGTTCTTCAGTGTCTGCGGCGGCGATGGTGATGATTTCGGTGCCGCCGAAAGCGAACACCACCAGCAGCAGCCCGGAGGCGACGCCGGTCATCCCGTTGGGCATGAACCCGCCGTTGTTGAAGAGGTTGTCCACTCCCGGGGACGCCACGCCGGGCAGCCAGCCCGCAATGAACGCTACTCCGACGCCCAGGAAAATGATGATGGCGGCTACCTTGAGGATCGCGAACCAATACTCGAATTCACCCAGGCTTGCCGCCCCGGCCAGATTGACCGCGGTGAAGGCAATGATGAAGGCCAGTGCCAGGACCCACTGTTCGACGCCGGGGACCAGTGACGCCGTAATGGCCGCCGCCGCCGTCGCTTCCGCGGCAATCACGATCACGATCTGGAACCACCACAGCCAGCCGACGGTGGTGCCCGCGGTCCGCCCGAGCGCCTTTTCGGCGTAGACCGAGAAGGCCCCGCTGCTGGGGTCTGCGGCGGCCATTTCCCCCATCATCCGCATGATGAGGATGACCATGGTGCCGGCGATCAGGAAGGAAATCAGCACGGCCGGTCCGGCAGCGGCAATGCCGGCGCCGGAACCCACAAATAATCCGGTGCCGATGGCGCTGCCCAGGCTCATCAGCACCAGGTGGCGCGGCTGCATCTTCCGCGGCGCAGAGGAATCCGCAGCCCCGGCGGGCGCTTGGGTGCTGGACGGGAGGGCGGATTGTGGCATGGAAAACAGGGCCTTAGAACGTTGGACTGGCTGCCGGTGCCGCCCGCCGGCCCCGTTCAGGCGGACGTGGCAGGTCTGTACACCGCATTCCATCTTAGAGCCGGTCTGTGTACCAGCTGGTCCGGGCCCCTGCCCGAGTGGTTCTACAATTTGTACACTGCCGCCTTTCTGTTAGCCCTCTAACTGCCTCGTAACTGCCCCGAAAGGACCCCATGCCAACCGACGCGCTGGACGCCCGCATCGTGACCCTTTTCACCGACAACCCCCGGATGTCGGTGCTGGAGGCCTCCCGCCGGTTGTCCGTTGCCCGTGCCACTGTGCAGGCCCGCTTGGACCGGATGCAGCAGACCGGGGTGATCGCCGGCTGGGGTCCGCGGATCGACGCCGAGGCCCTGGGCTATGACGTGGTGGCGTACTGTTCGCTGACCATCCGCCAGGACACCGGCCATGATGCGGTGGTAGCCGCCCTGTCCCGCATCCCCGAGATCCAGGAAGTGCACACCGTATCGGGGGAGAGCGACCTGCTGGCGCGGGTGGCAGCACGCTCCAACTCGGACCTGCAGCGGGTGATCGATGCCATTGTGGCTACCAATACCGTGCTGCGGACCTCTTCGGTGATTGTGCTCAACACGCACTTTGAGGGCCGGATGCTGCCGCTGCTGAATGCGGCCGCCGTTCCCGAGAGCTGATCCGCCGTGCCGCAACTGTAGGGGACCGGGTCCGCCTGCTGAAGTGGCCTGCGCCACAGTGCGGTTACACTCGGCCCATGCTTAGCGACACCACCCCACGCACAGCCCCTGCCACAGCACTGCGCACCGGCCTCGAGGCTGCTCCCAAACTGGCCCGTCTCCTGACCTTCCGAACGGTCTCTTCGCGCGTTCCCGAAGAGATGGAACCGGACCAGTTTGTTGGTTTCATCGCCGCCCTGCCCGAGCTGTTTCCCCGCGTCCACAAGGAGCTGGAAGTGGAGCGGATCAACGGCCTGGGCCTGCTGTACCGCTGGCCGGGCAGCGACACGTCGGGGAACGACACGGCAGGCCCCGCAACTGCAGACCCGGCAACCGGCGGCTCCCGGGGCCCGGTGGTCCTGATGGCGCACTACGACGTCGTCCCGGTTGAAGATCCGCAGCAGTGGGACCATCCGCCGTTCGCGGGCACCGTCACGGAGACGTCCATCTGCGGCCGCGGCGCCCTGGACGACAAGGGCGCCCTTGCCGCCGTCCTGGAAGCGACCGAACAGCTTCTCGCCGAGGGCTTTGCCCCGCAGCAGGACCTCTACTTCTCATTCGGCAACAACGAGGAAACTGCAGGCGACACCGCTGCCGCCGCCGCGGATCTGCTGGCCCGGCGCGGCATCCGTCCCTGGTTGGTGCTGGATGAGGGCGGCGCAGTGGCATCCGGAGCGTTTCCGTTCGTGTCCGCACCCCTGGCCGTGGTGGGCGTGGCCGAAAAGGGGATCCTCGACGTCGAACTGGCCACCGAGGACCAGGGCGGGCACGCCTCCACACCCAACCGGATGGGCGCGACGGCGAGGCTGGCCCGGGCGGTTGTCCGGCTGGACCGCCGTCCGTTCCCGGCGGCCCTGCCGGACGTCACCGTGGAAATGATCGAGCGGCTCTCCGGGTCCGCCCCGTTGCTTCCCCGGCTGGTGCTGGGCAAGGTGCGGCGCCTGCGACCGGTGCTGACCCGGGTGTTCGGGCTGCTCGGCGGCGAACCCAATGCCATGACCCGCACCACCGTGGCCGTCACCCAGCTGCGCGGCAGCAAGGGCTCCAACGTCCTGGCCACCCGGGCCACGGCCAACGCGAACATCCGGGTAGCCGTGGGCTCCAGCGTGGAGTCCACACTGGCACACCTGCGCAAAATCATCAGCGACCCGAAGGTGTCCCTGCGGGTGGTGGAAGGCAATGAGCCCTCCCCGGTATCCGCTACGGACAATGCCCAGTTCGCGCTGCTGGAGGCCAGCATCCGCAGCAGCTTTCCCGACGCCGTTCCGGTGCCCTACATCATGCTCGGCGGCACCGATGCCCGCCGGTTCACGAACATCTGCGACGCGGTGTACCGGTTCGCGCCGTTCCGGATGAGCGCCGCGGACCGGGCAAGCATCCACGCCGACAACGAAAAAATAGGCATCGAAACCTTCGGTGAGGGCATCTTGTTCTACCGCACCCTGATGGGCGCGCTCTGATGCCGGCGGTGCCAGCCGCGCCGCCCGCCGGGCTGCGGATGATCGGCAGCGTCGTCGGCTTCCTGGTGCTGGTGGAACTGACCAGCGGCATCCTGCAGGGCTATTACACCCCCATGCTCACCGACATTGCCCGGCACCTGGGGATCGACGACGGCGATGTCAACTGGTTTGAATCCGCCCAGTTGATGCTCAGTGCCCTGGCTGTTCCCATCCTTGCGAAGCTGGGGGACATCTACGGCCACAAACGCATCCTGCTGGCCTCCACGGTGCTGACGGCCATCGCTTCCTGGGGCGTCGCATTTGCCCCGGATTTCTGGACCTTCCTGGCTGCCTGGTCGCTGCAGGGTTTCTACGTGGTCTGGCTGCCGATGGAAATCGCCCTGATCTTCAGCCGGCTGCGGCAGCAACCCAACCGCGCCGTGCTGACCCGCAAGGCGGCGGGGATCCTGGTGGGCGCGCTGGAACTGGGGGTCATCGGCGGCGCACTCGTGGGCGGGATGCTGGTGGAACAGTTCGCTGGCATGCTCTGGCTGACGCTTTCCATCCCGGCACTCGCTGTCACACTGTGCATTTTCGCCGTGCAGTTCGGGGTCCCTGAGTCCACCGCCCTGGACGGCGGCACCGTGGACCGGACGGGTTTTGCACTGCTCGCCTTCGGACTGCTGACGCTGACCTCGGGACTGACCTTCCTGCGGATCAACGGTCCGGAAACCTGGTGGGCCTGGGCTGTGCTGGCAGCCGGCGCGGCGGTTTTCATCCCGTTCGTCCGCTACGAGTCGGGGCGGAAGGATCCGCTGGTGGACTTCGCGATGCTGCGCAGTCCTGCCATGTGGCCGGTGCAGCTGACCGCCGGTCTGTTCGGCATCTCGGTGCTGGGAGCGCAGGCGCCCATGTCCACCTTCGCCCGCACCGACCCCGGCCAGTACGGCTACGGGCTAGGCCTGGAGGCCTCCCAGGTGTCCATCATTATCGGAAGCTATGTTCTGGCCCTGCTGGCCGGGGCGCTGCTCTTCCCGGCGGCGGCACGGCGGACCACCCCGCGCAATACCCTGGTGGGCGCGGCTGTGCTGGTCGGCGTCGGCTACGCCCTGTTCCTGCCCTTCCACGACACCCTGCCGCAGACGCTGGCGAACATGGTGGTGGCCGGGCTGGGATCCGGTGCCCTGGTGGCGGCGCTTCCGTCAGCTGCCGCGGCGGCAGCTCCGCTGAACCGGACCGGCATGGCCACCGGCCTGACCAACACCACCAAGACCATCGGCGGGTCCTTCGCCTCAGCAGTGTTCGGCATTGCCCTGGCCAGCGCGGCCGTGGATGCTCTGTCTCCGGCCGGTGCAACCGCCACTGCGGCACCGCTGGAGGGGTACCTGACGGTCTGGACGGTGTGCTCCGTGACGGCGTTCGTGGCGGCCGCGGTCCTGCTGATGGTGCCGCGGCTCGCATTTGCCGACCCGCCGTTGACGGCGGAGGAAGCGGCCGCCTGATCCCGCTAGTCCTCCAGGCTCGCCAGCACCTTATCCGTGAGTTCCTTGAGCCGGACCAGCTCCTCACCGTCCAATGCGGGGGTGAGGAGCTCGTGGATGCCGCGCACATGGATCCGTCCCAGGCGGCGCTGCACCGCCCGGCCTTCATCCGTTAGCGACAGTTCGACGCCGCGCTGGTCCTGTTCCGCCGGCCGTCGCTGCACCAGGCCCCGGGCCTCGAGCCGGTCCACCATCCGGCTGAGGCTGGGCTGGCTGATCAGCAGGTGCTCGTTGAGCTCATTTAGCCGGCTCCAGCCTCCGGGGCACCGGGTGAGGTTGAACAGGACGTCGTACTCGCGCATGGTGAGGTCCCGAAACTCAGGATCGCGCTGGAGGCGACGCATCACCCCCACCTGGACGCGGAAGAGGGATTCCCAGGTTTCGGCTGCCTGCTTCACGCTGGCGTCGTTGGAGGAGTGCATGCTCCCAGCCTACTGAACGCCGGCAGCGGCCGCCGACGGTGACGGTGCGGATGCCGGGACTGCACCGGCTGCATCGTTGCGGGCGGCCGCGCGTGCGGCGTGCGTGGGGCCGTCCGGAACGCCCGCGGGGCGTCGGCTGTCGAGTTCCTTCCGCAGCTCCGGCAGGACGTATTCGCCGAAGAGGTCCAGCTGTTCCAGGACCGTCTTGAGCGGCAGTCCGGCGTGGTCAATCAGGAAAAGCTGGCGCTGGTAGTCGCCGAAGTACTCCTGGAACGTCAGCGTCTTCTCCAGCACCTCCTGCGGGCTGCCGACGGTCAGCGGGGTTTGGGCGGTGAAATCCTCCATGGTCGGGCCGTGCCCGTACACCGGGGCGTTGTCGAAGTAGGGCCGGAACTCGTTGATTGCGTCCTGGGAGTTCTTCCGCATGAAGAACTGCCCGCCCAGTCCCACAATGGCCTGGTCTGCGCGGCCGTGGCCGTAGTGCTCGTACCGTTCGCGGTACAGTCCGATGAGCTGCATGTAGTGCTCCTTCGGCCAGAAAATGTTGTTGGCGAAGAAGCCGTCACCGAAGTAGGCGGCAATTTCGGCTATCTGCGGCGTGCGGATGGAGCCGTGCCACACAAAGGGCGCGACGCCGTCGAGCGGACGCGGCGTGGCGGTGAAGTTGCGCAGCGGGGTGCGGAACTTGCCTTCCCAGTTCACGGTGTCCTTGTCCCAGAGCTGGCGCAGCAGGTTGTAGTTCTCCACGGTCAGTTCCACTGAATCCTGCGGATCCTTGCCGAACCACGGGTACACCGGGGCAGTGTTGCCCCGGCCCAGGACCAGGTCCACGCGGCCGTCGGCCACGTGCTGGAGCATGGCAAAATCCTCGGCGATCTTCACCGGATCGTTGGTGGTGATCAGCGTGGTGGTGGTGGAGAGGATGATCCGCTCGGTCTGGGCGGCAATGTAGCCCAGGAGGGTGGTGGGGGAGCTGGCATAGAAGGGCGGGTTGTGGTGCTCGCCGGTGGCGTACACGTCCATGCCGATCTCTTCGACCTTGCGGGCGATGGCCACGGCTGCCTTGATCCGCTCACCCTCGGTGGGGATGCGGCCGGTGACGGGGTCGCGGGTAATGTCGCTGACGCTAAAGACGCCGATCTGCATGTTGGCCTCCGGAAGTTGGAATGGTCCTCAAAGTATATGCATACGCATACATTTTCCTTCCAACGGTTACCTGCCCCGGTTCATTCCCGGCTCCGGGCTGCGGCTAGGCATGCATCTCTGCCGTGCGCTCCCTGCGCAGTTGGCGCTTCTCGCGGGAACCCTCAACCAGCCGGTAGAGCACCGGCACCAGGATCAGCGTCAGGGCGGTGGAGGAGATCAGGCCGCCAATCACCACAATGGCGAGCGGGCGGGAAATGAACCCGCCCTCGCCGGTGACGCCCAGTGCCATCGGGGTCAGGGCGAACACCGTGGCCAGCGCGGTCATCAGGATCGGCCGCAGGCGCTGCCGGGCACCGCGGAAAACAGCGTCCTCCACGTTCATGCCCGGCCTGCCGTCCCGCGGCTGCCGGTACTGGTTGATCAGGTCCATCAGCACAATGGCGTTGGTCACCACAATGCCCACCAGCATCAGCATGCCTACCAGGGAAGGCAGGCCCAGCGGGACGCCGCTGACCAGCAGCAGCAGGATGGCGCCGGTGGCCGCGAAGGGAATGGAGACCAGCAGGATCAGCGGCTGCAGCAGGGACTTGAAGGTGGCCACCATGATCACGTACACAATGGCGATGGCAGCCAGCAGCGCCAGGCCGAGCTGGGTGAAGGACTCGTTCTGCTGGGTGGCGGCGCCGCTGAGTTCGGCGGTCACGCTGGCCGGCAGGTCCACCTCCGCCAGCCGGGCCTGGACTTCGGTGATGGCCGCACCCAGGTTGTCGCCCTCGGGGGAGACGGAGACGACGGCGGTGCGTTCGCCGCCGGAAGAGGAGACCGACGTCGGCACGGAGACCTCCTGGACGGTGGCCAGGTCGCGCAGCGGCACCGGACCGGAACCGGTCGGCACCGCGACACTGTTGAGCTGTTCCAGGGAAGTGATGGGCGTGCCCTCACCGATGAGCACCGGCAGGTCATCCGTGCCCAGCCGGACCGTGCCGGCCGGCAGCGGGCTGACGGTCGATGCCACCAGCCCGGCGATTTGCTGCTCATTGAGGCCGGCGGCCACTGCCTTCGCCCGGTCGATGGTCACCTGGACCACCGGCTGGGAGGAGGAAAGGTTGCTGCTGGCCTCGGCGACGCCGGGCAGGTCGGACATGGCCGCCACAAGCGCGTCGCTGGCCGGCTGCAGATCAGCCGGGTCGCCGGCGGAGAGCTCAATGTCCACAGTGTTCGACGTGCCGAAACCGCCGCCCGTGCTGCCCAAGGTGACGTTGCCGGCGTCGTCCGCGTCCTCGATGGC
This sequence comes from Arthrobacter sp. zg-Y20, assembly GCF_030142075.1. Classification (NCBI taxonomy): domain Bacteria; kingdom Bacillati; phylum Actinomycetota; class Actinomycetes; order Micrococcales; family Micrococcaceae; genus Arthrobacter; species Arthrobacter sp. zg-Y20. The sequence continues at coordinate 2,375,529 of NZ_CP126241.1, read as the reverse complement.
CTTCCGGACGGTGTCGCGCAGTGCCACCTGGTCCACGCCCTCCTCGGTGATGACCGTGAAGTTCGCTACCGACGAGCCGCCCGCCGTGAACGCGGCCAGCCCGGAGGTTGAGGTGCCCATGGTGACCTGCACGTCCTTGACACCGTCGATGCCGGAGAGGATGTCCTCCACCTTGCCGGCGGCCTCGGATGTGCGCTCCAGCGATGTGCCGGCGGGCAGTTCCTGCCGCACGCTGAAGTTGTTCTGGCCGGTGTCGCCCAACAGGTTGGTCGGAAGCAGCGGCGTCATTGCCGCCGTGGCCAGGAGGATGATCAGCCCGGCAACCACGGTGTACACCGGGTGGCGCTGGGTGGTGCGCAGGACCGGCAGGTAACCGCGCTGCAGCATGGTCCGGGATTCGCGTTCCTCGGCTTCGGCACGGTACGCCTCGGGGTCGGCCACCGGCGGGGAGGACTTCAGGAACCAGTAGGCCAGCACCGGCACAATGGTCAGGGAGACCAGCAGCGAGGCCAGGAGGGCCAGCGTGGTGGTGACAGCGAAGGGCCGGAACAGCTCGCCGGCGAGGCCGCCCACAAACGCAATGGGAGCGAACACCGCCACGGTGGTGAGCGTGGACGCCGTCACGGCGCCGGCCACTTCCCGCACGGCGGTGAGGATGGCCGTGCGTTTGTCCTCGCCGTAGCCCAGGTGCCGCTTGATGTTTTCGATGACGACGATCGAGTCGTCCACCACCCGGCCAATCGCGATGGTCAGGGCGCCGAGGGTGAGGATGTTCAGGGAGTAGCCGAAGGCCAGCAGGCCGATGAAGGTTACCAGCAGGGACAGCGGAATGGAGACCGCGGTGACCAGCGTGGAGCGGATGGAGAGAAGGAAAACCAGGATGACCAGCACAGCGAAGCCCAGCCCGAGCAGGCCTTCGGTGGTGAGGTCGGAAATGGACTGCTCAATGAAGGGCGCCTGGTCAAAGACCACGGTGAATTCCGCGCCGTTGCCCAGTTCCTCCTGCAGCGACGGCAGCAGGTCCATGACCTCGTGCGAGATGCCGACCGTGTCTCCGGCCGGGGTCTTGGTGACGGACACGGCCAGCGTCGCTTCGCCGTTGGTCCGGGTGATGGAGGTGGCTTCATCTTCGGTGATGTTTACGGTTGCCACGTCGCCGATGGTGACCGGTGCGCCGTCGCCGTTGCCGCCGGCGGACTCGACCGGGAGGGCGGAAATCTTCTCCAGGCTGTCCAGCGGTGCGCCCACCTGGATGGAGAGGGTCCGGCCGTCCTCATTAACGGTTCCGGCGGGCAGCAGTGCGCCGCTGTTTTCCAGCGCATCCACTATGGCGGCGGGCGTGACGCCCAGCCGGGCGAGGGCGGCGTCGTCGGGAAGGATGGCGACGTGCCGGGTGGATCCGCCGGTGACTTCTGCTGTCCGGACGCCTTCGATTTTCTGCAGGCGGGGAACGGTCAGGCGCTGCAGGTCCGCATTGAGCTCGGCCAACGGTTCATCGGAGGACACCGCCAGATAGACGATGGGGAAATCACTGATGCTGCCGGCCAGCGACTGCGGATTGGCATCCTCGGGCAGCAGCTGCCGGGAATTGGAGATTGCACGGTCCACCTGCCCGCGGGCCCGGTCCAGGTCCGTGCCGTAGGCAAAGGTGAGGCTGATGGTGGAGATCCCGGAACGGGACGTGGCCGAGGAATCTTCCAGGCCTTCGACGGCGGTCAGCGCCCCTTCCAGCGGTTCGCTGACCTGGGCATCCACCACCTCGGGGGAGGCGCCGGGCAGGGCAGTTATGACGCTGATCTGCGGGAACTCCAGCGACGGGATCAGCTCCTGCTTCAGGGAGCTCATGGAAATGACGCCGAAAACCGCCACGAACACCGTGATCAGGGCAATGAGCGCCCGGTTGGAGAGGGACAGCTTGGCCAAACGGTCCATGATCCTGCCTTAGGAAGGGCGAACTGGAGAAGGGGAGGTGGTGCAGCGCCGAATGCCCGGCGCCTGAAACAGAGTGCGGCGCAGGCCCGCCGTGAAGGCAGGCCTGCGCCGCGGTGCCGTTCCTAGGACAGGCCCAGGACCTTGCTCGTGTCGGCGTTGATCTCTTCCATCAACCGCTCGTTTTCGTTGAGCTTGACGCCGTAGCCCGGGATCATTTCCTTGATCTTCGGTTCCCAGCCGTCGAATTGGCGGGGGAACGCACGCTTGAGCAGGTTGATCATGATGGGCGGTGCCGTGGAGGCTCCGGGGGATGCGCCCAGCAGGGCGCCGATGGAACCGTCTGCGGCGGTGATGAGTTCGGTGCCGAACTGCAGCACACCGCCCTTCTTCGGGTCCTTCTTGATGACCTGGACGCGCTGGCCCGCTGTGATGAGGTCCCAGCCCTCGGTCTTGGCGGAGGGCATGAATTCCTGCAGTGCGGCCGTTTTGCCTTCGCGGGTCTTCAGGACTTCGGTGACGAGGTACTTGACCAGGCTCATGTTGTCCTTGGCCACGCCCAGCATCGGCACGAGGTTGGACGGCCGGACCGAGAGCGGCAGGTCCAGGTAGGAACCAGTCTTTAGGAACTTGGGCGAGAAGCCGCCGTACGGGCCGAACAGCAGGGAACGCTGCCCGTTGACGAACCGGGTGTCCAGGTGCGGCACGGACATGGGCGGGGCACCCACGGAAGCCTGGCCGTACACCTTGGCGTTGTGGCGGGCAATGATGGACTCATCCGTGGAGCGCAGGAACTGGCCGGAGACGGGGAAGCCGCCGAAGCCCTTGCCCTCGGGGATGCCGGAGGCCTGGAGCAGGTGCAGTGCGCCGCCGCCGCCGCCGATGAAGACGAACTTGGCGCTGACGGTGCGGGCGGTGCCGGTGGCCAGGTCCTTGACCTTGACGTCCCAGCCGCCGGTGGAGGAACGGGATACGTTGCCCACTTCGTGGCGGAAGTGCATGTTCACCCCGTTGGCGCCGAGGTAATTGGTCAGTTCGCGGGTCAGCGCACCGAAATCGACGTCGGTGCCGCCGACCACGCGGGAGGCTGCAACCCGCTGGGAGGGGTCGCGGCCTTCCATGATCAGGGGGGCCCACTCCGCCAGCTTGGCCGGATCCTCGGAGAATTCCATGGTCTTGAAGAGGGGCTGCGCGCTCAGCGATTCCCAGCGGCGGCGCAGGTACTCCGAATGCGCGTCGCCCCAAACAAAGCTCATGTGCGGCAGCGGATTAATGAAGTTGTTGGAGATGTGGCCTGCAGAGACCAGATGCGACCAGAACTGCCGGGAAACCTGGAACTGCTCGTTGATGCCCACCGCCTTCGCCGGGTCAACGGAGCCGTCGGCTGCGGCCGGGCTGTAGTTCAGTTCACAGAGCGCGGCGTGGCCGGTTCCCGCGTTGTTCCACGGGTCGGAGCTTTCCAGCCCTGCGCGGTCGAGGCGCTCATAGAGGGAGATGTCCCAATCCGGCGCCAGCTGCTTCAGGAACGCCCCGAGGGTCGCGCTCATGATGCCGCCGCCGATCAGCAGTACATCTGTTTTCGTTGCGGAATTATCCGCCGGGCTATTTGCAGTCAACTTCGTCTCCAGTCGCGTGGGCGCTAGCCATAGAAGCGTATCCCTGAGCAGGTGGCTTCCTAAAATTATCGCCTACTTGCACTGCTTTGCCGGGGCAAACCGCAACCGGTCCGGTAAAGGCCCCGGCGCCTCAGCGGTCCGCGAGGGAGATTCGGTTGAAGACTTCGTGGAGGACGGGGCTGGTGGGGTAGGACGCGACGCGGGGGGACAGCGCCAGGGCAGAGATGGGGAAGGCGAGCGGGATAGCCGGTACGCGCTCGGAAATCCGGTTGGTAATCGCGTGGTAGGCGTCAGTTTGATCCTGGCCCTCGCCCAGCGTGCGCGCCTTCTCGACGCCGGTGAATACTTCCGGGTCGTTGAACGCGAATTCCTCGGTGTAGCGCCCAAAAAGCGTGCCGACAAAGTTGTCGCCGGCTTCGTAACTGCCGGCCAGCCCCAGCAGGTGGAAGGCCCGGTCTTCCTTGCCATGCACCTTTTCCAAGTAGCCCTCGGACCAGTCCACCGGGACCGGGCGGATGTTGAAGCCGGCAGCGGTCAGCTGGCTGCTGAGCCGGGCATAGACCTTTTCGGGCGTGGGCAGGTAACTGCGGGTAACGTGCCGGGGATAGTAGAACGGCAGCTCCCGGCCGTCATACCCGGCTTCGATGAGCAGTTCCTTGGCCTTCTCCGGTTCGTAGCCGTAACCGGTGGCCGAGTCGGACGTCAGTCCCAGCTTTTCCGGCAGGAACTGGTTGGCAGGCTTGGTGCCGTTGAGGAACAGGCCGTCCAGGACGGCAGGCTTGTCGATGGCGTGCGCCACCGCACGGCGCATCAGGACGTTGTCCAGTCCGGGGAAGCTCTGGTTGATGCCCAGGTACAGGATGGAATACGGATCGCGCTGCTGGATCTGCTGGCCGTTGCGCGCCAGTTCGCCGACGTCGTTCACCGTAACCAGGTCGTAGCCGTCCACCTCGCGCTTCTTCAGGGCACGCAGGCGGCCCTCGGGGCTGTTGATCGTCCTGAAGACCACGGTCCCGATCTGGCCGGGTTCGCCCCAGTATTCCGGGTAGGCCGTCAGTTCAATGGTGTCTTCGTCCCATGTGCCGAAGCGGTAAGGGCCGGTGCCTACGGGATGGACGCCGTAGGCGGAAATCTTGCGCCCGTTGAGTTCCCGGGTCAGCTCGTCCGCGCTTGCCTCGGCCAGTGCCTTCGGTGATGACATGGCGAACGCCGGTGCTGCGAGGGCGGGAATGAAGCTCTCCAGAGGCTCGGTCAGGATGACCCGGACGGTGTATTCGCCTACCGGAACGCAGTCCTTGTAGACGGTGAGGGCGGGCGTATCCGAGTAGCCCCGGAATACCGACTTGTACATCAGCGAATCGGTGCGCACGGACTCGGGCATGTTGTACCAGCGTTCAAAGTTCCGCCGTACGGCTTCGGCGTTGAAGGGCTCACCGTCGTGGAAGGTCACGTCCTGCCGCAGTTCGAACGTATAGGTCCTGCGGTCCTCGGACTGCGTCCAGCTTTTGGCCAGCAGGGGTGTGGGGGCCGAGGTCAGGGCGTCCACGCCCACCAGCCCCTCAAGGACCTGCCGGGTGACCCGGTAGGACTCAGTGTCGGAGGCGAGGGCCGGATCAAGGGTGACCGGACGCGCCGCCGTCGCGAAGGTGAAGCGGGCGGAAGGGCCGGTAGGTGCGGTCGTGCCGGCTGCAGCCGTGGGCTTGTCTTCGGCGGCTTCGGCCGTGCAGCCGGCAAGCATGAAGGCTGCCGCTGCTGCCCCGGCCCTGATGATGGAACGGCGGGAGAGGGAAGGACCGCTGGGGCCGGAACTGGCCCGGGCTGGTTCCCGTCCGGGTTCTGCTGTGCCGGGTTTTACTGGGTCGGATCGGGTCACGGTGATACTCCTCCGGGACGCTCCATCCCTCCGTTTTGATGATTTCCCATTCTAAATGATTAAAAACCGGTAAACACCGGTGAGACACGCGTCACAAGAGGTGCCGGTGGGGCAGGATGGGGAAATGACTGATTTGAGCGCTGATACGCCCCTGCTCGAGGTGAGCAACCTCGCGGTTAATTTCCGCACCATGGACGGCGAAGTGTCCGCCGTCCGCAACGCCGGGTTCTCCTTGCCCGCAGGCAAGACACTGGCCATTGTGGGGGAGTCCGGCTCCGGGAAGTCCACCACGGCTATGGCCGTCATCGGCCTGCTGCCGGGCAACGGTACAGTGGCGTCGGGCAGCATCCGCTTCGACGGTCAGGAACTGGTGGGACTGCCCGAGGCGAAAATGCGGGCCATTCGGGGCCGGTCCATCGGCCTGGTGCCGCAGGACCCGATGTCCAACCTGAACCCGGTGACCAAAATCGGAACCCAGGTTGCCGAGACGCTGCTGGTGCACGGCATGGCCACCGCGAAGGACGTGGACCGCAAGGTTGTGGAGGTCCTGACCGCCGCCGGACTGCCCAACGCCGCTGAACGAGCCAAGCAGTACCCGCATGAATTTTCCGGCGGCATGCGCCAGCGGGCCCTGATCGCCATTGGCCTGGCCTGCCGTCCCCGGCTCTTGATTGCCGATGAACCCACGAGTGCGCTGGACGTAACGGTCCAGCGGACCATCCTTGACCAGATCGACCGCATGACGGAAGAACTGGGCACGTCGGTCCTGCTGATTACCCACGACCTCGGGCTCGCGGCCGAGCGTGCCTCCGAACTGGTGGTGATGCACCGCGGTGAAGTCGTGGAGACCGGACCGGCGCGCCAGCTGCTGGAGGACCCGCAGCACCCGTACACCCAGTCATTGGTCCGGGCCGCCCCCAGCGTGGCGGCGGTCCGGCTCCGCCCGGGCGCCTTCAGCGCGGCGGGGGATGCGGAGGAGAGTGGAGCTGCCGCCGGAACGGACACAGCGGACGACGCCGCCCCGGACAACATTGTCGAATTCCGGGACCTCACCAAGGTCTTCAAGATCCGCGGCCGGGCGGATGATTTTTATGCGGCCCGGAACGTTACCCTGGACATCCCGCGCGGCCGCACCGTGGCTATTGTGGGGGAGTCCGGTTCGGGGAAGACCACCACGGCGCGGATGCTGCTCAAGCTTATTGAGCCCACGTCGGGAACCATGACCTTCGACGGGATGGACGTTGCGTCGCTGAACAAGGTCCAGCTGCGCGACTTCCGGCAGCGGGTGCAGCCTATCTTCCAGGACCCGTACTCCTCCCTGGACCCCATGTACACCATTGAGCGGATCCTTGAGGAGCCGCTGAAGACCTACCGCCGCGGCAACAAGGCCGAGCGGCAGCAGCGCGTCCGGGAACTCATGGACCAGGTGGCACTGCCGCAGGAGATGCTGCACCGCTATCCGGCCGAGCTTTCCGGCGGGCAGCGCCAGCGCGTGGCTATCGCCCGTGCCCTGGCGCTCAAGCCTGAGCTGATCGTCTGCGACGAGCCGGTCTCCGCGCTGGATGTGCTGGTCCAGGCCCAGATCCTGCAGCTGCTAGGGGACCTGCAGCGCGAGTTCGGGCTCAGTTACCTCTTTATCTCCCATGACCTGGCCGTGGTCCGGCTGATCTCCGACTACGTCTGCGTGATGAAGGACGGGGAACTGGTGGAGGCAGCGACGTCGGAAGAGGTCTTCTCCAACCCGCGCCACCCGTACACGCGCAGGCTCCTGGCCTCCATTCCGGGCAATGAACTGAACATTGAGGACAAACTGGACGTGGAAGGCGAGCTGGCTTCCTAGCCATGGGAGCAGGACGGGCTGCGGAAGAAGCAGCATTGGAAGCGGAACTGGAGCAGATCCTTGCTGCCCGGAACCGGGAGGCGATGGAGCCGACCATCAGGGCCCTGCTCGACGTCGACCGGCGCTTTCCGGAGAACCCGCGCGTTCTCTACGAAGTGGGGGGTGCCTATGACACAGCGGGGGAGGAGGACACTGCAGCAGGCTTCTACGAGCGTGCGCTCGCCGGCGGCCTGGACGGCGATGTCCTGCGGCGGTGCTATCTGCAGTACGGGAGCACCCTGCGGATCCTGGGTCGGGTGGAGGAATCCCTGGCGGTGTTCGCCCGGGCCCGCCGGGAATATCCGGACTCGGTGGCGCTGGGGGTCTTCGAGGCGCTGACGCTGCATGCCGGCGGCCGGGCGGACAGCGCGCTCGCAGGCATGCTGGAACTGGTGGCGGACAACGTTTCCGCCGCGGAGCTGGACCGGTACAAACCGGCGATCCGGGGCAATGCCGGGTATCTGCGGTCCCTGGACAGTGAGTAGTAAGGCAAGACAGTGAGTAGCAAAGCAAAAGGTCCCACCCGATGCGGGTGGGACCTTTTGCTTTACTGCCGGGCTACTTCCGGCGCGTCTTGGGATCCAGCGCTTCCCGCAGGGACTCGCCCAGCAGGGTGAAGCCCAGCGCGGTGATGGCAATGCAGATGCCCGGCAGGAACGCCAGCTGGGGCGCCACGCCGAGTTCGGCCTGCGCATAGGTGAGCATCCGCCCCCACTCCGCGGTCTGCGGCAGTCCGCCGCCGAGGCCGAGGAAGGACAGGGCTGCAGCGTCGATCACCGCAGTCGCGAGTGTCAGCGTCGCCTGGACAATCAGCGGTCCGGTGCTGTTGGGCAGCAGGTGGCTCATGGTGATGGTCCGCCGGCTCAGTCCCAGCGTCTGCGCCGAGAGAATGTAGTCGGCGCTGCGCTGGGAGATCATCGAGGATCGCAGCAGCCGCGCGAAGATCGGCACCTGGGACACACCGATGGCGATCATGATCGCAGCGGAGCTCTGTCCCATCATGGCGGCGATACTGACCGCGAGCAGCAGGTTCGGAACCGACAGAAGGATGTCCACGAAGCGCATGATGACGCTGTCCACCCAGCCGCCCAGGCCGCCGGCAAGGACACCGAGCAGCATTCCGCCCAGCAGGCCGAGGGCGGTGGAAACCACACCGATGATCAGCGACGCGCGGGCGCCCCAGAGCAGCTTGGACAGCACATCTCCGCCGAAGCGGTCCAGTCCAAGCGGATAGCCGTCGATGGCGCCGGGTCCCGGAATGCTGGTGGGGGTGATGTTCGTGCGGCCGGGCAGGTCATTGCCGCCGTACGGAGCCAGCAGCGGGGCGAGAAGTGCCACCAGGATAAAGAGACCGACAATTACGGCACCGGCAACGGCGGCCGGATTGCGGCGAAGCCGGCGGAAGGCATCTTTCCACATGCCGCTTTCGGCGGCCGGCTTGGCGGTGGGTGCACCTTCGGGAAGAACGGACCCGCCTGCTGCGGGGGGCAGAGTAGTACTCACTGGACACGCACCCTTGGATCGATGAAGCCGTAGGACACGTCAACCAGCAGGTTGATCAATGAGTACGCCACGGCAATGAAGACGATGAATCCCTGCAGCACGGGGTAGTCGAGGGCAAAAATTGCGTCCCTCAGGAATTTTCCTATCCCGCTGAAGGCAAAGACGGTTTCGGTCAGCACTGCGCCGGAGATCAGCAGCCCGGTCTGCAGGCCGATGGTGGTGGTGACCGGCAGCATGGCGTTGCGCAGGATGAACCGTCCGCGGATGGTTTTTTCCATCAGCCCCTTCGCCCGGGCCGTGCGGACGTAGTCCGCACCCTGGACTTCCAGGACAGACGCGCGGGTAATGCGCACAATAATCGCCAGCGGGATGGTGCCCAGGGCGATCGCCGGCAGCACAAGGTGCAGGATGGCATCCCAGGAGGCGTCCCATTCCCGTGTCAGCAGCCCGTCCAGTACAAAGAAGTCCGTGACGTGCGTGGCATTGATCCGCGGGTCCTGACGTCCGTCGGTGGGGAACCACCCCAGCTGGATGGCCAGTACCCATTTGAGAATGAAGGCCAGGAAAAAGACCGGCACGGTGATGCCGATGAGCGAGAGGACAACGGAGGAGTGGTCCCAGAAACGTCCGTAATGCCGGGCGGCCAGGTAGCCGAGCGGAATGCCGATGCCGATGGCGAAGATCAGCGCAACGACGGCCAGTTCCACTGTGGCCGGGAAACGGGTGCCGAATTCCTCCAGGACGGAACGCCCGGTGACGATGGAGGTGCCGAAGTCGCCCTTGAGGAGCTTCCCGACGTAGGTGAAGTACTGCTCGATCAGGGGACGGTCAAATCCGTAGGCCTTATTGATGTTCGCAATGGCTTCCGGTGAGGCCTTGTCTCCGAGCAGGGCCGTGGCCGGACCTCCGGGCAAGTTGCGTACCCAAAGGAACAGCAGGATGGACAGGCCTATGAGGGTGGGAATCAGCATAAGCAGGCGTTTGCCGATGACTCGTAGCACGAGCGTCCTTTCCCAGCCGTGGAAGCTGGAGGATCTGGTGGGGAAAAAGACTGGAACACGCGTAAAGGCCGGGGACCACTGGGGTCCCCGGCCTCCGGTGCGTTACTTGGTGAGCTTGATCTGGTTGAACACTTCGTCGTTCACCGGGCTGGCGGGGTAGGACTCAACCCGCTCGGAAAAGGCGAGCGACGGCGCCGGGTGTGCCAGCGGTACGGCCGGCACAAACTGGGCGATGTCCTCGTTGATCTGCTCGTAGAGCGGGGTCTGCTCGTCGAGCTTGGAGACCTGGCGGGCTTCTTCCAGGGCGTTGAAGATGTCCGGGTTGTTGAAGCCGAACTCCGGCTTCTCCTGGCCGAAGAAGACGCCAACAAAGTTGTCGGTGTCGTTGTAGTCGCCGGTCCAGCCCAGCAGGTGCAGGCCGTGATCGGACCCGGCCTGGACGCGGTCAAGGTAGTCCGGGGACCACTTGTTCGGCTGCGGGTTGACCTTGATGCCTACCTCGGCCAGCTGGGCCTGCAGGTTGGTGAAGACCTGTTCAGGGGTCGGCATGTAGGGGCGCGAGACGCCGGTGGGGTAGTTGAAGTCCACGGTGAAGCCGTCCGGGTAGCCGGCCTCGGCCAGCAGGGACTTTGCCTTCTCCGGATCGTAGGCGTACTCGGTGACCTCGTCGTTGTAGCCGTTGACAACCTCGGGGATGAACTGTGTTGCCACCTTCGTGCCTTCGGGCAGCGTCTGGGACACCAGCGCTTCCTTATCGATGGCGTAGGAGATGGCCTGGCGAACCTTCACATCGGCCAGTTCCGGAACCTGCTGGTTCATGCCCAGGTACAGGATGGTGAACGGATCCCGGGGGATCACCTTGAAACCGGCCGCGGCCAGCTGCTCGGTGTCGGCCGGAGCCACCAGGTCATAGCCGTCAATGTCGCCGGCTTCCAGCGACTGGCGGCGTGCCTGCGGATCATCGATGACGCGGAAGATGATGTCGGTGACCTGTGCTTCCTCATCTCCCCAGTAGTCCTCGTTCAGGTCAAGGGTGATCTGGTTTCCTACGTCCCAGGCATTGAACTTGTAGGGCCCGGTGCCGGTGGGGTGGGCCTTGGCGTATTCGGTCAGCTCGGGTGCCTCGGCCGTGCCGGAGGACTCGTTGGCACCGAACTCCTCCATGGCCGAGGGGCTCTGCATGGCGAACGCCGGCAGGGACAGGGCGGCAACGAACCCGGCGAACGGCTTGTTCAGCGAGATCACGGCTTCGGTGTCCGAAGACGCCTCGCAGGACTTGTACGTCGCGGTGTCCGGGCTGTCGGAGAAGCCCTTGAACAGCATGCCGTAGTAGTAGGCCTGGCTTTCTGCCTGCTGGATACCGGAGAAGTTGTACCAGCGGTCGAAGTTTGCGCAGACGGCTTCAGCGTTGAAATCCGTTCCGTCGTGGAACGTGACGCCTTCCTCCAGGGCGAACGTGTAGGTCATGCCGTCTTCGGAGACTTCCCAGGACTTGGCCAGCAGCGGAGCCGGGTCGGCGGTTCCGGGTTCGACCCCTACCAGGCCTTCGAAGATCTGGCGGCTGACCCGGAAGGACTCACCGTCGGAGGCGAAGGCGGGGTCAAGGGACTTGGGATCGGATGAGGCGGCGAAGACAAACGTGCCGTCGACGTCGCCGGAGCCACCGCCGTCGCCCTCTTCACGGTTGCTCTGGGCGCAGCCCGAGAGCACAAGAGCGCTCAGGGCAAGGCCTGCGGTAAGGGCGGACGCGCGCTTCTTCGCGGTGCGGCCTTTCCGGACTCTGTCTGCTGGGAACATGTTTCGGTACTCCTCTGGGGCGGATGAACGCTAAGCGAGTGTTGCCTGCTGCCGGCTAACCGGCGTGAATGTGTCCTGGAACACAAACGTATGGACAGAGCCTAATGGCGAAGTGTTTCTGTTACGTGAAATTGGACACCCCCGGCGCGGTCACGATTTGGTCACGCCGGAGCGGGCCTTGGGCCGGCAAGGGATGCCCGGGGATGCCCGGGGATGCCCGGGGAACACAAAAAGCCCCGGTCCGAAGACCGGGGCTTTTTGCCGTGGACGCCCTAAGCGGGGCCGTTTGTGCGCGAGGAGGGACTTGAACCCACACGTCCGAAGACACTGGAACCTAAATCCAGCGCGTCTGCCAATTCCGCCACTCGCGCGTGGTTTCTGCCGCCGGCCGGGGGCCAGCGGGGAAACCAGCCTCCAGTGTACCCGAGGTCAGTCGAGCCCCAGATCACGCCGGAGCTTGGCAACATGGCCGGTGGCCTTGACGTTGTACTGGGCGAGGGCAACCGTGCCCTCGGGGTCAACCACCACAGTGGACCTGATCAGCCCTTCGTAGGTGCGGCCGTAGTTCTTTTTCTCGCCCCATGCGCCGTAGGCTTCGGCCACCGCGTGGTCTGGATCGGAGAGCAGCGGGAAGTTGAGGTTCTCCGCTGCGGCGAACTTTTCCAGCTTCGTAACCGGGTCGGGGGAGATGCCCAGGACCGTGTAGCCGGCGCTCTTGAGGCTGTTCAGGTTGTCGCGGAAGTCGCAGGCTTCCTTGGTGCAGCCGGGCGTGGCTGCCGCGGGGTAGAAGTACACAATGGTGTTGCTGCCGCGCGCGTCGGCCAGGGAAACACTGCTCCCGTCGGCGGCGGGCAGGGTGAAGTCCGGGGCGGTTTCGGCCGGGCTGAGGCGTGGCATGGGAATCTCTCCTGGAAATGGGTTCTGGCACGCGGTACGACTCAAACGCGACATTCCCGCGCGGGATGGCTATCCTAGTCTGTGGACAGATGCATCATCAGCCAACTGACTGTTTGCTTAGCCGTCCAGAGCCTAGAGGAAGAGTCTTATTTTATGCCGGATATGGAGCGCTGGCCCACCGGTCGTCTGCTGTCAACCGCTGCGCGCCTGGTGGAACACGCCTGGAACGAACGCCTGGTCAGCATCGGCCTGACGCATGCAGGCGTGATCGCACTGGGTGTCCTTGATTCGCAGGGACCCATGACACAGGCCCGCCTGGCGCAGTTGGTGCGCGTCCAGGCACAGACTATGGGCAAGACCCTGGCCCGCCTGGAGACCCACGGCCATGTCACGCGGGTCCGTAATGATCTGGATAAGCGCAGCCACATGGTCACCATTACCGAGCGCGGCGCTGAAGCCCTGCACGAGGCGCAGAACATTGAGCGCACCCTGCTTGACGGCGGCGAGCTGATGTCCGAAGCGCTGCGCAGCCAGCTGCGCAAGGTCATCACCGAACTGGGCAGCCCCCGGTGGCAGACTGCCGTGGACGTTCCCGGACTGCCCATCCCGCCCGAAGCCGGGCTGGAAATCCTGCCGGAGCCCGCGGCAGACGGCCGCTGACAGCAGCGTCACACACATCGACAAAGCGTCACATCCACCGACAAGAGGCACATCCACCGGATGTGCCTCTTGTTTTTAACTCCGCCGGCGGCAGGTCCGCCGGCCACATGGGCAAGGGCAGGCACATGGAACAAAGAGTGAGCGAAAAGTACCTTAACTTTGCGGGCGTCATTGATGACGCCACATTGGAGCAGAACAGGCGCACGGCGCAGATGCCGTTCATCTACCCGCACCTGGCTTCCATGCCGGATGCCCATCTGGGCAAGGGTGCCGCCGTGGGCTCGGTGATCCCGACCCTTGGCGCGGTGATCCCGGCCGCCGTCGGCGTCGATATCGGCTGCGGGATGATCGCGGTGCGCACCGGGCACCGGGCCGCGGACTTAGCCGGACTGGACCGGCGGAAGCTGCGGACATCGATCGAGGGCGCGGTTCCCCTCTCCGCCGGGCACAGCAACAAGTCCCTGACGGACACTGCACGCCGCCGCGTCCAGGTCCTGTCCGACGACGCCGCTGCCGCCGGCTTTGATCCTGGCGCCTACCTCAAAGGCTGGCAGCTGCAGCTGGGCACACTGGGTTCAGGCAACCACTTCATTGAGGTTTCCCTCGATGAAGAGGATACGGTCTGGCTGTTCCTGCACTCCGGATCGAGGGGAGTGGGGAACAAGATCGCCCAGCAGCACATCTGGGCTGCGCAGAATTACTGCGGCAAACGCGCCATCGAGCTGCCGGACCGGGACCTGGCCTACCTGGAGGAAGGCACTGAGGAGTTTGACCGTTACATTGCGGAGCTGATGTGGGCGCAGAAATTCGCCCTGCTGAACCGGGAGGAAATGATGGACAGGGTGATGGCCTGCTTCCGGGAGTGGACCGGCGGACCGGTGCAGGAAGCAGAGCGGATCAACTGCCACCACAACTACACCGAGGTGGAAGAGCACTACGGAAAAAGGGTCTGGCTGTCCCGCAAGGGAGCCATTGATGCTTCCCCCGGCCGCCCTGGACTCATTCCCGGATCCATGGGTACCGCGTCCTACGTGGTGGAGGGCAAGGGCTACCCTCCGTCCCTGAACTCCGCGCCGCACGGGGCAGGCCGGCAGTACTCCCGCACCCGGGCACGCAAAACCTTCAGCCAGGAACAGCTGCGGAAGGCAATGCGGGGAATCGAGTACCGGGACACTCCCGCGTTCATCGATGAAATCCCGGCGGCTTATAAGGACATAGACGCAGTGATGGAGGATGCCGGGGACCTGGTTTCGGTGCGGCACGTGCTGCACCAGATTGTGAACGTCAAGGGAAACTGAGTCTGGGGCGGACCACGGTAGGGTGGCCAGTCATGACCACTTCAGCAGAGCTTCTTGCCGCCTATGACCGGCAGCTGCGCACGGACGCGGAGACTCCGTCCGCCCTCGACGTCGAACAGCTTGGACCGCTGCGCCTGGTGACGTTCGACGGCGGACGGGGATTCATCACCTATGCCGGCCTGGACGGCGCCGACGCCGGCACCATAGCCGGCTGGGTGGCCGGCGCCCTCGAGTATTACCGGAACAATCCGGCGATCCGGCACATCGAGTGGAAGTCCCGCGGGCATGACTGGGCTCCCGGACTGCATGTTGCACTGGTTGGTAACGGGTTTGAGCCGGAGGAATCCGAGTCCATCATGATCGGCCGCGCAGCGGACCTCGCCGTTGACGTCCCGCTGCCTGTTGGCGTTGCCCTCCGGCAGGTCACCGAAGAGGAAGATGTCCGTGCCATGAGTGCAATGGCGGACGGGGTCTTCGGGGATCCGGTTTCCACCGCAACTGCGGACTCCCTCCTGCGCCGGCTGTCCCATGCCGACGGAATGGAACTCTGGGTGGCCGAATGCGGGGCAGAGATTGTCAGCGCCGGACGCCTTGAACCTGTTCCCGGCACGGACTTTGCCGGCATCTGGGGTGGCGCCACCCTGCCGGCGTGGCGGGGCCGGGGTATCTACCGTGCCCTCACCGCAGCCCGCGCGCGGTCCGCCCTGGCAATGGGTAAGACACTGATCCACAGCGACTCGACACCGTACTCCCGGCCCATCCTTGAGCGCTCCGGTTTCGTGAAGGTCTCCACCACCACGCCATATATTTGGCGTGCCCCGGCCTAGACACAAAAAACCGCCCGGCAGGAGAATCTCCTGCCGGGCGGTTTCCGGTTGGTGCACCCCCCGGGACTTGAACCCGGAACCCATTGATTAAGAGTCAATTGCTCTGCCAATTGAGCTAGAGGTGCGTGCTGATGCGGTCTGGCATCCGGCGCCGTGGGGCGCGGTTTGTTCTCCGCAACGACATGAAACACTACCACGTCTGCGGCCGCTGCGCGAAACGGTGCCCCGTGCGGCTGCGTCCCCCCGGCACAACAAAAAACCGTCCGGCCAGGCGAAGCGCCTGACCGGACGGTTTTGTTGGTGCACCCCCCGGGACTTGAACCCGGAACCCATTGATTAAGAGTCAATTGCTCTGCCAATTGAGCTAGAGGTGCGTATTCACTGCTGTTTTCAGGCGAATTTTCTCCGCCGTTGGCATCAGCAACGACATGAAACACTACCAGCACTTTTGCCGCGGAATGAAATCCGGGCCGGTTTTGTGGTGCGTTTCACTTTGTGCCGCCGTCCTTGGGGGACCGGGACCGGGGGAGGACCACCAGTTCCCCCGGATTTCCGTCCCAATCCGCGCTGTTGTCCACTACCCAGGTGCGCGCTGGAAGGTTGGCGGCCGGGTCGGCAGTGGTCACCGTCGTGGGCGTAGCCGGGCCCGCCGCCGAAACGGTCCGCGGTACGCGAGTTCCCGCTGCGGCGCCGCCGGACGCCAGCCGGACGGCGTCGTTATCCGCCAGCCGGTGCAGTTTCCGGGCCGCCCACACTGCTGCAGCGGAACCGATGCCAAGGGCGGTGAGGTAAACCGATGTTCGAGCCACAAGGGGATCCTTCGGTCGGCGGAAGGCACAATTCGACGGTACGGCCGCCGCTTTCCCCTGTCCATAGCCGGTGCACTGCCGGGCGTCCGCCGCTACGCTGGCTGGCATGGACCGTTCCGAAGCCCGCCCTGTCCGCACCGTCACCGTTCCGACCGCCGCACTCCTGGACGCGCTGCAACCGCTTCCCGAGGGAATGCGGGCCGCGGTATGGGATCTCGAGGGGGAGCCCGACGGCGTTGACTACGCGGACATAGATGCCGTGGTCCTGCCCTACGCATCCGGCACCGCGTACCGCTCCGCGCTGGAGCGGGTCCCGCAGCTGGCCCTGCTGCAGGCCCAGTCCACCGGCTATGACGGCCTGCCCGAACTCGTTGGACCGGGCACGGCCATTGCCAGCGCCGCCGGCGTGCATGCGGCGGCAACAGCGGAAATGGCACTGACCCTGATCCTGGCCGCGCAGCGGGGGATCGACTCCGCGCTCCGCGGGCAGCATGAGGGCACATGGGAGCAGGTCCGCTGCCCCGGACTGGCCGACCGCCGCGTGCTCCTGGTGGGGGTGGGAGGAATCGGCCGGGAGATTGCCGCACGGCTGCGTCCGTTCGACGTCGAACTCACCCGCGTGGGCAGCACGGCCAGGACGGACGACGACGGCGCCGTGCACGGAAGCGGGGAACTTGCGGAACTCGCGGCGGCAGCAGAAATCCTGGTGGTGATCACGCCCCTGAATGAGCAGACCCGGCACTTGATCGACGCGCGGATCCTGTCGGCCCTACCCGACGGCGGGTTGGTGGTCAACGTGGCCCGCGGCGCCGTCGTGGACAGCGAGGCGCTCACCAAAGAGGTGGTGTCAGGGCGGCTGCGCGCCGCCGTAGATGTTTTCGATCCCGAACCCATACCGGAAGACCACCCCCTGCGGCAGGCGCCCGGTGCCATCATCACCCCGCACTGGGGCGGGAATACCGACGCCTTCGAACCTCGGATCCGGGAGTTCCTGCGCCGCCAGGTCCGCCGGCTGGCCCGGGGTGAGGAACCGTTGAATATGGTCCGGCCGGGCCCGTGGGCCGGCAGGTCCGGTGAAAGCTAGGCCAGCTCCAGGTAGGAGTCCACGAAGGAACGGAAGTCCTCCCAGTCCGCGGCCTGCTCCAGCATCCGCGTCCCGGCCCCGGGCAGTGCTGCCTGCGGCTCCACGCTGAACCGGAAGATGCGTCCGGTGTTGGTACCCACCTCATACGCGTCCGCAGCCAGTTCGTCAGTGTGGCTGAGGTTGGTGGTGTTCACCGCGGTGGGGGCCTCGAGGCCGGCCAGGGAATCGACGTCGAACGGGGCGAAGACCAGTTCGGCTGGACGCCAGCGGTAGCCCAGGACGTAGAAACCCGGCTCCTCGTCCCCGGCGGGAGTGGCACACACCAGGTTGTAGTCCCCGTAGTTCGGGATCTGGGATTCGAAGACGCGGCGCAGCACCAGCTTCATCTCGTCGCTGTCCGTTGCCGTGCTTGACTCTTTATATGGGTCTAAGCCTGGGTTTAAGTCTGGGTTCGTGTCGGGGGAGCCTCTGTCCGATGTCATACCCCCAGTCTATGAACAGGGTCCCCCCATCCGGGAAGCACGGCCCGTCCGCGCCATAGATCTTCATCTGGTGTTCACGGGCCGTAACAACGGAAGCCGGTGTCCGTCACATGGGCGGAACGCGCAGGCTTAAGTCCTAGGATTTAGCCATGAGCGGAGAAAACACACCCGATATCAAGCCCCGCAGCCGAGTGGTCACGGACGGCATCCACGCAGCGCCCGCCCGCGGCATGTTCCGCGCCGTGGGAATGGGTGACGACGATTTCGCCAAGCCGCAGATCGGCGTCGCGAGTTCGTGGAACGAGATCACCCCCTGCAACCTTTCCCTGAACCGCCTGGCCCAGGGTGCCAAGGAAGGCATCCACGCCGGCGGCGGCTTCCCCATGCAGTTCGGCACCATTTCCGTCTCCGACGGGATCTCCATGGGCCACGAGGGCATGCACTTCTCCCTGGTGTCCCGCGAAGTCATTGCCGACTCGGTGGAGACCGTCATGATGGCTGAACGCCTGGACGGCTCCGTCCTCCTGGCCGGCTGCGACAAGTCCCTGCCGGGCATGCTGATGGCCGCCGCGCGCCTGGACCTCTCCAGCGTCTTCCTCTACGCCGGCTCCATCATGCCCGGCTTCGCGAAGATGGAGGACGGCAGCGAGCGGGAAGTGACCCTTATCGACGCCTTCGAAGCCGTGGGCGCCTGCGCCGCCGGCAAGATGAGCCTGAAGGACCTGGACTCCATCGAGCGGGCCATCTGTCCCGGCGAAGGCGCCTGCGGCGGCATGTACACCGCCAACACCATGGCCTGCATCGGCGAGGCCCTGGGAATGTCCCTGCCCGGCTCGGCGGCGCCGCCCTCGGCCGACCGCCGCCGCGACGAATTTGCCCGCAAATCCGGCGAAGCCGTGGTCAACCTGCTGCGCAAGGGCATCACCGCCCGCGACATCATGACCAAGAAGGCCTTCGAAAACGCCATCGCCGTCACCATGGCCTTCGGCGGCTCCACCAACGCCGTGCTGCATCTGCTCGCCATCGCCCGCGAAGCCGAAGTGGACCTCACACTGGAGGACTTCAACCGCATCGGCGACACCATCCCGCACCTGGGCGACCTGAAGCCCTTCGGCCGGTACGTAATGTTCGACGTCGACAAGATCGGCGGCGTCCCGGTGATCATGAAGGCACTGCTCGACGCCGGCCTGATCCACGGCGACTGCCTCACCGTCACAGGCAAGACGGTCGCGGAGAACCTGGCCGCCATCAATCCGCCGGACCCGGACGGCAAGGTGCTGCGCGCCATCGACAACCCCATCCACAAGACCGGCGGCATCACCATCCTGAAGGGCTCCATGGCCCCCGAAGGCGCAGTGGTCAAAAGTGCCGGGTTCGACGCCGACGTGTTCGAGGGCACCGCACGTGTCTTCGAACGCGAACAGGGTGCCCTGGATGCCCTCGATGCCGGGCAGATCCACGCCGGCGACGTCGTCGTGATCCGCTACGAAGGTCCCAAGGGTGGCCCGGGCATGCGCGAAATGCTGGCCATCACCGGCGCCATCAAGGGAGCAGGCCTGGGCAAGGACGTCCTGCTGCTCACCGACGGCCGGTTCTCCGGGGGCACCACCGGCCTGTGTATCGGCCATGTGGCACCCGAAGCCGTCGACGGCGGCCCCATCGCCTTCGTGCGGGACGGGGACCGGATCCGCGTGGACATTGCCGCTCGCAGCTTCGACCTGCTGGTGGACCCGGAAGAGCTGGAAGCCCGGAAGGCCGGTTGGCAGCCGCTGCCGGGGAAGTTCACCACCGGTGTGCTGGGCAAGTACACCAAGCTGGTGAACTCCGCCTCCACCGGCGCTTACTGCGGCTGAAAACTCGTGGACTCGGTTTTCTTACGAGCCGCCGAGGCGGCAGGGCTTAATAAGGCTGCAAAGGCCTGAGGGGCCCCGACGACGTCCGCTCTCGGCGGGCGTCGTCGGGGAGGCCTGTCAGCCGCGAGACACATGTCCAGATAGTGAGACGCGCGTCTCATACAATTGACACCCCCGCAGGGGAACGCGAGACTGAACGGTATGCAGATCGTACCCGTCGTCCTTATCAAGCGCGTGGCGTAACAGCCCCGACTTGTAAGACGTCACGCGCGAACCCCTACGGAGCCAACCGGCACGAGGGGTTTTTTTTATTGGCTTCGCAGCTTCACCGCTTCGCTGGGCACAGAAGAAGCCGGAACGGGCACCACCCGCACCGGCCGCCGCAATGACCATGGATCAGTATCCGCACAAAGGAAGTTCCAATGAGTAAGGGATCGCCAATCAGCCCTTCGCTGATGGCCTCAAAAGCCAATGCCGCCGCACGCGCGGCAGCGGCCAAGACCAAAGATGTAGCCACTTCTGTGTCCGCCCATCCCGACGCCGTGGATGAGCGCATCCAAGGCCCGGGCAACGTTGTTCCGCCCACCCAGATGACCGGTTCCCAGGCCATCGTCCGCTCCCTTGAGGAGCTCGGCGTCGACGAGGTCTTCGGCCTTCCCGGCGGGGCCATCCTGCCCACCTACGATCCGCTCATGGATTCTCCGAGGATCCGCCACATTTTGGTCCGGCACGAGCAGGGTGCCGGCCACGCAGCCGAAGGCTATGCCATGGTCACCGGGCGCGCCGGTGTGTGCATTGTGACCTCGGGTCCCGGGGCCACCAACCTGGTCACCGCCATTGCGGATGCGCACATGGACTCCGTTCCGATGGTGGCCATCACCGGCCAGGTGTCCAGCGCCTTCATCGGCACCGATGCCTTCCAGGAAGCGGACATCGTGGGCATCACCATGCCCATCACCAAGCATTCCTACCTGGTCACCGATGCCGCGGATATCCCGCGGGTGCTCGCCGAGGCGTTCCACATTGCGACGTCGGGCCGGCCCGGTCCGGTGCTGGTGGACATCGCCAAGGACGCCCAGCAGGCAAAAACCACCTTCTCCTGGCCGCCGAAAATCGACCTGCAGGGTTACCGGACCGTGGTCCGCGGCCACTCCAAGCAGGTCCGTGAAGCGGCCCGGCTGATTGCCGAATCCCAGCGTCCGGTGTTCTACGTGGGCGGCGGTGTGCTGAAGGCCAATGCTTCGGAAGAACTGCTGGAACTGGCCGAACTGGTGGGCGCCCCGGTGGTCACCACCTTGATGGCCCGTGGTGTTTTCCCCGACTCGCACCCCCAGCACGTGGGTATGCCCGGCATGCACGGATCGGTTTCGGCCGTGACCGCACTGCAGCAGTCTGACCTGCTCATCACGCTCGGTGCCCGCTTCGATGACCGCGTCACAGGCGTGCTGAGCTCCTTTGCGCCCGGTGCCAAGGTCATCCACGCCGACATCGATCCGGCCGAAATCTCGAAGAACCGTCCTGCCGATGTCCCGATCGTGGGTTCGGTCCGGGAAATCATTCCGGAGCTTGCCGACGCCGTGCGCGGCCAGTTCGAAGCCGACCGTCCGGACATTTCGGCTTGGTGGGCCGTACTGGACCGGCTGCGCGAGACCTATCCGATCGGCTACGCCGAACCCGAAGACGGCCTGATTGCCCCGCAGAAGGTCATTGAACGCATCGGCGCCATGACCGGCCCCGAGGGCGTGTACGTGGCCGGGGTGGGACAGCACCAGATGTGGTCGGCGCAGTTCATCAAGTACGAACGCCCGCGCGCCTGGCTGAACTCCGGCGGACTCGGCACCATGGGCTACTCCGTCCCGGCGGCCATGGGTGCCAAGGTCGGCAACCCGGACCGCGTGGTCTGGGCCATCGACGGCGACGGCTGCTTCCAGATGACCAACCAGGAACTGGCTACCTGCCTGATCAACAACATCCCGATCAAGGTCGCCATCATTAACAACTCCTCCCTGGGCATGGTCCGGCAGTGGCAGACCCTCTTCTACGAGTCCCGCTACTCCAACACGGACCTGAACACCGGGCACGACACTGTGCGCGTGCCGGACTTCGTGAAGCTGGCGGAAGCCTACGGCTGCGTGGGCCTGCGCTGCGAACGCGACGAGGACATTGACGCCACCATTGCCAAGGCGCTGGAAATCAATGACCGCCCCGTCGTCATCGACTTCGTGGTCAGCCGCGACTCCATGGTGTGGCCGATGGTCCCCACCGGAGTGTCCAACGACCTGATCCAGATTGCCCGCAACATGACTCCCACCTGGGAAGAGGAGGACTAGGACATGGCCCGCCACACCCTTTCCGTGCTGGTAGAAGACGTACCCGGCGTCCTGACCCGGGTCGCGTCGCTGTTCGCCCGCCGGGCATTCAACATCAATTCTTTGGCCGTGGGCCCCTCCGAGGTGCCGGGCATGTCCCGCATCACCGTGGTGGTCGACGCCGAAGGTGACCTGCTGGAGCAGGTCACCAAACAGTTGAACAAGCTCATCAACGTCATCAAGATTGTCGAGCTGGTTCCCGATTCCTCCGTGCAACGAGACCACATCCTGGTCAAGGTTCGTGCGGATGCCGCAACCCGGCTGCAGGTAACCCAGGCAGCCGAGTTGTTCCGTGCCTCAGTGGTGGATGTGTCCATCGACTCGCTCATTGTTGAGGCAACAGGCACCGCCGAGAAGCTCAACGCACTGCTCTCAGTGCTTGAGCCCTTCGGCATCCGCGAAATAGTCCAATCCGGAACACTGGCCATTGGCCGCGGCTCGAAGTCCATGAGTGACCGCGCGCTGCGCAGCGCCTGAGTTCCAACCCCAGACCCTTATCCAGGAAACCAGTAGGAGATAACCACAGTGACTGACATGTATTACGACGACGACGCAGACCTGTCGATCATCCAGGGCCGCACGGTCGCGGTCATCGGCTACGGCAGCCAGGGCCACGCCCACGCCCTGAGCCTGCGCGACTCCGGCGTCGACGTCCGCGTCGGACTGAAGGAAGGCTCGGCATCCCGTGCCAAGGCCGAAGCCGAGGGCCTGCGGGTCCTTTCCGTGGCTGACGCCGTGGCCGAGGCGGACCTGATCATGGTCCTCACCCCGGACCAGGTCCAGCGCTTCGTCTACGCGGAGGAAATCGCCCCGAACCTGCAGTCCGGCGACGCCCTGTTCTTCGGGCACGGTTTCAACATCCGCTACGGCTACATCCAGCCCCCGGCCGACGTCGACGTCGCCCTCGTTGCCCCCAAGGGGCCGGGCCACATTGTGCGCCGCGAATTCGAAGCAGGCCGCGGTGTCCCGGACCTGATCGCCGTGGAGCAGGACGCGTCCGGCAAGGCCAAGGAGCTGGCACTGTCCTACGCCAAGGCCATTGGCGGCACCCGCGCCGGCGTCATCGAAACCACCTTCACCGAAGAGACCGAAACCGACCTCTTCGGTGAGCAGGCCGTGCTCTGCGGCGGCGCTTCCCAGCTGATCCAGTACGGTTTCGAGACGCTGACCGAGGCCGGCTACCAGCCGCAGGTGGCGTACTTCGAGGTGCTGCACGAACTCAAGCTGATCGTGGACCTGATGGTGGAAGGCGGCATCGCCAAGCAGCGCTGGAGTGTTTCCGACACTGCCGAATACGGCGACTACGTCTCCGGCCCGCGCGTCATTGACGAGAGCGTCAAGGAAAACATGAAGGCCGTCCTCGCGGACATCCAGAACGGCGCCTTCGCCAAGCGCTTCATCGATGACCAGGATGCTGACGCCCCGGAATTCAAGGCGCTGCGTAAGAAGGGCGAGGACCACCCGATCGAGGCCACCGGCCGCGAACTGCGCAAGCTCTTCTCCTGGATCAAGAACGAAGACGATTACACCGAAGGCTCCGTAGCCCGCTAGAAGGTGACGCCCGTAACAGAAGCACCGAATCGCGCCGCCTCCGCAGGCAGGCGTTAGGCTCGAAAGGCAAGCCGAATCGGCAAGGAGGCCGGACCCGTCTGGGTCCGGCCTCCTGCACGAAAAACCCCACCTGAATCTTCCACAGCTAAAGAGGTAACCGGTGTCTGCCACCAAACCAGTCGTACTCCTCGCGGAGGAACTCTCGCCCGCCACCGTCGAGGCCTTGGGTCCGGACTTTGACATCCGCTCCACTGACGGCGCCGACCGCTCCCAGCTCCTTGCCGCGATCGCCGACGTCGACGCCATCCTGGTGCGCTCGGCCACCCAGGTGGACGCCGAGGCCATCGCGGCTGCGAAGAACCTGAAGGTCATCGCCCGCGCCGGCGTGGGGCTGGACAACGTGGACATCAAGGCTGCGACCCAGGCCGGCGTGATGGTGGTCAACGCCCCGACGTCGAACATCATCTCCGCCGCGGAACTGACGGTGGGGCACATCCTGTCCCTGGCCCGGAATATCCCGCAGGCCAGTGCGGCGCTGAAGAACGGGGAGTGGAAGCGCTCCAAGTACAGCGGCACCGAGCTGTTCGAAAAGAAGATCGGCATCATCGGGCTGGGCCGCATCGGCGCCCTCGTGGCCGCCCGCCTGCAGGGGTTCGGCACCGAGATCCTCGCCTATGACCCGTACATCACCTCGGCCCGGGCAGCGCAGCTGAACGTGCGCCTCGTGACGCTGGACGAATTGCTGGAAGAATCCGACTTCGTCACCATCCACATGCCCAAGACTCCGGAAACGCTGGGCATGCTCGGCGCCGAAGCCTTCGACAAGATGAAGGACACCGCCTACGTGGTGAACGTGGCCCGCGGAGGGCTCGTGGACGAAACGGCCCTGTTCGACGCGCTGCAGTCCGGGAAGATCGCCGGTGCCGGCGTGGACGTGTTCGTCAAGGAACCCAGCACCAACCTGCCGTTCTTCGCGCTGGACAACGTGGTGGTCACCCCGCACCTGGGCGCCTCCACCGATGAGGCACAGGAAAAGGCGGGCATCTCCGTAGCGAAATCGGTGCGCCTGGCCCTGGCCGGGGAACTGGTCCCCGACGCCGTGAACGTTGCCGGCGGCGTCATTGCCGAGGACGTTCGCCCGGGCATCCCCCTGATTGAGAAGCTGGGCCGCATCTTCACCGCACTGTCCTCGGACTCAGTGACCGCCGTCGACATCGAAGTGGCCGGAGAAATTGCCGCCTTGGACGTGAAGTCCCTGGAACTGGCAGCACTGAAGGGGATCTTCACCGATATCGTCTCCGAGCAGGTCTCCTATGTGAACGCTCCGGTGCTCGCCGAGCAGCGGGGCATCGAGGTGCGGCTGCTGACCACCCCGGACGTGGATGATTACCGTAACCTGCTGACCATCCGCGGCGCCTTGTCCGACGGCACCCGCCTGGAGGTCTCCGGCACCCTGACCGGGCCCAAGCAGATCCAGAAGCTCGTAGGCGTCAACGGTTACGATCTGGAAATCCCCATCAGCGAGCACCTCATTGTGCTGATCTACCAGGACCGCCCCGGCGTCATCGGCGCCCTGGGACGGATCTTGGGGGAGAAGGACATCAACATCGCCGGTATGCAGGTGGCCCGGAACACCGAAGGCGGCCAGGCGCTGTCCCTGCTGACGGTGGACTCCTCCGTCCCGCAGGATGTCCTGGAAGCACTCAAACTCGAAATCGGGGCCACGGTTGCCCGCGAGGTGGACCTGCAGGACTAGTTGACGGCAAAACTCCGCTGCCCCCGAGTAGACTGCTCGCGTTACCGGTGCGCTGTGCTCCGGACGCGACGGGGGTAGCGGGAATGTCAGTGGAATACGCGGGGGCGGAAAACAAACCTTGGGACCCTAAGGAGAGGCCCGTTCAGCCGGGCCCGTTGCGGCGGGGCCGGATCGGGCCCGCGCTCCTGGTGGTGTGGCTGGGTGTCTTACTATCCATGTTCGGAATGGGTTTCGACAGCTATGCCGGGTGGGCTCTCTGGGGCACAGCGGGGTACACGCTGACCGCGGCACTTGTCGGGCTGCTGATTTTCGGTCCCGTGGGCGTACCCGGGCTGCGTAACCGCGTTCTGGCCTACGCGGTCCCTGTCCTCCTTGTCTGTGCGGTGCTGCCATTCACCTCGGGGGCCCTCGCCGCGGTGGCCAGCGCCTTCCTGCCTGCCTGGGCGCTGGTCACCGCTCTGTATGGGGTGCGCGGGGGCCTTGCCAGAGGCGCCGGAACGGCCTTCACAGTGATGCTGGGCGGGATTGCCGGGGTCGGCGCAGCGGTCGGCCTGCTTTTCCTCATAGTGAGCCTGATGTTCGATGGATATGAATCGATTCCGTTGGTGATCTGTTTCCTTCCCCTTCTGCAGCCGGTGGTGCCCTTTCCGCGCGGCGGCTGGCAGGAGATCCGTAAACGCGGGATGGAGCTGGGCCTTGCGGTGCTAGTGGTTCTCGTGGGCAGCGGCTGGTTACTGCCGCTGTTCGGGGAGAGCTCGTCTACAGACGCGGTGTTGAGCAGCATGATGGGGGGACTGGCCTACATGGTTGGCGCCTTCACGGCGGGTGCAGCGGTTAAGCGGGCTGGGTGGGCATGGGAAAAGACAGTGGAGTACCCGGCGTACCCCCGCCCAGGCGACACGGCCCGGGCAGCCGAATAGTGCGAGGGGCGGAGTGCAGAACCACGCCCCTGGACCGCAGCTGGGTTACCGCATCCATGCTGTTGGTGTGGTTCGCCGCCTACGCTGTTTCCGGCGCCTCGGGTCTCCCGATACCGAGCCAGGCCGGACGTGCCCTGGCCTGCGCAACAGCGGGGGTATTGGTTGGGCTCGCGGTGTTTGTGCCTGCCAACCCCTCCGCCCTTGGCCGGCGGGTGGCGGTCTATGCGGTTCCGGTACTTGCCCTGACCCTGCTGATGGCCGCATCAACAGAAGACTTCTACACCGTGGGGGTCATGACCTACATCGTCGCTGTGGTTCCCACTGCAGCTGTGGTGACCGTGGGCCGGATTTAGGACACCGGACAGTACCAAAGCGACACGGCCCGGTAAAACAGGGTAATTTTCTTATGTGACTTCAACCGACTCCAAGACCCCGTTCTACATCACCACCGCTATCTCCTACCCGAACGGCGAACCCCACATTGGGCACGCCTACGAGCACATCGCCACCGATGCCATGGCCCGCTTCAAGCGCCTCGACGGCTACGACGTGTTCTTTATGACGGGTACGGATGAGCATGGCCTGAAGATGCAGCAGTCCGCGGATAAGGAAGGCATCACCGCCAAGGAACTCGCGGACCGCAACTCCGCCGCCTTCCAGCAAATGGAAGCGGACATGGGCACCTCCTATGACCGGTTCATCCGTACCACCGACGCGGATCACTACGCTGCCGCGCAGGCCATCTGGAAGCGGATGGAGGAGAACGGTGACATCTACCTCTCCAAGTACTCCGGCTGGTACTCCGTCCGGGACGAGGCGTACTACACCGAGGACGAGACCGAAGTCCGCGAGGACGGGGTGCGCTACTCAAAGGAGACGGACACCGAGGTGACCTGGACGGAAGAGGAGAGCTATTTCTTCCGCCTTTCCGCCTACCAGGACCGGCTGCTGGCCCTCTACGAGTCCCAGCCGGATTTCGCTGCGCCGCGCTCGCGGTTCAACGAGGTCATCAGCTTCGTCAAGGGCGGGCTGGAGGATCTGTCCATCTCCCGCACCACCTTCAACTGGGGCGTGCCGGTGCCGGGCAACCCGGACCACGTGATGTACGTGTGGGTGGACGCGCTGACCAACTACCTCACCGGCGTCGGCTTCCCCGACACCGAGAGTGAGGCGTTTCGGAAGTACTGGCCTGCCGACGTCCACGTCATCGGCAAGGACATCTCCCGCTTCCACGCCATCTTCTGGCCGGCGTTCCTGATGTCCGCGAAGCTGGAACTGCCTCGGCGGATTATGATCCACGGCTTCCTGCACAACAAGGGCGTCAAGATGTCCAAGTCGCTGGGCAACGTGGTGGCGCCCAAGGCTTGGGCGGACCAGTACGGCCTGGATTCGGTGCGGTTCTTCCTGCTGCGCGAGGTCCCGTTCGGTGCGGACGGTTCCTACAACCACGACGCCGTTGTGGGCCGGATGAACTCCGACCTCGCCAACAACCTGGGCAACCTGGCCCAGCGCTCCCTGTCCATGGTGGCCAAGAACTGCGGGGCCGCCGTGCCGCAGCCGGGGGCGTTCACGCCCGAGGACACCGCACTGCTCGAGGCCGCCGGCAACCTGCTGCAGATCTCCCGGGAAGCCTATGACGTGCAGGATTTCCACGGCGCGCTCGAAGCCACCTGGAAAGTCCTGGGCGACACCAACGCCTACTTTGCCGAGCAGGCCCCCTGGGTGCTGCGGAAGACCGACGTCGACCGCATGAATACCGTGCTCTACGTGACCCTGGAAGTGCTGCGGATCGTGGCCATCCTGATCCAGCCGGTCATGCCGGGCAGTGCCGCCAAGCTGCTGACCGTGCTGGGCCAGGACGACGACGCCGCGCGTCAGTTCAGCGCTATTGGTACGCCGCTGGTGCCGGGCACTGAACTGCCGGCACCCACGCCCATCTTCCCGAAGTACGAAGAGCCGGCCGAATAGCGGGCCATAACAAAAACACCCCCCGGCTATCCGCCGGGGGGTGTTTTTGCTGCTGGGTACGTTAGGCCTCAGGGTCCGTGGCCAGGAACCGTTCCACGGCCGTTTTTTCCATCACTTCCGCCACCGCTTCCTGCTGCCCGCGGGCCATCTCGACCAGTTCCTGCAACCGGGCCGTATTAAACCGGTGATCGGTGCCCGAAAGCACCAGCAGGGTTCGCCACAGGGATTCCTTCATCCTTACCAGCGACTGCAGGAATTCAAGTTCCAGCTGGCCGGTGGTGCCGCCGCCGGTGCTCAGCGGATTGAGCGGACCCAACTTGCCGGCTGCTGCTCCCACGGCTGCTGCGGCGGCCTTCACCTTGCTCCGGGAGTACCCCAGCGCGTGGATCAGGGACTCCAGCTCGTCGCGTTCGTCGGAGATTTCCTCCACCAGCCGGGCGAAGGTCTCCTCGAACGGGGATCCTTCCCAGGTCCGCTGTGCCGCGGTGAACAGGCGGACGCCGGTCTCCGCGCCCACCAGGTGGTCATCGAGATAGGCGGCCAGTGATTCACGGCCTGGGGTAAAGGTCCCGGGTGTAGCTTCCGTCATGCTGATCTCCTTACGGCTGCAGCCTGCCGGATCTTTCCATCCGGCATAAGCCTGCTTAGTAATTTGTCCTTCCCTGTATCCTTGCAGATCTGCGGCCCGACCGCGAGGCAGGTGCCCCGCAGCCGGACCGCGGACAGGCCGGGCCGGTGCTGCCGGTCAGTCGGCGGCCAGCCCCGCTACCGGAGAGAGCCGTGCCGCGCGCCGGGCCGGAAGGACCGACGCGGCCAGGCCGGCCAGGATGGCGACGGCGAGGACCGCGGCCAGCTGCAGCCAGGGCAGGGACGGGGCAACGGATGTAAAGGCGCCCAGCGCGGATTCAGCTCCGAGCCAGCCATACAGCGAGCCCAGCACCGTGCCCATCAGGGCGGCTACGCCGGCGATCAGTACGGCTTCCAGGGCAAGCATGCCGCGCAGCTGGTTACGGGTCAGGCCCAGCGCCCGCAGCAGAGAGGATTCCCTGGTGCGTTCCAGCACGGACAGCGACAGCGTGTTCGCCACACCTACCAGGGCAATAACCACCGCGACTCCCAGCAGGCCCGTGACCACCATCAGCAGGACGTTGATGACCTGCTCGAAGGCACCGCGCTCGATGGCCGAGCCGGATACTTCGTAGTCCTCCACACCGGCGGCTTCAGCCACGTCGGTGCGCAGGTCCATCAGCGCGCTTGTGTTAAGCCCGTCCTCCACGGACAGCCACAGCTGGGGCATGGGCGGATACTGCTCGTCACCGGCGGGTGCGGGACCGCCGATGGACTCCGCAGTCTGTGCAGTGATCAGCGGCAGCATCTGGCTGCTCTCGGAGACCACTGTCTCAAGCTCGACGCTGGAGGTTGCACCCTTCACTGTGAGGGTCTTTTCCGGGGTGTTCTGCGGTACCAGAATGGTGTTGTCTTTCAGGACCAGGGACGAATCCTGGAGCACCTTGGCGGCGTCGGCCGGATCCAGTGCGTACACCCCGAACTGATCTCCGTTTTCAGTCTCGGCCGTGGCAGAGACCGGAACGAGAACGGCTTCCCGTACCCCTTCCACTTCACGGACCGCGTCGGCATCAGCGGCGGTGACGGATTCGTCCTGACCGGAAACCGCCACATCCACGGGGTACTCCGCGGCCAGGACATCGTCCAGGGACGTTCGGACGGTTGCTGCGCCGGTCATCATCATCGTCACCAGGGTGACGCCGATCAGCAGGGCGGAAGAAGTTGCCGAGGTGCGCTGGGGATTGCGGACCGCGTTCACCGCAGCCAGTTTGCCCGGGACGCCCAGCGGTGCGGCAATCCGCCCGACCGTGCGCACCAGTGACGGGACAAACAGGGTTGCGCACATCAGCACGCCCACAAAACTGAGCATGCCGCCGGGAAGGGCGATAAGGAGATTCCCCCGGACCGCACCGACTGCAAGCAAGGCAGCACCCACGGCCAGCAGGACCAGGCCGATACCCAGCCGGGCCCGTCCGCGACGGGTGCCGGCGCGGACATCGTCTGCCGGACGCAGTGCAGCCAGCGGGGCCACTGCGGTTGCTGCCCGGGCCGGAACCAGGGCTGCGAGGACCGTCAGCAGGATGCCGGCGGCCAGACCGGCCACCACTGAGAGCGGGGAGACGGCCATGGTGGCAAAACCGCTGTCCGGCAGGGTCTGCAGGTAGGCGATAATACCGCCCACGAGGGCGATTGCGGCCGCTACACCGGCCAATGAAGCCACAACGCCGACGATGAGTGCTTCCACAATCACCGAGCGCCGGATCTGTGACCGGGCTGCACCGATGCAGCGCAGCAGGGCGAGTTCACGGGTGCGCTGGGCCACCAGCACCGAGAAGGTGTTGGAAACCACCAGGGCGCACACCAGCAGTGCCACAGCGGCGAAGGCCAGCAGGATAGTGGTGAGGATGTCTTCGCCGCCGGTGAAAGCGGACACCATGGCATCGGTTTCTTCCCGCGCGGTGCGGACCGTGATGCCCTCGTGCCCTTCGAGCTTTTGCTCCAGGGCGGTACGGACCTGCTCCACGCCGGCGCCGTCCGCCAGCGCCACCTGGATGTTGCTCAAGCCTGCCTCGGCCTCAGCGAAAAGGGCTGCCGTTGCGGTGGTGGAGTACAGCTGCGGTGTGCCCATCACCCGCGGGTTCTCGGAAGGCGCCACCACTGCCGTGACGGTCAGCTGGACTGTCGGCTGTTCAACTTCCGGATCGGCGAAGGCGTTGGTGACGGTCAGCACCGATCCCCGGGCCAGGTCCTGCCTCTCGGCGGTGTCACGGTCAACGGCCACCTCGTTGTCGGAGACCGGGAGGGTGCCTTCGAGCACATCAACCGGGAACAACTGCGCGTAGTCCGAGGTGTTGCCCAGCTCGGCAAACACCCTCTGCTTGCCCTCGCCGAAGTTAACGTAGCCCGTCTGCGCGGCGTACGTTCCAGCCACTCCCGCTGTGTCACTTACCAGGGCTGCGTCGTCGGACATCAGCGGTTCGGAGTCCGGATCGGACATGTCCCGGGTGAGGACCAAATCGGCGTTCCGGTATGACTCGCCCACGCTCTGCGCCAGGGACGCCTTGGAAGAGGAATTGATGATCAGGGTGGCGGTCAGGAACCCCACCGCAATCAGAACCGCCAGGGAAACCGCTATAAAGCGGCGGGCGTTCAGGCGCACCTGCGCCAGCGCTACCTGCAGCACGGCCTACGCCCCCAGCTTGGTCAGGGCAGACAGCACGGTGTCCGGAGTGGGGTTGGCCAGTTCGCCTACCAGTGCGCCGTCGTTCATCAGCACCACCCGGTCCGCATAGGAAGCGGCAACGGGGTCGTGGGTGACCATGATGATGCTCTGGCCCATTTCCGCGGTGGAGCGGCGCAGCAGCGAAAGCACCTCTGCGCCGGACTTCGAGTCCAGGTTGCCGGTGGGTTCGTCGCCGAACAGGACATCCGGGCGGGTCAGCAGGGCGCGGGCGACGGCGACGCGTTGCTGCTGGCCGCCCGAAAGTTCGTGCGGGCGGTGCTTCAGGCGCCCGGTGAGGCCCAGGGTTTCGGTGAGGCTGTCCAGCCATGCCCGGTCAACGGTCCCGTTGGCCAGGGCGACGGGCAGCGTGATGTTCTGTTCAGCCGTCAGCGTGGGAACCAGGTTGAAGGACTGGAAAACGAAGCCCACGGAGTCCCGCCGCAGCCGTGTGAGGGCGGCGTCGTTCAGCCCCGTCAGTTCGGTGCCGCCAATCCAGATCCGACCTGAGTCGGCGGTGTCCAGTCCGGCCAGGCAATGCATCAGGGTGGACTTGCCGGAGCCGGACGGACCCATGATGGCGGTGAATGTCCCGGTTTCGAAGCTGACGTCCACGTCCCGAAGGGCGTGGACCTGGGTTTCGCCCTTTCCGTAGGTCTTGTTCAGCTGCTGGGCGGCAGCGGCCAGGCGGGTCCCCGTGTTGGGAACAGGATTATGCTCTGCGAGTGTTTTCATACCCCCCACACTATTTTCGACCGTACCCCTGCCGCATCGGGCGGGGGGACGGTCCCTGGCCGGCGGGTCTCATACCGTGGGTGGAAGCTGGCTGCCCCTAGGGGGCGACAATCCCGGTCGCGTAGGCAATCACTACGGCTTGTACGCGGTCCCGGGCCTCCAGCTTGGCAAGGATGTGTCCCACATGGGTTTTGACCGTTGCCTCCGAGAGGAAGAGCTTCGTCGCGATCTCCGGGTTGGAGAGTCCCTGCGCGATCAGGCTAAAGACCTCATGTTCGCGCGGGGTCAGGGAGGCGACGGCGGCGGCGTGCGGACTGCCCGGGCTGCCGGCCGTGCGCAGCAGGGGAGCAACGTGGTCCAGCAGGCGCCGGGTGGTGGAAGGGGCAATCACGGCGTCCCCGCGATGCACCGTGCGGATGGCCTCCAGCAGCTCCTCCGGCGGGGCGTCCTTGAGCAGGAAGCCGCTGGCACCGGCCTGGATGGCGGAGAGCGCGTACTCGTCCAGGTCGAAGGTGGTCAGCACCACCACCTTCACATCCTCGTTGCGGACGCCTCCGGCTCCCAGCAGCTTTTCCGTCGCCTCGATCCCGTCCATGCCCGGCATGCGGACATCCATCAGTACGACGTCGGCGCCCACCGCAGCCAGCGCGGCGAGGGCCTCGCTGCCGTTGCCCGCCTCTGCGACCACTTCAAGGTCCGGCTGGGAGTTGATCAGCATGCGGAACCCGCCGCGGACCAGCTGCTGGTCGTCCACCAGCACTACGCGGATGGGATCGCCGGTTGTCCCGGCAGCATCGGATTCGGGTGTCGAGGGGGATGGGGGCACGTGCCTACGCTTCCGTATAGGGAATGAATGCTTCAACGCGGAATCCTCCGCCGGCCGCGGGGGCCGCTTTCAGGGTTCCATCGTAGAGGGCAAGGCGTTCACTCATTCCGGTGATGCCCTGGCCCAAGCCGTCCGTGGAGAGCCCGGCCGCGGCGCCGTGTCCGTTGTCGCGGACGGTGATTGCGAGGCCTTTGGCAGACCACTGCAACACCACTTCTGCGCTGGCACGCGGTCCGGCGTGCTTGAGGACGTTGGTCAGGGATTCCTGGATGACCCGGTAGGCGCTGAGCTCCGCACCCTGCGGAAGCGGGCGGCGCGGTGTTCCCTGCGTCTGGACCGAAACATCCACGCCGCCCCGCCGGACCGAGTCCACCAGAGCGTCAACATCTGCGAGGGTGGGCAGGGGTCGGGTGGAGGCCGCTTCGTCGCCGCGGAGGACGCCCAGCAGCCGGCGCATCTCCCGCAGGGAGCCCCGG
Source organism: Arthrobacter sp. zg-Y20 (assembly GCF_030142075.1). NCBI lineage: Bacteria > Bacillati > Actinomycetota > Actinomycetes > Micrococcales > Micrococcaceae > Arthrobacter > Arthrobacter sp. zg-Y20. The sequence goes on along the minus strand of NZ_CP126241.1, from coordinate 2,342,134 downwards.
CCGGTCTCGGCAATCACGCCGAGCGTCTTCGGTGCTACTTCCGGGTCCTCGGCGCTCGCATACCGTGCGCCGTCGGCCTGGGTGATTATTACGGAGAGCGAGTGCGCCACAATGTCATGCATTTCCCGGGCAATGTGGCTCCGCTCGTCGGCGGCGGCCAGATCCCGTTCCTGCTGCCGTTCCACTTCGAGCCGGTGTGCACGGTCTTCGAGCGCCTGTACGGCGAGGCGCCGGGTGCGGGTCAGGTCGCCGAACGTCCATGCCACCAGGATCACCGCTTCGAAGGCGACGAGGTCGATGGCGGCGATGACGGAAGTGCTGATCTGGACGATGTCGGGAAAGATATACCGGATCAAAAAGAGTGCCCCGCCTGCCATGGCCAGGGCCAGCCCGGCAAGGCTCGCCCAGCGCGGTGCGAAGGCTGCCAGGGAATAGACGGTGACCAGCACGAAGATGTCCGCCGGCAGGGCAGTGACCGGGACCAGGAACAGCTGGAGGATGCAGGCGGCGGCTTGGACGGCGGCGCTGGCGACGGGACGGCTGCGCCGCCAGGCCAGCGTCATGCAGATGACGGCGGACAGGGCGAATTCCATGAGGCCGCGGCCGCCCCCGGACCCGAGCAGCAGGAAGGGCACGGCGAAGATGAGCGTGGCAGCGATTGCCTGCCAGAGGTTCACTTTCCCGGGGTTCGCCTGGATCCAGGCATAGATACGTCTGTGCACGAGCATGATTACCAACTCTAGGGCTCCCCGGCCGGTCCGCGCGTCATACCGGGGGTGGACTCCTTGCCCGCGGTGACCAGCATGTGAGATGCCTTGTTCGCCATGCGGACCCTCTTCCTAAGATGGGGTCATGAGCGAGACACAGCCCACAAGCATTTCCCTGGCCGTCATCCCGGGTGACGGTATCGGCCCGGAAGTTACCGCTGAAGCGGTCAAGGTCCTCGAGAAGGCGACGGCGGCCAGTCCCGTCACATTCGAACTGACGGAATACGAACTCGGGGCAGAGCACTGGCTCGCTACCGGCGAGACCCTCCCCGATGCCACGCTCGAGGCGATCAAGACGCACGACGCCATCCTGTTCGGCGCCGTCGGGGCCGCACCGGGGGACACCACTATGCCCTCCGGGCTGATCGAGCGCGAACTGCTCCTGAAACTCCGCTTCAGCCTGGACCACTACGTCAACCTCCGCCCCTCCCGCCTGTATCCCGGCGTCGAAAGCCCCCTGGCCAAGGCCGGAGAGGTGGACTTCATTGTGGTCCGCGAAGGAACCGAAGGTCCCTACGCCGGTAACGGGGGAGTGCTCCGGGAAGGAACCCCGCAGGAAATCGCCACCGAGGTGTCACTGAACACGGCGCACGGCGTCGAACGCGTGGTTCGGGACGCGTTCCGCCGCGCCTCCCAGCGGCCCCGGCGCAAGCTCACCCTGGTCCACAAGCACAATGTGCTGGTGAACGCCGGCCGGCTGTGGAAGCGCACCGTCGAGAAGGTGGCCGAAGAGTTCCCGGAGGTCACCCATGACTACCTGCACGTGGACGCGGCAACCATCTTTATGGTGAGTGATCCCTCACGCTTCGATGTGATTGTCACCGACAATCTCTTCGGCGACATCATCACGGACTTGGCGGCGGCAATCACAGGCGGCATTGGCCTGGCCGCTTCCGGAAACCTCAACATGGACCGCACCTATCCCTCCATGTTCGAGCCCGTCCACGGTTCTGCCCCCGACATTGCGGGGCAGCAGAAGGCGGACCCCACTGCTGCCATCCTTTCGGCGGCCCTGATGCTGCGGCATTTGGGCTTCGAAGCCGAGGCCGGCCGGGTGGAGGACGCTGTGGCGGCGGACATTGCGGCACGTACCGGTGCGCACCGCTCGACGTCGGAGGTAGGCGATGCCATTGCTGCCGCGGTGTCATAAGCTCTGTACCTAACAACCAAGTAGTCGTAGAACGGGTTTTTGCCGTTCACCGTGGAGGAATCATGACCGTCAGCGCACTGGAATTCACCCAGGAGCTTTCCACCAACCCGAAGTCCGCCTCCGAGCGGGCCACCATCCTGGCCAACCCCGGATTCGGCGACTACTTCACAGACCACACCGCCGTTATTGACTGGAAGGCGGCCGAAGGCGGAGACGCCCAGTGGCAGAATGCCCGCATTGAGCCCTACGGACCCATCTCGATCGATCCGGCAGCCGGCGTCCTGCACTACGGCCAGGAGATCTTCGAAGGACTGAAGGTATACCGGCACGCCGACGGTTCCGTAGTGAGCTTCCGCCCGGAGGCCAACGCTGCCCGGCTGAACCTGTCCGCCCGCCGGCTGGCGCTGCCGGAACTGCCCGAGGAACTCTTCCTGGAGTCCATCCGCCAGCTGGTGGCCCTGGACAAGGACTGGATCCCGGACGGCGACGGCGCAGCGCTGTACCTGCGCCCGTTTATGATCGCCACCGAGGCGTTCCTGGGGGTCCGTCCGGCACGCGAAGTCTCCTACCGCGTCATCGCTTCCCCGGCCGGAAACTACTTCGGCGGAGAATTGAAGCCCGTCTCCATCTGGCTCTCCACCAAGTACGCCCGCGCCGGCCGCGGCGGCACGGGTGAGGCCAAGTGCGGCGGCAACTACGCGGCATCGCTGATCGCCCAGATGGAAGGCGAAGCCAACGGCTGCAAGCAGGTCCTCTTCCTCGACGAGTTCAATGACAATGCCGTGGAGGAACTGGGCGGCATGAACGTGTTCTTCGTCTTCAAGGACGGGCGCCTGGTGACCCCGTCGCTCTCCGGCACCATCCTGCACGGCATTACCCGCTCATCGGTTCTGCAGCTGGGCCGGGACCGGGGCATGGATGTCCAGGAACGCAAGATCACCCTGGACGAATGGCGCGACGGCGTGGCCTCCGGTGAAATCACCGAGGTCTTCGCCTGCGGCACCGCCGCCGTCATCACTCCGGTGGGCCAGCTCAAGTCCGAGACTGAGGTAATCGGCTCCGCCGATGCAAAGCCCGGCGAAGTCACCATGTCCATCCGCGAGCAGCTGCTCGGCATCCAGAACGGCACCGTGGAGGATACCCACGGCTGGCTGACCCGTCTGGCCTAGGACCGGCATGCCCGCCTCCGCGCTTCCGGAATCCGGACTGGTCCGCAGCAGTGACTTGACCCGTGTGCGCCTTGCGCCGAACCCGGGACCCATGTCGCTGGATGGAACCAACAGCTATGTGCTGACTGCCCCGGAGTCCGGAAGCACGGTGGTGGTAGATCCGGGACCGCTGGATGAGGAGCACCTGCAGGCACTGGCCTCGGCGGGAACGGTGGAGCTGGTGCTCATAACCCACCGGCATGCCGACCACACCGAGGCAAGCCGCAGGTTCGCGGAACTGACCGGTGCACCGGTGCGGGCTTTCGACCCTGCGTACTGTGTTGCGGGGGAGCCCCTGCGCCCCGACGAAGTGATCCGGGCCGCCGGAGTGGAGATCCGGGTGCTGGCAGCGCCCGGGCATACCTCGGATTCGCTTTGCTTTTTCCTTCCCGACGACGGCCCCAACGGGTCCGTCCTGACGGGGGACACGATCCTGGGCCGGGGCACCACCGTGCTGGACTTCCCGGATGGAACACTGGGCGACTATCTGTTGACGCTTTCCATGCTCTCGGACCTGGGCCCGGCCACCGCGCTTCCGGGCCACGGGCCGGTCCTGCCGGATCTGAGTTCAACGGTCCTGACCTACCGGGACCACCGGGAGGAGCGGCTGGAACAAATCCGCGCCGCACTGGAGTCGGCCGGCCCGGACGCCGGAACAGCTGAAGTAGCCGACCTGGTCTACTCCGATGTGCCGGCCAATGTCCGGGCTGCCGCGGAATTGTCCGTGGCCGCGCAGCTGGCCTATCTCCACGGCGAGTAGGCGACTGGGCAGGGGTGCGGCAGGTCACTTCGAAACGGTTTGCGGGGACCGGGCCGGGTGTGCAAAGATAGACGAGTCGCCGCGGCCGGGACGCTGAAATAAGCGCCCGAAGCATGGCGGCCAAACCCACCAAAAAACAGAGTTTCTCTGGTGCGCCCTTCACGGGGCCGGCAGGAAAGACTCCGGCTTTTTGCTGGGCCGGAACGGCGGTTGACACGCTTTCCCGGGCTTCCGATAAGGAAAACCGGGAATTGCGGAAAACGCCGGAATGGAATAAGATGGAAAACCTTGCAGCGAAGAAGAAAAGGAAAACATTGTTTTCCCGAGTATTTTCGGATTGCGTCTGTTGTTTGAGAACTCAATAGTGTGCCAAGTTTATTGATACCAATTTATTTTAATTGGTTGAATCGACTGTTCCGCCCACCCCGTGGGCTGGAATGGTTTTTTTAGCTGGTTTCGAATTTAGTGCAGTGCCTGGCGGCCAATTTTCCTTGGCCCCGGCATTGTGTCTGTATGAACATTTACGGAGAGTTTGATCCTGGCTCAGGATGAACGCTGGCGGCGTGCTTAACACATGCAAGTCGAACGATGACTTCTGTGCTTGCACAGAATGATTAGTGGCGAACGGGTGAGTAACACGTGAGTAACCTGCCCTTGACTTCGGGATAAGCCTGGGAAACCGGGTCTAATACCGGATACGACGGACCACCGCATGGCGGTTCGTGGAAAGCTTTATGCGGTTTTGGATGGACTCGCGGCCTATCAGCTTGTTGGTTGGGGTAATGGCCCACCAAGGCGACGACGGGTAGCCGGCCTGAGAGGGTGACCGGCCACACTGGGACTGAGACACGGCCCAGACTCCTACGGGAGGCAGCAGTGGGGAATATTGCACAATGGGCGAAAGCCTGATGCAGCGACGCCGCGTGAGGGACGAATGCCTTCGGGTTGTAAACCTCTTTCAGCAGGGAAGAAGCGAAAGTGACGGTACCTGCAGAAGAAGCGCCGGCTAACTACGTGCCAGCAGCCGCGGTAATACGTAGGGCGCAAGCGTTATCCGGAATTATTGGGCGTAAAGAGCTCGTAGGCGGTTTGTCGCGTCTGCTGTGAAAGCCCGGGGCTCAACCCCGGGTCTGCAGTGGGTACGGGCAGACTAGAGTGATGTAGGGGAGACTGGAATTCCTGGTGTAGCGGTGAAATGCGCAGATATCAGGAGGAACACCGATGGCGAAGGCAGGTCTCTGGGCATTAACTGACGCTGAGGAGCGAAAGCATGGGGAGCGAACAGGATTAGATACCCTGGTAGTCCATGCCGTAAACGTTGGGCACTAGGTGTGGGGGACATTCCACGTTTTCCGCGCCGTAGCTAACGCATTAAGTGCCCCGCCTGGGGAGTACGGCCGCAAGGCTAAAACTCAAAGGAATTGACGGGGGCCCGCACAAGCGGCGGAGCATGCGGATTAATTCGATGCAACGCGAAGAACCTTACCAAGGCTTGACATGAACCGGTAAGACCTGGAAACAGGTCCCCCACTTGTGGCCGGTTTACAGGTGGTGCATGGTTGTCGTCAGCTCGTGTCGTGAGATGTTGGGTTAAGTCCCGCAACGAGCGCAACCCTCGTTCTATGTTGCCAGCGCGTTATGGCGGGGACTCATAGGAGACTGCCGGGGTCAACTCGGAGGAAGGTGGGGACGACGTCAAATCATCATGCCCCTTATGTCTTGGGCTTCACGCATGCTACAATGGCCGGTACAAAGGGTTGCGATACTGTGAGGTGGAGCTAATCCCAAAAAGCCGGTCTCAGTTCGGATTGAGGTCTGCAACTCGACCTCATGAAGTTGGAGTCGCTAGTAATCGCAGATCAGCAACGCTGCGGTGAATACGTTCCCGGGCCTTGTACACACCGCCCGTCAAGTCACGAAAGTTGGTAACACCCGAAGCCGGTGGCCTAACCCCTTGTGGGAGGGAGCCGTCGAAGGTGGGACCGGCGATTGGGACTAAGTCGTAACAAGGTAGCCGTACCGGAAGGTGCGGCTGGATCACCTCCTTTCTAAGGAGCACCTCGAAGCGGATGTCCTTCCACAGTGTTGGATGTGTGCTTTGCAGGAGATGCCCATGTCGGAAGCATATGTTTTCCGGTGGGTGCTCAAGGGTGGAATATCAATGGATAGGCGCCGGCATGATTGCCTGGCATCAGTGAGTACGTTCCCTTTGGGGTTCTGGAAAGCGGTGCGGGCAGGTTACCGGTTGACCGTTTGGCACACTGTTGGGTCCTGAGACAACAGGGCTGTGGGGCTTCTTCCCTCTTTGAGGGGGTGGGGGTGTTCATGGTTGTGGTTTGTTTCTGTTTGTTCCTGCGCATGCCGGGTACATCACGGGTGCCGGTTCCCTTTGGGGGGCTGGTTGGTGGTGGGGATGGGTGTGACGGGGTTGTTGTTTGAGAACTACATAGTGGACGCGAGCATCTTAAAAATTATTAAGTGCAATTTCAGATAAACCTGGTGACCGGTTTTTACCGGCCTCCATGGTTTTCTCGATAGCGATATTAATTATTGATCTTTGTGGTCAAGTTTTTAAGGGCACACGGTGGATGCCTTGGCATCAGGAGCCGAAGAAGGACGTAGGAATCTGCGATAAGCCTGGGGGAGTTGATAACCGAACTTTGATCCCAGGATGTCCGAATGGGGAAACCCCGCCCGGCGCGCGAGTGACCGGGTGACCCGCATCTGAACACATAGGGTGCGTGGAGGGAACGTGGGGAAGTGAAACATCTCAGTACCCACAGGAAGAGAAAACAACAGTGATTCCGTTAGTAGTGGCGAGCGAACGCGGAAGAGGCTAAACCAGTGGTGTGTGATAGCCGGCGGGCGTTGCATCACTGGGGTTGCGGGACTTTCCGTACCGATTCTGCCGGATTGGTGAAGTGAGTGCAGGTGCATAGGTGAACTGGTTTGAAAGCCAGGCCGTAGAGGGTGTTAGCCCCGTAACCGGAATGTATGCTGCCGCTTGGAGAGGATCCCAAGTAGCACGGGGCCCGAGAAATCCCGTGCGAATCTGCCAGGACCACCTGGTAAGCCTAAATACTCCCTGATGACCGATAGCGGACAAGTACCGTGAGGGAAAGGTGAAAAGTACCCCGGGAGGGGAGTGAAATAGTACCTGAAACCGTGTGCCTACAAACCGTTGGAGCAGCTCTGATTGCTGTGACAGCGTGCCTTTTGAAGAATGAGCCTGCGAGTTAGTGTTACGTCGCGAGGTTAACCCGTGTGGGGAAGCCGTAGCGAAAGCGAGTCTGAATAGGGCGATGCAGTGGCGTGATCTAGACCCGAAGCGGAGTGATCTACCCATGGCCAGGTTGAAGCGACGGTAAGACGTCGTGGAGGACCGAACCCACTTCAGTTGAAAATGGAGGGGATGAGCTGTGGGTAGGGGTGAAAGGCCAATCAAACTCCGTGATAGCTGGTTCTCCCCGAAATGCATTTAGGTGCAGCGTTGCGTGTTTCTTACCGGAGGTAGAGCTACTGGATGGCTAATGGGCCCTACAAGGTTACTGACGTCAGCCAAACTCCGAATGCCGGTAAGTCAGAGCGCAGCAGTGAGACTGTGGGGGATAAGCTTCATAGTCGAGAGGGAAACAGCCCAGACCACCAACTAAGGCCCCTAAGCGTGTGCTAAGTGGGAAAGGATGTGGAGTTGCCCAGACAACCAGGAGGTTGGCTTAGAAGCAGCCACCCTTGAAAGAGTGCGTAATAGCTCACTGGTCAAGTGATTCCGCGCCGACAATGTAGCGGGGCTCAAGTACACCGCCGAAGTTGTGGCATTCAGATATTAGATAAGCCTTCGTGGTTCAGTCGTCTGGATGGGTAGGGGAGCGTCGTGTGGGCAGTGAAGCAGCGGTGTAAACCAGTTGTGGAGCCTACACGAGTGAGAATGCAGGCATGAGTAGCGAAAGACGGGTGAGAAACCCGTCCGCCGAATGATCAAGGGTTCCAGGGTCAAGCTAATCTGCCCTGGGTAAGTCGGGACCTAAGGCGAGGCCGACAGGCGTAGTCGATGGACAACGGGTTGATATTCCCGTACCGGCGAAAAACCGCCCATACCAAGCAGGGGACACTAACCGTCCGGAGCCTGCCCGAGCATCCTTGTGGTGTGAGGGTTTTGGCCGAGCACGGGACCTGATCCTGGGAGGTAAGCGTATTAACAGGTGTGACGCAGGAAGGTAGCCGGGCCAGGCGATGGTTGACCTGGTCTAAGGATGTAGGGTCCGTGATAGGTAAATCCGTCACGGTGTCTTTGATGACGTGCCTGAGATCTGACGGGACTCCCTCACGGGGGGATCCGGTGATCCTATGCTGCCTAGAAAAGCATCGGCGCGAGGTTTTAGCCGCCCGTACCCCAAACCGACACAGGTGATCAGGTAGAGAATACTAAGGCGATCGAGAGAATTATGGTTAAGGAACTCGGCAAAATGCCCCCGTAACTTCGGGAGAAGGGGGGCCCCAACCTTGATGGACACTTGCTGTCCGGAGGGGATCGGGGCCGCAGAGACCAGGGGGAAGCGACTGTTTACTAAAAACACAGGTCCGTGCGAAGTCGCAAGACGATGTATACGGACTGACTCCTGCCCGGTGCTGGAAGGTTAAGAGGACCGGTTAGCCCTTACGGGCGAAGCTGGGAATTTAAGCCCCAGTAAACGGCGGTGGTAACTATAACCATCCTAAGGTAGCGAAATTCCTTGTCGGGTAAGTTCCGACCTGCACGAATGGAGTAACGACTTCCCCGCTGTCTCAACCATAAACTCGGCGAAATTGCAGTACGAGTAAAGATGCTCGTTACGCGCAGCAGGACGGAAAGACCCCGAGACCTTTACTATAGTTTGGTATTGGTGTTCGGTGTGGCTTGTGTAGGATAGGTGGGAGACTGTGAGACCCGGACGCCAGTTCGGGTGGAGTCATCGTTGAAATACCACTCTGGTCATACTGGATATCTAACTTCGGCCCGTAATCCGGGTCAGGGACAGTGCCTGATGGGTAGTTTAACTGGGGCGGTTGCCTCCTAAAGAGTAACGGAGGCGCCCAAAGGTTCCCTCAGCCTGGTTGGCAATCAGGTGTCGAGTGTAAGTGCACAAGGGAGCTTGACTGTGAGAGAGACATCTCGAGCAGGGACGAAAGTCGGGACTAGTGATCCGGCGGTACATTGTGGAATGGCCGTCGCTCAACGGATAAAAGGTACCTCGGGGATAACAGGCTGATCTTGCCCAAGAGTCCATATCGACGGCATGGTTTGGCACCTCGATGTCGGCTCGTCGCATCCTGGGGCTGGAGTAGGTCCCAAGGGTTGGGCTGTTCGCCCATTAAAGCGGTACGCGAGCTGGGTTTAGAACGTCGTGAGACAGTTCGGTCCCTATCCGCTGCGCGCGCAGGAAATTTGAGAAGGGCTGTCCTTAGTACGAGAGGACCGGGACGGACGAACCTCTGGTGTGTCAGTTGTACTGCCAAGTGCACCGCTGATTAGCTACGTTCGGATGGGATAACCGCTGAAAGCATCTAAGCGGGAAGCCCGCTTCGAGATGAGATTTCCATACACCTTGTGTGTGAGAGGCCCCCAGCCAGACCACTGGGTTGATAGGCCGGATGTGGAAGCGGGGACTAAAGACCCGTGAAGCTGACCGGTACTAATAGGCCGATAACTTACACCACATCAACACCTGGGGAAACACGACTTCAAACGGTTTCCCAATGTAGAGGGTGTTGTGATCATGCTGCTTGCGTCCACTATGTGGTTCCCGGACAACAACCCGTCAAGGGTTGTTCCCCTGGGAACAATAACTGAATATTACTTACGTCTGATTTTTTGATGTTCGTGACCATTGTTTTCCCCACGCACACTGTTTTTGGGTGTGTGGTGCGGGTGGAAGGGTTACGGCGGTCATAGCGTGGGGGAAACGCCCGGTCCCATTCCGAACCCGGAAGCTAAGACCCACAGCGCCGATGGTACTGCATCCGGGAGGGTGTGGGAGAGTAGGTCACCGCCGGACAAATTGTGGGGTGAGGCCCGTACCAGTGTTGGTACGGGCCTCACCTGTTTAACCCGCCAACCCTGGTTGCGGCCTACAGGGGCACTGCTCCAGGGGTGCCCATGCCGGCATGGGCTGATTCTCCACTAGGCTTGTATCCATGCGTATTGCTCGATTTGTACAGGACAGCGACCCGGCGTTCGGCGTGGTCGGCGGAGAAGAAGGCAGCGAAGAAATTGCCGTCATCAAGGGAGACCCGTTCTTTTCGGGGATCCAGCTCACGGGGGAGCGGCACAAGCTCGAAGACGTTCGGCTGCTGGCGCCGATTATCCCGCGCAGCAAGGTAGTGGGCATCGGCCGCAATTACGCGGACCACGCCAGCGAGATGGGCAACGAGGTGCCGGCGGCACCGCTGATGTTCCTCAAGCCCAACACCTCGGTCATCGGCCCCAATGATCCCGTGGTGCTGCCCTCCTTCTCGGACGAGGTCTCATACGAGGCCGAGCTCGCCGTCGTTATCGGCCGCATCTGCAAGGACGTCCCCATCGAACGGGTGGACGAAGTGATCTTCGGGTACACCTGCGCCAACGACCTCACTGCCCGCGACGTGCAGCGTACCGATGACCAGTGGGCGCGGGCCAAGGGCTTTGACACCTCCTGCCCTCTGGGCCCGTGGATTGAAACCGAACTGGACCCGGAAAGCACCGACGTGCGCGGTTTCCTGAACGGCGAGCTCGTTCAGGACGGCAACACGAGCTCCATGATCTGGGGTGTCAAGGAACTGGTGTCCTACGTGTCCCAGGCCTTTACCCTCCTGCCGGGCGACGTCATCCTCACCGGAACCCCTGCAGGAGTAGGCATCATTACCGACGGCCAGCGCTTCGAGGTCGACATCGAGGGCATCGGCCGCCTGGTTAACACCGTCCGCAGCTGATGTCCTTCGGGGCTGCCAGGCAGGAAGGCCAGGGCACGTTCGCCGTGCCGGCGGCACTATGGTCCGCCATCCTCCTGGCTGCCCCGTTCCTCAGCTTCGCACCGGCTGCCGCATGGCCGTGGGGCTTAGGAGCGGCACTGCTGCTGGGTGTGTTCCCCACCGTACTCATTGCCACTCTCCGGCGCCGCGGCGACCTGCGTCCGCTGCCGCCGTCGTCCCTGCCGCCCGCTGTGCTGGGCGCGGCCGCACTGGCGGGCATGACGCAGTGGGCAATTCTGTGGCTGGACGGTCCGTTGGCGCTGTCCGCCGCCGCTTTCGGGCTGATCACTTCCGCCGTCGTCTTGATGATCGCGAACTGCTTTGCATCCTGGGACTGGCTGGACGTGTCCCTGGGCGCCGGCGTCGTCATCACCGCGGCGGAGGCCTACCTGCTGCTGCCGAGGGGTTACGGCCCGGCGGCTGCAGTGGTCCTGGCAGCAGGGCTGGGGGCCGCAGTGGCCCTGCGCGTCCGCGAAGCGGCGCCGCACCACAATTACCGGTTCCGGCGCCTCGCTGCTGCTGCTGGCGGCGCACTTGCCGGGGGAGGAGTGTTCCTCTGGCTGCTCTCACATGCCCGGTGAGGGCCCTGCGGGGCAGAAGCGACTAAACTGGGAAGCATCATGACTAATGCGCCCACTCCCTTAGCTGACCTGCCCACCGTTACCGATGACACGCCCGTGCGCGTGCGGTTCTGCCCGTCTCCCACCGGCACCCCGCACGTGGGCCTGATTCGGACAGCCCTGTTCAACTGGGCCTATGCCAAGCACACCAAGGGCACCATGGTGTTCCGCATCGAGGACACCGATACGGCCCGCGACAGCGAGGAAAGCTTCCTGCAGCTGCTCGACGCGCTGGACTGGCTGGGCATCACCTGGGACGAAGGCGTCAACGTGGGGGGTCCGCATGAGCCGTACCGGCAGTCCCAGCGCGGAGAGATCTACCAGGACGTCATCGCCAAGCTGCGCGACGCCGGCTACCTCTATGAGTCCTACTCCACTCCCGAAGAAATCGAAGCCCGCCACCGCGCTGCAGGCCGCGACATCAAGCTCGGCTATGACAACTATGACCGGGACCTGACCCCGGAGCAGATCGAAGCCTTCAAGGCCGAAGGACGCTCGCCTGTGCTCCGCGTCCGGATGCCCGATGAAGACATCACGTTCACCGACCTGGTCCGCGGTGAGATCACGTTCAAGGCCGGCACCGTTCCCGACTTCGTGGTGGTCCGCGCCAACGGCGCCCCGCTGTACACACTGGTGAACCCCGTGGACGACGCCCTGATGGGCATCACCCACGTGCTGCGCGGCGAGGACCTGCTCTCCTCCACCCCGCGCCAGGTTGCGCTGTACCGTGCATTGATCGACGTCGGAGTGGCGAAGTACATGCCGCTGTTCGGCCATCTGCCGTACGTCATGGGCGCCGGCAACAAGAAGCTCTCCAAGCGCGATCCCGAATCCAGCCTCTTCCTGCACCGGGAGCGCGGCTTCATTCCGGAAGGCCTGCTGAACTACCTGTCCCTGCTGGGCTGGTCGCTCTCGGCTGACGAGGATATCTTCAGCGTTGAGCAGCTGGTGGAGAACTTCGACATCCACAACGTGCTCGCCAACCCGGCGCGGTTCGACCTGAAGAAGGCCGAAGCCATCAACGGTACCCACGTGCGGATGCTCGAACCCACTGACTTCCGCAACCGCCTGGTGCCCTACCTGCAGCAGGCCGGACTGGTGGGGGAGACACTCACCGGCCGTGAAGAGCAGATCCTCACCGAAGCAGCCCCGCTGGTGCAGGAACGCATCACCCTGCTCGGCGAGGCCCCGGATATGCTCGGCTTCCTGTTCAAGGCCGACGACGCCGTGGACGTTGCCGATGACGCACGCAAGGGACTGCCGGCGAACCTGGCCGAAGTGCTCGACGCAGCGCTGGGTGCACTGGAACCGGTCACGGACTGGACTGCCGAGAACATCCAGGCGGCGCTGCGCCAGGCCCTCGTGGAGGACATGGGCATCAAGCCGCGCCTGGCCTTCGGCCCCGTGCGTACCGCTGTTTCCGGCCGACGGATCTCGCCGCCCCTGTTCGAGTCGATGGTCATCCTTGGCCGCGATGCCTCGCTCGCGCGCATCCGCGCCTTCCGCGACGCCGCGTAGGAGCACCTGATGGGCAGGTCCATTGATGCGGTGCTGTTCGACATCGATGAAACATTGGTTGACCTGCAGGCTGCCATGGGCAGTACTCTGCAGGCAGTAGGGGCCGCGGATCTGACCCATTTCACGGCGGCGGACTGGGACGCGTATACCGCCCTGTTCGCCGCCGACCCGCAGGGCCACTACGAGTCCTATCTTGCGGGACGGCTGGACTTTGCCGATCAGCGGGTGCTGCGCCTGCAGCACGCTCGCGAGCAGGCGGGCCTGGCGCCGCTGGACAGCGACGCCGCCCGCGCCTGGAACGACGCCTACGAGCAGGCCCTGCCGCGCTACTTCCGGGCGTTCGACGACGTCGTGCCCCTCCTGGATGCGCTGGACGCCCGCGGGATTTCCTACGGGGCGGTGAGCAACAATGTCCACGACTACCAGCGGGCCAAGCTCGACGCCGCCGGACTGGAGCGCATCAAGGTCCTGGTGGGCATAGACACAGTAGGCGTCTCCAAGCCGGACCCGATCATTTTCCATGAGGGTGTCCATCTCCTGGGCGCCGCGCCTGAGCGCACCGCCTATGTGGGGGACAACCTCCGGGTGGACGCGGCAGGAGCTGTCGCTGCCGGGCTGCTGGGGGTATGGCTGGACCGCACGGACAACCCGTCACCGGTCCGTGAAGACAGCATGCCCGTGCCGGCAGACGTGCACACCATCGGTTCGCTGGCAGAGCTGCTGGGCCTGCTCTGACAGCAGCCGGAGAGGGGTGAAAGAGCCCGTTTTGTACTTGCTCCGGAACCCGTGTATAGTAATAACTCGTGCTGAGGGGTTGAAGCCCAAAGGAACGCGGCAGGGAAACCGGCCAAACGCGTCGGCTGAAGCACAGTGGGATATGGTGTAATTGGCAACACATCGGTTTCTGGTACCGACATTCTAGGTTCGAGTCCTGGTATCCCAGCGGTAACCAACAAGGCATCTGCCGGTTGGTCTCCACTGAAAGAGTATGAAATACTCTTTCAGCCGGTTCTTCGAAACCGGCAAAGGAAGTGCGCAGGCTAATCCACCCGTTGTAACCAACGGCTAGATCCATGCTTGCGGCACTGTACACGGCCCCATCGTATAGCGGCCTAGTACGTCGCCCTCTCACGGCGATAACGCGGGTTCGAATCCCGCTGGGGTCACCAGTAACCGGCTCCGGACAATATGTCCGGGGCCGGTTTTGCATTTAAGCCCCGGACGAGGCGAGGGGCAGCGGGGGCGGCGTGATAATTTCGAATCCGCACTCCTTCCCCATACCCCCACTGAAAACCGAGGAACAGACTGTGCCCAACGAGGCCCTGACCGTGGACCAGCTCGACGAGAAGGCACTCCTGGCCCGGATCTTCCCCCGGCTGGGGCCGGACACGGCACTGCTGGGTCCGGGCGATGACGCAGCGGTGATTGCGTCGCCGGACGGGCGGACGGCCATTTCCATCGACACCCTGGTCCAGGATGCGGACTTCCGCCTGCTGTGGCCTTCGGGCTACCGGACCACCGGATTCGACGTTGGGTGGAAATGCGTGGCGCAGAACGTTTCCGACATCCGCGCGATGGGAGCCGTTCCCACATCCCTCGTCGTCAGCCTCACCCTGCCCGGCACCACGGCGGTGTCCTGGGTTGAGGATCTGGCCGAGGGGCTCGCAGCCGGCATCTCGTCCCTGGCCTTCGAACAGTGTTCAGTGGTGGGCGGTGACCTCGGCCGCGGGGACCAGATAGTGGTGACGGCGGCGGTAACCGGCGATTTGCAGGGCCGCCGGCCGGTACTGCGCTCGGGTGCACGCGCCGGGGACGTCCTGGCCCACATCGGTGCCTTGGGCCTGGCTGCAGCCGGCTTGGCTGTACTGGAGGGCAAAGTCGACATGGCGGATCCCGAAGCGGCTGACGACCAGGAGCTGGCGGGGTTGGCTATGGCCCAGCTTCGTCCGCGGCCGCCGCGCGCCGGTGCCGGTCCGGAGGCGTCCCGTGCCGGCGCCACGGCCATGCTGGACGTCTCCGACGGGCTGGTACGCGACGCGGGCCGCATTGCCCGGGCATCCGGCGTGGGCATTGACCTGGACGCGGAATACCTCCTCGCGAAGGCGGCGTCCCTGGCCCCGGCAGCTGCACGCCTGGGCGCCGATCCGCTCGTGTGGGTCCTGGGCGGGGGAGAGGACCACGGTCTGCTGGCCGCCTTCCCGCCGGATGCTGCCCTTCCGGAGGGCTTTGCGCGGATAGGGCAGGTGCACGACGGCGAGGGCGTTACCTTTGGCGGACAGGTCCCATCGGCCACGGGCTGGGACCACTTCGCCGGCTGACGTGCCGACGGGCTAGACGGCTAGCGCAGGATATGGCGCTCCCGTATGCGCTGCGACAGTGACTGCAGCTCCTCCCGGGACAGGTCGGGCAGGTGTTCCAGCTCATCGAGCAGCCCGTTCAAGGAATCCCGGGAACGGACCCGCAGGAGTTCGTTGTAGAACCCCACAATGATGCCGGTCAACAGCGCGACCACCAGGATGCCGTACAGGGCCACCACCACGGTAATCAGCCGCCCCATGGGCGTGACGGCAACAAAGTCACCGAATCCGATGGTCGTAAAGGATCCGAAGAGATACCAGAGACTGTCTCCCAGCCCGGGAATGGCCGATTCGAACAACGGGATTAGCAGGGTGGCCACACCCAGGACGATGAGGAAGCCGTAAATGATGTAATCCGCGTTGGTGACCCGGACGATGTTCCAGAGCACGCGCATCCGCTTCATCATGCCTCCCGTGCATCGGAGACTCCCAATATAGGCTTAGTCGGCGTTCTTGCGCAGGGCTTCCGTCAGCTGGGCGGCTGCCTTGGCAACGACTTCGGCGTGGATGCGGCCGGGCTGGCGGGTCAGCCGTTCAATGGGCCCGGAAATAGACACGGCGGCAATCACCCGGCCGGACGGACCGCGCACCGGAGCGGACACCGAGGCGACCCCGGGTTCACGTTCGCCAAGGCTCTGGGCCCAGCCCCGGCGTCGGACGCCGGCCAGGACGGTGGGAGTGAACCGTGCGTTGTGCAGCCCCTCGAGCAGCCGGTCATGGTCCTCCCATGCAAGGAGGCACTGGGCTGCGGAGCCGGCCTTCATGGACAGCTGGGTGCCTACCGGGATGGTGTCCCGCAGCCCGATGGGCCGTTCGGCGGAGGCGACGCAGACCCGCCATTCGCCCTGTCGGCGGAACACTTGGGAGCTTTCGCCGGTGATGTCGCGCAGCTGCAGCAGCACGGGTCCGGCCGAGGCGATCAGCCGGTCCTCGCCGGCTGCGGACGCGAGTTCCACCAAACGGCCGCCGAGGACGAAACGGCCCTGGATATCCCGTCCCACGAGGCGGTGGTGCACCAGCGCCAGGGCCAGCCGGTGAACGGTGGGCCGGGCCAGTCCCGTGGCCGAAACCAGCTGCGCGAGCGTGGTGGGGCCGGCCTCCAGTGCATCCAGCACCATGGCCGCTTTATCGATGACTCCTACGCCGCTTGCCGTGTCCATGCACTGATACTGCCGTCTCACTATCTGAGATGCAAATCCAAAAGCTGGCGCGGCGGTACGGCGTGCTGGTTCCCTTAAGGCATCAGCAGTGAATCGTTAAGGGGTATCGGTATGGGTGAGCATGTGGCAGGCAGGACGCTTGCACAAAAAGTCTGGGACGAGCATGTCGTCCGCAAAGGCGAAGACGGCGCTCCGGACCTTCTCTACATCGATCTGCACCTCGTCCACGAAGTGACCTCCCCGCAGGCCTTCGAGGGCCTCCGGCTGGCGGGCCGCGGCCTGCGCCGCCCCGACCTGACCATTGCCACGGAGGACCACAACACGCCCACGCTGGCCATCGACCGGCCGATTGCGGACCCGGTCAGCCGGACCCAGATCGAAACCCTGCGCGCCAACTGTGCTGAGTTCGGTGTGCGGCTGCATTCGCTGGGGGATGCCGAGCAGGGCATTGTCCACGTGGTAGGACCGCAGCTGGGACTGACCCAGCCCGGCCTGACCGTTGTGTGCGGCGACTCGCACACCTCTACCCACGGTGCCTTCGGCGCCCTGGCCATGGGCATCGGGACCTCCGAGGTGGAACACGTGATGGCCACCCAGACACTGTCCCTCAAGCCTTTCAAGACCATGGCCATCAATGTCGAGGGCACGCTGCGGCCGGGAGTCACCTCCAAGGACATCATCCTGGCCGTGATCGCCAAGATCGGCACCGGAGGGGGACAGGGCTACGTGCTGGAATACCGGGGTTCCGCCATCCGCTCCCTGTCCATGGAAGCGCGGATGACCATCTGCAACATGTCCATCGAGGCGGGTGCGCGGGCCGGAATGGTTGCCCCTGACGAGACCACCTTCGCCTACCTCAAGGGCCGCCCGCACGCGCCGCAGGGGCGGGACTGGGATGCCGCCGTCGAGCAGTGGAAGTCCCTGGCCACGGACGAGGACGCACAGTTCGACGCCGAGGTGTTCCTGGACGCCGACACGCTGGAGCCCTTCGTCACCTGGGGCACCAACCCGGGGCAGGGTGTGTCGCTTTCGGATGCCGTGCCGGCGCCCGCACACTTCACCGACGGGAACGCCCGGGCGGCAGCAGAGCGCGCGCTGGCCTACATGGACCTGGCCCCCGGAACACCCATGAAGGAGATCCGGGTGGACACGGTGTTCCTGGGCTCCTGCACGAACAGCCGCATCGAGGACCTGCGCATTGCGGCCGACATTATCCGCGGCCGGCAGAAGGACCCGGCGGTCCGGATGATGGTGGTGCCGGGTTCTGCCCGCGTGCGGCTGGAAGCCGAAGCCGAGGGGCTGGACCGGGTCTTCAAGGACTTCGGCGCCGAATGGCGGTTTGCCGGCTGCTCCATGTGCCTGGGCATGAATCCGGACCAGCTGGAACCCGGGGAACGCTGCGCCTCCACGTCCAACCGCAACTTCGAAGGGCGGCAGGGCAAGGGCGGACGCACCCACCTGGTCTCGCCGGTGGTGGCCGCCGCTACCGCCGTGCGCGGAACCCTCAGTTCACCCTCGGACCTGGACCCGCTGCCGGGTGCCGCCGTCGACGCCGCAGCTGCTGCCTAGGAGAGACCCCATGGAAAAAATCACCACCCACACCGGCATCGGTGTTCCGCTGCGCCAAAGCGATGTGGACACAGACCAGATCATCCCAGCCGTTTATCTGAAGCGGATCACCCGGACCGGATTCGAGGACGCACTGTTCGCCGGCTGGCGCAAGAACGAAGACTTCATCCTCAACCGGGAACCGTACAGTCGCGGCTCCGTCCTGGTGGCAGGGCCGGATTTCGGCACCGGTTCCTCGCGGGAACACGCCGTCTGGGCGTTGAAGGATTACGGATTTCGGGCCGTGCTTTCCTCCCGCTTCGCGGACATCTTCCGCGGGAACTCCGGCAAGCAGGGGCTGGTGGCCGCCCAGGTGGCCCAGGACGACATCGAGCTCATCTGGAAGGTGCTGGAAGACTCTCCCGGCACGGAAGTCACGGTGGACCTGCAGGCCCGCACGGTCCTGTGCGGCAGCGTCAGCGCCGGTTTCGAGATTGACGAGTACACACGCTGGCG
Organism: Arthrobacter sp. zg-Y20; assembly: GCF_030142075.1. Taxonomy (NCBI): domain Bacteria; kingdom Bacillati; phylum Actinomycetota; class Actinomycetes; order Micrococcales; family Micrococcaceae; genus Arthrobacter; species Arthrobacter sp. zg-Y20. The sequence goes on along the minus strand of NZ_CP126241.1, from coordinate 2,323,543 downwards.
GCTGCTCGAGGGCCTGGATGACATTGGGCTGACCCTGCGCCACGAGTCGGAAATCACCGGTTTCGAAGCGCAGCGGCCTTCCTACAAACCCGTCACCCTCCCGGCCCTGCCTTAGGAGGCAGGCAGCCGCCGGTTTGCCCCCGGCAGCGTTTCGTGCACCTAACCAAATCCCTATATCATTGACAGGCCCCGTCCAAGCGGGGCCTGTCCGTTTGTCCGGGCGGTGCAACGTGTCGGGAATCACCCCGACGAGGGGCCATGGCAAGGCGGCGTTATTTCAGTAAGCAGACGCTTCCTCCTATGCTTGGTTGCAGTCTCTTATTGCTTTTGGGGCCCAACTAGTTAAGAAATCAGGTGTTCATGGGTAGCGTTCTCACCATCCGAGGCGGTGTTCCTCTATCGGGGAAGGTACCGGTCCGCGGGGCGAAGAATCTGGTCCCCAAAGCCATGGTTGCGGCCCTGCTTGGCAACGGCCCGTCCCTGCTGCGCAACGTTCCGGAAATCAAGGACGTCGAGGTTGTCACCTCCCTGCTGAAGCTGCACGGCGTAGAGGTCACCAAGGACCCGGTAACCGGCGACCTCACGATGGATCCGAAGAACGCGAAAACGGCGGCGTCCAAGGACATTGACGCCCATGCCGGGGACTCGCGCATCCCGATCCTGCTGTGCGGGCCCCTGATGCACAGCCTTGGCGAGGCTTTCATTCCCGACCTTGGCGGCTGCAAGATCGGTGACCGCCCGATCGACTACCACCTGCAGATGCTGCGCAACTTCGGTGCCGTGGTGGAAAAGCGCCCCGGCGGCATTTCCATCTCCGCACCGCGCGGCCTCACCGGTGCCAAGCTTGAACTGCCGTACCCGAGCGTCGGCGCCACCGAGCAGGTGCTGCTGACCGCGGTTAAGGCCGAGGGCATCACCGAACTGCGCGGCGCTGCCGTGGAACCGGAAATCCTGGACCTGATCGCGATCCTGCAGAAAATGGGCGCCATCATTTCCGTGCAGACGGACCGCGTCATCCGCATCGAGGGTGTCACCGAGCTGACCGGGTACAACCACCGGGCGCTGCCGGACCGTAACGAAGCGGCGTCCTGGGCTTCCGCTGCCCTGGTCACCAAGGGCGACATCTATGTTGAAGGCGCGGACCAGAAGGACCTTACCGCCTTCCTGAACACCTACCGCAAGATCGGCGGCGCGTTCGACGTCGACGACGGCGGCATCCGCTTCTATCACCCCGGCGGTGCCCTGAACCCGCTGGTGCTGGAAACCGATGTACACCCCGGCTTTATGACGGACTGGCAGCAGCCCCTCGTAGTTGCGCTGACCCAGGCTGAGGGCGTCTCGATTGTGCACGAAACCGTGTATGAGAACCGCTTCGGTTTCACCGATGCACTGGTTCGCATGGGCGCCAACATCCAGGTCCACCGCGAATGCCTGGGCAGCGTCCCGTGCCGGTTCGGCCAGCGCAACTTCCTGCACTCGGCGGTTATCGCCGGCTCGGTGCAGCTGCGCGGCGCAGAAATCGACATTCCGGACCTGCGCGGCGGTTTCAGCCACCTGATCGCCGCGCTGGCAGCAGAAGGCACCTCCCGGGTGACCGGCATCGAGCTGATCAACCGCGGCTACGAGCACTTCCAGGGCAAGCTCGAGGGCCTCGGGGCGGACTTTGACGTCACATCCGGTGTATCTGCCGGACTCCGGTAGCCTGACGCCATGAAGGAATCGACTAGGTCACGGGTAGTTTTCGCATTGCTGGCCGGGACGCTGCGGCCCGTGTTCAATGTCTTCCTGAAGAAGCACTGGCAGGGGGCGGAGAACCTGCCGCAGGATTCGGGCTTTATTGTGTGCCCGAACCACGTGACCGAAGTCGATCCCGTTGTGGTGGGGCATTTCCTGTACAACCAGGGCCACCCGCCGCACTTCATGGCCAAGGCCTCGCTGTTCAAGGCTCCCGTCCTGGGCCCAGCCTTGAAGTACAGCAACCAGGTCCCGGTGGAACGCGTAACCACCGGCGCGGCCGGGTCCCTGAATGCTGCGGGGAAGGCCTTGGCGGCCGGACGTGCGCTGGTGATTTATCCCGAGGGGACACTGACCCGTGACCCGGACCTGTGGCCGATGAAGGGCCGGACCGGTGCGGCGCGGCTGGCCCTGCAGACCGGGGTCCCGGTTATCCCGGTTGCCCACTGGGGTTCGCAGGACCTGCTGCCCCGCTATGCCAAGCGTCCGTCGCTGTTTCCCCGCAAGGAGGTGCACCTGGTAGTGGGCAAACCGGTGGACCTCTCGGAGTTTGCGGGCCGTCCCATCACGAAGGCGGTGCTCGACGCCGCCACTGACCGGATCATGTCCGATCTCACCGACATGGTGGCCAAGCTGCGCGGGGCCCAGCCGCCCGCCGAACGCTGGGATCCCGTGTCCAAGGGCCAGAAACAGATTGGCCGTTCCTTTGAAGTAGATAAACCGAAAGAGGCTGGACAGTGACCGCCAGAAGTGAGCACCCCGCCGTCGTCGCCGTGCTGGGCGCCGGAAGCTGGGGCACTGCCTTCGCCAAGATCGCCGCGGATTCCGGCGCCGGACGCGGCACCGAGGTCCGCCTCTGGGCCCGCCGGGCCGAGGTGGCCCAGGATATCAACGGCAGGCACCGCAATACGCAGTACCTCAAAGACACCGTCCTGCCCGATAACCTGCGTGCTTCAACAGATCTCGCCGAGGTTCTTGCCGGAGCGGAACTGGTCGTCCTGGCCGTGCCCGCGCAGTCGCTGCGCGCCCAGCTGCAGGACGTTTTGCCCCTCATGCCCGCCAACGCGGTGGTGGTGTCCCTGATGAAGGGCCTGGAACGCGGTACCGACGCCCGGATGAGCCAGGTCATTGCCGAGGAACTGGGCGTTCCCGCCGAGCGCATCGCGGTGGTTTCCGGGCCGAACCTGGCCATGGAAATCGCCCGTCAGGAACCCACCGCCTCCGTGGTGGCCTGCACCGACCTGGATACGGCCGCATGGATTGCAGAGGCCTGCACCGCGCCGTACTTCCGGCCTTACACCAACGCCGATGTGGTGGGCACCGAGATAGGCGGCATCGTCAAGAACGTGATTGCCCTCGCCGTGGGCATCTGCGACGGCAAGGGCATGGGAGACAATACCAAGGCCTCGGTGATGACCCGCGGGCTGGCCGAGACCACGCGCCTGGCCCTGGCCCTGGGCGGCAACGCGGAGACCATGGCCGGCCTGGCCGGCATGGGCGACCTCATTGCCACCTGCTCGTCCCCCCTTTCGCGCAACCACACCGCGGGAACGCTGCTGGCGCAGGGCCTGAGCCTGGCCGAGGTCAACGCTTCCATGACCCAGACTGCCGAAGGCATCAAGTCCGCCCAGGCCGTCCTGGACCGGGCCACCCAGTTGGGCGTCTACATGCCCATCACCGAAAACGTCGTCGCCGTACTGCAGGGCGTAATTACTGTGGAAGAACTGGGCCCGCGGCTGCTGGCCCGTGAATTGAAATCCGAAGGTGTGTCCGCCCCGTGACTGTTGAACCCCTGCCCACCACTGCCGAAGAGCCCGGCCGTGCCGCCCGCCCCCGGGTGGCCGTCCTCTTCGGCGGACGATCCAGCGAGCACGCCGTCAGCTGCGTAACGGCTGCCGGAGTGCTGCAGGCCATTGATACGGCCAAGTACGACGTCGTTCCTATCGGCATCGCCAAGAACGGCCAATGGAGCCTGGTTGACGCAGATCCCGCCTCCTGGTCGCTGCGCTCCAGCACGCTGCCGGAGGTGGCCGTCTCCGACGACTCCGTGGTCCTTTCATCGCAGGACGGCAGCAGCGAACTCGTGGCCCACGAGCCCGGCAGCCTGCCGCGCAGCTTGGGCCGCATCGACGTCGTGCTGCCGCTGCTTCACGGACCATTTGGTGAGGACGGAACCCTGCAGGGCCTGCTGGAAATGGCCGATGTCCGCTACGTGGGCGCGGGCGTCCTGGCTTCGGCCGTGGGCATGGACAAGCACTACATGAAGGTGGTTTTCGCGGCCGCCGGGCTCGAGGTCGGCCCCTACGAAGTCATCACCGACAGGCAGTGGCGGCGCGACCCGCAGGCCTGCCTGGCCCGCGCCGGTGCGCTCGACTTCCCGTTGTTCGTCAAACCGGCCCGCGCCGGTTCCTCCATGGGCATCACCCGGGTGACCGATCCGGCGCAGCTGCCCGCCGCCATCGAAGCGGCCCGGCTGCACGACCCCAAAGTGGTTGTCGAAGCCGGGATCACCGGCCGGGAAATTGAAGTGGCCGTGCTGCAGGGCCGCGGGACCCAGGACCCGCGGACCAGCCAGCCGGGCGAGATCGCGGTGCGCGACGGCGGCCACGAATGGTACGACTTCGAGGCGAAGTACGTTGACGGTGCCGCCGTCGACCTCAGCTGCCCGGCGGACCTTCCGGCGGACATTTCCGCCCGGGTGCGTGACCTGGCCGGGGCCGCATTCGAAGCTGTCGGCGGCGAGGGCCTGTCCCGGGTGGATTTCTTCTACACGCAGGACGGCAAGTTGATCATCAACGAGATCAACACCATGCCCGGCTTCACACCGGTCAGCATGTACCCGCAGATGTGGGCCAAGTCCGGGTTGCCGTACACCGAGCTGATCGACGAACTGATCACCCTGGCCCTGCAGCGGCCCACCGGCCTGCGGTAGGCGGCCGCCCGGCGGGGCGGCCGGGCCCTGTCTCCGGGTAGGGTCCGCAAGTTTTCGGGTATGCCTTCCGTGGTTATTCTCAGGACCCGTGTGCCCCGTGCTGGCTACACTCGCATGTCTAGGACCGACCACGGACCCTGATGCGAGGACCGGCTATGCGTACGCACCCCTCTCCAGTTGCCCCATCCAAGGAACCCCCATCCAAGGAACACGGCCGCCGGAGGGTGGCCGTTAGGCGCGTGCGGAACGGGCTGTGGCTTGTGGCCAGCGTTGTCCTGGCCGCGGCACTGGTCCTGGGCGGCTACCTCTGGTCCTTGGCAACTGCCTTCGACGGCGGCAGGAACACCATTGTGGGGGCGCTCCCCTTGGACAAACCGCCGCGGCCTGCTGCCGCGGAAAAGTCACTGAACATCCTGCTGATGGGCAGCGAAGCAGGCAATTCCGGCAGCGCCGAGGCGGCACCGGACATGATGATGCTCCTGCACCTTCCCGGCGACCGAAGCGGGGTCTATGCACTGTCCATCCTGCCCGGTACTTCCGTGGACGTGCCCGGCTACGGCGCCCGCCGGCTCGATTCGGCCATGTCGCTTGGCGGGGTCCCCCTGACCGTGGCAAGTGTGCAGAATATGTTCAACACCCCGGTCGACCATGTAGCCGTCATCGATTTCGAAGGCTTTCGGGGGCTCACGAGCGCACTCGGCGGAGTCACTGTGAACAACGGGGAGGCATTCTCCTCCGGGGGAGCCAACGGCGACTATTTCCCCTCCGGGCCGATCACCTTGGAAGGGGATGCTGCGCTCAACTACGTCCGGACCGGTCAGGGTTTCACGGATGGCGACATACAGCAGGTGAAGAACCAGCAGGCATTTGTTGCAGGTATCGTCGACGGGATGCTGACCCGTGGTCCGCTCAACAACGCCGTGACCGCGCGGGGCGCCATCAGCGACTTTGCTCCTTTCCTCAGCGTCGATGCAGGCCTGGACTCCCGCACGCTGGGAAGCATGGCAGTGAGCCTGCGGAGCATGCGGTCCCAGGACGTGCACATGTTCGCCCTGCGGACCAGCATCGGTGCCGGGGCGGACGGCGGGCCGGTACAGATCGCGGATCCCGGCCAGCTCGCCGGTATTTCCGGTGCCTTGGCTTCGGATACGGTTGCGGACTATGTCCAGGCAGCGGGAAGCGGCGCCGACTAAGCCGGAGGCTATCCGTCCAGTTCCAGGGTGTCCTCCGGGCTGAGGCACTGCGAGGTGGGCTCGATCTTCGATACCGCGTTCTGCAGTTGGACCAGGATGGTGGAAGAAGCCACTTCGTTGGGGTTAAAGACCACCTCCACGGCCGGTTCGCGGCCGTATGTTGTGGCGGTCCAGGTGTCTTCGTTTTCGCGCAGCACCCAGTCCACGCCGTTGACCTCGGCACACGGGTCCGTGGTGGGCCCGGGCACGGGCACGCCGCACCGGAGGATCGCCTTGGACGGATCGCCCCAGGCCGCCGTTGACTGGCTGGCGGTGTCCCGCAGCCGGTAGCCGGCCATTTCATCAGGCAGGGCCACCATTACGGCGGCGCAGTCTGGATTGGCGGCATCCGGGGCGGCATCAACATTGGCTGTCGCAGTGCAGGCCGTGGCGGAGACGGCCACCAGCAGCAGTACCGCGGGCAAAGCGTAGGACTTCATGCATCAAGGGTATCCGGCACGCCGAGGGGGACCGGAATCGGTCCCGGGATGCCCATGTATATACTTCGAACCCCGACGAGCGGAGGACGACTGTGAGCGAGCACCGGCTACCACCCGAATCTGACGCTAAGCATCCCGTACGCACCGCTTTGACCGTGATGCTCAGTGTTGTACTGGTTGCCGCCCTCACGGCCGGTGGCTATCTGTGGCACCTGGCCCGGACCTTCGACTCGGGGAAGCAGACGCTTACCGGTGCCCTGCCTGCCGGCAGCCCGCAGAAGGACCCGGCTGCCGGGGATTCGCAGAATTTCCTGTTGATCGGCAGCGACAGCCGCGACCCGGGCTCGGACAACGCACGGTCCGACACCATGATGCTGGTGAACATTCCGGCGGACCGGAGCGGTGTCTACGTGATGTCGATTATGCGTGACACGTGGGTGGACGTACCCGGCCACGGCGCGAATAAGATCAACGCAGCCATGGCGCTGGGCGGTGTTTCCCTCACGGTGGAAACCGTCCAGGAGCTTTTCGACGTCCCGATCGACCACGTGGTGGTCATTGATTTCGAAGGATTCAAGGGGCTCACGGACTCGCTGGGCGGTGTCACGCTGGAAAACCATACGGCCTTCACCTCGCGTGAACCGGGCGCAGAGTATTTTGCGGCCGGAAGCATCCGGGTGCAGGGAGAGTCCGCATTGAAGTACGTACGGGAACGGTATGCCTTTGCCGACGGCGACTACCAGCGGGTGCGCAACCAGCAGGCTTTTGTGCGGGGCCTCCTGAACGGGATCATGGCCCGGGGGACGCTGCTGAATCCGGTGAAGGTCAATGAGATCGTGGGCGGAATGTCGCCGTACCTCAGCGTGGACGAGGGCCTGGACGCGGTGGCAGCCGGGCGCCTGGGCGTGAGCCTGCGCAAGGTAGGGCCGGAGGATGTGCACATGTTTACCTTGCCTAACGAAGGGGTGGGCACCTCACCGGACGGACAGTCCATTGTGCTGCCTGACTACGCTGCCATCGCGGAAATAGGGGCAGCCCTGGACGGTGGCACTATGGCCGGGTACCCGGGAGCCTCCGGCGCAGGGAAAGGGTGAATTGTTATCGGTTCTGTCACCGCCCTGCGGTAGGCTTCCTAATGACATAAACGGTTAGCGGCAAAGACGGCGAAGACCGGACGGGACGGGCCCCAGATGAGTGGCACAAGCAGGAAACGGGACTACTTTGCAGACTAAGATCACCGCCAACGCGCAAGCGCTGAAGCGATGGTTGAGCAACGCAGAGGTGTCCCTTGGCAACCACAGCGACCGCCTCAATGCCATCAACATTTTTCCGGTGGCCGACGGCGACACCGGCACCAACCTGTACCTGACACTTTGCGCCGCCGCCAAGGCAGCTGCCGAAACCGATACAGCCGACATCGGCGAACTGCTGGGAACCGCAGGCCGCGCCGCCATGGAAGATGCCCGCGGCAACTCCGGCACCCTGTTTTCGGTCTTCCTCACGTCCATGGCCGAACCCCTGGCCGGCGCCGTCCGGTTGTCCGCCCCGCTGCTCGCCTCTGCTTTGCAGCGCGCCCAGCTCCGGTCCTGGTCGGTGCTCAGCGATCCCGTCCCGGGCACCATGCTCTCGGTCCTGGAAGCGGCAGCCCATGCAGCCTCGGACAGTGAGGCCGCCGTCACCGGCGATGACAGCAACGTAGGCCTGGCAGTGACTCTGCGGGCCATGCTGGACGCTGCCCTTGCCGCCGTCGTCCACACCGAAAACCAGCTGGACGCGTTGACGGAAGCCCGGGTGGTGGATGCCGGCGGCGTCGGCTTCCTGCTGGTGCTTGACGCGCTCCGAGCCGCAGCCCTGGGCGAGGAGCTGCAGGAGGAACTGCTGGACGGCCTGCACGGCTACGATGTCCAGGATCCGCACATCCACGCGCATATGCCCCGGATGGAGGGCGTCGAAGTTATGTGCACCATCAATCTCAGTCCGCTGGACGCCGCCACCCTGCGGCTGCAGCTGGATGAGCTGGGCGACTCGGTGATCATGAGCGCCGTCAGCCCCGTTGCGGACGGTTACCGCTGGCGGGTGCACGTGCACACCCCGGAGGCCGGCGCCGCCATAGAGCTGCTGCGCGGGCTGGGCGAGCCGATGAACCTGACCATCACGGAGCTCTCCGCGGACGGACACGAAACCAAGGAGATCCCCGAGAACCAGGAAATCCCCGGGGCGCATGGACTCTAGGCTTCCCGCAGAACTGGATTTCCCGCTCGACCGCCGCATCGGCAAGCCGTCCGCCACGAAGCTGGACAAGCAGCTGGGCCTCGAGACGGTCGGCGACCTGCTGCACCACTTCCCCCGGCGCTACCTCGAACGCGGGGAGCTCACGCCCATTGCCGAAATACCCTTCGACGAAGATGTCACCCTGATAGCCCGGGTGCAGAGCAACAACCGGCGGCAGATGCGCGCCCGCAAGGGAATGATCGTGGAGGTGGTGGTCACCGATGACACCGACGGCAGCCTCGGCCAGCTGCACCTGACGTTCTTCAACGGATTCAACGCATCCAAGGAGCTGCCCGTAGGCACCCGGGCGATGTTCTCCGGCAAGGTGGGCGCCTACAAGGGCCAGCTGCAGCTCACCAACCCCAGCTATGTCCTGCTGGATGAAGACACCGTGGACGAGGAAGAGCTCAAACGCCCCATTCCCGTGTACCCGGCCACAGCCAAACTCGCCAGCCCGCAGATTGCCAAGTCCGTGGCCATGCTCCTGGACACCATGGAGACGGACCGGCTGCGCGATCCGCTCCCCGCCGCAATCCGGAGCCGGGAACGTTTTCCCGGCCTGGTAGAGGCGTATAACCGGATCCACCGCCCCGCCACCATGGAAGAGGCCTACGCCGCACGGCACCGGTTCCGCTACCAGGAAGCCCTGGTGCTGCAGACCGCGCTGGCCCGCCGTCGGGCGCTGACCGCTGAGGAAGAAGCCACGGCCCGCCCTGCCGTGCCCGGCGGCCTGCTGGACCGGTTTGATGCCTCCCTGCCCTTCACGCTCACCAACGGGCAGGCCGAAATCGGCCGGGACCTTTCCCGGGAACTGGCCGGAGACCACCCGATGAACCGGCTGCTGCAGGGCGAAGTGGGGTCGGGCAAGACCCTGGTGGCGCTGCGGGCCATGCTGCAGGTGATCGACGCCGGGGGACAGGCCGCCCTGCTCGCCCCCACGGAGGTACTGGCAGCCCAGCACTACGAATCCATTACCGCCATGCTTGGCCCGCTGGGCCGTGGCGGACAGTTGGACGGTGATCCGGACGGCACCCGGGTGACCCTGCTGACCGGTTCCATGAACACTGCGGCACGCCGGGCGGCACTGCTGGATGCGGCCAGCGGAGCCGCGGGAATCATCATCGGCACCCACGCGCTGCTCTCGGAGCACGTCTCCTTCGCCGACCTCGGCCTGGTGGTGGTGGATGAACAGCACCGGTTCGGCGTGGAGCAGCGGGACGTGCTGCGCACCAAGGGGCACAGCACCCCGCACCTGCTGGTGATGACGGCAACCCCTATTCCGCGCACCGTCGCCATGACCGTGTTCGGCGACCTTGAGGTGTCCACGCTGACCGAACTGCCGGCCGGGCGGGCACCGATTTCCACGTTCGTCTCTCCGCTGGCCGAAAAGCCGCAGTGGGAGCAGCGGATCTGGGCCCGCGCACGGGAAGAAATCGACGCCGGGCGCCAGGTCTACGTTGTGTGCCCCAAGATCGGAGACAAGGAAGAAGAGCCGGGCAGCGAGCTGGCGCTCTTTGACCCTGCCGAACCGCCGGCCGGCGGCGAACGGGCGCCGAAGCAGCAGTTGGCCTCCGTCACGGAAATGACGGAGTACCTGGCCACGGTCCCCGCCCTCGCCGGAAAAACAGTGGCGGCGCTGCACGGCCGGCTGGACCCGGCGGAGAAACACGAAGCGATGGCGGCCTTCAATGACGGTGACGTGGACGTGCTGGTCTCCACCACCGTCATCGAGGTGGGCGTGGATGTTCCCAACGCCTCCCTCATGGTGATCATGGATGCGGACCGGTTCGGCATCTCCCAGCTGCACCAGCTGCGCGGCCGGGTGGGCCGCGGCGGGTTACCCGGCACCTGCCTGCTGGTCACCAGCCTGGAACCGGGCCATCCCAGCCGGGAACGGCTGGAAGCGGTTGCCGCGACCACCGACGGCTTCGAGCTCTCCCGCAAGGACCTGGAACTGCGCCGCGAGGGCGACATCCTGGGTGCCAGCCAGTCCGGCGGGCGCTCCACACTGAAGCTGCTGCGGGCGGTGCAGGACGAAAAGGTCATCGAAAAGGCACGGGCTGATGCCGTCGCCCTGGTTGCGGAGGACCCGGACCTGCGGGAGTATCCGGCCCTGGACGAGGCGATCGAGGCGTACCTGAACCCCGAGGCCGAAGCCTTCCTGGAACGCGGATAAAGTGAAGGCATGAGCCGCATTATTGCCGGGACCGCCGGCGGATCCACCTTGTTCAGCGTTCCGGGCGACGGAACCCGTCCCACCACGGACCGGGTCAAGGAAGCACTGTTCTCCCGCCTGGAATCCTACGAGGTGCTGCAGGGCGCCCGGGTACTGGACCTGTTCGCCGGTTCGGGAGCACTGGGTGTGGAAAGCGCCAGCCGCGGAGCCGAGGCCGTGGACCTGGTGGAGCTTGCCGACAAGGCCGCGGCCACCTGCCGGCGCAACGCAGAACTGGTCAACAAGCTGCTGGGCTCCAACCGGGTGAACGTGCACCGGGCCAAGGCGGAAACATTCCTGCTGCGTGTGCCCGAAGAAGTCCGGTGGGACCTGGTCTTCATCGATCCCCCCTACGCCCTGACGGAGGCCGAACTGGAAACGGTCCTGGCGCCGCTGGCGAAACACCTGTCCGAGGGCGCCGTCGTGGTGCTGGAACGATCCACCCGCTCCGATGAGCCGGTCTGGCCGGCGGGGCTGGAACGCTTCAGCGAGCGTAAGTACGGCGAGACCACCCTGTGGTTCGCCGAGCCCGCGCAGCAGGCCGGTTAGCCGCGCCCGCTAGGATCCCGAGGCAAACACGTCCAGGTCCTCGCCCGTGAGCACCGCAGCAGGATGCGGGCCGGCGGCCAGCAGCTGCCGGGTCCATTCCTCCGGCCACGGGAACGGGGTTGCCGCCAGCACGATGTTGCCGGGGTAACGGCCGGTAAACATGTCGGCCGGGCCCAGCGCGGCCACCGCTCCGCGGCCGGCACGTTCCAGGCCTGCCGCCAGTTCGCGGATCTGCCTGCGGGCGAACGCCAGCGGCGGATCGTCTCCCACATTGACCAGCAGCACGCCGTTGGGGGAGAGCAAGGCGGCCAGCTCCGCGTAGAAGTCCGACGTCGTCAGGTGCCCGGGTGCATCGGCGCCGGCAAAGATGTCCAGGACAACGGCGTCGAACTCCTGCCCGGTAAAGCGGTCCAGCGATTCACGGGCATCACCGATCACCGTCTGCAGATCCGTTCCCTCCGGCAGCGGAAGGTGGGCCAGGACAAAGTCCAGCAGTTCCCGTTCCAGCTCCACTGCGGCCTGCCGGGAACCGGGACGGGTGGCCTGCAGGTATCGGGCAAGGGTCAGGGCGCCGGCACCCAGATGCAGGGCGCGCACCGGCTCCCCGGCGGGCCGAACCAGGTCCAGGACGTTGCCCATACGGCGCAGGTATTCATAGAAGATCTCCCCGGGCCGGGCCAGGTCTACGTGGGACTGTTCCGCCCCGCCGATGCTCAGCACATAGGCGCCCGGCGTGAAGCCGTCTTCCGTGATGGTGGCGTGGGCTCCGATGCCGCGCAGTAGCCGTGAGGCGTTCACAGGGCACCGCCCAGCCCGGCCAGGCGTTCTGATGCCTGCTCCAGAACCTCGAACTTTTTGCAGAACGCGAAGCGCAGCAGTGAGCGTGTGCGCTGCGCGCCGTCCGCGTGGCAGAACACTGCCACCGGGATGGCCGCCACACCGATCAGCTCCGGGAGCCGGCGGGCAAGCGCAGTGGCGTCCGTGATGCCCAGGGCGGAGGTATCCGCGGTGAGGAAGTAGGTTCCGGAGGAAGGCAGGACGGTCATGCCCGCTGCGCGCAGCCCCTCGCCAAGGAGGTCGCGTTTGGCTTTCAGGGTAGCCGCGGTCTCCGTGAAGTAGGCATCGGGCAGGCCCAGGCCAACCGCAACGGCGTACTGGAACGGGGTGCCGGAGGTGTAGCTCAGGAAGGTCTTGACCGTCCGGACCGCGGACACCAGCGGTGCCGGGCCGGTGAGCCAGCCGATCTTCCAGCCCGTCACGGAGAACGTCTTGCCGGCGGAGGAAATGGTCAGTGTCCGCTCGGCCGCCCCCGGCAGGGTGGCGACGGGGATGTGCTGCGGCCCGAAGGTGAGGTGTTCATACACTTCATCGGTGACGATCACGGCGTTGTACCGCGCCGCCAGGTCCACGACCTGCTGGAGCACTTCGCGCGGCAGGACGGTCCCGGTGGGGTTGTGCGGGTTGTTCACCAGCACCACCCTGGTGCGCTCGCTGAACGCGGCCTCCAGCGCGCCGTCGTCAGGCAGGAAATGCGGGGCCTGCAGGGCAACGGTGGTGTGCGTGGCGCCGCTGAGGCCGATCACGGCACCGTAGGAATCGTAGAACGGCTCGAAGGTCAGCACTTCGTCTCCCGGGCCAGCCAGCGCCAGCAGTGCCGATGCGATGGCCTCGGTGGCTCCGGTGCTGACAATCACCTCGGTTCCGGGATCCACGGCCAGGGAGTAGAAGCGGTCCTGGTGGGCGGCGATGGCCTCGCGCAGCACCGGCAGTCCCTGGCCCGGCGCGTACTGGTTGGCGCCGGAAGCAATGGCGGCGCGGGCGGCGTCGAGCATTTCCGCCGGGCCGTCCTCGTCCGGGAACCCCTGGCCGAGGTTGATGGCGTTGTGCCGGCCGGCCGTGGCGGTAATTTCTTCGAAGATGGTCACGCCCAGGTTGCCGTCTGCTGCGAGCAGGTTGGCGCCGGCGGCGGTGCGCTGCCAGGGCGCGGGGCCGGCTGCCTGCCGGGAGCGGAGCAGGGACGCGGGGGTGGAGAAACTCATTCTTCCAGTATTACCCTGCCGGACCCGGTAGATTCGACTTATGCGACGCGCTGTATGCCCAGGTTCCTTTGACCCTATCCACAACGGCCATATTGAGGTCATTGCCCGCGCGGCAAGCCTCTTTGACGAGGTCATTGTGGCGGTGTCCACCAACTATGCGAAGAAGTACCGTTTCCCGGCCGGGCAGCGCCTGGAACTGGCGGCCGAGGCACTGGGCTCGCTGCGCGGGGTATCCGTGGTTCCCATGGGGGAGGGGCTGCTGGCGGAGTTCTGCCGCGAGCACGGTGCCGGCGCCATAGTAAAGGGCCTGCGGTCCGTCCAGGACTACCAGTACGAACTGCCGATGGCCGTGATGAACCGGCACCTCACCGGCGTCGAAACCGTCTTCCTGCCCGCCGAGGGAAGCTATACCCACCTCTCCTCCTCCCTGATCAAGGAGGTCGCCGCCCTGGGCGGAGACATCAGCGGATTTGTCCCGGCAGCCGTGCTCAAGCGCCTGCTTGCCGCCGATTAGCTCTTGGCCCGCAGGCGGGTAAACTGGACCTCGGAGTTCCGTGCATGCGCGGGCTCCGTGGCTGCAGCGCAGCCGCAGTTTGAGAGATTCCGGCAAGTCAGGCTAAGATGATATGTCGGTCTATGTTCTACAGGAGTTCTCATTAGCGAATTTTCGCGGTCCAATCCGAATACACCCCTGGCAATCAACGTCAGGGACCTCGGGCGCAGCCCGGGAACGATGCGGACCTTGCATGAACATGTACCGGCACCGAAAGACTTCGGTGTTGCGCTTATCGGCGTTCCGGAAGGATCCGAGCTCGAGGTTGACTTGAGGTTGGAGGCCGTGCACGAAGGGATTCTGGTATCCGGCGTAGTCATCGCTCCCGTAAGGGGCGAATGCGGCAGGTGCCTGAAGCCACTCGCGTACGACCAAGAAGTCGATGTGCAGGAACTCTTCTACTACGAGGACGCTGAGTCCTTCGAAGAAGACGAGGAAGAAGAGCAACGCCGGATCGAGCGAGATGTCATCGATCTTGAGCCGGTATTGCGGGACGCCGTGGTTCTTACCATGCCGTTCCAGCCGGTGTGCCGGGAAGACTGCCCAGGCCTTTGCTCCGAATGCGGAGCGCGCCTAGAGGAGGATCCGGGTCACCACCATGAAGCAGTGGATCCTCGCTGGGCAGCCCTCGCAGGGTTGACCGGCACGGCCGCAGAAGATACTGCGGCACCAAGTACAGAGTCAGACGAGAGAGAAGAGAGTTAGCCGTGGCTGTTCCGAAGCGGAAAATGTCCCGCGCGAATACACGTGCACGCCGGTCCCAGTGGAAGGCGACCGCGCCCAACCTGGTGAAGACCGTGGAGAACGGCCGCGTCACCTATAGCCTGCCGCACCAGGCCAAGGTCGTCACCGATTCCGCCGGCACCGCGCTGTTCCTTGAATACAAGGGCCGCAAGGTCGCGGACGTCTAAGACCAGTGTTCGGCCCTGCCATGCACACCTTTAGGGGAACCGCTGCCAGGGCCGTGAATACTGCTTTTCGGGTTGTATCCAAAAAGTGAAGAATACTGAAGAGCTTATGAAGCGTCTCGGTGTCGATATCGACGCCGGGACGCTTCGTCTTGCGCTCACGCACCGCTCCTACGCTTACGAGCAGGGCGGCATCCCCACGAACGAACGCCTCGAATTCCTTGGCGATTCCATTCTGGGGTTCTCGGTAACCGATGCGCTCTACCGGGATAATCCTGACCTTTCCGAGGGGGAGCTGGCCAAGCGCCGCTCCGCCGTCGTGAGTACCCGCGCCCTGGCCGGCATTGCCCGCGACCTGGGGCTGGGCGAATACATCCTGCTCGGCCAGGGTGAAAAGCTCACCAACGGACGCGACAAGTCCTCCATCCTCGCGGACACCACGGAAGCCGTTATCGGCGCCGTATATCTGGACCACGGGATTGAAACCGCACGCCAGATGGTGATGCGGCTGGTGGGACCGCTCCTCTCCGACGCCGATGCCCTGGGCGCCGGTACGGACTGGAAAACGAGCATCCAGGAGATCGCCGCGAGCCGGAAAATGGGCGACATCGAATACCGTGTCACCGGTTCCGGCCCGGACCACTCACGCAGCTTCGTTGCCGTGCTCCATATTGGGGATACGGCCTTCGGCACGGGTACCGGCCACTCCAAGAAGGAAGCGGAGCAGGAAGCTGCCGCCGCGTCCTGGAAGATGATCAATTCCAGGGAAGCCGACGCCGCGGCTGCCGGTTCCTAAGCGGTTCCGCCGTGCCTGAGCTTCCCGAAGTCGAGGTTGTCCGGCGCGGACTCGCCTCCTGGGTCCGCGGCCGGACCATCACCGGCGTAGAGATCCTGGACGCCCGCTCCGTGCGGCGCCACGCTGCCGGTCCCGAGGACCTGGCAGGCAACCTTGAGGGCGCTGTGGTCACCGACGTCGTGCGGCGCGGCAAGTTCCTGTGGCTTCCGCTGGTCGAGGAGGATCACGACGGCGTGCCGTCTCTGGCGCTCATGGCGCATCTGGGGATGAGCGGCCAACTGCTGATGGAAGACTCCGCGCTGCCGGACGAGAAGCACCTCAAGGTGCGCTTTTCGCTCAGTCCGGCGGTCGACGACGCCGGTGCGGCCATGCCCTCCGAGCTGCGGTTCGTGGACCAGCGGATTTTCGGCGGCGTGTTCCTCACCGACCTGGTGCCGACGCCCGACGGCGCTCCCGGCGGCCTTTCCGAAACCGGACTGCCGCTGGTGGCGCAAGAGGCCGCGCACATTGCCCGAGATCCGCTGGATCCGGCCTTTTCCTTCGATGACTTTTACCGCCGGCTGCGTGCCCGGCGGACCGGGATCAAGCGTGCCCTGCTGGACCAGGGGCTGGTGTCCGGGGTGGGGAACATCTATGCGGATGAATCGCTGTGGGCTGCGCGGATGCACTTTGCCCGGCCCACGGACACCATGCGCCGTGCGGACGCGCTGCGGCTGATTGAAGCGGTGCAGGACGTGATGACCCGGGCGCTTGATGCCGGCGGGACGAGCTTCGATTCCCTGTACGTGAATGTCAACGGGGCGTCCGGCTACTTCTCCCGGTCCCTGAACGCCTACGGCCGGGAGGGGGAGCCGTGCCTGCGGTGCGCTTCCCTGGGGCGAAATACGCTGATCCGCCGGGATTCCTTTATGAACCGGTCCTCATACAGCTGTCCGGTGTGCCAGCCGCGGCCGCGGAACGGGCGCTGGTAGCCAACACTACCGACGTTCCACGAACTGGAGCGGATGTCCGTCCTGGTCCTCCACGAACGCCACCCGGAGCCTTCCGTCCAGGAACGGGTGGGGACCCTCAAGGTCCTTTGCGCCGGCGTTGAGGGCCTTGGCATAGGCTGCAGCGACGTCGTCGGTCCAAAGGGTGAGGCATGCCCGGTGACCCTTGGCCACCGGGGTGTGTTTATGTGCCTGGGCGGCGGGTCCGGGCAACGCCAATCCGAGTTCGAAGCCTTCCAGCGACATTTCGATTTTGAACGGCGTCGAGTCCGGTCCTGCTGCCCGGAACTTCTCCACGAAGCCGAGGGCGGCGTAAAAGCGTGCTGCCCCTTCCGTGTCGGCCACGAACAGGATGATCTGCGGGTCGAAAATCCTCACGAGTGTCCTTTTGTTGTATGCGCATGGAATACATCCGTGCGGAAGGTGGCCAGCGCGTCGGCCAGCATCCGATGTCCCTGCCGCTCGAACGCATGGTCGCCGGTTTGGTAGGCCCACACCGCGGTGGAGACTGCTTCGCGCAGCAGCGTCATATGCCAGAGTTCCATGTCGCTGTCATCTTCCCGCACGCCGTCCCCGAGGCCTGCACCGTAGCCTGCCACGAAGGCATCCTTCAGTTGCGGGTGGGTGCGCCATTGCTGCGCTGCCAGGCGGCAGAAGTCCGTGACAGCCGGGCGGAACGCAAACCGGCCGAAATCGATGATCCTCAGTTCCGCGCCATGAAGCAGCCAGTTGCGCGGCTGCCAGTCGCCATGGGTTGGCACCACCGCCACCGGCTTTGGCGAATAGGCGGCAAGGATGGTCCTGGCGTCTTCCACGTGGGACTTCTCGATGCGGTGTGGCCGTTTCAGCCAAGACAGCGCCTTGGCCGTTGCTGCGCTCTCATAGCCCTTGTTGGTATGCGAGGTCTGATCATGGAACTGACGCAGCAGCGAACCCGCCTGGTGATGAACTTCCGGGTCATGCTCGGCCGTGGTCCCCTCCGCCAGCGATCCATCGAGATATTCCGTGACGAGGACCGTCTGGGCGAGGTCCGAGCGGACGAGCCGCGGTGCACGGTTCTGCCGGCTCCATACCCGCGTCCATGATTCATGCGCCGCGATCTCGCGTCCTATGTGGTGGTTGGAAAGACCGGCGGCTTTGACGACGTACCGGCGCTCCCCGGATTCGACTTCCAGTACCGCTGTGTCCGAGAGGGCCCAGGAGAGATCCCGGATGAGGCGAACCCCCGGCAGCCACTGTTGCACAAGCTCACCCTGGCTCATGCTCAGTTGGTTCCGGTGCCAGGTTTCCATTCCAGCAGGCTAGCGGCTCTGTTGTCCGGATCTGCGTATATCCGTATGTGCGGCTTAGCATCGGAGCATCGGCCTCCCGGGCTGAGTGGCCGCGAACAGAGCAAAAACAGGTAGCGGAACAGGTACTTCTGCCCTGTTTTACCTCTGCCCCGCCGCCTAAAATCGAATACATGTTCGAATACTTGTCGCCTCAGGAGCACCGGCCGGCCGGCACTGCCGTAGCTGGCAGCGCCATGGTGCATGGCTGGGTGGAGGTGCTGGTTGACCAAGCTGGCCTGGTGTCGGGAGCGGAACCGGAGGACAGCGAACTCATCGACCGGATACGGGCACTCGAGGAACTGAAAGCCGCCGCTTCAGCCGCCCAGGCCCGCGCCTCCGCAGCGTTTGATGCTTCCCAGCGCCGGAAGCAGACCGCAGCAGGAATGCGCCGTGAGGATGTGGGCCGCGGGGTCGCTTCACAGATCGCCTTGGCGCGCAGGGAGTCCCCAAACCGTGGCGGGCGGCTGCTGGGCTTCGCAAAAGCCCTAACGTGCGAGATGCCGTGCACCTTGCAGGCCTTGACCACCGGCGCTATCAGCGAATGGCGGGCAACGTTGCTCGTTCGGGAGACGGCGTGCCTCAGTGTGGAGGACCGGCAGCGGGTAGATGCAGAAGTTGCCGGAGACCCCCGCGTGCTGGAAACACTGGGTGACCGCCAGATCATTGCCCGGGCCAGAGGCGCCGCCTACAGGCTGGATCCGAAGGCCGCCGTAAACCGGGCAGCCAAAGCCGCCTCCGAGCGGTTCGTCTCCTGCCGCCCTGCTCCGGACACCATGACCTACCTGACCGGGCTGCTGCCCATGGCCCAGGGAGTCGGCGTTTATGCGGCCTTGTCCCGTGAAGCGGATCGTCTCCGTGCGGCGGGGGATGCCCGGGGGCGGGGCCAGATCATGGCCGATACCCTCGTGGAGCGGATTACCGGCCAGACCGATGCGGGCCAGATGAAGGTGGAAGTGCAGCTGGTCATGTCGGACCGGACGCTGTTGCGCGGAGAATCGGAGCCCGCACTTGTCCCGGGGTATGGTCCCGTGCCGGCGCAGTGGGCCAGGGACCTGCTGCGGGGGAGCGGGAGAGACGGGGACAGGGGAGGGAGCAGCCCCGGGGACGGGGATAGCGGAGGGGGCAGCCCCGGGGACGGGCACAGTGAAGGGGGCGGCGCCGGAGACGAGGACAGCGGAGGGGGACGCAGCAGGAACACCGGCGCCGGCCAGTCAGGGCGGGGGCAGTCGAAGCGGGACAAAAGCGCAGAACGCTGGATCCGGCGGCTCTATGCGGATCCGTCAAGCGGGCAGCTGGTCGCAATGGACACCCGTGCCCGGCTGTTCCCTGAATCGATGGCCCGCTTCATCGCTGCGCGGGACCAAACCTGCCGCATGCCGTGGTGCGGGGCACCGATCCGGCAGATCGACCATGTACATCCGCACAAGGACGGCGGGGTCACCAGTATCGTGAATGGCCAGGGACTGTGCGAGGCATGCAACCAGGCCAAGGAAGCACCTGATTGGCGTGTCCGGCCGGTTCACCAGCCGGGGCCGCACGTGGTCGAGACCATCACCCCAACGGGGCACACCTACCAGTCCACGGCACCGCCGCTGCCCGGATCGCCTCAAGACCGGATGCGGAACGGGCCCGCCGTGGATCCAGGGCCTCCGCGCTTCGCAGGCGGAACCTTGGAAGCCTGCGTTGTGGACTACCTGAGGGCGGCTTAGCCGGCGCGCTAGTGGTCTGCGAGCTCCGCCAGGACCGCATCAGTCAACGGAGGCCAGACCTCGGCAGCCCACGGACCGAAGTCCCGGTCAGTGAGGCAAACGGCTGCTGCGCGGGCTTCGGGGTCTACCCAAAGAAAGGTACCGGACTGACCGAAATGGCCGAATGTCCTCGGGGAGCTGTTGGCACCGGTCCAGTGCGGAGACTTGCGGGCGCGGATTTCAAAGCCGAGACCCCAGTCGTTCTCCTTCTGCCGGCCGAACCCGGGAAGTACCCCCGCCAAGCCCGGGAAGACCACATGGGTCGCTTCCGCGAGCCGGCCCGGATCAGTCAGCGTGGGGGACTGAAGCTCTGCGGCAAAGCGGGTCAGGTCGGCAGCAGTCGATACCGCTCCGGCAGCGGGGGATCCCTCCAAGCGGGTGGACGCCATGCCCAGCGGGCTCAGCACACCTTCACGCATGTAGTCGGCGAATGAAATATCGGTTACTTCTTCCAACGTCTCGCCGAGCACTTCGAAGCCGGCATTGGAATACAGCCGCCGGGTACCGGGGGCATACCGGACCGTGCGCTCGCCAAAATCGTACCCGCCGGAATGGGCCAGCAGGTGCCGTACGGTGGAACCCTCCGGTCCCGCCGGCTGGTCAAGCTCCAATGCGCCCTCATCCAGGGCAAGCAGGAGCGTGTAGGCGCTGAGCAGTTTGGTGACGGACGCCAACCGGTACGGACGGTCCTGGTCGCCGGCAGTGCCCAGCACTTCGCCGTCCGCTCCGAGGACAGCTACGGAAACATTGTCCACCGGCCACGATTCAACCGCAGCGAGACTCCTCACCGGGCCACCCCGCCGCCGTAATGGAGCGCAAGCCGGGCCATACCGTCTTCGATCGACACCTCAGGCGTCCAGTCCAGCACCTCCCGGGTTTCGCGCTGGTCAAACCAGTGCGACGTCGAAAGCTGCTCGGCCAGGAAACGCGTCATGGGGGGCTCGTCGTGAACCAGCCCGCGGCGCCCTGCGGCCAGCCATACACGTTCGATGACGCTGCCTGCCTTGC
This sequence comes from Arthrobacter sp. zg-Y20, assembly GCF_030142075.1. Taxonomy (NCBI): domain Bacteria; kingdom Bacillati; phylum Actinomycetota; class Actinomycetes; order Micrococcales; family Micrococcaceae; genus Arthrobacter; species Arthrobacter sp. zg-Y20. Next base: position 2,302,798 of record NZ_CP126241.1, on the reverse strand, counting down.
GGGCAGCCACGCCGGGCACGCTCCAGCGGGGAGCGCTTACACCGGCGGCGGCACAAATCCCGGCGATCAGCTCACCGACAGGACGCGGCTGGCCGTTGGTCACCACCAGCGCCTTGCCCCGGGCAGCGTCCATCCGTTCCAGTCCCCGGACGATCGCGGAGGCGGCGTTGTCGATGTACGTGGTGTCGATCAGGGCTGCACCGGCGTCCAGCAGCGGCAGTCGGCCGGACCGTGCACGGTCAATGACCCGTTCCACCAGCTGGGTGTCACCAGGGCCCCAGACGATGTGCGGCCGGATGGCTGCCACCCGGAATTCGGCCGAATTCGCGGCCAAGGCCAGCAGTTCGGCCTCGGCCTTGGACGAGGCGTAAAAACCGCGGGCCCTTTCGGGGTCGGCCTTGCCTGCGCCGGCGCCGGCAATTGGTTCACCAAAATGGGCCACGGACGGAGAGGAAACGAAGACGACGTCGCGTACCCCGGCTTCCCGGGCTGCCTTGAGCAGTATCTGGGTTCCGAGGATGTTGGTTTCTTCGAACTCCTGCCATTCGCCCGTGAAGGACACCTTGGCGGCAAGGTGGATGACGGCGTCCATGCCCTCCACGGCACGGGCAGCAGCCTTGGGATCCGCCACGGACCCGGCCACGAAATCCGTTCCGGGCAGCCCGGGACGGCGCTGCAGGGTGCGTACCTTGTGTCCCTTGGCAGCAAGCAGCTCAGCGACGGCGCCGCCAAGCAGACCGCTGGCACCGGTCACCAGGACGTTGCTGGGCGCCAGGTTGCCGGAGGTGCTCATTGGGAAGCCTCCTCAAAGACAGGCAGCGATCCGGAGCCGCCGGCGGTACCGGCTGAGGAACCGTCAGCGCCCGCAGAAGCAGGAACCCCGGGACCGCCCTTGCCGTGCTTGCTCTGCTTTCCAAGCTTTGGCACCGGCCCCCCGGCCAGCAGCTGCGAGGCCCAGCCGGCCAGCGCGGTTCGGTCGATCTTGGAGTTGTGCCGGATGTCGGTGGGCATCGCCGGCAGCACCAGCACCGCGGCGAGGTCAATGCCGCACAGCTCCAGTACCTGTGACCGGACCTTGGCGGACAGATCCGCAGCGGCCGTTCCAGCCCGCCGGACCGGCGGCGAGGTTTCCAGTACGGCAACAGGGACCTGGGCCCCGGCCGGTCCGACGCCGACCACGGCCACCCGGCCCACGCCGTCGACCGACTCGGCAGCCTGCTCAGCGGCTACCGGCGTGCGGACGCCCTCTGCGGTGGTGAGGATGTGCCCCAGGCGGCCCTCCACCCACAGCCGTCCGTCCCCGTCGAGGTGGCCGACGTCGCCGGTGCGGTGCCAGCCGGTAATCGAAGAACTGTGGCGCTCGGTAATCCAGAGCCTGTCATACCGGTCCTTCACATGCGGGGCACGGACAAGGATTTCGCCGGTACGGTTCGCCGTGGTCAGCGGGTCGCTGCCCACCGAACCATCGGGGAACACCTCGGCAATGGCCACCTTGGCACGGGACACCGGGGTGCCAACACAGACGCCGTTGCCGGAGCCCGCAGCACGGATGCCCGCCAGGCTGATGTCCGTCACCGGCAGCGCCTCGGTCATACCGTAAGGCGTGTGCAGCGACGCGTTGGGCACCAGGTCCTGGACCATGGCCAGCAGTTGCTCGCCAATGGGAGCGCCGGCCGAAAGCAGCAGGTCCACCTGTCCCAGCGCTGTCCGCTGCGCGGCGTCCAGCTCACCGGAAGTTGCTGTCACATTGGTCAGCGCGGCGGGGGAGGCGAAAACGGTGGTGGCATTCACGGCCACTGCGGCGTCGGCAAGGGCCGAAGCGGTCAGCGTACGCGGGGAGGTTACATCCATGTCCGGAGTCACCGACGTGGCGCCCAGGGCCGGACCCAGCAGGGCAAACGGCGCGAAGCCTGCCACCAGTGAGGTGCCTGCGCGCAGGTTATAGGTGTCCTTGATCGCATCGCGCATGGCGGCAAGCTGGCGGTGGGTGTACACCACACCCTTGGCCGGACCGGTGGACCCGGATGTGAAGAGGACAGCGGCATCGGCGTCCGGTTCCGCGGGGAACCACGGCACCTCGGCTGTGCTGCCGCCGGCAATGAGCTCGGCCACCGAATGCTTGACGCCCAGCAGCCGTTTACGGGCCGGGGCCAGTTCGGTGACGCTGATCCGCGTGCCGGGCCAGCCCAGCGCCCGCGCTCCGATGAGCGCACGGTCGATTCCGATTAGGAACGCGGGACCGGCGCCCTTGATGGCGCGCCCCAGCCCCTTGGTGCCCAGACCGGCGTCGGCCACCACAATCACGGCGTTCAGCCGCAGGCAGGCGTAGATCAGCGAGGTCAGTTCAATGCCCGGCGGTACCAGCAGGTTCACCCGGGTGCCGGGGTGCACCCCGGCGGCGGCCAGTCCGGCGGCCAGGGCGTTGACCCGCTCGGCCAGCTCGGCCCAGGACAGTGTGCGCGGCTGTGCATGCGTGCCTGCTGCCCCCAGCGGGGCCATATCGACGACGGCGGCGCTCGTGTCGTCGGCGCGCTCGTCGAGTTCGGCGAGCATGGGCCGGAACGGCTCGCTGCGCCGCAGCGAGGTGTCGGCCGGGGCCTCCACGGCAGTCCGCAGCCAGGAGAACACCGGTGAGGCAATGTCCACGTCTTCGTGCAGCAGATGACCGGCGCCCTCGAAGCGGTGCACCGAAGAAGCCGGCAGCCGCTCCAGCAGGTCGCGCAGGTACCGGTCGGAGAACACCGGGTCCTTGGGTCCCCAGAGCACCAGGGAGGGAACGTTGAGACGGCGGATGCCGTCGGCCACAGTGTTCAGGGTGCGCCAGCTCGGATGCGTTTCGTCGGCCGGAATGTCTGCCACGAAGTTGGCCACGCCTTCCCGGCGGGCCGCGCTGCGGTAGGGCAGGGCGAAAGCGTTCTTCACGTCGGCGGACAGCGCCGGCTGGGCCAGGGCATGGGTGACGCGGATGAACGCGTCGGTGCTCCGGGTTCCCCACGGGTGGACGGCCGGGTGCAGGGCCAGTTTCAAGGCCGGCGGCAGGGAGAAACCTGCCGGGTGCACGGCGGTGTTGGTCAGCACTACGCCGGCAAGCTGGCGGCGGTGCCGCAGTGCCCAGCCCAGGGAAATGACGCCGCCCCAGTCGTGTCCGGCGGTGACCACCTGGCCGCTGATGCCCAGCGCGTCTGTCAGGTTGCCAAGGTCGGTGATCCGGTCCTCAAGGCGGCGGAAGGTGCCCGTCCGCTGGGAAAAGCCCATGTCCAACTGGTCGACGGCCACTACCCGCCACGGCTTCTGCGCCGTTGCGCCGGCGGCCAGCATGCTGCGCCAGAGGTAGGACCAGGTGGGGTTGCCGTGGACGCACAGCAGCGTGCCTGCCGGTTCGACGCCGGCGGCGGCCAGATCAGGACCGTTGTCCAGCACATGCCACTTGTGTACGGTGCCGGGACGGTCGACGGCGGCGGTTGAGGGTACGCGGACAAACGAGGACCAGGCGGGGGAAACGCCGGGCCAAAGCTCCTCTACCACGCAATCTCCATCATGGTGGTGTTCAGGCCGGACCCCACTCCCATGCACAGCACACGGTCCCCGGGGTTGAGGGTCTTGGACTCCTGCGCCAGGGTCATCGGCAGCGACGCCGGGCCCACGTTGCCCCAGGTCGGGAACGTGATCGGCACCTTGGAACGGTCCAGGTCCACGGCCTTGATGATGGCGTTGGTGTAGGAGTTGGACACCTGGTGGGTGACATAGCGGTCCATGCCGCTCCAGTTCCAGCCGTTTTCCTGCGCTTCATTCCAGCCGTCGACTACCAGTTCCAGGCCGCCGTCCAGCAGGCCCTTGGTGTCGGTGTACATGCCGTCCACGCCGCCCACGCACAGCTCATGGTGCTGGGTGCCTGCACGGGAGACACCGCCGAGGATGCGGTGCGAACCGGGGTGTTTGTCGGCGCGGCCGATCACGGCGGCCGCGGCACCGGAGCCCAACGTCAGGGTGGCGAATTCCCGCAGGTAGTCCTGGCGGGTGGAGTCCGGGGCGTTCAGCCGGTCGAACGTGGCCTCCTGCACGCCCTGGGAATCTTCGCCGGCAACAATCAGGGCGTAGTTGATCTGCCCCGAGTCGATCATGTTGGACGCCAGCGTGATGCCGTTCACGAAGCCGAGGCAGGCATTGGCCAGGTCGAAGTTCATGGCGGAAGAAGGCAGGCCCAGCCCGTTGTGGATCTTCACCGCAACGGAAGGCTCAAGGTTGCGGCGGGTCACCGAGGTGTTGATCAGCAGGCCTATCTCGGAGGCCTCGATCCCCGCCTCGGCGAGGGCCTTGGCGCCCGCCTCGATGGCGCCGTCGTCGAACCCTGTTCCAGGGGCCCACCAGCGCCGCTCGCTGACGCCGGCAACCCGTTCCAGCAGGCGTTTGGAGAGACGCAGCCGCTTGAGCGATGGCTCAAGCCGCTGGTCGAATTCACTTGAACTCATAACCATCGGAGCTTCGACGCTGTTCACGCTGAGGATGGCCGAATTGGAGTGCTGGAAGTTGAAGTTCCCGGTCAAAATGCCTGCCTTGTCTGCTGCTGAAACTATCGCGCTGGCGGCCGCCGTGAAGCCTGCATCCACGCCCTAAAATCATATGACTCTTTTAGAAGCCTACTTTCCGGCGCGGCGAATCAGCAGGGAAATGCCGGATTACGCTCTCCGAGTAGAGCGGAATTTTGACGCTAACCGCGTAGATTTAGGGAATCAACCCCGGCAGGAAAGATTAACCCCCGTGCACCTGAAAACCCTGACCATGCGAGGATTCAAGTCCTTCGCATCGGCCACCACCTTCGAGTTCGAACCCGGCGTCACCGCCGTGGTGGGCCCCAACGGGTCCGGGAAGTCCAACGTGGTGGACGCCCTGGCCTGGGTGATGGGCGAACAGGGAGCCAAGACACTGCGCGGCGGGAAGATGGAGGACGTCATCTTCGCCGGCACCTCCGGCCGGGCGCCGCTGGGCCGGGCCCAGGTGTCCCTGACCATCGACAACGCCGACGGCGCCCTGCCGATCGAATACTCCGAAGTCACCATTTCCCGCACGCTCTTCCGGGCCGGCGGCTCCGAGTACGCCATCAACGGCAGCCCCTGCCGGCTCCTGGACATCCAGGAACTGCTCTCGGACTCGGGGCTGGGCCGTGAGATGCATGTCATAGTGGGCCAGGGCCAGCTCGACAAGGTGCTGCATGCCACTCCAGAGGAGCGCCGCGGTTTCATTGAGGAAGCCGCCGGCATCCTCAAGCACCGCCGGCGCAAGGAGAAAACCCTCCGCAAGCTGGATGCCATGGCCGCGAACCTGGCCCGCGTCACCGACCTTACGGCCGAACTGCGCCGCCAGTTGGGGCCGCTGGGCAAACAGGCCGCCGTCGCCCGCCGCGCCAAGACGGTGCAGCAGGACGTCCGGGACGCCCGCTCCCGGCTGCTCGCCGATGACCTGGCCACCCTCACTGCTGCCTACGAGAAGGAAGCCGCAGACGAATCCGCCCTCAAGGCCCGCCGCGTGGCGGTGGAAGCCGCCGTCGCCGCAGGCCGGGAACGCCAGGCCGAGCTGGAGGCGCTGGCAGCCCGGGCAGCTCCGGAACTGAATGCAGCACGGGACACCTGGTACGAGCTGTCCTCCCTGCAGGAGAGGTTCCGTTCCCTTGCCGCCCTCGCTGCCGAACGTGCCCGGCTGCTGGGGACGGCTGAACCCGTTGCCGGCACCGGCCGGGACCCTGAACAGCTGCAGGCCTCGGCGGACCGGGTGCGCGCCGAAGCCGCCGCCCTGGAAGCGGACATCGAGGACCTGCGGGTCCGGCTGGAAGACGCTGTGGAGATCCGCGAAGCGGCTGAAGAGGACGCAACCGCCGAAGAGCGGCGCTACGCCGCCCTGCTCCGGGCCGCAGCGGACCGGCGTGAAGGGCAGGCACGGCTGGCCGGCCAGGTGGAAGCAGCCCGCTCCCGCCTGGCCTCCGCGCGCGCCGAGGCTGGACGCCTGCGGACTTCCATCGCGGCAGCCGAAGAGCGGCGCGCCAAAGCGCAGGAAGCCTTTGGCCGGCTGGAAGGAACCGCTGCCGGTGCCGAGGCCGGGGAAGCGGACCTCGACGCAGAGTTCGAAGCTGCGCAGGCAGACCTCGACGACGCAGCGGCGGCCCTGCAGCAGGTGCAGGTTGCCGAGCGTGAAGCCGTCCGCGAGACGGAAACCCTGACAGCGCGCCGCGAAGCGCTCGCCGTCGGACTGGACCGCCGTGACGGCAGCACAGCGCTGCGGGACGCCGGGCTGCCCGGGGTGCTGGCACCTTTGTCGATCAGTGTTAAGCCTGGCTTTGAACGCACCGTTGCCGCTGCCCTCGGCACAGCTGCCGACGCCGTGGCCGTAGCGGACCTTGACGCCGCCGTCCGGGCGCTGCAGTACCTCAAGGACACGGGGGAGGGGCAGGCGGATCTCCTTCTTGCCGGGTCCGGTCCCGCCGGGGAAAACGCTACGGGCGCCGTCGTCCCGGCAAGGCAGGCCGTGCTGCCTCCCGGCGCCGTGCCGGTGCTGTCCCTGATCAGTGCCGAGGACCAGGTGCAGGCGGCCCTGAATGTCCTGCTGGCCGATGCCGTAGCGGTGGATAGCCTGTCGGCTGCCGCCGTCCTGCTCGCGGCGGATCCCGCTGCCCGGGTCATTACCGCCGACGGCGACGTGCTGAGTGCCTACAGTGCCCGGGGCGGCTCGGCCACGGCTCCCGGCCTGCTCGAAATCCAGGCTGCGGTGGATGAAACTGACGCCCGGCTGCAGGCTGCACGCACCAGGGCGGAGGAAGCAGGGGCAGGGATCGGGTCCGCCGCCGCCCGGGTGGCTGCAGCGCGAACCCGTGCAGAGGCCGCGCTGGCCGCCCTGCATGAATCCGACGCACGGCTGGCAGCCACCGCCGAACAGTTGGGCACCTTGGGCTCAGCCGTGCGTGCTGCAGCCGGAGAAGCCGAGCGCCTGGCCGGACTGGTGGCTGCAGCGGACGCCAACGCCGCCGCGGAAGAAGAAAAGCTCGCGGCAGTGACCGAACGTCTGGCGGCGGCAGGAGAGGACAACGCCACCGAGGAAGAACCCTCCGCCGGACAGCGGGATGCGCTGGCGCTCGCAGCCTCCGCCGCACGGCAGGCGGAAATGGACGCCCGCCTGGGCCTGCGCTCGGCCGAAGAGCAGCTCAAGGCAGTTGCCGGGCGTGCCGAGGCGCTGGAACGCTCCGCCGTCGCCGAGCGGCGGGCACGGGAAGCCGCAGCGGAGCGGGCCCGCCGCCGCGCAGTGCAGCGGGAACGCGCCGTTGCCGTGGCGGCTGGCGCGGATGCGGTGCTGGCGCACCTGCAGGTGTCCCTGGTGCTGGCCGCCGCGGAACGGGACCGGGCCGAAGAATCCCGGGCGGCCCGCGAAACCGAACTGGCAGCAGTCCGCAGCGCCAACAACGACGCCGCCGCGGAGCTGGCACGGCTCACCGACTCCGTACACCGGGACGAGCTGGCCAGGGCCCAGCAACGGCTGCGGATCGAGACGCTCGAGGCCCGGGCGCTGGAGGAGCTGGGCATGACGGCCGAGCACCTGGTGGCCAACTTCGGACCGGACCAGCCGGTTCCGGTGCCGGCCGATGCTGCGGACGGGAAGGGTGCGGACAAGTGGGCCGCCCTGCACACCCCCGTGGACGAGCACGGCAACCCCCTGATGGAGGGCATCCCGTACGTCCGGGCCGACCAGGAAAAACGCCTGAAGCGCGCTGAACGCGATCTGGCCGCACTGGGCAAGGTGAACCCGCTGGCACTGGAGGAATTCGCGGCACTGGAGGAACGCCACCAGTTCCTTTCCACCCAGCTGGAAGACCTCAAAGCCACCCGCAAGGACCTGCTGGACATCATCGCCGACGTTGACCGCCGGGTGGAGGAAGTGTTTACGGCCGCCTACCGGGACACCGCCGAGCAGTTCACGCATGTGTTCGCGCGGCTGTTTCCCGGCGGCGAAGGCCGGCTGGTGCTCACCGACCCGGACAACATGCTCACCACCGGCATTGAGGTCCATGCCCGTCCTGCGGGGAAGAAAATCAAGCGGCTGTCCCTGCTCTCCGGCGGGGAACGGTCCCTGACCGCCGTCGCGCTCCTGGTGGCAATCTTCAAGGCCCGGCCCTCGCCGTTCTACGTGATGGACGAGGTGGAGGCAGCCTTGGATGACACGAACCTGGGCCGGCTGATCACCATCTTCGAGGAACTGCGCGAGTCCAGCCAGCTCATTGTGATCACGCACCAGAAACGCACCATGGAGGTGGCGGACGCACTGTACGGGGTGACTATGCGCGGCGACGGCGTGTCCACCGTGATCAGCCAGCGCATCGAGCGCGGGACGCCCGGGCAGGACGGGGATAACCCCTAGCGGGCGTACCGTGCGGTGAAGTTCGCCAGGATGCGCGGCGGCACGTGTACTGCCGAGCCCCGCACGGCATCCATCACGGTCTCTGCTTCCTCCGGCGGGAAATATCCTGCGTTCCGGTACACAGAGATCCGCGTCAGCAGCCCGGCCACGTCCAGCTCGGGATGGAACTGGGTGGCGTACAGGTTGGTCCGGACCCGGAACATCTGCACCGGGCACGTGGCCGAGCCGGCAAGGTTCACCGCGTTCGGAGGCAGCTGCGCCACCGCCTCCTTGTGGCCGACATAGGCCGCGAAGGTCTCCGGGATGCCCTCCAGCAAGGGATCCGCCCGGCCGGCCGGCGTCAGCGCAATCTCCACCGGCCCCACGGGCTCGCCGTACGTGCGGTCCACCACGGCGCCCTGGTGCCGGCCCAAGGTGCCCACGCCGTAGCAGGCGCCGAAGAACGGGAAGTCCCGCCCCGCAACCTCGTCCAGCAGCGCGGCCATCTCGGCCTCGACCCGCAGCTGCACGGCGGACTTGGATTCTTCCGGATCACTGGAATTGAACGGGCCGCCGCCCACAATCACACCGCTGTAGTCAGCCAGGTCCACCGGCGGCATGGGGCCGGACTCCAGGCGTACCCGGTGCAGCTGCTCCTCGCCCAGCCCGCCGAAGCGCAGGAAGGAGGCATATTCCTCATCGGCGGCGTCGTCTTCGGCCCGGGTGGCCAGGAGCAGGAAAGGCTTCATTCCTCGATGGTAGTGCTGGCCGGGGCCGCTTTCCGGGCGGGCAGGGTTTCCCGCGCGGCCAGCCACGCCACGAAGCCCAGCGCCATAATGCCCCCGGTCACTCCGAACGCCCAGGAGTAGCCCAGGCGGTCCGCCAGCATACCGGCCAGCACGGGGCCGGCAATGGCACCGGTGTCACTGGCCATCTGGAAGGTGGCCAGCACCTTGCCGCCGCTGCGCCCAGTGCCGATAATGTCGCCCACGGCGGCCTGCTGGGCAGGGTTCAGCAGACCGGTGCCCATGCCTGCAATGGCGGAAATGATCAGGAATTCCGGAACGCTGGAACTGAAGCCGATCAGTGCGGTGGCCACCGCATTGATGGCCAGTCCGAGCAGGATCATCGGCCGGCGCCCCCAGCTGTCGGCCAGCCGGCCGGAGAAGGTCAGTACGACGGCGGTGCCCGCAGCGAAGGCGGTCAGCGATATGCCGGCCACTTCCGGGCCCGCGGACAGGGCCGCGGCCGCGAACAGCGGCACCAGCGCGTTGCGGACGCCGAAGGAAGACCACCCGTTGGCGAAGGATGAGGCAAGGGCGCCCCGGTAGGCGAAGTCCTTCAGTGCTTCCCGGACCGTGAGCACCGGCAGCTTCGGGGCGGCACTCTCCTCGGCACCGGCCACCGGACGGGTGTCTTTGAGCCGCAGGAACACCACGCCGGCGGCCAGGACCAGGGCGGCGGCATAGACCAGGAACGGGATCCGCAGCCCGAAACCGGCCAGCAGCCCGCCGAGCAGCGGCCCGCCGATGTTGCCCAGCAGGAAGGACGAGGCATAGGCGCTGGAGACCCGGCCGCGTACCTCCGGGGGAGCGAGCCGGATGATCAGGGCCATGGCGGAGATGGTGAACATGGTGGACCCAATGCCGCCCAGGCCGCGGAAGACCAGCAGCTGCCAGTAGGACTGCGCGAAGGCGCAGGCAGCGGTGGACAGGGCCACGATCAGCAGCCCGGCGATGTACACCGGGCGTTCACCGAGTTTTTCCAGCAGCACCCCGCCGGCCGGGGCGAACACCAGCCGGGTGAACGCGAACGCGCTGACGATCACTGAGGACGCAGTCACGCCGACGTCGAAACTCAGGGCAAACTGCGGAAGGACCGGAGCCACCAGGCCAAAGCCGAGGGCAATGACGAAGGCAGCGGCGATCAGGACTTGGATTTCCTGCGGGATTCGGATTCGGGGAGTGCGCACCATGATAAGGCGATTCTCTCAGATCTTCGGATAGTCAAAGAGCCGTCTGTGAGAAGCTTGGAAGCGTGAATGAGACCCTATCGATAGTGATCTACGTCCTTGTCGCCTTGGCTGTGGTCGGCTCTGTCGCTGCGCTGCTGGTACGGACCCGGCGCACCCCCAAGAGCATGTACCCCACCCGCCGCGACGCCAACGACCCGGTCACCGGATCCGGTGCCGGCACTGACACGCTTGATGCACCGCCGGGTGAGACCGGCGTCGTTGTTCCCGACGATCTCCGCGACCTGGAGGAAGCCCCCGCCCCGCAGGCACCAACCGTTGAGACGCCCGAACCCGTCCAGGGCCGTCTGGCCCGGCTCCGGGCCCGTCTGGCCAAGTCCAACAACGCACTGGGCAAGGCGCTGCTGGCACTGCTTTCCAGCGACCGTATTGACGAAGACGTATGGGATGAAATCGAAGAAACCCTGCTCCTCGCGGACCTCGGCACCGAACCCACCATGGAACTGGTGGACGCCCTGCGCGCACGCGTCAAGGTTTCCGGCAGCCAGGACCCGCAGGAAGTCCACGCAATGCTGCGCGAGGAACTGATCAAACTGGTGGATCCGTCCATGGACCGCTCGCTGGCTGTTACCCGGCACGCCGAGACCCCCGCCGTCGTGATGGTGGTGGGCGTCAACGGCGTCGGCAAGACCACCACGGTGGGCAAGCTGGCCCGCGTCCTGGTGGCCGAAGACAAGGACGTGGTGCTGGGCGCCGCGGATACCTTCCGTGCAGCCGCAGCCGAGCAGCTGGCCACCTGGGGCCAGCGCGTGGGCGTGCCCACCGTGCGTTCCGAAATCGACGGCGCCGACCCGGCGTCGGTGGCGTTTGAAGCGGTCAAGGCCGGCATCGACGGCGAAGCGGACGTGGTCCTGATCGACACGGCCGGGCGCCTGCAGAACAAGGTCGGCCTGATGGATGAGCTCGGCAAGGTCAAGCGGGTCATCGAAAAGCAGGCCGCCGTGGACGAGGTCCTGCTGGTGCTGGACGCCACCACGGGCCAGAACGGCCTGACCCAGGCGAAGGTCTTCGCCGACGTGGTCAACATTTCCGGCATTGTGCTGACCAAGCTGGACGGCACCGCCAAGGGCGGAATCGTCGTCGCCATCCAGCGCACCCTGGGTGTGCCGGTGAAGCTCGTGGGACTGGGTGAAGGCGCGGACGACCTCGCCCCGTTCGAAGCCGAAAGCTTCGTGGACGCCCTGCTGGGCTAGTACCCGCCGCAGCTCAAAGCCCCGTCTCCCGGCAAGGGAGGCGGGGCTTTTGCGTACCCGGAAACGCAATGGAAACCTCCCCGTCACCGCCCTTTTACCGGACCTGCGTGTTTGTAACCTCCCGGCAACACCCCCACGCCCGGCCGGAAATCTGGCCCCGGCAAAGTTCATGGTGCGGGAGATGCCCGCCAAACGCGAAGGGACGTGAAGATGGATCTGTCAGCAGGTCACGTCTGGGTAATGGTTTCGGCAGCTCTGGTGCTGCTTATGACACCGGGGGTGGCGTTCTTCTACGGCGGCATGACCCGCGCCAAGGCCGCTCTGAACATGATGATGATGAGCTTTGTATCCATCGGACTCATCGGTGTGGTCTGGGTGCTCTGGGGCTTCTCCATGACCGGCGGGGACGGCATCGCCGGACTGTTCGGCAACCCCTTCACCTCCTTCGGCCTAGAAGACATCGTGGGCAGCGAAGACCTCATCACCGCCGGATACGGGGCAACGTTTGCCATCATCACCGTGGCCCTGATCAGCGGGGCCGTTGCGGACCGCACCAAGTTCGGTGCATGGGCGGTCTTCGTCCCGATCTGGGTGACCCTGGTCTACTGCCCGCTGGCCTTTATGGTCTGGGGCGGCGGACTGCTCGGCGCCGACGGCGCGGTGGGTTCCGTGGTGGGCGAGGCCATCGACTTCGCCGGCGGCACCGTGGTCCACATCAACGCCGGCGCGGCCGGACTGGTCCTTGCCCTGATCATCGGCAAGCGCAAGGGCTTCGGCAAGGACCCCAGCCAGCGTCCGCACAACATCCCCTTCGTGATGCTGGGCGCCACCCTGCTCTGGTTCGGCTGGTTCGGATTCAACGGCGGCGCCGCCGGTACTGCTGAAGAGGCGGGCCTCATCTGGATCAACACGCTCGCCGCCCCCGCCGCCGCCATGCTCGGCTGGCTGCTGACCGAACGGATCCGCGACGGCCGGGCCACCTCGCTGGGAGCCGCTTCCGGCGTCGTCGCCGGCCTGGTGGCCATCACCCCGGCCTGCGCCAACGTCAGCCCGCTGGCCGCGGTGGGACTGGGTGTGGTTGCCGGTGTCCTTTCCGCCCTGGCGATCGGCCTGAAGTACCGGTTCGGCTATGACGACTCCCTCGACGTCGTAGGCGTCCACCTGGTAGCCGGGCTCGTGGGCACCCTCGCCTTGGGCTTCATCGCCCTGCCGGCCGACGGCGCCGGCGGCGGCCTGTTCTACGGCGGCGGTCTCGGGCAGCTCGGCGCGCAGTTGGCCGCAGCCCTGATCACCATCGTCTTCTCGGCCGTGGTGACCCTGGTCATTGGCCTGGCGATCCACAAGACCATGGGCTTCCGGATCTCCGAAGAAGACGAGATCAACGGCGTGGACCTGAGCGAACACGCCGAAACGGCCTATGAATTCGACGGGCTCGGCACGGGCGGCGCTTTCACGCCCTTCCCGGATACGGCACGCACCACCACCACCAAGGAGACGGTCAACTCATGAAACTCGTAACCGCTATTGTCCGGCCCGAGAAGCTCGACGCCGTCCGGGGCAGCCTGGAAAGCTACGGGGTGCAGGGACTAACCGTCAGTTCCGCGAACGGCTACGGCCGCCAGCGCGGGCACACCGAGGTCTACCGGGGTGCGGAGTACACCGTGGACCTGCTGCCCAAGGTGCGGGTGGAGGTGCTGGTGGCCAATGAATGGGTCAATGACATTGTTGATGTGCTGGTTTCCACCGCCAACACCGGCCGGGCCGGCGACGGCAAGGTGTGGGTAGTCAACGTGGAAGAGGCGCTGCGGGTGCGTACCGGCGAACGCGGGGACAGTGCACTCTAGCTACTCCCTACAGGTCCGCCCGGCTGGTATTCCAGCCGGGCGGTCCCTGTGTTCCGGCAGGGTAGGACTCCATCGGGACCTCGTCGGAGGCCCATGCCTGCAGCACCGGATCCACGATCCGCCAGCACTCAGCGGCTATGTCGGCACGGACCGAAAGCAACGGATCGCCGTTGAGCACCGATTCGATCACCTCGCCGTACGGGGTCAGGTGCGACACGTGGGTGGGTCCCTTCAAGCCCGTGCGTTCAAGCCGGAACACGCTCTGCGGTCCGTTGATGTTCAGTTCCAGCTCAATTTCCGCCGGGCCGAAGGAAATCCGCAGCCGCGAAGGCAGGTCGGTGATCCCCGTGAACCCCTCCGGCAGGTGGCTGACCGGCCGGAACGTCACCAGCACCTCCTTGCGGGCACGGCTCATGGCCTTGCCGGAGCGGAGGATAAACGGAACCCCGGCCCAGCGGTCATTGTTGATCCGGATGTCCACCTCGGCCAGGGTCTCGGTGCCGCGGGAGGGATCAACACCGGGGGAGTCCGCATAAGCCTCGATCTCCCGTCCGTCCACGCTGCCGGCGGTGTACCGGGCACGGCGGCTGGCGGCCGGGTCGGCGACGGAGGCGCGCAGCGTAGCCGCCACCAGATCGCGCAGGTCGCGCTCGCCGAGGGTGGCCGGTGCCTCGATGGCCATAAACGCCATGATGTGAAGCAGGTGGCTCTGGATCATGTCCTTCAGGGCTCCGGCGGAGTCGTAGTACTTCGCCCGCCCTTCCAAGCCCAGCTGCTCGTCGAAAACGATCTCCATCTTCTCGATGTGCAGGTTGCTCCACGCCGGTTCCAGCAGGCGGTTGGTGAACCGCAGGCCCAGGATGTCCATGACCGTGGTCATGCCCAGGAAGTGGTCCACCCGGAATATATCCTCTTCGGGAACCAGCCGGGCGAGGGCCTCGTTCAAAGCAACGGCGGACGCCTGATCGCTGCCGAAAGGCTTTTCCAGCACCAGCCGGGTGTCCGGCGGCAGGTCGCCGGCCTGCAGTTTCCCCACGGCCTGCACCGCCAGGGCAGGAGGCAGCGCGAAATAGACGGCCAGGGGAGGCTCCAGGTCCCGGATCCGATCTGCCAGCTCGGCGCCCTTGGACAGGTCCAGCTGCAGGTACCGGCCGCGTTCCACCGTGTCGGCCAGATACTCGGCGGCGGATTCATCGGCAGCTTCGGAGGCTTGGGCGAAGCATGCCCGCATGCGGTCCTGCCACTGCTCCCGGGTCCATTCCCGGGACCCGGACCCGATAACGGTCAGCCCGGGCGCGCGTCCGCGGCTGACCACCCGCGCAAGGCCGGGCAGCAGCAGGCGCTCGGCAAGGTCTCCGGTGCCGCCAAGGATGAGAAGGGTCCGCACACGCTGGGGATCGGCCATGACTCCAGCGTCCCACCGCCGCGGCCGCGGAGGTAGGGCAGGGGAGGCAAATAGGCGGAGCGGCTTGGTACCCTTAACAGCTGGGCCTGGCAAACAAGGCGAAGAAACTGACGAAAGAAGTGCGCGGCACGTGTTTAATTCACTGTCTGACCGGTTGACTTCAACCTTCAAAAACCTGCGCGGCAAGGGCCGGCTCACCGAGGCCGACGTCGACGCCACCGTGCGCGAGATCCGCCGCGCCCTCCTGGACGCCGACGTCGCCGTTCCCGTGGTGCGTGCGTTCACCGCCACTGTCAAGGAACGTGCCCTCGGGTCCGAAGTTTCCCAGGCCCTGAATCCGGGCCAGCAGGTCGTCAAGATCGTCAACGAAGAGCTCAAAGCTATCCTCGGCGGCGAAACGCGGCGCCTGCGCCTGGCGAAGAACCCGCCCACGGTCATTATGCTCGCAGGCCTCCAGGGTGCCGGTAAGACCACCCTCGCCGGCAAGCTTTCCAAGCACCTGAAGTCCCAGGGCCACAGCCCGCTGCTGGTCGCAGCGGACCTGCAGCGGCCCAACGCCGTCCGCCAGCTCCAGGTCAACGGCGAACGCGCCGGCGTGCCGGTCTACGCACCGCACCCCGGCGTGTCCTCCGAGTTCGAGGCCGCCACCGGTGATCCCGTAGCCGTGGCCCGCCAGGGCATCCAGGAAGCCCGCACCAAGCTGCACGACGTCGTTATCGTAGACACCGCCGGCCGCCTGGGCGTGGACGCCGAACTGATGCAGCAGGCCGCGGACATCCGCGCCGCCATCAACCCGGACGAAGTCCTCTTCGTGATTGACGCCATGATTGGCCAGGACGCCGTGAACACGGCCCAGGCCTTCAACGAGGGCGTGAACTTCACCGGCGTTGTCCTGACCAAGCTCGACGGCGATGCCCGCGGCGGTGCCGCGCTGTCCGTGGCCTCGGTGACCGGCAAGCCGATCATGTTCGCCTCCACCGGCGAGGCCCTGACGGACTTCGAGATCTTCCACCCGGACCGCATGGCCAGCCGCATCCTGGACCTCGGCGACGTCCTGACGCTCATCGAGCAGGCGGAGCAGAGCTGGGACAAGGATGAAGCCAACCGGATGGCGAAGAAGTTCGCCGACCAGGAAGACTTCACCCTGGACGACTTCCTCGCCCAGATGCAGCAGATCCGCAAAATGGGTTCCATGAAGAAGATGCTCATGATGATGCCCGGTGCCGCCGGCATGCGTGAGCAGCTGGAGAACTTCGACGAACGCGAGATCGACCGGGTCGAAGCCATTGTCCGCTCCATGACTCCGCACGAGCGCGTGGCCCCGAAGATCATCAACGGCTCCCGCCGCGCCCGCATTGCCCGCGGCTCCGGCGTGCACGTCTCCGAGGTCAACGGCCTGCTGGAACGTTTTGTCCAGGCCCAGAAGATGATGAAGAAGATGGCTGCCGGCGGCGGCATCCCCGGCATGCCGGGTATGGCAGGCCCGGGCGGCTTCGGCGGTGCCCGCAAGAAGCAGCAGGCAGCCAAGGGCAAAAAGAAGGCCAAGTCCGGCAACCCGGCCAAGGCCGCCCAGGAACGGGCGGAAGCAGAGGCGCGGGCCGCCGGTGCCCGCAAGGCGCTTCCGACCGGCAGCGCCTTCGGGGCCCAGGACGCGGACTTCGACCCGGCGTCGTTGAACCTGCCCAAGGGCTTCGATAAGTTCCTCGGCAAGTAAGCTCTGCACCTGAACAGCCGTACACCGCCGGACACTTGTCCGGCGGTGTGTGCTTTAACCCGCGGGCTGGCCGTGGAGAACGGGAGTCCCATGCTTCGGCAACGAGTGGTTTTTGTGCACGGAGCCGGCAGCTTCGGTGCGGCCGCCTGGCCCAAACAGCACGGGCTCGCCTTGGACTATGACGCCTTGTTCCTCCGGCGCCACGGCTACGGCGCTGCCGCCGGGCCGGTGCCGCCGGACCTGGAGGCAGATATTGCCCTCATCCGCGGAGAACTGGGCGAGGGCGGGCACCTGGTGGCGCACTCAACCGGCGCGGTTCCGGCCATGCTGGCCGCACTGCGTTACCCGGGCAAGGTTTTTTCCCTGGTCCTGTGTGAGCCGGCGGTGTTCTCACTGACCCGGGACCTGCCCGTCACCACAGCGCACCGGGCGCTGCTGCAGCCGCACTCAGATGCCGCCCCGGAGTGGGACGCACCGCTGGACATTGTTCCCGGTGTTCCCACACTGGTCCTCACCGGAGGTTGGGAACCGCTGTACGAGGAAGTGGCGGAATTCCTGGTGTCCACCGGCGCGGAACACCTGCAGGTGGGCGGAAACCACCGTCCGCAGGACACGGATGCCGGGGCGCGGGCCATCCGGGCGTTCCTTGCCCGCCGGAAGCGAGACAGCTGATGAACGCCGCTTCCGCCCGCGGCAGTGCTGCCTGAGTTCGCTGCTGCGCGGTGCATCCTGGTGGCCGGACGGCCGCCTGCTGGCTTTGCCCGACTGGAGGAAGTTGACCGGCAGGCCCACCTTGAGCAGCTTTCGGTCCACCCCGACGCCGCCGGCGCGGGACTTGGGCGGGCGCTGGTGGAGGCTGCCATGGCTTGGGCGCGGGAACAGGGATACACGTACATGACGTTGTGCACGTTTGTCGATGTTCCGTTCAACGCCCCGTTCTACGCCAGTTGCGGCTTTGAAGTGGTGACTGCGCCCGAAGGTGAATTGGCGGACGTGCGGCGCCATGAAGCCAACGGCTGGGCAATACGTGAAGCTTCAAGTAAGCTCAATACATGAATCTTCAAGTAAGCGACTTGCTGCCTGCAAACCTGGCCATGGGCACAGTGATGCTCAAGGTCGGCGATCTGGCCACGGTCTCCGCCTATTACCGCGGGGCCTTGGGCCTGGAGGTGATCGCAGAAGCGGACGGGGGGCTGTACCTGGGTCGCGGCGCTGTGCCGGTGGTGCATCTGGCCCCGGCGCCGGGCCTGCAGGTCGCCTCCCGCGGGGAGGCGGGGCTGTTTCACACCGCCATTCTTTTCGAAGACCGGGCGGCACTGGCCGCGGCCGTCGCTTCGGCGGCGCAGTATGACCCCACGGCATTCGCAGGGTCGGCGGACCATCTGGTCAGCGAAGCCTTTTACTTCACCGACCCGGAAGGCAACGGCATCGAACTGTATTACGACAGGCCGCGGGATGCCTGGGAATGGGATAACACCGGCGCAGGCCGGCAGGTAAAGATGGCTTCGCTGGCCCTGTCCCCGCAGGCCTACCTCCGGGAACACCTGACCGAAGCGGCACTGGACGGACTGCGGGGCTCCGCGGCCGCCGTCGGGCACGTCCACCTGCAGGTGGGGGACACGGCAACTGCCGAAGCCTTCTACGTTTCCACGCTCGGCTTTGAGCGGACCGCCGGGTTCCATGGGCAGGCGCTGTTCGTTTCCGCCGGCGGCTACCACCATCACATGGCCATGAATGTGTGGAACAGCCGAGGTGCCGGGCCGCGCCGCGACACCTTGGGATTGGGGGAGGTGCTGATCAGCGTCCCGTCCGCGGACGACGTCGCAGGGCTGGCCGACCGCCTGAAGACTGCGGGCGTTGCCAGCCACCACACGGGTGCCGAACTGGTCTTCGAGGATCCGTGGCGCAACCGGCTGCGGGTCGCCGCGGGTTGACCGGGACCGCCGGGGAACCGCTTTGGGCCCGCCGGCGCCGTGAGTCGCAAAACGAGGAACCATCTGGCACAATGGTCAGGTACTCGATCTGCGCGGCCCCTCTCTCCGTGCATGCATCTTGTCCTTTTGAACCCCAACGTTATGGCCCGCCCCACGGGAGCAGAAGTACGGGTTCGCCCCATTTCAGATCAGGAGTGACCACAAAAGTGGCCGTAAAGATTCGCCTTAAGCGCCTTGGCAAGAAGTTCTCAGCACACTACCGCGTTGTTGTCATGGATTCCCGTGCCAAGCGCGATGGCCGTGCCATCGAGGAAATCGGACTGTACCGTCCGACCGAGGACCCGTCGTACATCGACATCAAGTCCGACCGCGCCCAGTACTGGCTCGGCGTCGGCGCCCAGCCGTCCGAGCAGGTCGCAGCACTGCTGAAGATCACCGGTGACTGGCAGAAGTTCAAGAACATCGACGGCCAGGAAGGTACCCTGCGTACCAAGGCCCCGAAGGAAGCCTTCGTGGCTCCCGAAAAGAAGTCCGTGATTGTCCCCGAGGCAATCACCCCCAAGGCCAAGAAGGAGGAAGCTCCCGAGGCTTCCGCCGAGGCTGAGGCTGAGTAAATTGCTCGCTGAAGCACTGGAGCACCTCGTGCGCGGAATCGTTGACAACCCTGAGGATGTCAACGTTTCCGCCAAGAGCAACCGCCGTGGGGAAACCCTCGAGGTTCGGGTTCACCAGGAAGATCTGGGCCGGGTCATCGGCCGGCAGGGACGGACGGCCCGCGCACTGCGCACGGTCATCGCCGCCCTTGCCAACGGTGAGCAGGTCCGGGTTGACGTTGTGGACACCGACCGGCGCCGCTGATAATCAACGGCGCAGCGGAAGCGGACAGTTCTTCCTTGCAGTACCAGCAGTAAAAGCAGTACACAGGATCCGGCCCCGACACCAGATAATGGTGCAGGGGCCGGATTTTTTGTGAGGCGGGTTCCCGCCCCACCATCCCAGGCGAGACAACCCCGACAGAGGAGATTCCATGCAGTTACAGGTGGCACGCATCGGCAAGCCGCACGGCATCCGCGGCGAAGTGACCGTCCAGGTGCTGACCGACGCGCCCGCGGACCGCTTTGTCCCCGGCACCGAACTCACCGTGGAGCCGGCCTCCAAGGGGCCGCTGACAGTGATCAGTGCCCGCTGGAACAAAGACATCCTGCTGCTCGGTTTCGAGGAAGTAGAGGACCGCAACGGCGCCGAGGAACTGCGCGGCGTCAAGCTGTTCATCGATACCGAAACCGCCGACGAAGATGACGACAACGAAGGCTGGTATGAGCACGAACTGGTGGGCCTGAAGGCGCGGGTGGGCAACGACGTCGTTGGCACCGTCAGCGGGCTGCGGACCCTTACGGTCCAGGACCTGCTGGTGGTCGAAGACACCAACGGCGCGGAAATCCTGGTGCCGTTCGTTGAGGCCATCGTCCCTGAAGTGAACGTCGAAGGCGGCTACGTGCTGCTCACTCCGCCCGAGGGTCTCTTCGAGCTGAACAAGCCCGAAGACAACAAGCCCGAAGACAAGAAGCCCGAAGACAAGAAGCCCGAAGCCGGCGCGGCCGACACGAAGGAAGCCGGACAGTAAGTGCGTATCGACGTCGTCAGTATCTTCCCGGAGTACCTCGCCGCCCTTGAGCTGTCCCTCATCGGCAAGGCCCGGCAGGACGGACTGCTGGACCTGTCCGTGCATGACCTGCGGGACTTCACCACCGACCGGCACCGCACCGTGGATGACACCCCCTACGGCGGGGGAGCGGGAATGGTAATGAAGCCCGAACCCTGGGCGGCGGCGCTGGAATCGGTTGCCGGCGACGGCGAGGAACGCCCCGTCCTGATTGTTCCTTCGCCGGCGGGCGCGGTGTTCACCCAGGCCATGGCCTACGAGCTGGCTGAGGAGAAGCACCTGGTCTTCGCCTGCGGCCGCTACGAAGGAATCGACGAACGGGTCCTGGAATGGGCCGGGGAACACTTCGACGTGCGTCCCGTCAGCCTGGGCGACTATGTGCTCAACGGCGGGGAAGTGGCTGTGCTGGCCATGGTGGAAGCCGTGGGCCGGCTGGTGCCCGGCGTCGTCGGCAACCCCGAGTCGCTGGTGGAGGAATCCCATTCCGACGGGCTCCTGGAATACCCGGTTTACACCAAGCCCTCCGACTGGCGGAACCGGCCCGTCCCCGAAGTCCTGCTCAGCGGCAACCACGGGAAAATCGCCCGTTTCCGGCGGGACGAGCAGCTGCGCCGCACCGCGGCCCGCCGCCCGGACCTGATCGAAAAGTTCGACGCCGCTGCCCTGGACAAAGCGGACCTGGCCACCCTGGCCGCCCTGGGGTACGAAGTGCGCGGCGGCCGGATCCTTCCTCCGGCCTGATGCCCCGCCCGATCCGCTCCAGCTGATTGGTGGTGCCGGGTCGGATATGGCAAAATAAAGCATTGTGCCATCTGGGTCCGTACCTGCCACAGGGGGAACGCGGCCAACAGCCAGGCACGCCGGCAGCCCAACTTCGGGTTCCTGCCGGTCCTTTACCTTCGACAGCATCCGTGCGGCCCCGGTTTCGGGACGCATTCTTGCTGCCGTTACCAAAGTGGATGACCTGTGGCGTCCACCAGGAGTGATAAACAAATGCACATCCTAGATTCTGTTGACGCAGGCTCCCTGCGTACGGACATCCCCGAGTTCCGCGCCGGTGACACGGTCAAGGTTCACGTAAACATCATCGAAGGCAAGAACACCCGTGTTCAGGTCTTCCAGGGCTTCGTGCTCAAGCGCCAGGGCGACGGCCTCCGCGCGACCTTCACGGTCCGCAAGGTCAGCTTCGGCGTCGGCGTGGAGCGTACCTTCCCGGTACACTCCCCGGTCATCGACAAGATCGAGGTTGTATCCAAGGGCGACGTCCGCCGCGCCAAGCTGTACTACATGCGCGACCTGCGCGGCAAGGCAGCCAAGATCAAGGAAAAGCGCGACTTCCGTCCCGCCAAGTAATTTACTTGTCTGCAGCATCCGCCTCCGGGGACCCCTCCGCGAAGCACACAGAACGCCGGCCCCGGATTGCGGGCTGGCGTTTTGTGCTATGTGCTCTCGCTGCGGCGGTCATCCTCGCCGCCCTTGTCCGGGCCTTCCTGTTTGACGTTTTCTACATCCCCTCGGATTCCATGCAGCCGCTGCTCGAACCCGGAGACCGTGTGCTGGTGTCCCGGATCGCGTATGCGTCGGAGGACATCCGCCGCGGCGACGTCGTGGTCTTTGACGGCCGCGGCTCGCTGGCACCCCTGCACAGTGGACGTCCCGCCCTTGAAGAGGCGGCCGTCACCGTGGCCCGCTGGGTGGGCCTGGCCGGCAGTGACACCGTGTACGTGAAGCGGGTGGTCGGTGTGGCGGGGGACCGTGTCAGCTGCTGCAGTGACTCAGATCCCCGAATCACCGTTAACGGAACTCCGGTGGATGAGCCGTACGTTTATGAAGGTGACGCCCCCAGCGAGCAGCCGTTCGACGTCGTCGTTCCCGAGGGCCGCCTGTGGGTCCTGGGGGACCACCGCTCCGTTTCGGCGGATTCCCGTTCGCTGCTGGGGGCACCGGGCGGCGGGCTGATCTCCACCGAAAGGGTGATTGGGCAGGCCCAGCGGATTCTTTGGCCGCTTGGACGCAGTACCAATATTGACCGGCTATCCTTAGGAGCCGAGTGGACAACGGAGAAATAAGAGGAAACGCAATGTCGCAGCAACCGGACCAGTCCCCCGACGGGACGCCCGGCTCCGGGGAGCAGCGGGACCACGCCGCCCACGCCATGGCACCCAAGCAGAAGAAGCGGGGGCTCGGGGCGTGGCTGCGGGAAGTGCTGACCATCGTGGTGATAGCCCTGGTGCTTTCCTTCCTGATCAAGACCTTCCTTTTCCGGGCGTTCTATATCCCCTCGGGGTCCATGGAAGAGACGCTGGAGATCAATGACCGGATCTTCGTCAACCTGCTGGTGCCGCAGCCGATAGACCTGAACCGCGGCGACGTGGTGGTGTTCAAGGACACCAAGGGCTGGCTGCCGCAAACAGTTGAAAAGCCGGCGAATCCGGTACGCGAGGCGCTCACCTTCGTGGGGCTGCTCCCGGATGAATCCCAGCAGCACCTGGTCAAGCGGGTCATCGGCACCGAAGGCGACCACGTGGTGTGCTGCGATGCGGACGGCAAGATCACCGTCAACGGCGAAGCCCTGGACGAGCCGTACCTTTACCCCGGCGCCACTGCCTCTGACATTCCCTTCGATGTGGTAGTCCCTGAGGGCAAGGTCTGGGTGATGGGGGACCACCGCAACGCCTCCGCCGATTCGCGCGAACACCAGGCCGGTGAGGGCGGCGGCTTCGTCGACGTAGGGGACATTGAGGGCAAGGCTGTAGTGACCGCTTGGCCGTTGAACCGGATCGGCGGAGTCAGCAGCTATTCCGAGGTCTTCGAAAACGTTCCGGAACCCGAAGGAAGCAGCAGCAAGTGAGCACTGCCGTAAGAGCTTCCGCGGCGTCCAAGGCACCCACCCTGCGTTTTGAACGGACCTTCGCCGCGCAGGGGCACCAAATCCTTGCCGGCTGCGACGAGGTGGGGCGTGGTGCCCTGGCTGGCCCGGTGTCGGTGGGGCTGGTGGCCGTTGACCTGGCCACGGTGCGTTCCCTGAAAGGCGTCAGGGACAGCAAACTGCTCTCCGTGGCGGACCGGAACGCCCTGGTGCCCCAGATCAAGAAATGGGCGCTGGCCTGGGGCGTTGGACACGCTACCGCTGCGGAGATCGACCTGTTTGGGCTCACGGCGGCGCTGCGGCTCGCCGGAACGCGGGCCTGGGATCAGGTGTGCCTCACCCGGCGGCCCGACGTCGTGCTTTTGGACGGCAATTACAACTGGCTTTCCCCCGAGCGGCAGGGAAGTCTCTTCGACGGTCTGGAGGCAGCCGGCGGCGTCGGCGGCGTCGGCGGTCCCGCGGCGCTGGCCCCAGGCGAGGGCTGCGACGCGGAAGTCCACACCAGGATCAAGGCAGATATGCAGTGCCTGAGCGTAGCGGCTGCCAGTGTCCTGGCGAAAGTGGAACGCGACGCCATGATGGTAGAGTTTGCCGCTGCTAACCCGCACTACGCGTGGGAGATCAATAAGGGCTATGCCACCGAGTCGCACCGTGCGGCCATCGATACCCATGGACCTACGCCGCTGCACCGCATGTCCTGGCATCTGGGCTCCAAGCCGAGGCCCGGGGAAACGGCGGCGGTGCCGGGGGACGACCTAAGCCCAGTTGGGGGGATGATAGGAACATGAGCGCCGAAGACCTTGAGAACTATGAAACGGACATGGAGCTCCAGCTGTACCGGGAGTACCGCGACGTTGTCGGTCTCTTCAGCTACGTGGTGGAAACCGAACGGCGGTTCTACCTGGCCAACCATGTGGACCTCCAGGCGCGCTCCGCCGACGGCGAGATCTACTTCGACCTGACGCTCCAGGACGCCTGGGTATGGGATGTCTACCGCTCCGCCAGGTTTGTGAAGAGCGTCCGCGTGATCACGTTCAAGGACGTCAATGTGGAGGAACTGACCCGCAACGACGACCTCACACTGCCCAAGGCGGACGAACTCTAGGCGTTACTCCACGCCCGCCGGCACGGACGGCAGCCGCCGTGCTGTGTCTGCCCAGCTGGCCGCCGGCTCCCTAGAATCACCGTTGGCCAGGGTGGAAATCCAGCCTTCAACCATCTTGCCGCGGTGGTTTAGCAGATAGGGAACGGCTATCGGTGCCGGAAACCCGCAGCGCCAGACCGTTTTGTAGCTGCCGGCGTTTCCGGCGTTCGCGCTCCAAGTCACCACGTCCCAGCCCAGCTCATCGAAGGCGTGGCCGAGTACCAGCCGCACGGCGCGGGACATCAGGCCGCGGCCGCGGAATTCCGGTGACGTGACGAAGCCCAGGTTGCCCGAGTTCGCACCCTGGAAGCGCAGGTCAATGGTCCCCGCGTAGCTTCCCCCGGTTTCCAACGCCCAGGACACGGCATTTTCCTGCGGCACCGAAATGCCCGCAAGATACTCCCGCGCCATCTCCGGCGTATAGTCCAGCGGGACCGTGGTCCATTTGATTGTGAGCGGGTCCAGGCACCGGGCGTAGACTGCGTCGAGGTCGGCAGGAGTATGCGGGCGCAGCGCCAGCGGGCCGTCGACCAGCCGGGGGATTTCGAAAACCATCCCCACATCCTAGGCACGGAGGACCGGTCTAGACTGCTGACATGCCCGAGCACCGCACCGGTTTTGATGCCAACCGGCGGCTGTATGCCCAGATGCAGCCCGACGCTGGCTCGCTGGCGCATCTGCTCGCCCTGCGGGATTCCCTGACCTCGGGTGCGCCGCGAGGGACCCGTCCGGTGCCGCGCGGCCAGCTGCACTTGACACTCATCCATTTCGGTAAAGTGCTTGACGTGCACCGGGTCATCAGTGCGGCCACGGGCATCAGCCTGCCTGACTACGGGCAGCTGCTGGCGGGATACATCGAGCGGACAGAGGCCCTCCTGCCCGAGGACTCCTTCCGGCTGCAGCCCGTGCACCTGACCGGATTCGGCGCGCACGGACGGACCCTCGTGGCGGAATACGCTCCCACCCCGCAGCTTGCCGCGCTGCACGCAGCCCTGCTGACAGAGCTGACCGGGTTCCTGGCCGCCTGCGGGATTGGGGACACTGCCGGGTTCATGGCGGGCGACCCGAACTTCATGTTCGCGCAGACGCTGCGCCCGCACATCACCCTTGCCCGCGGTTACACGGGGGAGCCGCCGGCGCTGCCGCTGGCGCCGGTAACGCTTACACCCATGCCGGTGGTCTACCCCGGGCACTGACCGCGTGCTGACGCGTGCTGTGCGAGGATGGCCGCGTGAATACCGATCAGCTGCTCGCCGGACCCAGGGGCCGCCGGCTGTGCCTGTCCCTGGCCGCGGAACTGGAGCCGCGTATCCGCATGGCCGTCTTCAACCTGGGCTATGAGCTTGACCCGGGCAAGGGGGTTTCGGTTGTCCGGTTCGGAACGGCTACCGACGCCGGGGGAGCCACCGACCTTCCGGCCGCTTCGCCGGAGGAGCTGGGTGCGCTTCTTGCTGCCGTGGACGTGCCGGATCTGGCCGAGATGCCGGTGCTAGCTGCCCTCGACGCAGCCGTGGCCACAGCCAGGTACTGGCAGGCACCGGACGGTGAGGACGTCCTGGCAGCGCTGCCGGTCATCCGGGAAGCGCTGCGTCCCGTGGCGGACCGGGTCAGGGCGTCACCGGGAGCGGGCTGGTGGGAGCAGCCCCGTGCCCGGGAACAGTGGGCCGTCGACTGGCGGGATCCGGATGCTCCCGCACCGTTGGGGCAGGACCTGCGCACGGTGCTTGCGGAGTGGGCACGGAACACACGTGCCGAGGAGCTCAGAGCGTTGGAAAGTTTCCGCTACGCCTCCGGTTCCTGGTGGTCGATCCCCGTTGGCCTCCTCGGCACGATCAGAGCGCTCCCCGTCGGATTGGACTTGGTGGAGGACGCCCCGGGGTGGCGGGAGGCCACCGCGATTCCGGTTCGAGGGGACGGCCGGACCTACGAAATCCGTACCGCGGACGACTGGGCGCAGCTGTGCCGTGCGTTCCCGCTGGAGGTCACGGCCTCCCGCCGGCGCGACTGGTTCCAGGTCACCGGCAGGGACGGCCGGTGGGTGATCCCGGACTGGGAACGCGTGGGCACGCAATGGGATGCCGTCCACCTCACGGTCCTGGGATATCTGGCCTGTGCCGGCCGGGCACTGACCGTGGACAGCGACACGGAGTCGGTGATAGCCGGTTGGGACCCGGACCGGACGATCTGGCTCACCGACGTCGTACGCGAGACCGGTGGACAGCGGCAGTCGTGGCACCGTTCCCAGCCTGGTGATGCCTGGCAGGAGCAGGCTTAGTCCCCTCCTCCCCAACGCCGCCTTCAGCGGCCGCGTCCGCCCGGGACTGCACACGGCGGATGAACCGCGGCAGGGCTGTGCGCGCCGGCGCAAGGATGGCGACATGAAAGCCAAAGACATCCTGGGCAGCCGCGGCGAGGAGCTGGCGGCCCAATACCTGGCCGCCGCAGGAATGACCATCGTCGACCGGAACTGGCGCTGCCCCGAAGGAGAGATCGACCTGGTGGCCGTGGACGGCGCCACCCTGGTGGTGGTGGAGGTCAAGACCCGGTCATCCCTTGCCTACGGGCACCCGTTTGAAGCCATTACCCCGGCGAAACTCGCCCGGTTGCATGGTCTGTCCGCGGCTTGGGTGCGCGAACATGGACGGTATTTTGCGCACCGCCGGATCGATGCGGTGGCGGTGCTCGACGACGGCACGGGGCGGCCGCTTGTAGAACACCTGCAGGCAGTGGGCTGATACCGCCCGGCGCCGTCGTATGATGAGCCCCGGCACTTAGGGGGACGGCGGGATGAAAGACATCGTAAACAGCGGACGGGAAGACCATGGGCTGGAAGCGGAAGCGGACAGGGGATTGGGCCCCGGCTTGAGACCCACTTTGAGTCCCGGTTTGGAGCCCTTGACCTTTTCGGTTTCGAAGATCCGTGTTCTCGGACTGGGCCTCATGGCACTGTTGTTCGCCGCGGGATGCGCGGCGTTGGTAGTGCATGGATTCACCGGCCATCACCATCACGGCAGCGGCCGCGTTGGCGGCGGCTTGGCAGAGGTGGTGGCAGGCTTGATCGGTGTGGCCTTCTTCGGCGGGGGCGCTTTTTTCTTCGTTTGGAAGAAACTGCGGGAGCCGGAACTGCTGACGCTCACCGAGCAGGGCATCATGGTGGCGTCGGGAGGCTTCATCCCCTGGGATAACTTCGCCGCCGTCGGCATCGGCCGGACCATGGGCGGCCCGGGCGGTGCCAAGATCATCGGAATTCGGGTGAAATCGCAGGAGCGCCTGGTCGCGACCATGTCCCCGGGCGATATCCGCGCGGTGCAGGGGGTAGCCAAGGCGGGCAGATTATTTGGCCGGATCATGCCTGGCAGGGGATTGCGCGGGCAAAGGGAAGCCTTGGGCGCTTTGCGCTCCGTGCCCCAGCACGGCCCGGTGGCCACTTTCCAGTGGACGCGCGATGTGTCCGGCTGGGACGTGAGCTGGTCCCCGCTGGTATTCAATCGCCGCAGCGCCACCGTGGTGCGGATCATTGAGGATTACCACCGGGCAGTGTTGAAGCTCCGTCCCTAGCCCAGGGCCTTTTCCTCCACAGACCCGGGATTCCTGTTCCCGTTGCTGCGCCGTCCACATCCGTGCGGCGGGCGCGTGCCCGCCGCACGTCACCGGGACATGGTGGAGGCATGAGAGCCAGTGAACCCCGCAGAGGGTGCTACCCGATCCCGGTGTTCCCGTGAGCCTGGGACGGACGTACGGAGTGGGACTGGTGGGCCTGCACGGCAGGATCGTGGAGGTGGAAGCGGACATCGGCCAGTCGCTGCCGTCCTTTGTCCTGCTGGGCCTGCCGGACGCATCGCTGAACGAGGCCCGTGACCGGGTCAAGTCTGCCGCCAAGAACGCCGGGCTGCCGCTGAGCCGGCGCCGGATCACCGTCAACCTCATGCCAGCCGATGTGCCCAAACACGGCTCCGGGTTTGACTTGGCCATTGCTGTGGCCGCCCTCTGCGCAGGCGGCACGCTGAGGAGCCCCGGACGGTGCGTCTTTCTCGCCGAACTGGGGCTGGACAGCAGGCTCCGCCCCATCCGTGGCGTCCTCCCGGCCGTCATGGCTGCTGTGGCTGCCGGGTTCACGGACATTGCCGTGGCTGCGGAGAATGCTGGCGAAGCAGCGCTTGTTCCCGCCGCCCGTGTGCGCGGCTACACCTGCCTGGCCGAGGTCGCCGCAGACCTCGGTGCAGACCCGGAGCAGCTGGTCTTTCCCCCGCCGGCCAGCCGGGCAGCGGATGACTCGCCGGCAGGGGAGGAGACGGACCAACCCGCCCGCCTTCCGGACCTTGCCGATGTGGCGGGGCAGCAGGAGGCCCGGTTTGCAGTGGAGGTCGCGGCGGCCGGCGCCCATCATCTGCTGATGACCGGCCCGCCGGGTGCAGGCAAGACCATGCTCGCCGAACGGCTGCCCGGGATCCTGCCGGATCTTCCCGACGATCAGGCAATGGAGGTTACGGCCATCCATTCCCTGGCCTGGCAGGGAAGGCCCTGCCGGCAGCTGCTGCGCCGGCCGCCGTTCGAAAGCCCGCACCACACCGCCTCCCCTGCGGCAGTGATCGGCGGGGGCAGCGGAATACCCCGGCCCGGGGCAGCCTCACGGGCGCACCGCGGAGTGCTGTTCCTGGATGAGGCTCCCGAGTATGAGCGGCGGGTCCTGGACGGGCTGCGTCAACCGCTGGAAAGCGGGCAGCTGGTGCTGCACCGGGCTGCGGGCACAGCGGTCTACCCCGCCCGTTTCCAGCTGGTCCTCGCCGCGAATCCGTGCCCGTGCGGGCTGGCAGCCGGGAAGGGAATTGACTGCACCTGCACCCCGCAGCAAAGACGCCGATATTTCAGCAGGCTTTCGGGTCCCCTGCTGGACCGGGTGGACCTGCAGCTTACGGTCCAGCGGGTGTCGCTCGGCGACTATTTCGGTTCCGATGCGGCGGAGGGAAGCGGGGCGGTCGCTGCACGGGTACGGCAGGCGCGGAGCCTGCAGCGGGAACGTCTGCTTCCGCTGGGGTGCGAAACGAATGCCGAAGTAACAGGTTCGCTGCTGAGGGATGTCCTGCGGCCGCCCTCCGCGGCCACAACGGCACTGGACCGCGCCATGGAGCGGCAACTGCTGACCGCCAGGGGATATGACCGGGTGCTGCGGGTGGCTTGGACCATCGCTGACCTTGCCGGTCACCCTGTGCCCGGGGCCGACGACGTCGGGCAGGCGCTGGCTTTCCGCAGGCAGGGAGCGGCAGCAGCATGAGCACCGTGGAAGAGGAATTGCTGCTGGCCCGTGCGGCGCTGTCCCGGCTGTTCGAACCCTCAGACACCGTGGGGCTGGCGCTGGTCTCAGCCGCCGGACCGACGGCGGCCCTGCGGATCGCCTCGGGTGAGGTTCGGCTGCCGCCTGAGGTCGCTGCCGGCATCGGGCAGATGCTGGGGCCTGCGGGTATGGCATCAGGTCCCGGAGTGTTCACTGAGGCATTGGGCCGGTGGACGCCGCGCGTGGCAGACCTGGCCCCGGGCCGGGACCTGGAAACCATCCGCCGGCTGGGCGGCGAACTGCTTATCCCGGAGGATCCCCGCTGGCCCGAAGCACTGCGGCACCTGGAAGCGGGTATGCCGCTGTGCCTTTGGGTACGCGGCAACCCGGAGGCCGCTTTTCCTGAACTGAACCGGACCGTTGCGGTGGTGGGCTCCCGTGATGCCACCGGATACGGGCTGTCGATCACCGGAGACATCTCAGCAGGGCTGGCCAACCGCGGATACACCATTGTTTCCGGCGGTGCCTACGGCATCGATGCCCAAGCACACCGTGCAGCGCTCGCAGCTTCCACCGGCAACAGCGCAGCCACCATCGCCGTGATGGCGTGCGGGGCCGACAGGTTCTACCCGGCAGGCAACGAAGACCTCCTGCGCAGCGTCGCCGACCGCGGACTGCTGCTCTCCGAGGTGCCGCCGGGGTCGGCGCCCACTCGATGGAGATTCCTGCAGCGCAACCGGATTATCGCGGCCCTGAGCGCCGCCACCGTAGTGGTTGAAGCTCGATGGCGCTCCGGTGCGTTGAACACGGCCCATCACGCCGCCGGCCTGGGACGCGAGGTAGGAGCGGTCCCGGGGTCCGTGTACTCAGCCAACTCAGCCGGATGCCACCGCCTGCTGCGGGACGGCAGCGCGGTGTGCGTGACCGACGCGCAGGAAGTCGCCGAACTTGCCGGTCCGCTGGCGGACTCCCGGACGCCGGACTCGTTGGGCCCGGCGGCTCCCTTGGAAGACCACGACGGCCTGACCGTCGAAGACCTCCTGCTCCTGGACGCCCTGCCGGTCCGCAGCTCCACCACTATCGACAAACTCGCCCGGGTCGCCGGACTGTCAGTGCCCGGAGTGCGCGCAGGCCTGGCGCGGCTGGAATTGGAAGGTCTGGCCAT
Organism: Arthrobacter sp. zg-Y20; assembly: GCF_030142075.1. Classification (NCBI taxonomy): domain Bacteria; kingdom Bacillati; phylum Actinomycetota; class Actinomycetes; order Micrococcales; family Micrococcaceae; genus Arthrobacter; species Arthrobacter sp. zg-Y20. The sequence goes on along the minus strand of NZ_CP126241.1, from coordinate 2,272,187 downwards.
CCGGCCCGGCCCCGACCAGTGGCGCAGGGGGCACCGGTGACGGCACACCGGCTGCCACATCACACAGATCCATCACCAGTTACCGCTAGCGAAAGGAAACACCCGGAAATGCTCACCCATAAGATCATCACTTCTCCCCTGGGAGTGCTCACGCTCGTCGCCTTGGACGGGATCCTGACTGCCGTCCGGCTGGGAGCGCCGGCGTCACCTGCAGGTGCCGGAACCCCGTACGGGCTCGCGGCCGAGGACGGCTTCGAAGAGGCCGAACGGCAGCTCGCAGAATACTTCGACGGCCAGCGGTGCTGCTTCACGCTGCCAACCAACCCAATGGGAACCTACTTCCAACGCAGCGTGTGGGCCTTGGTCCAATGTGTCGGGTACGGCAGCACAGCCAGCTACAAGCAGGTAGCGGTGCTGCTCGGCGACGCGGCGAAAGCAAGGAGCGTGGGCGCCGCCTTGGCGCGCAATCCCCTGAATATCGTGGTCCCCACCCACCGGGTGCTGGGCTCACGAGGGGCCTTGACCGGCTATTCCGGCGGAGTGGAAGCCAAACGCTACCTGCTGGAGCTGGAGCAGGCACCGGAAACCGAACACCTGAGACTCACCTGCCGGCCGGCGGATACCGATAACGTGCCGGCCTGACCGGCGGGCACGGGCGTCCCGTCGGTCAAACCGCCCACAGAGGCTGAGCGGACCGGTGTCCCGCGAGCCTGCTTGAACGGCCGGGGTAAAGGTAGAACAGTGAGGAGGTGACATCCAAGACATCGGCAGACGGGGCACCGGAGACCGGTGCCGCCGGCACTGCTCCGGGCCCATCCGCCTGGCCCGTGGAATTCCATGCAGCCGTTGAAGGCTTTTGCCGCTACCTGGCCGCCGAACGGGGGCGTTCGGAGCATACGGTCCGCGCCTACGAATCGGACCTCTCTCAGTTGCTCGACTACGCGTTGGCTTCAGGCGCGGGGAAGCTGCAGGATCTGGACCTCGGGATCCTGCGCGGCTGGCTCGGCGAACTTAGCGCCTCCGGACAGGCCCGCGCCACGCTTGCGCGGCGTGCAGCAACGGTACGGAGTTTTGCCAACTGGGCGCTGCGGGAAGAACTGATCTCGGAGAACCCGGCACTGCGGCTGAAGGCTCCAAAGAAGGAAAAGACGCTCCCGGGCGTGCTGCGCACCGGCCAGCTCGACGAACTGTTCGCATCCCTCAAGGCAGCAGCCGCCGAAGGCGAGCCGGTGTCCCTGCGGGACCGTGCCATGGTGGAGCTGCTGTACGCCACGGGCATCCGCGTGGGGGAGTTGTCCGGACTGGACGTTGATGACCTTGATCCGGACCGGAGAACCCTCACCGTGATTGGCAAGGGCAACAAGGAACGCACCGTGCCCTACGGACTGCCGGCAGCACTGGCAGTAGACGACTGGCTGCGCCGAGGCCGCCCGGCACTGGCCGGCGCGGACAGCGGGCCGGCGCTGTTCCTGGGCAAGCGCGGGCGCCGGGTGGACCAGCGCCAGGTCCGCAGCGTCGTTGCCGTACTACTGGATGCCCTGCCGGACACCTCCGCCACGGGCCCGCACGCCCTGCGGCACTCCGCGGCAACACACCTGCTCGACGGCGGGGCGGACCTGCGGGCGGTCCAGGAAATCCTGGGCCATTCCTCGCTGGCAACTACGCAGCTGTATACCCACGTCTCCGTGGACCGGCTGCGCCAGAGCTACAGCCAGGCACACCCGCGCGCGTAGGCGCAACAGCGGCAGGTTCCACAGGCGCCGCAAGTTTCAACACGGCCCCGCAGGCCGCATTGGCACAAACCGGTAACTTGCGGCACAATGATTCACAGCGGGACGCTGGAGCCGGATATCCGCCCATGCAGCAGGTCGTTGGGGAAGACGCACCTACAGCTATGGAGGATGGAATGTCTGTTGTGATGGCGCGCGGAGTACTCTTTGTGCACTCTGCCCCTTCCGCGTTGTGCCCTCACATTGAGTGGGCCATCGGATCCGTCGTGGAAAAGCGAACGGATCTTCAGTGGACCCCTCAGCCGGCCGCGCCCGGCATGGTGAGGGCCGAGATCGCCTGGACCGGACCGCAGGGTACCGGTTCCCTCCTTGCCTCGGCCCTGCGCGGCTGGGCCCACCTCCGCTACGAGGTCACCGAGGAACAGAGCCCCGGCGCCGACGGCAGCCGCTGGGCCCACACCCCGGAACTGGGTATTTTCCACGCCGCCACCGACGTGCACGGCAACATCATGATCTCCGAGGACCGGATCCGCTACGCCTACGAGAGCGGCGCCGGAGACCCCTCCGCCGTCTACCATGAACTTTCACTCGCCCTGGGCGAGGCCTGGGACGACGAACTGGAACCGTTCCGGCATGCAGCGGACGGCGCGCCCGTCCGCTGGCTCCACCAAGTCGGCTGACTCTCTTTACTCCATAGCAAAAAGCAGGCGTCCGGTCCCCGCGGGGACCGGACGCCTGCTTTGTTTCCCGACGGGAACCGGCGTTGCCTAGTGGTTGCGCAGCACGGCGACGGCGTTGTGCCCGCCGAAGCCGAACGAGTTGCTCAGGGCGACAATGTCGCCGTCGCGCAGCTTGCGGCTGGACGTAACCACGTCCAGGGGAATCTCCGGATCCTGGTTGTCCAGGTTGATGGTCACCGGGGCCTGGCGTTCATATACAGCCAGTGCAGTCAGGACCGCTTCAACCGCACCAGAGGCACCAAGCAGGTGTCCCATCTGGGACTTGGTGGCAGAGACGGCCACGCCGTCGAGGGCGTTGCCCAAGGCGGCCTTCAGCGCGGTGTACTCAGGCTTGTCACCCACCGGGGTGGACGTGGCGTGGGCGTTTACGTGCACTACGTCTTCCGCCTGGGCGCGCGCATCAAACAGGGCCGCCTTCAGGGCCCGGGTGGCGCCAAGGCCCTCGGGGTCAGGTGCCGTGATGTGGTAGGCGTCAGCAGTAACGGCAGTGCCGGCCAGTTCGGCGTAGATCCGGGCGCCGCGTGCCCGGGCGTGCTCTTCGCTTTCCAGGACGAGGGCGCCGGCGCCCTCACCCATCACGAAACCGTCGCGGTCGCGGTCGTATGGCCGGGAGGCGCGTTCGGGATCGTCGTTGCGCTTGGACAGGGCCTGCATCGAGGCGAAGGAAGCCAGGGGCATCGGGTGAATGCAGGCCTCCGCACCGCCGGCCACCACAATGTCGGCCTTGCCGGAGCGGATCAGTTCCAGCCCCTGGTGCAGGGCCTCGGTACCGGACGCGCAGGCGGAAACCGGGGTATGGGCGCCGGCCCGGGCGCCAAGGTCAAGGCTGACCGCAGCGGCGGGACCGTTGGGCATCAGCATCGGCACGGTCATGGGCAGGACCCGGCGAGGGCCCTTCTCGCGGAGGGTATCCCAGGCGTCCAGCAGGGTCCAGACTCCGCCGATGCCAGTGGCAAACGTGACCGCCAGGCGGTCCTGGTCCACGTCTTCCAGGCCGGAGTCGGCCCAGGCTTCGCGGGCAGCGACGACGGCGAACTGGGTGGACGGGTCCATCCGCTTGGCTTCGACACGGGAAAGGACTTCAGAGGCGGGATTCGTGACCCGCGCCGCGAAGGTGACGGGCAGGGAGTACTTCTCAACCCACTCGTCTTTCAACGTGCGGGCGCCGGAGACACCCTGCAGTGCGTTCTTCCACATGGTTGGGACGTCCCCGCCGATAGGCGTGGTCGCACCAAGGCCTGTGATGACTACTTTGCGGGCCATGATTCACTCTCTTGAAGCAGTTGCTGTTGGGGTGCCGGCATCCCGGCGGTACCGGGCGGCCGCCGCAGGGCGGCGGCCGCCGGCTGGTTACGCCTGGGCGTTGGAGATGAAGTCCACGGCGTCGCCGACGGTCTTCAGGTTCTTGACCTCTTCGTCCGGGATGCGGACGCCGAACTTCTCTTCGGCGTTGACCACGATGGTCATCATGGAAATGGAGTCGATGTCCAGGTCATCGGTGAAGGACTTGTCCAGCTCAACGGCTTCGGGGGCCAGACCGGTCTCTTCGTTGACGATCTCGGCGAGGCCGGCCAGGATTTCTTCGTTGCTAGCCATGGTGGCTCCTTTTCTAGTAGTGCCGGTACGGGACCGGTCCGGTTTTCCAACCGCCGCAGCGGTGTGGTTTCAGGGCCGTGCGGGTCCGGAAGGATCCGCCCGGCGGGTGGTGCAGCCTAAGGGAGGACAACTACCTGCGCGCCGAAGACCAGCCCGGCACCGAATCCGATCTGCAGCGAAAGCTTGCCGCTCAGTTCCGGGTGTTCCTTCAGCAGCCGGTAGGTGGCCAGCGGAATGGACGCCGCCGAGGTGTTGCCGGCGTCGGCAATGTCCCGGGCAATGATGACCGATTCAGGCAATTTCAGCTGCTTGGCCATTTCGTCGATGATCCGCATGTTGGCCTGGTGGGGCACGAAGGCGGACAGGTCGTCGGCGGTGATGCCGGCGGCGTCGAGGGCCTGCTGGGCTGCTTTCGCCATTTCCCACACCGCCCAGCGGAACACGGTCTGGCCGTCCTGGCGCAGCGTCGGCCAGAGCTTGGTGTCCCGGGCGGCGAGGTCCGCGGGGCTCATCCCGCCGTCGGCCTCGGCGGCCAGGGACAGCTCGCGCACGTCAAGCATGGAATGGGTCATGCCGATTGCTCCGGACTTGCTGCCGTCCGAACCCCAGATCGAAGGTGCAATGCCCGGAGTTTCGGACGGACCAACGACGACGGCGCCCGCGCCGTCGCCGAGGAGGAAGGAGATGGTGCGTTCGGTGTTGTCGATGAAGTCCGAAAGCTTCTCCACACCGATGACCAGCACGTAGTTGGCCGCACCGGAACGGACCAGCGCATCCGCCTGGGCCACGCCGTAGCAGTAGCCGGCGCAGGCGGCGGAAACGTCGTAGGCGGGTGCCGGGGTGGCCCCCAGCCGTTCAGTGATCTGGGTGGCGGCGGACGGGGTGGCGAACGGGTGGGTCACGGTGGAAACGATGACCGCCCCCAGCTGTGAGCCGTCGATGCCGGCGTTCTGGAGCGCTTCCCGTCCGGCAGCTTCGGCCATGTCCACCACCGAGGTGCCCTTGTCCGCACGGTGCCGGGTGACGATGCCCGTACGCTGGCGGATCCATTCGTCCGAGGAGTCGATCCACTGGCACACGTCGTCATTGCTGACAATGACGTCGGGGCGGAAAGCGCCGATGCCAAGGATCCGGCTGAACTCGTTGACGGGGGATTGCTTCAGGGTGGGCGTGCTCACGCGTTACCTTCTCCGGTTGGTGCGCCGGCACCGGAATGTTCACGGATGAACTCCCGGGCGGCAGATATATCTTCTGGGGATTTCAGGGCCATGGTGGGAACCCCCTTCATGCCCCGGCGGGCCAGCCCGGTCAGGGTTCCGGCCGGCGGCAGTTCCAGGAGCCCGGTGACGCCCATGGCCAGCATGTTCTCCATGCACAGGTCCCAGCGTACGGGCCGGGAAACCTGGGCGATCAGGCTGTCGAGGTTCGCTTCGCCCGAAACCACGGCAGCGCCGTCGTGGTTGGAGAGGAGGGTCGGCAGGGGAGCTTGCGGAGAGAGGGAGGAACGCAGCGCCTCGAGGACGGTGACGGCCGGTGCCATGTGGGCGGTGTGGAAGGCGCCGGCAACCTTCAGCGGGATCACGCGCGCCTTGGCCGGTGGTGCGGCGGTGAGGACTTCCAGCTGGTTGTGCGTTCCGGCAGCCACAACCTGCCCGCCGCCGTTGGCATTGGCGGCGGTGAGCCCGGCGGCTTCCAGGACGGCGGCAACGTCGTCGGGATCCCCGCCCAGGATGGCGCTCATGCCTGTGGGCTCAACGGCGGCGGCGCGTGCCATGGCGTTGGCGCGCTCCCGCACGAAAACCATGGCGTCTTTCTCCTGCAGGGCCCCGGCGAGGGCGGAGGCAGTGATCTCTCCGACCGAATGTCCGGCCAGCACGGTGGAGGATGTCAGCTGCGACGGGTCCAGCAGCAGGCGGGCTGCCATCAGCCCTGCCGCGACAATCAGCGGCTGGGCCACCGCGGTGTCCTTGATGGTGTCCTCGTCGGAGACCGTGCCGTGGGCAATGAGGTCCAGCCCGGCAAGGTCACTCAACGCGGAAAGATGTTCCCGCACTCCGGGCAGTTCCAGCCACGGCGCGAGGAATCCTGGTGTTTGGGACCCCTGGCCGGGGCAGACAATTGCAAGCACGTATACAGCTTTCCAAACTTAGGGGACGGGACCGGGTGTTTGCGTAGACCAAGCTCCCGGGACGGGGTTGTAGGAAGTCTACAAGGCAGGATCGGCGCTTGGACAAGTTTCAGGCGCGTGCCGGAGGCTTTTCCGGCGTGGCTTTGCCGGCCGGGGCCAGCCGGCCGACCACCAGTGCGGTCTGCAGGACAAAGGCCTCGCGGGGCAGCATGGGGTCCCAGCCGGTGACGTCGCAGACGCGGCGCAGCCGGTACCGGACGGTGTTGGCATGGACGAAGAGTTCCCGGGCGGTGGCTTCCAGGGAATGGCCCAGCGAGAGGTAGGCGCTCAGGGTGTCCGCCAGCCCGTTGGAGGCCCCGAGCAGCGGGGTGTAGATGCTTTCCACCAGGGCATTGCGTGCGGTGTCATCGCCGGACATCACCCGTTCGGGCCACAGGTCGTCCGCAGCCACCGGACGGGGCGCGGCAGGCCAGGCCCGGGCTGCGGTCAGGCCGGCAAAGGCCGCCTGTGCGGACGGGCCCGCCTCTACCAATGACGAGGCCGGGGGACCGTAGACCACCGGCCCCGGCCCGAAGAGGTCCGAGAGCCGGGTGTAGGAAAATGCCTTGTCTTCCAGACCGCCCAGGACCAGGATCAGCCGCTCGCCCTGAATGCCCACGAGGGTGTCCTCGGCCAGCCGGCCGGTAGCCCGGCGCAGTTCGTTGACGAAGGTGGCGTTGGCTTCGGCCGGCGAGCCGCCCACCATCACTGTGACCGGCGCCGTCGAAGTCCACCCGACGGCGGCGATGCGGGAACGCAGCGCGTCGGAGCTTTCGCCGCGGAGGATCGCGTCAACCACCAGCGCCTCCAGCCGCGTGTCCCATGCACCGCGGGTCTCCGCCGCGCGGGCGTAAACGTCAGCAGCGGCGAACGCCACCTCGCGGGAGTAGCGGAGCACCGCTTCACGCAGCTTCGACTGGACCTCGTTGGCAGCCAGTTCAGGCACGCGGTCCTCCACGACCTGGACCACTACGCGGATCAGCTGCAGTGCCTTCTGAAGGCTGATCGAGCGGGTGAGCTCGGTGGGGGCGGTGCCGAACACATCGCTGAGCACCCAGGCCGGGGATGCCGGGCGCTGGTACCAGTTCACAAAGGAGGCAATGCCTTTCTGGGCCACCATTCCCAGGGCCGAGCGTTCGTCCGGGCGCAGTCCTCGGTACCAGGGCAGCGAAATATCCAGCTGCTGGAGGGTCGCCGTGGAGAGCTTGCCGATGTTGGCCTTCAGGCGCTCCACGGTGGACTGGTCTGCGGCCGGCGGCTTCTGCGTCGAGGCAGCGGACGTGCTGGGACTCATTGGCATACCTGCGAGCTTACGGCCTGCGTACCCGAACCACCATTTTGTGTGAAGGCTACAACTTCGCTAGGCCGGCAGCTTGGGCTTCACGCCATTGGTGTAGACACCCTCCAAAGCGTCGGCCAGGTCGGTGAGCGTAGCCGGCAGGGAGACCCAGGCGTAGTTCTGCCGAAGCCGGTTGCTGACCCGGTGTGTGGGGGAGCATGGCCGCACGGAGCTTTAAAGGCGAAGGAACCGCCGCGGGTGCGGCGGTTCCTTCGTTTTATGACGCCCTTCTGAGGCGTCATCCGGTGCTGCGCTTAGGCGTCGCCGCCCGCGTTTCCGCTGGTGCCGGCATTGACGTCCAGCAGGTGGTACTTCTCAATGGCCTCCTTGGGGGCATTGGCGTCGACTTCGCCGCGGCGCGCGAGCATCTCGAGTGCACGCACCACCATGGAGTGGCTGTCGATCTTGAAGTAGCGCCGTGCTGCTGCGCGGGTGTCCGCGAAACCGAAGTCGTCGGCGCCAAGGGTGGCAAACTCGTTCGGCAGGAACTGGCGGATCTGGTCCGGGACGGCCTTCATGTAGTCCGTGGACGCCACGATGGGACCGGTGGCCCCGGCGAGCTGCTGGGTCACGAACGGCACGCGGGGCTCCGAACCGGGATTCAGGAACGCTTCCTCTTCGGCGGCAAGGCCGTCCCGGCGGAGCTCGTTCCAAGAAGTTACGGACCAGACATCGGCCGAAACGCCCCAGTCTTCAGCCAGCAGCTTCTGGGCTTCCAGTGCCCACGGTACGGCAACACCGGAGGCCAGCAGCTGCGTGCGGGGCCCGTCGATCTTCGCCGGCGCGAGCAGGTAGATGCCCTTGATAATGCCCTCAACGTCAAGGTCCTCGGGGGCCTTGGGCTGCTGGATGGGCTCGTTGTAGACCATGATGTTGTAGATGAGGTTCGGATCCTTGGAATCCGGTCCGTACATCTCCTCGAGGCCGTGGCGCACGATGTGCCCGATCTCGTAGCCGTAGGCCGGGTCGTAGGTCTTCACCGCGGGGTTGGTGGAGGCCAGGATCGGCGAGTGGCCGTCAGCGTGCTGCAGGCCTTCACCGGTCAGGGTGGTGCGGCCGGCGGTAGCCGAGATCAGGAAGCCGCGGGCCATCTGGTCGGTGGCTGCCCAAATGTAGTCGGCCGTGCGCTGGAACCCGAACATCGAGTAGAACACGTAGACCGGGATCAGCGGTTCACCGTGCGTGGCGTAGGACGTGCCCGCAGCGGTGAACGCGGCAATGGAACCGGCCTCGTTGATGCCCACGTGCACAATTTGCCCCTGCGGGGATTCCTTGTACGCCAGGACCAGGTCCCGGTCCACGGACAGGTAGTTCTGGCCCTTGGGGTTGTAGATCTTCGCCGTGGGGAAGAACGAGTCCATGCCGAAGGTGCGGGCCTCATCGGGGATGATCGGCACAATGCGCTTGCCGAATTCCTTGTCCCGCATCAGATCCTTGAGCAGGCGGACGAAGGCCATGGTGGTGGCTGCCAACTGCTTGCCGGAGCCGCGGTTGGCTACTTCGTAGGCCTTTTCGTCCGGCAGGTGCACCGGCTCGTGCTTGACCCGGCGCTCGGGGACGTTGCCGCCCAGTTCGCGGCGGCGCTCCAGCATGTACTTGATCTCCGGAGCGTCGGGACCCGGGTTGTAGTACGGCGGGGTGTACGGATCGGCTTCAAGCTGTTCGTCGCTGATGGGGATCCGCAGGTGGTCGCGGAAGGCCTTCAGGTCATCCAGGGTCAGCTTCTTCATCTGGTGGGTCGCGTTGCGGCCCTCGAAGTGCGTACCCAGGCCGTAGCCCTTGACCGTGTGGGCCAGGATGACCGTGGGGGCACCCTTGAACTCCATGGCGGCCTTGTAAGCGGCGTAGACCTTGCGGTAGTCGTGCCCGCCGCGCTTGAGGTTCCAGATTTCCTCGTCGGTCAGGTTGGCGACGAGTTCCTTGGTTTCCGGGCTCTTGCCGAAGAAGTGGTCGCGGACGAAACCGCCGGACTCGGCCTTGTAGGTCTGGTAGTCGCCGTCGGGGGTGGAGTTCATGATTTCCACCAGCGAGCCGTCCTTGTCCCGCTGCAGCAGGTCATCCCACTCGCGGCCCCAGACAACCTTGATGACGTTCCAGCCGGCGCCGCGGAAGAAGGCTTCCAGTTCCTGCATGATCTTGCCGTTGCCGCGGACCGGGCCGTCGAGGCGCTGCAGGTTGCAGTTGACGACGAAGGTCAGGTTGTCCAGCTTGTCATTTGCGGCGAGCTGGAGCAGGCCGCGCGATTCCGGCTCGTCCATTTCGCCGTCGCCCAGGAAGGCCCAGACGTGCTGCTCGGACGTGTCCTTGATGCCGCGGTTGTGCAGGTAACGGTTGGACTGCGCCTGGTAGATGGCGTTCATCGGGCCGATACCCATGGACACCGTGGGGAACTCCCAGAAGTCCGGCATGCTGCGCGGGTGCGGGTAGGAGGAAAGGGCGTGGCCCTCGCGGGACTTCTCCTGGCGGAAACCGTCCATGTCCTCTTCGGACAGCCGGCCCTCGAGGAAGGCGCGCGCGTACATACCGGGGGAAGCGTGACCCTGGAAATAAATCTGGTCTCCGCCGCCCGGATGGTCCTTGCCCCGGAAGAAGTGGTTCATGCCGACTTCGTACAGGGTTGCCGCGCCGGCATAGGTTGAAATGTGGCCGCCGACGCCGATGCCCGGGCGCTGCGCCCGGTGCACCATGATGGCCGCATTCCAACGCAGCCAGGCGCGGTAACGCCGTTCAATCTCTTCGTCGCCGGGGAACTCAGGTTCCTGGTCCACGGGGATGGTGTTGACGTAGTCGGTGGTGGTTACCATCGGCACGCCCACGCTCTGGGAACCGGCACGCTGGAGCAGCGATCGCATGATGTACTGCGCGCGTTCGGTGCCCTGCGAACGGATCAGCTCGTCGAGCGACTCGATCCATTCTGCGGTTTCCTCAGGATCACGGTCCGGTAGCTGGTTTGTTAACCCGCTCAGGATGTCCGTTGTGTCTTCTGCGGCCACGGCCAACCTCTCTTTGTACAGATTGTGTCTGCCAGATTCTTCGTGTGGACCCGGCTGTTGTCCGCCGGATCGTCGCTTGCGCGTATGCGCGCCTGGGCGCCCAAATCTGCTTTTCTTCCACTCTAGTCCCGCGCCGCCGATGTTGCGTAGCCTGCCTTGGGCCGCATCGCTGAAGGCGTACCCGCCTCCGGGCCTTGTCCGCTGCCGTATTTCGGTGTTTCGTTGACTCTTAGACCGCGCGAATCCGGCAAATGTGTGATTCCCTTGTATTTATGCAGTCAACCAGGAGGAGTGAAGTGAGCGAGGCCGAAGCCGTCACTGAGGAAAACGTGGCGAGCAGATTGGGTTTCAAGGACGGGGACCTGGTTCAGGAGTTCGGCTACGACGAGGACGTGGATTTCGATTTCCGCGAAAACCTCGAGGACCTCATCGGGGGCGAGCTGCTCACCGAAGATGACCACGACGTAGTGGACGGTGTTGTCCTGTGGTGGCGGTCAGACGACGGCGACCTTGTGGACGCGCTGGTTGACTCACTGACAACCCTCGACGACGGCGGCGTGGTCTGGGTCCTGACCCCCAAGTCCGGCCGGGAGGGCTACGTACCGCCGGCAGACATCGAGGAAGCCGCACCCACTGCGGGCCTGCACGTGACCACGTCCCCCGCGGTATGCGAGGACTGGGCCGCCACCCGCCTGGTGAGCCGACGCAAGAAGTGACGAAGCTCGCAGGCCTGCCCCGGGTAGGTGCTGCGGCTCCGGATTTCATTCTCCCGAACCAGTTCGGCGAGCAGGTGAGCCTCACCGGCCTTCGGGGTTCCGGCGTCGTGGTGGTGTTCTTCCCGTTTGCTTTCTCCCGGGTGTGCCGCGGTGAGCTGGCAGCGCTGCAGGGCGAGCGGGCACAGTTTGAAGATGCGGATGTTCGGCTGCTGGCGATCTCGTGTGATTCGAGATATACCCTGCGTGCCTGGGCTGAACAGGAGGGTTTCGAGTTCGACCTGCTTTCGGATTTCTGGCCCCACGGCGCCACCGCGCGGTCTTACGGAGCCTTTAATGATGCGCAGGGCCTGGCAGAACGTGCCAGCTTTGTGATTGACGGATCGGGCAGCGTTAAGGCGCTCATCCGTTCCGCGCCGGGTGAAGAGCGCCCGCTTCAGCAGTACCGGAACGCCCTGGAGGCACTGTGAGCGTACAGCGTGAGGAAGAACCCCGCCCCGGGCTGGGGCTGACCGGTTTCGCCAGCGGCAGCGCGCTCGAAGCGGTGCCTGAGCCCAGCGCGGAAGAAGAGCGGCAGCTGGAACGCGCTGCCGGCTATCTCGGCGGACGGCGCATTGCCCTGCTGACCGGCGCCGGCCTCAGTACCGATTCCGGCATCCCGGACTACCGCGGCCCGGACGCCCCGCCGCGGAATCCCATGACCTACCAGCAGTTTGTAGGCGACCCGGACCTCCGCCGGAGATACTGGGCGCGAAACCATATCGGTTGGCACCACCTGCGCCATGCGGTGCCGAATCCCGGGCATGCCGCCGTGGTCCGGCTCGAGCGCCGGGGCCTGCTCTCGGGCTTGATTACCCAGAATGTGGACCGGCTGCATACCGATGCCGGCAGCGAGAATGTCATTGACCTGCACGGCCGCTATGACCGGGTGGTGTGTTTGAACTGCCGCACCGAGTTCTCCCGCGCCGACGTGGCGGTACTGCTGCAGGAACTGAATCCGGGGTACCTCGAGCGGGTACGGTCGGACGGCGGAATTGCTCCTGACGCCGACGCCGAGATTGCCGATACGGATGACTTTGTCGTGGCAGACTGCCCGGTCTGTGGCGGGATGCTCAAGCCGGACTTTGTGTACTTCGGGGAGAACGTACCCAAGGACCGGGTGGCCGAGGCGTTTGCAGTGGTGGACGCGGCCGGTGCGCTGCTCGTTGCCGGCTCGTCCCTGACAGTGATGAGCGGACTGCGCTTTGTCCGTTACGCCGCGAAGGCCGGCAAACCCGTGGTGATCGTTAACCGGGGCACGACACGGGGGGACCCGCTGGCCGACCTGAAGATCGACATGGGTGTGAGCACTGCCCTGACCTGGCTCGCCCAAAACCTTCCGGACCTGCCGCCGGCCGGGACCGCACCGGAACAGCCCTCCTCCGGAATCGCCGATTAGGCAGCGTCCGGATCTTGCGGTAATGTAATTCCTCGTGATGCAGGGCCCGCGGGGGAATCCTCCCGGACCGGCAGCACCTCTTGAGGGTCTTTAGCTCAGCTGGTAGAGCGCCACGTTTACACCGTGGATGTCATCGGTTCGATCCCGGTAGGACCCACCAAGCGGCCGCCGTTGCCTTTCGCAGAAATTGCGGAGGACAACGGCGGTTTTTTGCGTTAAGTTGACCCTCCCCGCCGGCGGCGCGCCCCGTGCAGCATCACGGGGCACAACTCAGGAAACTTTAAAACTCCGGTGCTACATCTGGTTAGGTAGGATCCCCGGCCCCGTGAGGGTCCGCGGAACGGTTCACGCAGGCGGAAGAGGTGGTGGAATGGCGGCAAAGGCGAACTCCTTCGCGGGCGCAGCGGCGGTTGTACTGATTCTGCTGTCCGCCGCAGGCTGCGCCGGACACCCGGCTACCGGGGCAAACGCTCCGGCTGTAGTGCCCCCGCCGGCCGCGGCGGCGGCTCCGGCGGGTCAGCCCGAATCCGCCGACGCTGCGGCCCTGTCTGCGGCCCTCGACCAGCTGGCAGAGGAGCGGGACGCGGATATCTCCGTGGCGGTGCTGGACAACGGTACCGGTGAGTCCTGGAGCTACAACCCCGAAGCCCGTTACCTCGAAGCCAGCCTCGTAAAGGTACCCATCCTCCTGACCCTGGTCCGCGAAGCCAGCGAAGAACAGCGCAGCTTCACCGAGGAGGAGGAGGCGCTGGCGGTGCAGATGATCGAGTACAGCGACAACGATGCCACCACGGCGCTGTACGGCATGCTGGGCGGACGGCCCGAACTGAACCGCACCTATGAACTGATCGGCGTCCGGGACACCGAAGCGGGAGAGACATGGGGTGCCACCGAAACCAGCGTTGAGGACCAGTTGAGGATCATCCGGACCGCCGCCTGCGGCGCCGACTGGCTGGACCCGGACCTGCTGGCCTTTGCGGTGTCCCTGATGGAAAACGTGTGCCCGGAGCAGAGCTGGGGAGTCAGTGCCGGAACCGATGAGGCCCAGGTGGCGCTGAAGAACGGCTGGCTGCAGGACGACGACGCCGTGTGGAACGTCGGCAGCGCCGGTATCGTGCGCGGCTGGGATAAGGACTACAGCATTGTTGTGCTCAGTTCCCGCAATTCGACGCTTGACGCCGGGATAGACGTTGTCGAGGGGGCTGCCTCGGTGATCAACGGCTACCGGCGTTAGCGGCGCGTCGGGCACCATGTGGCGGCAAGGCGGCCAAGAAGCATAGGCTGGAGCCTGAACACGGCGCAGGTCAGCCCGCGCCGGCCCCGTGCCCGCTGGGCACCCGAAAGATCCTTGGAGAGAACTTGAGTGCACAAATTGGTGTAACCGGCCTTGCCGTCATGGGCGCTAACCTTGCCCGCAATCTCGCCCGCAACGGTTACACGGTGGCCCTGCACAACCGTTCCATCGAAAAAACCGATGCCCTGCTGGCAGCGCACGGCGATGAAGGCGACTTTATCCGCACCGAGTCACTGCAGGAACTGGTGGACAACCTGGAGAAGCCGCGCCGGGTACTGATCATGGTCAAGGCCGGCGGGCCCGTGGACTCCGTTATTGACCAGCTGGTGCCCCTGCTGGAGCCGGGCGACATTGTGATCGACGCCGGCAACTCGCACTATGAGGACACCCGCCGCCGCGAGGCAGCCCTGGCCGAAAAGGACCTGCACTTCGTGGGCGTCGGCGTTTCCGGTGGCGAGGAAGGTGCCCTCCTGGGCCCGTCCATCATGCCCGGCGGCTCCCGCGAGTCCTACGATTCCCTGGGCCCCATGCTGGAAAAGATCGCCGCGAAGTACGACGGCGAACCATGCTGCACCTGGATCGGCACCGACGGCGCCGGCCACTTCGTGAAGATGGTCCACAACGGCATTGAGTATGCCGACATGCAGGTAATCGGCGAGGCTTACGACCTTCTGCGTTCGGCCGCCGGGATTGAACCCGCCGAGCAGGCCAAGATCTTCACCGAATGGAACACCGGGCAGCTGAGCTCCTTCCTGATCGAGATCACCGCCGAGGTCCTCGGCCACGTCGATGCGAAAACGGGCAAGCCGTTCGTGGACGTAGTGGTGGATTCCGCGGGACAGAAGGGCACCGGCCGCTGGACCGTGGTCTCCGGCCTGGACCTGGGTTCACCGGTCTCCGCCATCGCCGAGTCAGTCTTTGCGCGGGCCCTGTCTTCCCAGCGCGACCAGCGCGCCATCGCGCAGGGAACGCTTGAAGGCCGGGAATCCGCCGTCGAGCTCCCCGACACGTTTGTGGAAGATGTCCGGCAGGCGCTCTACGCCTCCAAGCTGGTCAGCTACGCCCAGGGCATCGACATGCTGGGCGCCGCTGCCAAGGAATACGGCTGGGACTTGAAGCTGGACGAAATCGCCTCGCTGTGGCGTGCCGGCTGCATCATCCGTGCCGAACTGCTCGATGACATCATGAAGGCCTACGCCGACGGTGAGGCTCCGGCCAACCTGCTGTTCGCTCCGGCCTTCGCGGAGTCCATTGCCGCCGCCGTTCCGGCCTGGCGCCGCGTGGTTTCCGTAGCCGTGCAGCTGGGCATTCCGGTGCCGGTGTTCTCCTCCTCCCTGGCCTACTACGACGGCCTGCGCCGCAAGCGCCTGCCGGCGGCGCTGACACAGGGGCTGCGGGACCTGTTCGGTGCGCACACCTACCACCGGGTAGACACCGAGGGCACCTTCCACACCATGTGGGGCGAGGACCGCGCCGAGGTCGAAGCAGTAGACACGCACTAGCAGCAGGAACCTGATTAAACGCAGAAGGCCCGCAGCAATGCTGCGGGCCTTCTCTTTGTCCCGGACCTGACCTGTTCCGGAACTTACGGCTTAGATGTAGATGGCCGGATCCACGTATTCCGCCGGGTCGACGGCCGGCTGCGTCATTTTGGTGTCCCGGTGGCGCCACTTGGCCGGGATGCCGGTGATGATTGAATCCGCCGGCGCATCCTTGACCACAACGGCGTTGGCACCCACGGCACTGTTGGCTCCGATGGTCACCGGACCCAGGATCTTCGCACCTGCCCCAACGGTGACACCGTCGCCGATGGTCGGGTGCCGCTTGACCTTGGCCAGTGACCGGCCGCCCAGGGTGACCCCGTGGTAGAGCATCACATCATCTCCGATTTCGGCGGTCTCGCCGATCACCACTCCCATGCCGTGGTCAATGAAGAACCTGCGGCCCACGGTGGCACCGGGGTGGATCTCGATGCCGGTGGCAAACCGTGCCAGCTGCGACAGCACCCGTGCCGGGAAGCGAAGCCCGGGCCGGGCCCACATGCGGTGGGTCAGCCGGTGCATCCAGATGGCGTGCAGGCCGGAATATACAACGAGGTTTTCGAGCGAACCCCTGGCCGCCGGATCATGCGATGCGGCGGCGTCGAGGTCTTCGCGTAGTCGGGCTAACAGACTCACAGAGGGCTTTCTGCTCGGGGGTACCGCCCCGCCGGGGGCGGTACGCGGTACTAGCCGCGGATGTCGTCGTAGAGGACTGTGGAGATGTAACGCTCTCCGAAGTCGCAGACGGTGGCAACAATCAGCTTACCGGCGTTCTCTTCGCGCTTGGCGAGTTCCAGGGCGGCCCACACAATCGCACCGGAAGAAATACCGCCCAGAATGCCTTCCTGGGTGCCCAGAGCACGGGCAGTAGCAACGGAGTCCTCGATGGAGGCGTCGAACACCTCGTCGTAGACGGTGGTGTCGAGGATCTCAGGTACGAAGTTCGCGCCAATGCCCTGGATCTTGTGCGGTCCGGGGGAGCCGCCGTTGAGGATGGCGGAGTCCTTGGGCTCCACGGCCACGATCTGCACGCCCGGCTTGCGCTTCTTCAGGACCTGTCCGACGCCGGTGATGGTGCCGCCGGTGCCGATGCCGGCTACAAAGATGTCCACCTTGCCGTCGGTATCTTCCCAGATTTCCTCGGCCGTGGTGGCGCGGTGCATGGCGGGGTTGGCTTCATTGGCGAACTGCTGCGCCCAGATGGCGTTCTCGGTGGTGGCAACAATTTCCTTGGCCTTGTCCACCGCTCCGCGCATGCCTTCGGCACCGGGGGTCAGGACAATCTCGGCTCCGTAGGCGCGCAGCATGACGCGGCGCTCGGTCGACATGGTCTCGGGCATGGTCAGGATGACCCGGTAACCGCGGGCAGCGCCGACCATGGCCAGGGCAATGCCGGTGTTGCCGGAGGTGCCCTCCACAATGGTGCCGCCCGGCTTCAGGGCGCCGGCCTTCTCAGCGGCATCCACAATGGCCACGCCGATGCGGTCCTTGACACTGTTGGCGGGGTTGTAGAACTCAAGCTTCACAGCCACCTGGGCCGGGAGGCCGGCCGCGAGCCGGTTCAGCCGGACCAGCGGAGTCCCGCCCACAAGCTGGGTCACATCGTCATATATACGAGCCATGTTTTCCTCAATTCCTCAAAATTCATCGAACAATGCCGGACGGACATTTGCCCGTTCCAGCCTATCGGCGCCGATGGCCGCGCTTAATCCTGCAGCCACCCGGAGTAATACTTGCGTGCCTTGCCCAGCTTCGGGTTGATAATCACCTGGCAGTACCCGGTACCCGGGTGCTTGGCGTAGAAATCCTGGTGGAAGTCCTCCGCCGGGTAGAACCGCGGCAGCGGCACGATTTCCGTGACGATGGGGTCCTTCCAGTTCTCCTGTGCACGTTCCAGCGAAGCTTCGAATTCCTTGCGCTGGTCCTCGTCGCGGTAGAACATCGACGAGCGGTACTGGGTGCCGACGTCGTAGCCCTGGCGGTTCAAGGTGGTCGGATCGTGCTGGGAGAAGAACATGTCCAGAATGATCTCGCCGGGAATGACATCCTCGTCGAAGGTCACGGCCACCACTTCTGCATGGCCGGTGGTGCCGGAGCATACGCTGTCGTAGTCGGGGTCGGGCAGTGCGCCGCCGGTGTAGCCGGACACCACATCGGTGACACCGCGGACCTTGCGGTATAGGGCGTCGAGGCACCAGAAGCAGCCTCCGCCAAGTACGTACGTCTTCATGTCCTTAACAATGCGTCCGGGCCCGCTTTGATTCCCGCGGACCGCCGACGGGCGCTTTGCCGGCCCGGACGCACAGTGTTCCCTGCGTCACGGCAGGTGCGGCGGAATTGAGCGGGGCAGGGCATCGGGGTAGAACTAAACGTATGGAAGCGGAGCACCCCCACGAGCGCGCCGGCGCAGATACTGCCGGCCACCAGGCACCCGAAGCCGATGTTCCCACGCTGGGGGACGTCCTGCTGGCGGCCGAAGAACTATGGCCCGAATCGCTGGCAGAGAACTGGGATGCCCCGGGATTGGTGGCAGGCCGGGCCGATAGGGAGGTCCGCAAGGTCCTGTTTGCGGTGGATCCCACCCGGGAGGTCATTGACGAGGCCCTGGAATGGGGGGCCGACCTGCTGCTCACCCATCACCCGCTGCTGCTGAAGCCGGTGAATTCCGTGGCCGCCTCCAGCTTCAAGGGTGAGGCTGTGCACCGGCTGATCGAGGGCGGCTGCGCCCTGCTGACCGTGCATACCAACGGTGACAGCGCGGTGGGCGGTGTGTCCGATGTGCTTGCAGACGCCTTCGGGCTCCGAAACGTTTCTCCGCTGGTCCCGGCTGCCGAGGGGCTGCCCGAAGAGGGGATAGGCCGCGTCGGTGAACTGCCCGAGGTGCTCAGCCTCGCTGACTTCGCTAAGCTGGTGTTCGGCCTCCTGCCTGCCGTTGCAGGCGGGGTCCGTGTGGCAGGGGACGCCGACGGCCTGGTCCGCCGGGTAGCCGTGTGCGGCGGCGCCGGGGACAGCCTGTTCGACGCCGTGCGCTCCGAGCGTGCCGACGTGTACGTCACGGCCGACCTCCGACACCACCCGGCGTCGGAACTGCGCGAGCGTGCCCTAGGCGGCAACGGCCGGCCTTACCTTATAGACGTCTCGCATTTCGGCAGTGAGTGGCTGTGGCTTACCCCCGCCGCCGCGGCGCTGGAGAACGTCCTGAATGACCAGGGCTTCACTGCTGAGGTGCGGGTCAGCGGCGTGAACACCGATCCGTGGGACTTTGTACTGACACCCGGGCTGAAGTGATGCCGCGCGGTGGCATAGGCTTAGGAGAGCCGGGCCAGGCAGGTCCGGATATACACGGAGGTTTTCGGTGGCAAAAGCATCGCCCGCGGAGCAGCTGAGGCTGCTGGATCTGCAGGCCCTGGACAGCAGGCTCAAGGCCCTGCGCAACCAGGTCCGCAACGTTAGCAACAATCCCGAGATCGCTTCCCTGGCCGATTCCGTTGCTGCCGCCGAAAAGGCACGCGTGTCCGCCGGCACCGAGGTGGCCGACATTGAACGCGAGCTCACGCGCGCCGAAGCCGACGTCGCATCCGTAGTGGCCCGGATGACCCGCGACCAGCAGCACCTGGACAGCGGTAAGGGCGGTTCCAAGGAACTGACGGCCCTGCAGGCCGAAATCGTCTCGCTTGAGCGGCGCCGCTCCGATCTTGAAGACGTGGAGCTGGACGTGATGGAACGGCTCGAAGCCGCCCGCACGCGGCAGGGCGAGGCCGGAACCGCGCTGGAGGAACTGCACGCCAAGCGCCGTGAGCTCGAGGAAAAGCGCGACGCCGAACTCGCCGTGATCGAGGCGGACAGCGCCGACGCACAAGCACGCCGCGAAGAACTGGCCGACACCTTCGAGCCGGCCCTGCTTGCCGTTTATGAAAAGACCCTGTCCAAGCACGGCATCGGCGCGGCCCGGCTGTTCCACGGCACCTCCGAGGGGTCGGGCATGCAGCTCAGCCCGGGCGACCTCGCGGACATCCGCAAGGCAGCCGCGGATGACATCGTGTTCTGCCCCGACTCCGGGTGCATCCTGGTCCGCTCGGACGAGTGGAGCAGCTGAGCAGTGACACTGTTTGACCCGGAGCCCGACTCCGGCGCGCAGTCCACGGCTGCCCGCACCCCGGCCGGCGGCCAGCGCCGCACCCTGATTGTGGAAGCCGACGGCGGCTCCCGGGGCAACCCCGGGATTGCCGGTTACGGCGCGCTCGTACGGGACCCGGACACCGGCCGCATCCTCGCCGAGAAAGCCGAATACGTGGGCCGGGTGTCCAACAACGTGGCCGAGTATTCCGGCCTCATAGCGGCGTTGGAGCTGGCCCACGGGATTGATCCCGACTGCTGGATCCTGGCCAAGATGGACTCCAAGCTCGTTGTGGAGCAGATGAGCGGCCGCTGGAAGATCAAGCACGCCGACATGCAGAAGCTGGCGGCGAAAGCCCGCTCCATAGTGAACCCGCAACGGGTGAAGTACCAGTGGATTCCGCGTGAGTTGAACAAGGACGCGGACCGGCTCTCCAATGAGGCCATGGATGCCGGTACTGCCGGCGTGCCGTGGAAACCGCGGGCAGACTCGGTTATGGCGGCCGGTCAGGCACCGGCAGCCGCCCCGGACACGGCAGCCGCCCAGGAATCTGTAGCCGCCCAGGAACCTGCCCCGGCGCCGGCCCCCAAGGGACGGCTGCATCACGCGGAGGTTTGGGTCAACGACTTCCCGGCCGCCGAAAAGTCGCTGGGCTGGCTGCTGGAGCGGCTCGGCTACGTCCGCAAGGACACCTGGGACACCGGAGCCAGCTGGCAGGGAGCGGACGGCTACATAGTGCTGGAGTCTGGTCCCGACGTCGAGCGCGGCCCGTACTCCCGGCGCCGTCCGGGCCTGAACCACCTCGCGTTCGCCGCAGGCACCGAGGCCGACGTCGAGCTGCTGGCCCGCCGCGCTGCGAGCCACGGGTGGAGCATGCTTTTCGCTGACCGGCATCCGCACGCCGGCGGGCCGGACCACTATGCCGCCTACCTCGAAAACGATGAGGGCTTCGAAGTCGAACTGGTCGCTGCGCGGCAGTAGTTACTGCTCGGGCAGGATGATGTTGAGCTGATAGGGCTTCCGGCCTGCCGGAGCCACCAGCTCGGCCTCCCACTTCTCAGCGGCGGCCGCCAGCAGCTCCTGCGGCGTGGCCGGCTCGGCCCCCTGACGCACCAGCAGGTGCCGGGCCAGCTCGCCGCGGGTGTGCTTGGCGAAATGCGAGACCACTTTGCGTTTGCCGTCCCGGATCTGGAACACGTTCACCGCAGCGGTGCGCTGCGGATCCGGCGCCCAGGCCGCGGCGTAGGTACTGGACCGGCAGTCCACCACCAGTGAAGTCCCGGCGTATTCGTCCAGGGGCCCGGTCAGATGCTGTTTCCAGAACGCGGCCAGGCGGCCCGTTTCCGGCAGCCGGACGGACATGGACAGCCGGTAGGCCGGAATGGGATCGGCGAAGCCCAGGGCGCCCCACAGAGCCGACATCACCAGCACTGCGTCATCTGCCCGGCGCTGCGATGCTGCCGGCAGCGAGGCATAGCCCAGGGCGTCGTACAGAACACCGGTGTACACCCGGTGCGCGGGCGCGCACGGCTGCTCCGCCAGCACGGTATTGCGCTGCACTTCCGCGGCCAAGGTGGCACCGACTCCCAGCACTTCCAGCGCCGCATCGGACCGGCTGGTTTCGGCCAGTGCTTTCAGGACCAGTCCGCGCGGTTCGGACAGCAGAGGAAAGTGCAGGCGCGACAGGTCCAGGGCCGGACCGGCCGGCGCCGGAGTTTTGCCTTCGGAGGGCGGGAGCAGAATCAGCACCGGTTAATCCTACGCGAGCCGGGCGGCGGGTCCGGGTCGGGTCCGCGGGGACGGTAGAGTTGACCGTGGACGGGTTGGCCAGGCAATCGCGTCGGTGCGGCTGCCTTCGGGACGCCGCTGCCGCCGAGGAAAGTCCGGGCTCCGCAGGGCAGGGTGGTGGGTAACGCCCACTCGGGGAAACCCGCAGGCCAGTGCCACAGAAAACAAACCGCCCGCAGACCGGTTTTGCCGGTCCGCAGGTAAGGGTGAAAAGGCGGTGTAAGAGACCACCAGCGTCCCGGGTGACCGGGACGGCTAGGTAAACCCCACCCGGAGCAAGGCCATACAGGACACGTTTGAGGGCTGCCCGCCCGATGTGTCCGGGTAGGCCGCTTGAGGCCGCCGGCAACGGCGGCCCTAGATGGATGATTGCTCCGTCCGGCCCGGTAACGGACCGGACGCACAAAACCCGGCTTATCGGCCAACCCGTCCACCCCCGCCCGCATTTCCCCGGGCCGCCCGGGAAACCGCTTAAGTGCTCAACAATGGCGCACCTTTTGCCGGGGTTTCCTGCAATTGGATTCGGTTTGGGCCGCAACGGGTTGGATTAATCGGGCGCTGGGCTATTCTGTGGCAATGTCCCAAACCGAGGCAGCCCGGAAACCTTTGGTTATCCGCAACGCCAATTTCCGGAGGTTGTGGATTTCTTCGACTGCCGGAATTTTCGGCGGTGCCGTAACCAGCGTTGCCCTGCCCGTTATTGCGGTGACTGAACTGGACGCGTCGAATTTCACCGTAGCGGTCCTTGCGGGCATGACTTTCCTGCCCTGGCTGCTCTTCGGTTTGCCCATAGGAGTGCTGGTGGACCGGTACCGGCGCCGGCCCATTATTGTGGCCTCCCTCGCTGTCAGGACACTGCTCCTGGCCAGCCTGCCCGTGGCCTGGTGGCTGGACCTGCTGACCGTGGTCCAGCTTTTCGCCGTTTCTTTCGGCGCCGGGCTTGCCGCAGTGTTTTTCACCCTCGCTGAGCAGGCACTGGTTCCCAGCGCCGTGGCCCGGGAAGAACTGGTCGAGGGCAACGGACTGATGACCGGTTCGGGTGCCTTCGGCGACGCCGGCGGGCGGGCCCTGGGCGGCTGGGTCACCGGCGCGTGGGGCGCTTCCAATGCCCTCCTGCTGCAGGTTGCGGCCTCCCTGGGCTCACTGGCTGCCATCCTGCGCCTGGACATCCGTGAACCCCGGCCCGACCGGCCGAAGGACCGGCGGGTGCTCCGGGACATGGGGGAGGGCGTGCGTTATGTCTTCAGTACGCTGCCGCTGCGCATGCTCCTTGTGACGGGGGCGCTGTGGAACCTGGGCGGAAACATCGTGGTCTCGTTGCTGGTCCTTCTGGTGATCCGGTCCCTGGGGGAGACGCCGGGCATGCTGGGCCTGCTGACTGCGGCCACGGCGGTGGGCGGCACCCTGGGCGGACTGTCCGTCAAACGGATAGCCTCACGCGTCGGCTCGGGCCGGGTGTGGCGGTATTCCATGTTCCCGGCCGTGGCCGGTTACGCCAGCCTGCTGCTGATTTCACCTGGATGGGGAATGACTGCCGGCTTCATCGGCCTCTTTGTGGCGGGGTTCGCCATTTCCCTGAACATCGTTGTGTCCACCACGTTCCGGCAGCGGGCATGCCCGCCGCAGATGCTCGGACGGCTTGGGTCCGCCCAGCGGATGATCACTTGGGGAATGCTGGCTTTGGCGGCGTTCGCCGCCGGCATCCTCGTGGAGCTGGTAGGCATCCGGGGTGCCATATTGACCGGCATCCTGGTGGCCGCCCTCGCGCCGCTCGCCGCGGCCCTGGGGCCGCTGCGCCGGGTCCGGGACCTCGAGGACCTGGAACCGGAGGGCACGGCGGGGAAACCGGCCGGCCAGGAAGCGTCCCGGCTCCGCCCCTCCTGAGTGTGACGAACGTCTCCGGGAGGCGTCCGGCCGGTGCGATGTGTCCTAATACACTTAGAGGCATTACTGCCAACCGGCACAACGCAGTGCCGGCTGAGAAAAGGATGTGAAGATCTGTGAGTTCCAACTCCGATACGTGCCTTGACACTTGGATGGACCGGGAAGCCCTCGCCGAGGCCATGATCCCGCTGATCGGACGGCTCTACCGGGAAAACAGCGTAGTGACCTCGGTGTACGGACGTCCGCTGGTGAACAAATCGGTGATCGAGATCCTGAAGGCGCACCGGTTTGCGCGCCAGATCGACGAAGCGGAGCTGCCCGTCTCGGAAACCTATCCGCTGCTCAAAGCCCTGACCGAGCTGGAACTCGGAGCCGCTTCCGTTGACCTCGCGCGGATGGGCAACAAGTACAAGGAGAAGGGCGGGGACCTGCACGAGTTCCTGCGGGCCGAACTGGCCGACGTCGCCGGCAAGCGGGGTGCCGATGAACGCACCAGCACCGACGTCGTCCTATACGGCTTTGGCCGCATCGGGCGCCTGCTCGCCCGCATCCTGGTGGAAAAGGCCGGCGGCGGGCAGGGCCTTCGCCTGCGTGCCATCGTGGTGCGGAAAGGCTCCGACAACGACCTCATCAAGCGTGCCAGCCTGCTGCGCCGCGATTCCGTGCACGGGGCCTTCAACGGCACCATCACCGTGGATGAGGACAACAACACCATCCTGGCCAACGGCACTCTCATCCAGGTGATCTACTCCAACGATCCCTCAGCCGTGGATTACACCTCCTACGGCATCAATGATGCCGTGGTGGTGGACAACACCGGACGCTGGCGGGACGAAGAAGGACTCTCGCAGCATCTGGCCGCCAAGGGCGTGTCCCGCGTCCTGCTGACCGCGCCGGGCAAGGGAAACCTGAAGAACATTGTGCACGGCATCAACCACGGCGCCATTACGGACGAAGACCGGATTATCACTGCCGCCTCCTGCACCACCAATGCGATTACCCCGGTGCTGAAGGTCCTCAATGACAAGTACGGAATTGTAAACGGGCACGTGGAAACGGTGCACTCGTTCACTAATGACCAGAACCTGATCGACAACTTCCACAACGGGGACCGGCGCGGCCGCTCCGCTGCGCTGAACATGGTCATCACCGAAACCGGGGCCGCCAAGGCCGTGGCCAAGGCGCTGCCCGAACTGGCCGGCAAGCTCAGCGGCAACGCCATCCGGGTGCCCACCCCCGATGTGTCCATGGCCATCCTGAACCTGAACCTCGAAACGGCCACGGACAAGGAAGAGGTCAACGCCTACCTGCGGGAGACGTCGCTGAACTCGCCGCTGCACAAGCAGATCGACTACATCGATTCCCCCGAGGTGGTCTCCAGCGACTTCGTCGGTTCCAAGCGGGCCGGGATCGTGGACGGCCTGGCCACCATTTCCAACGGCACAAACCTGGTGCTGTACGTCTGGTATGACAACGAGTTCGGCTACAGCTGCCAGGTGGTCCGGGTGCTGGAGGAGATGGCGCACGTGAATCCGCCGGCATTTCCCTTGGCACAGTCCCTGGCCTCGATCGCCGGCTAGGACCGACCGCTGACGCAGGAGGGCCCGCAGGATATCCTGCGGGCCCTCCTGCGTTGCTGTCCGCCCTAGTGGCCGAACGGGTCCGGATCCACGCCCGGCATCCAGCTGTGGCCGGGGACGGTCCAGCCCTGGGCCTTGATGACCTTTCGGGCCTTGCGGCTCCAGCGGTCGTTGAGCCGGTCCACGTAGAGCTTGCCGTCCAGATGGTCATACTCGTGCTGGATCACACGGGCAAACCAGTCCGTCGCCTCGAACTCGACCGGGGTACCGTTTTCGTCGAAACCGGATACCTTGACCCATTCCGCCCGGTTCACCGGGAAGTTCTCACCGGGAACGGAGAGGCAGCCCTCGGAGGTTTCGTCCGGGTCCGGCGCCGCGCCGGGAACCTTGGAAGTGATCAGCACCGGATTGATGAGCACGCCGCGGTCGGGAGCGTCGTCGTCGTTCTCATAGGCGAACGTGAACAGGCGCAGGCCCACGCCCACCTGCGGGGCGGCCAGGCCCACGCCGTTGGCGACATCCATGGTCTCGTACATGTCCGCGACGAGGGTGCGCAGTTCGTCGTTGAACTCCTCCACCGGCAACGCCCGGCGGTGCAGTACGGGTTCGCCGTGGATAACGATGGGACGTACGGTCATTGCTGTCTTTCTTTCGTCTGGATGGGGGAGGGCGGCCGGGGCCGCGGCGGTGCTAGCGGACGATGCCGCGTCCGATGACTTCCCGCATGATTTCGCTGGTGCCGCCGAAGATGGTCAGCAGGCGGGCAGCCAGGAACGCCTGGGCCACCGGGTATTCGAGGATGTAGCCGTAGCCGCCGTGCAGCTGCAGGCACCGGTCCGTAATGGACTTGGCCCGCTCACTGGCCCAGAGCTTGGCCTTGGCGGCAGAAACGGCATCCAGCTTGCCTTCGTTGAAGGCGGTGACGGCGGAATCCACGTACGCTTCGGTGGCTTCGACTTCGGTTTCGATGTCGGCGAGGGCAAACCGGCTGTTCTGGAAGTCGGCGATCCGCTCCCCGAAGGCGTTGCGCTCCTTGGTGTACTCCACCGTGGCTTCGAAAATCCGGCGCGCAACTGCGGAGGAGGCAACGGCAATGGCCAGCCTGCCCTGCGGCAGCTGCCCTTCGGCGTATTCCAGGCCGCGGCCGACCTCGCCCACGAGGTTCACCGACGGGACGAACACATCATCGAAGAACAGCTCGGCGGTGTCCGAGGCCTTCAGGCCCATTTTGTCCAGCTGCCGGCCGGTGCTGTAACCCTCGGTTTTCTCCACCATGAACATGCTGAAGGAGTCCCGCTGCCCGCGGCCCGTCCCGCCGTCAGTGCGGGCCAGGACCAGGGAGGCGTCTCCGCTGATGCCGTTGCCGATGAACGTCTTCTGGCCGCTGATGCGCCAGCCGCCGTCGTCGGTGCGTACAGCCTTGGTGCGGATGCCGCGCAGGTCGCTGCCCGCGCCGGGTTCGGTCCAGGCGACGGAGGTGACCTTGTCCCCGGAGACCATGCCCGGCAGCCAGCGTTCCTTCAGTTCATCGGAGCCGTAGGCGAGCAGGTGGGGGAGGACCATGTCGTCATGCAGGTGGAAGGCCAGGCCGACGGCGAGATGGTTGGCACGGGCGAATTCCTCGTCCATCACCGCGCGGAAGCGGTAATCCGGCATGCCCGCCCCGCCGAACTCCTCGGGGACAGCCAGGCCGAGCAGGCCCTGCTCGCCGGCAGCCTTCCACAGCCGGCGCGGCATCATGTGCGCGGCGTCCCAGTCCGCATACCCGGGGGCGACTTCGCGGGCGTCGAATTCCCGGACGACTTCCCGGAACAGCTCATGGTCCTCTTCGAACAGTCTGCGCTCCAAGGCGGCGCCTCCTCATTGATAAGCCACGCGTAGGCGTAGGGGTTGTTGCCGGGCTGTGCCCGCAGCGGCAGTGATCGCCCCTGAGGCTAACAGTCAAACACACACAGGAAAGGCCGCCCCGGAATCATCCGAGGCGGCCTTTCGAAGCTGTAACCGCCAGCCTCATTGGGGTGAGTAACGGGGGTTGAACCCGCGACCTCCTGGACCACAACCAGGCGCTCTGCCAACTGAGCTATACCCACCATGTGCCTCAAACGTTCATCCGCGAAGTCCAGGCGAGTGGTCTTGCGGACTCATTTATCTGAGGCAGCGGAATCAAGCTTACACGGTTTTTTGAGTGCTTCTGACACAACCGGCACCGGAGGCCGGTTTTGTGACGGAGCTAACTTCCGATTCCCGCGGCGATCTTCTTGGCCGTGGCGGAATCCGGCCCCGGAGCGGGCACGAAAACTGCCTCGCGGTAGTAGCGCAGCTCGTTGATGGAATCGCGGATATCGCCCAGTGCCCGGTGGCCGCCGTTCTTGGCCGGGGCCTGGAAATAGGCGCGCGGGTACCAGCGCCGCGCCAGTTCCTTGATGGTGGAGACATCGATTATCCGGTAGTGGAGGTAATTGATGACCTCGGGCATGTCGCGGGCGAGGAACATCTTGTCCGTGCCTACGGAATTGCCGGCCAGCTGCGCCTTTTTGGGTTCCGGCACCCACTTGGTGATGTATTCGATAACCGCGGCCTCGGCCTCAGCCATCGAAATACCGTTCGGCAGCTCGTCCAGGAGCTTGGAAGTGGTGTGCATCTGGCGCACGAAGTCGCCCATCTGGGACAAAGCGGCGTCGTCCGGCTTGATCACCACGTCTACGCCGTCGCCGAGGATGTTCAGCTCGGAGTCAGTGACCAGGACGGCCACCTCAATGAGGGCATCGGATTCAATGTCCAGACCGGTCATTTCGCAGTCGATCCAGACCATACGTTCATTAGTTATTGGCACGAATCCAATGTACCGCGTCCGCCGCCCGGCAGGCGGGAAACCGGAGGAGCCGGCGGGCGGCTACAGGCTGGAGTGGCTCCGCTGGCGGCGGTCCGGCAGCTCTGCGTCCGCCGTCACGAGGGGAGCGGGCGTTCGCGCAAGGTAGGGCTGCAGCGGGATCTGGCCCGTTTCCGGGGGGCCGAAGGTGCGCGTCCACCGGCTGGGTTCAGCCGGCATCTCATGAACAACCGGCATGGCGGCTGCACGCCGCCCGTGCGGGGCAGGACGGTCCATCCGCGCCGGCTGCGGGGCGGGGCGCAGTGCGGGGGAGGGCTGTATTGCGGAGGGCTGCAGTGCAGGGGAGGGCCGCAGTGCCGGGCGGGTTGGTGCGGCAGTGGCAGCGGTGCTGCGGGAAGCGGGTGTGGCGGCGCCCGTGGCGGGGGTGGGAACGGGTGCCTGAACGGAAACCGCGGGCGGCGCAGGGATGGAATCCGTTGCGGGAGCCGGTGCAGGAGCCAGGGCAGGTATCGAAGAACCGGTAACAGCGGCCGGGGAAGCCGGCGCGGGGGAGAAGCACCATGCGACTCCAAAGGCGAAGAGGAGCAGCGATGACGTCACCGCAACCGCGGACGGGGGTACCTCCACCCACACCATGGCGGCTGCTCCTATCAGTGTGAGGAACAACCCCCAGCCCAGCAGTTCCGGGCTGCGGCGCTGCTGCGTGTGGTTTCGGCCTGCCCGGCTGTGTTCTTTGCCTGCTTTGCCTGCTTTGCCCGGGTGGCCCGGGTGCCCGGCCGGGGCATCCCGGGTTGCGGCACGTGCGGGAACGGTCCCCGACGGATGCGCGGGTTTAGTTACAGCTTTCCTTACAGGTTCTGCCCGGTGGCGCCCCACAGCCTTTACCGCCTTGCCTTTTACTTGCATCAAAAATCACATCTGGAGCTTCAGTCTAAGCGACGCTGTGTCCGGGCCCGGGATTGACTTCGCCGCGTCGCGCGCGCCGGGTTTGCCCGGGCCGCGATGCTAATATCAGCCTATTGACGGTGCCCGGGCTCTATGCTGCCCTGCTTTAGGGTGAGGCGCCGCCCTGTCCGCCGCCAGGCCCGCAGGAATCGTGTTCACCCCAGAGATTGGAACCACGTAGATGACCGCGCAGGTCCCCGCGACCGAGCCTTCGTCTCCGGGCCCGGAGATAGCTAAAGCCGACCGTCCCAACATAGCGATCATTCAGGGGTTCATCGGCTCCCTCATGATGCTCGCTGGATCCTTCGGGGTGGGCTGGCTTTCACTGGCATCTGCCAGCCTGCGAAGCAACCCGGTGATCATTTGGATGCGTTTCGACGAGCCCTTCGGTGCCATCGTCGCCGTGCTGCTCCTGTCCACGGGCGGCATGCTGCTGGTGCGCTCCTGGCTCCGGCTGGGCCAGCGGATGAAAGGCTGGGGCCCGGAGTCCCGGCCGGTCATCCTGAAGGCGGTCATTGCCTGGGCGGCGCCCCTGTGCTTCACGCTGCCGCTGTTCAGCCGCGATGTGTTCGCCTACATCGCCCAGGGCCTGGTGATGGTCAGCGGTTTGAACCCGTACAAGGACGGCTACTCGCAGATCTCCAACTACCTGCAGATCGGCGCCGACGATCTGTGGGCACAGAGCCCCACCCCGTACGGTCCGGTGTTCCTCTGGCTGGAGCAGCTGGTGGTTCTGGTAACGAACGGCCAGACCGAGTTCTCCATCCTGCTGTTCCGGCTGATCGCCGTCATCGGTGTGGCAATGTGCGTGTATTTCGTGCCGAAGCTGGCTGAACTGCACGGGATCAATCCCAACCGCGCGCTGTGGCTCACGGCAGCGAACCCGCTGTTCCTGACCAACTTCATCGCCAGCATCCACAATGACGCCCTGATGATCGGGTTGGCGCTGGCCGGGCTCTACCTTGCCGCCACCAAGCGTCCCGTAGCCGGCATCCTGCTGGTCACACTGTCGATCGGCATCAAGCCGATCACCATCATCTTCCTTCCGTTCATCGGCCTGCTGTGGGCCGGCAAGAACGCATCCTGGCGGCGCAGGTTCACCTACTGGTTCATCACGGCCGCCATGTCACTGGGGCTGCTGTGGATCATGGGCCTGATCAACGGTTTCGGGTTCGGCTGGGTGGGTGCCCTGAGCACCCCGGGCAGTGTATGGATCTGGTACGCGCCGGTCGGTTTCGCCGGCATGCTGGTTGCCACCCTCGGCAACGCGCTGGGACTGCCCGGCTGGACCATGGCCGATGTTGTCCACACCATCGGACGGCTGGCATCCGTGGGAATTGTGCTGTGGCAGATGTTCGTGGGTGAGTACAGCCGGCTGATCCGCCGGCTGACCCTGGCCTTCGCCGCCATCGTAATGCTCGCGCCCATGATCCAGTCCTGGTACGTGGTCTGGCTCATCCCGCTCTTCGCCGTGACCGGTATCCGCGATGACTGGCAGGCCAAGACCCTGTACCTGTTCGTGTCCTTCTTTATGGTCTACGCGATCAGCGACCAGCTCGATATCTGGCCCTACTTCGAGTTCAGCCTCAGCGCGGCCCGGCAGATTGCCGCCGTGACGGCACTGGGCTTCGCGCTGTACCTGATCTTCCTGGACCCCAAGACCAAGGTCCTGTTCCGCAAGAAGCTTACGGCGCCTGCTCCGGGAGAACTGCGGCACTGACCCGGTTCCCGCCGGCGCGGGTCAGGGTGATGACCCGCGCCAGCGCCCAGCCGAACAGCACCAGCAGCAGGACGTTGCGGGCGGTCAGCAGCAGCGCCACGGCGATGTTCAGGTCGTTGTACAGGGCTGCGTAGAACATCGGATAAACCAGCGTGGTCAGGGCGGCGATGGCCAGCATCAGGATCCCGGGCACTTTCCAGTCCCTGCCCTCCCATGCCAGCCCCACCGCCGTGACGGCACCGAGCCACAGCATGAACTGCGGTGATCCAACCTTGTTGAAGACAATAAATGCGGCCACCAGGGCCAGCGAGCCGGAGATCAGCAGGGAGCGCGGATCGGCGCCGCGGCGAAGCGCCCAAATCAGCAGTCCGACGACGGCGAGGGCGGCCAGTGCGAGCAGCGGCGTCATCAGCGCGGCCACCGGCTCGCCGAGGGCACCGCGGACCTCGCGGGTATTGATGATCTTGTCCTCGTAAATATGGGCATCCGATGAACCCAGGATCGCCTGCCACAGCCCCGGCGTCGTGAACGGCGCCTCCATCTGCATCCCGCGGGCCCCCTGTTCGCCGAAGAAACTCAGCAGGTGCCGCAGGCCGCCGCCTAGGGCGACGGTGACGGCAACGGCAGCGGAGACGGCGGCACCGGTGGCGAGCAGCGTGAGCCGCTTCTTCCAGGCGACCAGCACCGCGAGGATAACGGCAGCCGGCCAAACCTTGATCCAGGTGGCCACGGACAGCAGCGCCGAGGCAAGCACCGGTCGGGTGGCCAGGAAGAGCAGGCCCATGATCACCAGGGGAGCGGTCAGCCCATCCACGCGCCCCACCGCCACGGGCCCCAGCAGGGCAGTGGCCGCGAGCCACCAGTACGCGGCAGCGGTGCCGCCGGCTCCGGCCCGGCGGGCCAGGACGGCGACCGCGCCGGCGTTCAGCGCCGTGAACAGCAGGAACCAGACGAACTGGTACGCGCCGAACCCGAACAGCGCCGCAAGCACCATGGGGGCCAGCGCGAGGACGGGATACACCCACGCAGTGTCAAAGACCAGCCAATGGCCATGGCTCAGGCCGTCAAACGCCCACTGCCGGTAGAAGTTCACATCGCTCAGCGCCCCGCCGTCGAGAATCAAGGGAGCCAGGGCGGCGAGGAAGCCCAGATGGACCACGGCAAACGCCGTCCAGAGGGCCGACGGGCTCAGTAACCGCCGCTGAAAGGTTGCCGGAATCCGGGACATGCGAGGGTGGTGCTCCTTAGCTCAAACCGTTGCCGTGCCGCACGCGGGCACAGCGATAAGGCTACCGGCGTCCGGTGCCCGGCATGCAATCCGGCGCCGGACACGGGATACTGGAACCATGACCGACCTAACTGAAGAAGTGATCGTGGCGGATTTTGACGTTTCGGAGTGGGAACCCACCCCCTATCAGGTGGAGGGAACCAACAGTGAACTGTCCACCGTCCGGGCCGTGAAGATCTTCGAGGGAGACATCACCGGCACCAGCGTCGCGGACCTCATCATGGCCGGCAACACGGTAGGGGCGGGTTATGTCGGGTCCGAGGTGTTTGCCGGCACCGTCGCCGGCCGGACGGGAACCATGGTCATCCAGCACTGGGGCCTCGCCGAAGGTACGGCCACGGCCAGTTCCGGCCATATCATCCCCGGCTCCGGCACCGACGGGCTTGCCGGTATCTCCGGGAAGGCAATTTACACCCAGGAGGAGGACGGCCAGCACCGGCTCGAATTGCGGGTAACCTTCCCGGAAATCCAAGCGTAGTACGGGCCGGGCACTTACCGCCCCGGCACCGGAAGGACCGTCAGCGCGGCGTACAGTGCTGCGGCCGCGGCAGCGGCGATCACCAGCGCGAAGCCGGCCAGCCACACGGCAGCGGGTATGCCGGTGCGCCGGGCGAGGATAAAGGCGTCCGAGCTTTCCAGGTTTCGCCGGCGGGTATGGACCCGGACCACGTTCAGCCAGTCCCGCACGGCACCCACCAGCAGGGCAACACCGGTGCACACGGCCGCATAGCCAGCCGTCACCGGCGAGGAGAACCACACCAGCAGTACGGAGACCAAGGCGCTGCCAAAGGCGATGGCGAAGCCCTGGACATTGCGGATAAACAGCAGCGCCGCCAGCAGCACCAGCGCACTGGCGGACAGCGCGGTCCCCGCCCAGCCGTACAGCGCCGCCAGAATGAGCCCGGCGCCCACCACCGCGGGCACGGGGTAACCCCAAAACCCCGCCCAGGCAGCAGGGAACCCGCCGCGGCCCAGCGAACGCATGTCGCCGGAATGGTCAAAACGCAGCCGGATGCCCTTCACCACCTGCCCGGTCATCAGGGCCGCGAAGGCGTGTCCGAGTTCGTGGACAAAGGTCACGAACAGACCAAACCAGCGCCAGGTGCTCCGCGGGATGCTGAGCAGGGCGGCTGCGGCAACAACAAGCAGCAGCACCGCCGGAGCCGGGTCGAGGGCCGGCCCGCGGCTGAAACCCTCCAGTACCCTGGACCACCACTCGGAGGCAATCCCCGGAAGGGAGCCGGGCACGGCGTCAGCCACGTGCGCCGCCGGCCCGTGCGGCCGGGTCAGGGTTCCAGCACGCCGCGCAGGATTGAATCCCCGGAGTGCGTGGGGTTGCCGTCGAACGGTTCATCGGAGATATCAACAATGGGGTACTCATTGAGGTCAAGGTTAGCCGGAATGGTGAACCTGCCCTCCGTCCCCTCCATGGTGCCCAGGCTGACCATCCGTTCAATATCGGGGGCTATCAGCCACACTTCACGGAAACCCTGCGCGTCCGCACCGCTGGCCGTCACCACCAGTTCCCGTCCGCCGTCGGCCCGCTGGTCCACCTCTGCGCGGCCACTGTCCTGATAGGCCGGCAGTGGTGCCAGGTCAACGGCAGCAATTACCTCGGTGCGGTCGGCCAGGATCCGGGAAATACCCCAGGTGCCGGCGGCGGCGAGGACTACGGCTGCCGCTGCGGCGGCCAGGATCTGCGGCAGGCGGCGCCGGTTGCGGCGGCTACGGGCTGCGTCCAGGGCAACGGGGGAAGCCTGCGGTTCCGCCGCGGGTGCGGACTGTTCCCGGGCAGGGCCGGATCCCGCCGCGCCTGAGGCAGGGGGCGTATCGAAGGGGTCCCGGCGTACGGCGTCGCCGAGGCCCAGCGAGGAATGGATGCCCTCCCAGACCGAGGCCTGCGGATGCGGCAGGGCGCCGGCAGCAGGGGCACGTCCTGCCGTCACAACGCGGCCCAGTGCTTCCACTTCGGCCGTGCACTGGGTGCACTGTTGGAGATGCGCGGTTTCTTCGGCCGTGCCCTCGCCCAAGGCGTTCAGGGCCAGCGCTTCAGATGACAGATGCTGCATCGCTGACCTCCAATCGCTGGCGTAGTTGGACAAGGCTTCTTCGGATATGGCTCTTGACGGTACCCAAGGGTAGTTTCAGTTTTTCCGATATCTGCTGGTGTGTCAGGTCCTCGTGGAAAGCGAGCCGGAGGATGGATCCCTGTGGTTCCCCGAGCCGGGCCAGCTCGGCATCGAGAACCACCCGGTCAGCAACGCCGTCGGGGTCCGGCCCGGCCGGTTCGGTCCGCTGCCCGTGGGGCAGGACCGGTTCGTCCACCAGGGTTTCGGAGCTTCGCTGCTTGGCCGTGGCCATTCCGGCCGCGACGTTTCGTCCTATGCCGACAAGCCAGGCCGCGAGCGTCGAGCGTTCCGGCGAATAACTTTCCCGGTATTTCCAGGCCCGGATGAATACTTCCTGTACCGCGTCGTCGGCAGCGCCCTGGTCAAAAAGCTTCCGCAGCGCCAGCGCACGGATCAGGGGCGAAAAGCGGCGGTAGGCATCCGCCAGCGCCGTTTCGTCGCCCGCAGCGAAGGCGTGGTCCATCGCGGCGTCGGGCTCCGTGGCGCCGGTGGGCATCAGTGCCGTTCTCCTGCCGTACTCGTGCGGGACCGGACCAGGTACGGGCCGGCTCTCTTGGGTTGCCACTATGGTACGGGCACCGCAGTGAGTACAACGTTATCTTCATAGTCTCCGACCGAGTCGAGCCACTTGCCGCCGCAGGTTACCAGCTCGAGCCGGGGTGCGCCGCCGCGGTCGAACAGATCGAACTGGTCCAGGGAAGCCTTGGGGATGTTCTTCACCTCTTGGGTGGTGTATCTCAGGACGGAGCCGTCGCTGCGGGTCACGGTAAGCGGCGTGCCTGCGGGCACCTCGTCCAGGCCGGCAATGGGAAGCTGTTCGGTACGCGAGTCCACATGGGCTGCCAGGACGGCGGCGCCGCGCGAAGATCCGGGTGCCGGTCCGAAGCGGTACCAGCCGGCCTGGTAATGGTTGTTGGGCAGGGTCATGGCCCCGTTGGGTTCCTGGCCCACGGGAATGACTTCCAGTTCGATGCCGGTACCGTCCACGCTGATGCCGACGGGATCCGGAATCTCCTCAGCCGGGGTGGGGGTGGCCTGGCGAATCGGTACCGGCTCTGCCGCGGCGGAAGGGGCTGGCGACGACGCCCCCGGCGCGGCGGTTACTGATGCGTCCGGTCCGGCCGACGGCGGCTGGCTGCCTCCGCAGGCAGCAGTGCCGGCAACAGCTGCCGAGAGGAATACTGCCGCGGCGAGCCGGCGGAGGGGAGCTGAGGGCATGGATGGTTCCTCCGGGAAGGGTGAACCCGGTGCTGCAGCGCGGAAAGGGGCGGGAGAGCGCTGCAGCACCGGGGGGTTGGGGTGGTCCGTACTACTTGCTGCCGGCTGCGGTGCGGCGGCGAAGCAGGACGGCGCCCAGGGCGAGAAGGGCGGCACCGCCGGCAGCGGCGGCAGCGACCGTGCCCTGCTGGTCCTGGCCTGCCTGCTCCAGTGCACCCGGGACTGCGTGCGGAGCCGAGGCCATCCCGTCGATGGTCTGGGTAGCCAGGGCCAGGTTTCCGGCCTCCAGCGATCCCCAGGCGTAGACGATGGTGTTGGTGCCCTCACCCAGCGCGAGGTCTGCCGGACCGATAACCGGATCGGTAGTTCCGGCGGCGGCAACGGAGGCGGAGATGGTTCCGGGGTCGACGGTGAGGACCTTTTCATTGGGATTGGTCAGGCCCTGGATCACAGGGGAACCGTTGGCCAGGACATCCACTGCGGGGGCGGCAGCCACATGGCGGACCGTGAGCCGGGACTTGCCGGCTTCCACCATGGACGTGTCGTTGGTGAAGAGGATGGCCGTGGGTTTGCCCGAGGCGTCCAGATTTGCCGTGGCAGTGTAGTTTCCGCCGGCCGCGAGGTCTGCGGAGATCGGGCCGATGATGGGCGCGGAGGCATCCGGCGCATCCGCGGCGGTGATGGCAAGCTGGTAGTTGCCGCCAGGCAGGTCCAGCGGCCCGGCCATCTGGCCTGGCATGAAGTTATCCAGGGTGAGCGTTCCGTTGACGTACACGTCAACGGTAGTGTCCGGCACAGCGTGCAGGACGGAGAGCTTAGCCGTGTCGGTATCGGCGGCGGAGGCCGGTACGGCCGAGAACGCTGTTGCGGCGCCTACGCCGAGGGCCGCGATAGCGGTTGCGGTCTTACGCATGGTCTGTGCTCCTTTTAGTTGCCGCACCCACCGGTACGGGTTTTTGACTTACACCCCTACTACTTCCGGGGCAGGCGGAATGGATGCACGGAATTCGAATTCTTTTTTTGGCGTGGCTTCCGCACGGGGGCGGGGCTGCGGCGGGAAGGCCCAGGGGCAGGGCGGGGCAGGGTCCGTAGTATCATCGTGTGGTTGCCCCCGTAGCTCAATGGATAGAGCAACGGCCTTCTAATCCGTAGGTTGCGCGTTCGAGTCGCGCCGGGGGCACTTTTTTGTGTCCGCTCCCTTACGCCATGCCCGGCACGCGCTGCGCGTGCCGGGCATGGCAGCGTAGGCTCAGGCCGGTCAGGACAGGCACGCTCAAAGGAGCTGCAGTGCCAGCCGGTTACCTCCTCACCGTTTTGCTGCTCGGGCTCAGCACATATTGCGCACTGTGGCCGCCGGGAAAGGGGAGGTCCCGGCTCTCGACCGGCGCGTACATCGTCGGAATGACCTTCAGCGAAGCTCCGGTTTTCCCGCTTCTGCTGGGTGCAGCCGCGACGGCGCTGGCGGTGGTGGAGGGGGACACGTCCACACCTGCCGGCGCGGCGGGCGCTGCCGGCATGGTCCTGGTCGCGGCGGGGCTCCTGCTGACGGGATGGCGTGCGGTCCGCAGCAGCACCGCTCCCGTGCAGGCCTTGAACGAAGGCCTTTCGGCCGGCGGGCACCGTTACTCCACGGGGCCTGAGCATGCTCCCTTCGGGCTGCGGGATGTCTTGGCCGGGATCTTCCTGCCCTTCCGGCGCCGCCTGCACGGTGTCAGGCACATCCGCAACCTGCAGTACGGACCTGCGGGGAAGGACAACACCCTTGACCTTTACCTGCCCTGGGGCGGGCCGCAGGCAGGACCGGTCTTTGTACACTTTCACGGCGGGCGGTTCGTCTCCGGGGCAAAGGACCGGGAAGCCCTGTATCTGCTGTATTTGCTGGCCTCCCGAGGTTGGAGCTGTATCAGCGCCAACTACCGGCTCGCACCCGGGGCGCAGTTCCCGGACTATGCGGTGGATGCCAAACGTGTCATTGCATGGGTGCGCACCCAGGGCGCCCAACACGGTGTGGGCACCGGACCGCCGGTTGTGGCGGGGAGTTCCGCCGGTGGCTTCCTGGCGGCATTTGCAGCTCTGACCGCCAACCGTCCGGAGCTGCAGCCCGGTTTCGAGGAAACCGACACGTCCGTAGCGGCGGCAGTATGCCTGTACGGCTATTACGGCCGGGTGGCTGGGGAGGACCCCGGCAGCACACCGGCAGCGTACGCCCGGCCGGACGCACCCCCGTTTTTTATCCTCCACGGATGCAAGGACAACGTAGTGCCCATTGGCCACGCCAGGGGCTTCGCGGACATGCTGCGGGGAGTGTCCCGCCGTCCCGTGGTCTGGTGCCCGCTTCCCGGGGCCCAGCACTCCTTTGATTACTTCGCTTCGGTTCGTTCCCGCGCGGCGGCAGCGGCTATCAGCGACTTTGCCTGCTGGGCCCTGGCACAGAATGAACCGCCGGTTTGACGCAGGGACAGCCTTTCCTCCACAGGATCCCCGGGAGGTCCTGCATCCGTCCGGCGTCCACACGTGCCCGTCTGGAGGCGGACCGGGACGGTGCAGCGGAGAAGACTGGCCGGACCCAACGACCCGAAGGCAGGACCCTATGAGTGACACCATTACGCTCCGCGGCTATGTAGCCACCGAACTGCGCCAGAACACCACCGACAACGGACTGGCCGTAGCCAGCTTCCGGATGTGCACCACGGAGCGGCGTTATGACCGGGACGCGGGCAGCTGGCTGGACGGCCAGACCAACTGGTACGCCGTAAGCCTCTTCCGCCAGCTCGCCACCAACGCGGCGTTCAGCATCCACAAGGGAGACCGCGTGGTGGTCACGGGGCGGCTCCGGCTCCGACAGTGGGCAACGGAGGACGGGCGCAGCGGTACCAGCGCCGACATTGATGCAGACACCGTGGGCCACGACCTGATGTGGGGAACAGCCAGCTTCCGGCGCACGGTCTCCGGAACAAGCGACCGCGCCGACGCAGGGTCCCGCCCTGACGGCTATCCGGTTGGAAGCCCCGATGCGGCAGCCAATCCGTTCGGGCAGGACACGGACCTCACCGATTCGTTTGGCCGGTTGGCGGATCCGCTGACCGGTGAACTTCCCGATGCAGACCAGGATGCGGATTCCCTCCAGCCCGGCGGAAGGGACGAATCAC
Source organism: Arthrobacter sp. zg-Y20 (assembly GCF_030142075.1). Lineage (NCBI taxonomy): Bacteria > Bacillati > Actinomycetota > Actinomycetes > Micrococcales > Micrococcaceae > Arthrobacter > Arthrobacter sp. zg-Y20. The sequence goes on along the minus strand of NZ_CP126241.1, from coordinate 2,233,988 downwards.
CGGGCCGAGGAGATGCTGACGCAGACGCGGACCAGCCGGAACGGGACCGTGCCGCCGCTCCGTTCTAGCGCGTTGACGTTCAGCGGGTTCGGTGGCCACTTCCTGTGCTGCATGACACAATCGCCCGGTGACACATGACCCGAGCCGAACGCCCTCCCTGGTGCCCACGGCACCCGGCACCTTCCTCCGGGTACCGGCCGTGCTCCTGTTAACCATGGCGCTCGCCGTCGGGGCAGTAGGCTGCGGGGCCGCTGCGGGGGAGTCCGGCCAGCCGGTACCGTCCGGGGCCGGCACCCAAAATGCCGGCGCCCAAACTGAGGATCCAGCGGCCCGGCAGGCCGGGGACAGCCCGGAAGCACTGGCGCTGAAGGCCCGGTTGGAAGAGTTGGCCGGGGCGGAACCGTCACCTGACCGGAGCGGCATCATGCAGGCTTTCGTGGCCGCCGGTTTTGCCGAGCCGAGCGTGGAGGTGTCCGCGGACCGAACGCCCACCGGCCTGGACGTCGATGCCATCCAGGGGGCAGCGGTCGAGGGCGGTGAATGTATCTTCGGCGAAGTCCGGGACGGCAAGGTCACGGTCAGCGTCCTGCCGGTCCTCGCCGGCGGACGCTGTTTCGTGGGGAACTGACCGATACGGATGCGTCGGGGCGGCCCGGTTGTCGTGCCGGATCCGGATAAATGGAATATATCGGCGCTGACACATTAGCCTTGTAGATATGGCGGAATTTATCTACACGATGACCAAGGCCCGCAAGGCCGTTGGCGACAAAGTAATCCTCGACGACGTAAGCATGTCCTTCTACCCCGGTGCCAAGATCGGCGTGGTGGGTCCCAACGGTGCGGGTAAGTCCACCATCCTGAAAATCATGGCCGGATTGGACACCCCCTCCAACGGTGAAGCCCGGCTCAGCGCCGGCTACACGGTGGGCATCCTGCTGCAGGAGCCGCCGCTGAACGAAGAAAAGACCGTCCTGGGCAACGTCCAGGAAGGCGTAGGCGAGATCTACGGCAAGATCCAGCGCTTCAACGAGATCTCTGAAGAGATGTCACAGCCCGACGCGGACTTCGACTCCCTGCTGGAGGAAATGGGCAAGCTGCAGGAAGCCATCGACGCCGCCGATGCGTGGGACATCGATTCCCAGCTCGAACAGGCCATGGACGCGCTGCGCTGCCCGCCGCCGGACGCCGACGTCACCCTCCTCTCCGGAGGTGAGCGCCGACGCGTGGCGCTGTGCAAGCTGCTGCTGCAGAAGCCGGACCTGCTGCTCCTCGATGAGCCCACCAACCACTTGGACGCCGAGAGCGTGCTGTGGCTCGAACAGCACCTCTCCTCCTACCACGGCGCCGTACTGGCCGTGACCCACGACCGGTACTTCCTGGACCACGTGGCCGAGTGGATCGCCGAAGTCGACCGCGGCCACCTGTACCCGTACGAAGGCAACTACTCCACGTACCTCGAAAAGAAGCGCGCGCGCCTGGAAGTCCAGGGCAAAAAGGACCAGAAGCTCGCCAAGCGCCTCACGGACGAACTGGACTGGGTGCGGTCCAATGCCAAGGGCCGCCAGACCAAGTCGAAGGCCCGCCTGGCACGCTACGAAGAGATGGCAGCCGAAGCGGACCGCACCCGGAAGCTGGACTTCGAAGAAATCCAGATCCCGCCGGGCCCGCGCCTGGGTTCACTGGTGCTGGAGGCCAAGGGCCTGCAGAAGGGCTTCGGCGACCGGCAGCTGATCGACGGGTTGTCCTTCTCCCTGCCCCGCAACGGCATTGTGGGCGTTATCGGCCCGAACGGCGTGGGTAAGTCCACCCTGTTCAAGACCATCGTTGGGCTCGAAGAGCTCGACGGCGGCGAGCTGAAGATCGGTGACTCGGTAAAGATTTCCTACGTGGACCAGTCCCGCGGCGGCATCGACCCGGAGAAGAGCCTCTGGGAGGTCGTCTCCGAAGGGTACGACTGGATCCAGGTGGGGCAGGTGGAGATGCCGTCCCGTGCCTATGTGTCCGCCTTCGGTTTCAAGGGTCCGGACCAGCAGAAGAAGGCCGGGGTGCTTTCCGGCGGTGAGCGTAACCGGCTGAACCTGGCCATGACCCTGAAGCAGGGCGGAAATCTGCTCCTGCTCGATGAGCCCACCAACGACCTGGACGTGGAAACCCTCTCCAGCCTCGAGAACGCGCTGCTGGAATTCCCCGGCTGCGCCGTGGTGGTCTCGCACGACCGCTGGTTCCTGGACCGGGTGGCCACCCACATCCTGGCCTTCGAGGGCACCGAGGAGGATCCCGCGAACTGGTACTGGTTTGAGGGCAACTTCGAGTCCTACGAGCAGAACAAGATTGAACGCCTCGGCCCCGACGCGGCCAAGCCGCACCGGGTGACACACCGCCGCCTGACCCGCGACTAGGTCTGCCGGCAGGACAATAAAAGAGCTCCGCTTCCCGGACGGGAAGCGGAGCTCTTTTTTGCGGCGGTGTTACAGCTGCGGCACCCGCACCATTCCTTCCTGCGCCACGGTGGCTACGAGCTCGCCGCTGCGGTTGAAGATCCGCCCGGTGGAAAGGCCGCGGGCGGCGGACGCGCTGGGGGACTCCTGCACGTACAGGAGCCAGTCATCCACGCGCAGCGGACGGTGCCACCACATGGCATGGTCGAGGCTCGCGATGCTCATGCCGGGCGTGGTCCAGGACAGGCCGTGGCCGCGCAGCACCGGTTCAAGAAGGGTGTAGTCGCTGGCATAGGCCAGGGCCGCGCGGTGCAGGTTCTCGCCGTCGGGCATCGGCTTGAAGGTCTTCATCCACACCGCGTTGTGCGGGGTCTTCTCCCGGCCGGCCCGAACATACACCGGGTCCATGACGTGGCGGATGTCCATGGGCCGGCGGTGCGACCATGCATCGGCCACCGGGTGGTCGAAGCCCTTCAGCAGTTCGGCGGTGGTGGGGAGGTCCTCCGGTTCCGGAATGCCCGCCGGCATTTCCTCCTGGTGGTCAATGCCCGAGTCGGGAATCTGGAAGGAGGCGATCATGGACAGGATCGGCTTGCCGTTCTGGTAGGCGTGGCTGCGCCGGGCGGAGAAGGACCTGCCGTCGCGCAGCCGCTCCACGCCGAAGGTGATGGGAACTTCGGTGTCTCCCGGCCGGAGGAAGTAGCCGTGCATGGAATGCATCACGCGGTCCTCGGGAACGGTCCGGGCCGCGGCGATGAGCGACTGGCCCAGGACCTGGCCTCCGAACACCCGCTTGCGCGGTTCGTTCTGGGAACCTCCGACGAAGATGTCCTCGTACGTCTTCGCACCGCCGGCGGAGCTCAGGTTCAGCAGTTCCAACAGGGAAGCGGTGGGATCGAAGGGTTCATCAATGGACATGCGGGACTGTCTCCTAGCAGAAAGGGGCGGCACCGCCCCAGGCGGGGCCGCAGAATACTCTTACGTTAAAAATACCGGGCGGTAACCCGGTTTCCCGCCGCGGGGCGGCTGCCGCGGCGTTTTAGGGCAAAGCTCACTGTCTGGGAGGATGGAAGGCATGCATCGTTTCCCCGTCCACCTGCGTTTCGGCGACCAGGATCCCAACGGCCACATCAACAACGTCCGGTTCGTCCAGTTCCTGGAGGAAGCACGGGTCCGGCTGGGGATGCTGCCGCTGGCTGCGCACGCCGGCGGTCCGGGATCCTTCAGGGATCTGACCGGTGACCGGACAGCCGCCCTGGTGGCCCGGCAGGAGATCGAGTACCGGGCCCCGCTCCTGCACAGGACCGAGCCGGTCTGGGTGGACATCTGGGTCACCCGCGTTGGCTCCTCGAGCCTGTCCTACGGTTTCTGCGTGGCAGACGAGGACCGCGGCACGGTTTATGCCTACGCGGAAGCGGCCATGGTGCAGGTGGACGCGGCTTCCGGCCGGCCCACCCCGCTGACGGACGGCCAGCGGCTGGTGCTGCAGCACTGGCTGGGTGAACCGGTGCCGTTCCGGGCAGCCGCGGCAGCTGCCGCCGGAAAGGTCAACTGACGTGGACAGCGAACTGCAGTTGGCCGATCCCCAGGTCAGCGCCGACTTCCGGAACTTTGTGGTGCGTGCCCGGGCTGCCGACGACGGCGCGATCCGGCTGCAGGCGGTAGGCGGGGTGCTGGCCGCCTACGTCTGCGTCCTGCGGCCGCGCATCCTGGGGGAGGATACCCCCACGGTCCTGGGGCTGCGGACCATGCCGCTGGCCGCTCCCGCCGAGCTTGACGTTACGGTGCAGCTGGCCGCGGTCGGGGACAGGCTGGCCCGCCTGGCCGGCACTGCGACGGAGCTGCAGATACCGCCGGTGACGGTAAGGGAGACGTGGGCAGGCATTACGGCGCCGCGCTCAGGCTGGCAGCCGGCAGGAGCAGTTCCGCTCCAGCTGCTGGAGCAGACCGCCCACCGCGGTATCCGGGAAGTGGCGGCGCTGCTGCCGGCAAGTCCGGGCGCCGCCGTCGTGCACAGCGCACGCACCCGGGTCTGGTCCCAGCCCATGGGCGGAACACAGGTCCCGGTTCCGGCGGGGGCGGCGTTCGCCGCGCTCTCGCTCGGCTTCCTGCCTGCCGGCCCGGAGGGGCAGGACGGCGACGCCGCGCTTTTCCGCAACGGCCGCTGGCTGCGGCTCAGCACGCCCCGGGGGCACGTGCTGACCCGGATGCCGGCCGTCCTGTAGGGCTAGGCGTCCTACCGGGCTAGGCGGAGTTGACCATCGAGTGGGCTGCCCGCTCCAGGTAATCCCACAGGGTTTCTTCATGCAGCGGGGCAAGGTCCAAGGCGTCGACGGCGGCGCGCATGTGCCGCAGCCACGCGTCCCGGGCTGCGGGGGTGACCAGGAAGGGCATGTGCCGCATCCGCAGGCGGGGGTGTCCACGCTGCTCCCCGTAGGTCTTCGGCCCGCCCCAGTACTGCTCCAGGAACAGCAAAAGCCGTTCCTTGGCCGGCCCGAGGTCCTCTTCGGGGTACATGGGCCGCATTAGCGGATCTTCGGCAACACCTTCGTAAAAAACGTCCACCAGTTTCACGAACGTCTCGTGGCCGCCCACGGCCTCGTAGAAGTTGTACTGCGGTGTGGTGAATGGCTGCTGGCCGGTTGGCTGCAGCGGCAGGGAAAAGCCCGGCGCCGGGTCCGGGGTTGGATCACTCACTTTTAGCCATTCCGTCGTTGATTGCTCCGGCGGTGCCGGGTTCGGGCTCCGGTGTTGCCTCCACGTCGCCGGTGTAGCTGCCCTGGGAGCGGTTGCCGATCTTCGCGATTTCGCCGTTGCGGATGTACCAGATCACTCCGCGCTCATCGGTGATCCGGGTAATGCGGATACCAACGGAATGCACCGTTCCCACCGTGTCACCCACCTCAATGACGTCGCCGATCCCATACTGGTCCTCGATGGTGATGAAGAACCCGGCCAGCGCGTCGCGGATCAGCTCGCGGGCACCGAAGCCCAGGGCGATACCCACGATACCGACGCTGGCCAGCAGCGGTGCGATGTTGATGCCCACGGCATCCAGCACCATGATGATCGCCACGGTCCAGATGGAGACATTCACGGCGCTGCGCAGCAGGGCCCCGATGGTGTCCGCGCGCTGGGCGCGGCGCTTCTTATCCAGATTGCGCATGACCGGCTGCGCCCATTTGAGCCTGGAGGAATGGAAGAGCGAATAGCCTTTCTGGGCGCGGGAGACCAGGCGGTTGATGACGAAACGGGCAAAGAACCAGACCACGGAGGCGGCCACGACTATTACCGCGGCTTCAATCAGGCCGGACCAGTCGAAGTCGCCGACGGTCACGGAGGAAAGGTCTATTTCGGAAGCTGAAACCACGGGCTGTTGAACATCCTTCGCTTTAGCGGAACAGGGAACTTCTTCCGGTTAAGGCTACCCGGGCGCGGGGCCGGAAGGCCGCACTTAGCTTCCCGGCAGCGTCACGGGCTGGTGGTCCACCGGGAAGTTCACGCTTCGGGCGATGAAGCACAGGCGGTTCGCTTCGGCATGCATGGGGCCGGTGGCCAGTTCGACGGCGTCGGCTCCGGCGGGCGGCGCCAGGGTGACCCGCGGGCGCAGGATGACCGAAGTGAATTCCCCGCTGCCGTCCCGGTTCAACCGGAGGGTTCCCTCGGGGGAGTCGGCATAGGCGGTAACGCGCAGTCCGTTCCGGACCGCGACATGCAGGTAGGAGAGCATGTGGCACTGGGCCAGCGCAGCAAGCAGGAGCTGCTCGGGGTTCCACCGGTCCTTGTCGCCGTGGAACGTGGGATCGGCGGTGCCCGGCAGGTCCGGGAGTCCGGCGGCCCGGATGATGTGGTCGCGGCCGTAGCTGCGGTATCCGGCGGTACCGCCGCCGCGGTTCCCCGTCCATTCCAGGTCCAGCGTGTAACGGTGCTCAGAGAGATTCACGCTCTCCAAGGTACCGTGCGCGCTGCCCGCAGGAGGGGGAACCGCGGGAAACCGCGGCAGAAACGGCTAGTGGTCCGCCGCCTGGGCCTTCAGGGCGCGCACCACGCCGTCGCGGTTCTCCAGCACAAGCCGGCGGAGGGACGGCGCATCGTCGCCCAGCTCGGCCAGGAACGCATCCGTCCGGTCCACGGTGTCCTGCCGGGCCAGCCGCGCTGGATACAGGCCAACGGCGATCTGCTGGCCTATCTCATGGGTGCGGCCTGCCCAGACATCACGGATCGAGTCGAAGTACTTCTGCGCGTACGGTTCCAGCAGGTCCGTGTTGTGCACCCGCATGAAGCCGGCGATGGCCGAGCGCTGGGCTGCGTTGGGCATGTCCGAACGCTCCACGATGGCTTCCCAAGCCGCGGCCTTGGCTTCGGCGGTGGGGATCGCGGCGCGGGCCATGGCCGCAGCCAGGGCGCCGGTTGCCGTGGCATCGCGCTCAAGCTCGGCAGCGATCTCCGCCTCGCCCATCCGGCCGCCGGCGACCAGGCCGGTCAGCAGCTCCCAGCGCAGGTCTGCATCGATGGACAGCCCCTCCAGGGTCCGGCCGCCGTCAAGCAGGCCCGCCAGGGCATCCAGGTGCTCATCCGAGGAGGCATGGGCGGCGAAGGCCTTGACGAACTGCAGCTGCGAATCCGAGCCGGGTTCCGCAGCGGAGGCCAGTTCCCACAGGCTTTCCGCGGCGGCCACGGTCATGGGGTCGCGGTCCTCGGGGTTCACGTAGAAGGCCAGCGTGGTGGCCAGCTGCCGCAGGAGGACCTGGACCACGGTGGAATCGGACTCGGACGCGATGTTCTGCAGTACCAGTTCCACATAGTTCCGGGCCGGGATCTCGGCGTCGCGTGCCGCGTCCCACGCCGCGGCCCACACAAGGGTGCGGGGCAGGGAATCGGCGATGTCGCGCAGGCTCCGCGTGGCGGTGCGCTGGGAGACGTCGTCGAGCCGGATCTTGGCGTAGGCGAGGTCGTCGTCATTGAGCAGCAGCAGGGCCGGGCGGGACTGTCCGGCCAGCTCGGGCACCTCGGTGCGTTCGCCGTCGACGTCCAGTTCCACACGGTGGGTGCGCTGCAGCAAGCCGTCCTCGTCCGGATTGTAGAAGCCGATGGCGAGGCGGTGCGGCCGCAGGACCGGGTATTCCTCGATGGCGCTCTGCAGTACGGCGAAGGAGGTGATGGTGCCGTCCGCATCGGTTTCGAACTCCGGGCGCAGGGTGTTGACCCCGGCAGTCTCCAGCCACTTGGCGGACCAGTCCTTCAAGTCCCGGCCGCTGGCCGCTTCCAGTTCGGACAGCAGATCGGATAGTTCGGTGTTCTGCCAGGCATGCTTGCCGAAGTATTCGCGCACACCGGCCATGAACTTGTCCTGGCCCACCCAGGCCACCAGCTGCTTCAGCACCGAGGCACCCTTGGCGTAGGTGATGCCGTCGAAGTTGACCTGCACGTCTTCCAGGTCGCGGATCTCGGCGACGATGGGGTGAGTGGTGGGCAGCTGGTCCTGACGGTACGCCCACGCCTTTTCCAGCGAGGCGAAGGTGGTCCAGGCCTGCTTGAATTCGGTGGCCTCGGCGGCGGCGAGGGTGGACATGAACTCGGCGAAGGACTCGTTGAGCCACAGGTCGTTCCACCAGCGCATGGTGACCAGGTCGCCGAACCACATGTGCGCCAGTTCGTGCAGGACGGTGACGGCACGGCGTTCAACGGTGGCTTCGGTCACCCGGGAGCGGAAGACATAGCTCTCCAGGAAGGTGACCGCGCCGGCATTTTCCATGGCGCCGGCATTGAACTCCGGCACAAAGAGCTGGTCGTACTTTTCGAAGGGGTACGGGGCGCCGAACTGCTCTTCGTAGAATGCAAAGCCCTGCCGGGTCAGTTCGAAAATGTTCTCGGCATCCATGTACTGCATCAGGGAGCGGCGTGCGAAAACGCCCAGCGGAATAGTGCGGCCGTCCGAGCTTGTGAGCTCGCTGCGCACGGACTGGTAGGGTCCGGCGATCAGGGCGGTGATGTAGGAGGAAATCCGCGGCGTGGGGGCAAAGGACCACGTGGAGCTCGGCTTGGAATCTGTAAGGTCGCCGGCCGGGACGGGCTCCGGGGTGGGGGAGTTGGAGATAACGTCCCAGTGCGACGGCGCCGTCACGGTGAAGCGGAACGCAGCCTTCAGGTCCGGCTGCTCGAACACGGCGAACATCCGCCGCGAATCGGGCACCTCGAACTGGGAGTATAGGTAAACCTCATTGTCCACCGGGTCCACGAAGCGGTGGAGCCCTTCGCCCGTGTTCATGTAGCGCGCGTCGGCGTCCACAATCAGCTCGTTGGACTCGGCCAGGTTCGGCAGCGAGATACGTACGCCGTCGGATACCTCTGCCGGGTCCAGCGCCACCCCGTTGAGGGTGACCCGGCGGACCGTGTCCGTGACGGCATCAATGAAGGTGGAGGCGCCCGGGCGGGCTGTAAACCGGACAACGGTGGTACTGCCGAACACCTCGTCCCCGCGGGTCAGGTCAAGATTGACGTCATAGGACTCTACGCTGATGAGTTCTGCACGTTCACGGGCTTCGGAGCGCGTGAGATTCATACCTGGCAAGGTAAGGCCTTTCGAACGGAAAAGGAGGCCGGCAATTTATATGGATGGCACGGGAATTGCCGGACACTGTTGATCTACTGAATATCATCTCATTACTAAGCAACCTGCCAAGCGCAGAACGGCGGATTGCTATGCAGCAATCCGCCGTTCAGTGTTGTTTTTTTGCCGCTCGGCTATTTCCAGGCGATGCGGCTGCCCCCGGTGGCGGACCAATGGATGGTGCCCCGCTGGAATTCCTGCGAGGCCGTGTTCGGGGCCGTGGTCTTCTCGCCGCCCACCGGGAAGCCCAGGTCACCTGACGGTCCGCCGGCGCCGAGGTACATGGCCCGGATGGCGCCGAATGCGGTATAAGCGCCGGTTGCCGGGGACCACAGGATGGACCCGCCCTGGAAGTCCTGGATCACGCCGCCTGCGGTTGGCCGCTCATTGGTTGTCGGGTAGCCGAGCGAACCTTTTTCGCTGTTCTGCTGTCCGTAGGTAACCTTCACCGCGCCTCCCACAAACTGTGCCCCTGTGGAGGGAGACCAGTACATCGTTCCGTACTGGAAGTTCTGGGTTATGCCCGAACCGATGGAAGCGGTTTCCTCGCCGGTTGGGAAACCGTAGGGGCCGGCTGGACCGTTGGCGGCCGCGAAGGCGCCGTCGACCGCGCCGAAGAGCAGCCGGGCCCCTGATGAAGGCGACCAGGCCATCCGCCCGCGCTCGAAGGACTGGATGGTCCCGCCGGCTACGGAAGCCGGGTTGCCGGTGGGGTAGCCAAGCCCATTTTCGGCCCCGGCCTTTCCGTAGGCGTCCAGGGGCGCGCCCTTCATAACGGCATAACTGCCGGTAGCTGCGGACCAGTAGAGGTTGCCCTTCTCGAACGCCTGGAACACGCCGCCCTTGGCAGCGGCGGTTTCATCTCCCACCGGGTAGCCGAGACTTCCACCGGGCCCGCCCAGGCGGGCGTATCCGCTGTCCATGCCGGCATAGACCGTTCGGACGCCTGAGGCAGCCGTCATGGTGACGCGTCCACCCTCGAAGGACTGGCTGGATCCGCCGCCGATGTTCACGGTGGACGCGGTGGGATAACCGAGGAAGCTGGCTTCAGCGCCCTTGGCTTTATATGCGTCCCGCACCGGTCCGTTCAAGACCGGGGCGCCTCCCGTCCGAGGGGACCAATAGATGGCGCCCTTCTGGAATTCCTGGGTAGCACCGGCCCGGGTCGCGAGGCCCTTTTCTACCCCTATCGGGAAGCCGAGCGCGCCGCCGGGGCCGCCGTGGTTCATGTAAGAGGCAGCCATACCCTTGTAGAGGTGCTTGCCGCCGGTTTCGGGCGACCAGGCAATGGCGCCGCCCTCGAATGTCTGAATAACACCGCCGCCTCCGGAAATCTCGTCCGAGGTGGGATAGCCCAGGAACCCGGCTTCGTAGCCCTGCGTTCCGTAGTAGGTCTGGACTGCGCCGCCGATAATGTGCGCACCGGTGGACGGTGTCCAGTAAATGGCACCCTTTTGGAAGGCTTGGACAACCCCGCCGCGGCTTCCGAGGGACCATTCGTTGCCCACCGGGAACCCCAGCGGACCTGCGGGTCCGCCCTTATTGATGTAGGCGCTCCCAATGGCGCCCAAGACGTAGCTTGCGCCGGTGTTCGCTGACCAGAAGATGCGGCCGCCCTGGAAGTCCTGGGCTGCGCCGCCGGCCACACCGTATTCGTTGCTGGTTGGATAGCCCAGGAACCCGTCCTGGTAGCCGGTGGTCCCGTAGAAGCTGCGGATGCCGCCGAAGGATATACGGGCGCCGGTGGCATCAGACCACAGGATGACGCCGTTCTGGAAGTTCTGGTAGGCGCCGCCGTTGCGCAGACCGCCGGTGACCTCGGACGTGGCGCTGCCAAGTTCCGGGTGGGCTGCCCGCATTTCCTGGATGGGAGCCAGCGCCCGTGCAGTTGCTCCTCCGCTGACGGTGACGGATGCCGACTCGTTGTCGATCCAGTTGATCTTTACCGTGGTGCCGGTATGGGCAACGAAGGTCTGTCCTGCCTGCCAGGTGCTGTTCGCGTTGGTGTAACCGGCAAAGTCGCGGGTATTCGGTGCGATGACCAGGGAATTGACCGCCCAGTTGTTGGCAAGGTCGGCCTTGACAATCTTGACTCCGCGGTTTCCGCCGACTGCCGTGGAGGAGTCATTGCCAACGGGGAGCCGCAGTTCCAGATAATAAGTCTCTCCGGAGGTGTCACGGAACTTCACGGCCCGGTTTGCGGACGATCCCGCCCAAGGACGCAGGATATAGGTCGCGGACTGGGCGGGCGTGCCCGCGTTGTAGATTTCGTCACCGCGGCCGAACGCCCCGGAGTCCCAGAAATAGGAATTGATCATCGGCAAGCTGTACTGGGCGTAGCCCATCAGGTCCGAAGTGTCGCCGTACTCGCGGGAGGTGCACTGCGGATCGGCCCAACTGCCGTTGGCTACCCAGATATCGGAGCGCCCGTTGTCGCACTTGAGGCTGTTGGCGTGGAGCAGTCCGAGGACGTGTCCCAGTTCGTGTGTGACCACGTTCTTGGAAAAGTTCGACGGCCGCGGCATCACCACGGTGCCGCCGGTCCCGTTGTTGGTGGTCCATCCGCCGCCCAAGATGCCGCCGTAGCCGCCGCTGCGCAGATCCGCGGCGGGTACGTAGACCACCAGCGCCGTGTAGGCGGTGTCCCTCCATCCGATGTCCCTTTTCAGCTGGTCCATCATCACCGAGTAGTCCATGCCGGAATTGGCGTTGCTGTTGATGCTGTATGCGTTGGCGATGTTGATACCGAGACGCTGGTTGGAGGCATTGCGCCAGTAGGTGTCGGCAGCCAGCACCGAGTGCCACGCCGCGTCCTGGTCTACACCGTTGCGGTTATCGGTCAGGGTTGCGTACACCAGTGTCACCTGGATGGTGCCATTGCGGGCTGCTGCTCCGCCGGCCGTGGCGGCGCCGCCGCTCCGGGAGCTGAACGTGCCCGCTTCCTGGCCGTGCACGGCCGTGATATCGGTTTCGACGGCGGAACGGACGGTACCGTCCGGATCCGTCACCATGGGGGTATTGGGGCCGGGTACGGGGAAGCCGCCGCCAACCACCGGGTCGTACCCTCCGTCAGCCGCCGGCTCCGCAGCGGGCGCCGTCGCCGGAGCGGGCGCCGTCGCCGGAGCGGGCGCCGTCGCCGGAGCGGGCGCCGTCGCCGGAGCGGGCGCCGTCGCCGGAGCGGGCGCCGTCGCCGGAGCGGGCGCCGCGGGGTCAGTTGCCGGAGCCGTCACCGGCGCCGTCGCGGGGTTCGCTGCCGGAGCCGTCATCTGCTCAATGACCTCGCCTGGAGTCGGGGACTGCACAGGATCAACGGCCGGAGCCTCTCCTGACCCGGCAACGTCCGTGGGTGCCGGCTGCGGCACTTCGAAGGGGGCCTGGGCAGGCAGGCTGCCGGCCGTCAGGGTTGCTGCCAGTACGGCCAGCATGGCGAGTTTTGCACTTTTCAATGGAAATCCTTGTAGGCGAGACCTGGGGGCGCGGCGCACAGGTGCTGCTGCTGGCAGCAACCGGGCCCGGGAATGGGCGTGGTTGTCTGCCTGGGGGCGAAATAGTCCTACTTGCCTTATCGGCAACGGCAGCGCGGAGGTTAGCGCCTAAGCATGTTTTCACGAATTTTCAGCCCCTGCAGAGGCTGAAGCTACGCTGGAAGTGTCATCTGGCCCCAACACCGAATGGACTTACCTAGAATGCGCGTGCACATTGCAACCGACCACGCGGGCATGGAACTCAGTTCCCACCTGATTGGACACCTGCGGGAGAACGGCTACGACGTGGTGGACCACGGTCCGCAGGAATACGACGCCAACGATGACTACCCCGCCTTCTGCATCAACGCCGCACAGGCGGTGGCGGATGACCGGGAGGCCGGCGTCGATGCCTTGGGCATTGTCCTTGGCGGTTCCGGCAACGGTGAGCAGATCGCCGCCAACAAAGTCCGCGGCATCCGAGCCGCGCTGGCCTGGAACCTGGATACGGCCAGGCTGGCCCGCCAGCATAACGACGCCAACGTGGTGGCGGTGGGCGGGCGGCAGCACACCGTAGACGAAGCCGCGGAAATCATCGATGCCTTCCTCGCCGAGCCGTTCAGCGGAGACGAACGCCACGTTCGCCGGATCGGGCAGATCGCGCGCTACGAAGCCACCGGCACCACCGCCTGATGCCCGAAGGGCACTCCATCCACCGGCTGGCCCGGCAGTTCTCCTCCGCCTTTGCCGGTGCCCGGCTGGCGGTCAGCAGCCCGCAGGGGCGTTTCGCTGCCGGAGCCGCCCGGCTGGACGGCCATGTCCTGGAAACTGCTGAAGCACACGGCAAGCAGTTGTTCCTGCGCTTCGACCATGACCTTTACCTGCGTATCCACCTTGGCCTGTACGGTGCCTTCGATTTCGGCGGTGATGAAACTTTTGCCGGTGCTTCCAGCATCGGCGCGCCCCGCCGGGTGGGGGAGCGGGAAGTCGCAGGTGACGACGACGGCGCGGGGTACGCCGGCCCGCCCGAGCCCAAGGGTGCGGTGCGGGTGCGGCTGGTGTCGGAGCACGGCTGGGCGGACCTTCGCGGACCGACGGCGTGCGAGGTCATCACGGACTCGGAACGTGCTGCTGTCCTGGCTCGACTGGGACCGGATCCGCTGGGACCGGACGCCTCTGCGTCCGCAGCGGTCCAGGAATTCGTGCGGCGGGTCCGCGGCAAGGGCTCACCCGTGGGGCTGCTCCTGATGAACCAGGAGATCCTGGCCGGGGTGGGCAACGTTTACCGGGCGGAAGTGCTGTTCCGGCAGAGGATTTCGCCCTGGCGCCTCGGCCGGGATGTGACTGTTGCCGAGGCGGAAGCCCTGTGGGCCGACGTCGTGGCCCTGATGAACGACGGCGTGCGGCAGGGCCGGATCATCACCACCGAACCGCAGGACCGGGCAGACCCGGCCGAGCCCGTCCCGGTGGCCGAGGCGCACTACGTGTACAAGCGGACCGGACTGCCGTGCCGGCGGTGCGGCACCGCAGTGGCGGGGACCCAAATGGGCGCCCGGAAACTATATTGGTGCCCGGCCTGCCAGGCGGACTAGGGGCTGGGTGCGGCATTAACGCAAGAAGGGCCTTTCCCTGTGGAAAAGGCCCTTCTAAGGTGGAGGGGATGACGGGAATCGAACCCGCGTAATCAGTTTGGAAGACTGAGGCTCTACCATTGAGCTACATCCCCGGCGCCGTAAGGCAGGTTTTACCTTAGCACGGGAAAACCTGCCCTGAGTAATCGGTGCGGAACAGTGTTGCCGGTCAAGTGCCGGGCCGGTCCCTGGCCGGGCCTTGCACCGGACCAACACCGGAATCGACAGCTGCGGAATTCGTCATACCCGCTTTCGGGCAGGTAGGCTGTCAGGTGCACTGACGGGGTGTAGCTCAGCTTGGAAGAGCGCCTGCTTTGGGAGCAGGAAGTCGCAGGTTCAAATCCTGTCACCCCGACTCTGTATAACCATGGTGCAGACCAATCCCAGAACCCTCAGGAGAACTTACGCTGTGAAGAGCGCCGTAGAAAACCTCACACCCACGCGGGTAAAGCTCAACGTTGAAGTTCCGTTCGAGGAACTGAAGCCGAGCATCGACGAGGCCTACAAGACCATCGCCACCCAGGTGCAGGTCCCGGGCTTCCGCAAGGGCAAGGTTCCCAACCGCATCATCGACCAGCGCGTAGGCCGCGGCTACGTCCTCGAGACGGCTATCAATGACGGACTGAACGGCTTCTACGCAGAAGCAGTACAGGAAACCGGCATCAGCCCCCTGAGCCGCCCCGAGGTTGAGATCACCGAAGTTCCGGACCCCGCCTCCGACGAGGGCCAGCTGGTCTTCACTGTTGAGCTGGACATCCGCCCGGAAATCGAGCTCCCGGACTACGCCGGCCTCGAGGTCACGGTTGAGCCTGCCGAAGCTTCCGACGCCGACGTCGACAAGGCCCTGGACGAACTGCGCGGCCGTTTCGGCACGCTGAAGTCCGTGGACCGTCCGGCCGTAGCCGACGACTTCCTGACCATGGACCTCGTCGCCAAGGTTGACGGTGAAGAGGTCGACTCCGCAGCAGACCTGTCCTACCAGGTGGGCGCCGGCACCATGCTCGAGGGCATGGACGAGGCCGTCACCGGCCTGAGCACCGGCGAATCCGCAACCTTCAACACGAAGCTGGCCGGCGGCGAGCACGCAGGCGCCGACGCCGAGGTCACCGTGACGGTCAAGGCCGTCAAGGAGCGCGAGCTTCCGGAAGCCAATGACGACTTCGCCCAGCTGGCCAGCGAATTCGACACCATCGCCGAGCTGCGCGAGGACCTGGTCAAGCGCGCCGCCGAGTCCAAGCTCATGGAGCAGGGCGTCGAGGCCCGCGACAAGGTGCTGGAGAAGCTGCTGGAGCTCGTTGAGGTTCCGGTTCCGGAATCC
Source organism: Arthrobacter sp. zg-Y20 (assembly GCF_030142075.1). Taxonomy (NCBI): domain Bacteria; kingdom Bacillati; phylum Actinomycetota; class Actinomycetes; order Micrococcales; family Micrococcaceae; genus Arthrobacter; species Arthrobacter sp. zg-Y20. The sequence continues at coordinate 2,218,527 of NZ_CP126241.1, read as the reverse complement.
GTCATCGAAGAGCAGATCGAGCAGCACTTCAACTCCGAGAGCGCCCAGGCCTCGGGTGCCGACCACGACACCGAAGAGCACCGCGCCGAAGTCCGCGCCAACACCGAGGCGGCCTTCAAGAACGAAATCATCCTCGACGCCGTGGCGGAGAAGGAAGAAGTAGGCGTCAACCAGAACGAGCTGATCGACTACATCGTTTCCAGCGCCAGCCAGTACGGCATGGATCCGAACCAGTTCGCCCAGCTGATCGACCAGAGCGGACAGGTGCCGATGATGGTTGGTGAAGTCCGCCGCCGCAAGGCCCTGGCCAAGGTCCTGGAGCTGGCCAAGGTCACCGACACCACCGGTGCCGAGATCGACCTCACCGAATTCGTCCGCCCCGCCGGCGAAGAGGCTGAAGCAGCAGCAGAAACCGAAGAGCAGAACGAAGACAAGGCCTAGCCTTCGAAGGTTCGAAGCGATACACACCGCGCCGCCGGTCCGAAAGGGCCGGCGGCGCGGTGCGTTTAAGACAGTGTGTTAAGGCGGGGCTTCAGCCTGCCGCGGAGGCGTCACGGGCGCCACCGGACCCTGTGATCCACATCGTGCGCCGTCAGCGAACAGCCTGCCAAACGGAAGCCGGGCACGGCGCTGACAGGCTAGTGTCCTAGGAGAGACAAACGGCAGGAGCAGCCGGCACAGCCGGCACCTGGTTCCTGCCAGAGCGAGAGGTCACTCATGGCAACTGCACCGAACACACCCACTATGGCAACGGTGGACCCGGCCGGCCGGGACGACTACATCTACAACCGCCTGCTCAAAGAGCGGATTATCTGGTTGGGCTCGGAAGTCCGGGACGAGAATGCCAACGCGATCTGCTCCCAGCTTCTGCTGCTCTCGGCCGAAGATCCCGAGAAGGACATCTACCTTTACATTAACTCGCCCGGCGGTTCGGTTACGGCCGGCATGGCCATCTACGACACCATGCAGTTCATCCCGAATGACGTGGTAACCGTGGCAACCGGCCTGGCCGCATCCATGGGACAGTTCCTGCTGTCCTCGGGCACCAAGGGCAAGCGCTACGCCACCCCGCACGCCCGCATCCTGATGCACCAGCCCTCCGGCGGCATCGGCGGCACGGCTTCGGATATCAAGATCCAGGCCGAGCTGATCCTGAACATGAAGCGCGTTATGGCCGAGCTGACCGCAGAGCAGACCGGCCAGAGCGTTGAAACCATCCTCCGGGACAATGACCGCGACAAGTGGTTCACCGCGCAGGAAGCCCTGGAATACGGCTTCTTCGACAAGATTTCCGCCCACGCCGGCGGAGTCACCGGAGGCGGCGGAACCAACCAGGACCAGGCAGAGGGCAAGGACGAGGACTAGGGTCCGCATCCTGCCATTCCTCCATTTGCATACTTCAGGAGTAATTCATGAACCATAACTTCGGCAACGCCGGCTCCGCCGCAGCACCGCAGATGCCCACCAGCCGCTACGTCCTGCCGCAGTTCGAGGAGCGTACGCCCTACGGTTTCAAGCGCCAGGACCCGTACACCAAGCTTTTCGAAGACCGCATTATCTTCCTGGGTGTACAGGTGGACGACGCTTCCGCGGATGACATCATGGCCCAGCTGCTCGTGCTTGAGTCCACGGACCCGGACCGCGACATCACCCTGTACATCAACTCCCCGGGCGGTTCGTTCACGGCCATGACGGCCATCTACGACACCATGCAGTACATCCGCCCGGAGATCCAGACCGTTTGCCTGGGCCAGGCAGCCAGCGCCGCAGCCGTGCTGCTGGCCGCCGGTACGCCGGGCAAGCGCCTGGCACTGCCGAACGCCCGCGTGCTGATCCACCAGCCCTCGCTGTCCGGCGGACAGGGCGGGCAGGCCTCTGACCTGGAAATCCAGGCCGCCGAGGTCATGCGGATGCGCACGTGGCTGGAAGACACACTGGCGCTGCACTCCAACCGCACCTCCGAGCAGGTGAACACCGACATCGAGCGGGACAAGATCCTCACCGCCGATGCCGCACTGGAATACGGCCTGATCGACCAGGTACTGGATTCCCGCAAGATCAAGACGCCGGCCATCAACAAGATGTAGCCGGATCCGGGCGGCCCGTGGTGCGTTATTTCGCACCACGGGCCGCTCGGTTGCTGAATAGCTCTGCCAAGTGTCCTAGAGTGGAACATGGTTGGCTGGCTTGTGCTGCGGAACCGCTTTTTGAAGGACCATCTAAGGGGACTGAACTATGGCTCGCATTGGTGAGAGCACGGATCTGCTCAAGTGCTCTTTCTGCGGAAAGAGCCAGAAGCAGGTGCGGAAGCTCATTGCAGGCCCCGGCGTATACATCTGCGACGAATGCATTGATCTATGCAACGAGATCATTGAAGAGGAGCTCTCCGAGGTAGCCGATCTCGGTACCTTCGAGCTGCCCAAACCGCGGGAGATCTTCGACTCGCTGCAGGAATACGTCATCGGCCAGGAACCGGCCAAGCGTTCCCTCGCCGTCGCCGTCTACAACCACTACAAGCGCATCCAGTCCGGCCACGCCACCCGCAGCACCGGCAACCTCTCGGACGCCGTCGCTGCGGACGAGGTGGAGATCGGCAAGTCCAACATCCTGCTGATCGGCCCCACCGGCTGCGGCAAGACCTACCTCGCGCAGACCCTGGCCCGCCGGCTGAACGTACCGTTCGCCGTCGCCGATGCCACCGCCCTGACCGAGGCAGGCTATGTGGGCGAAGACGTCGAGAACATCCTGCTCAAGCTCATCCAGGCCGCTGACTACGACGTCAAGAAGGCCGAGCAGGGCATCATCTACATTGACGAGATCGACAAGATTTCACGCAAGAGCGAGAACCCCTCCATCACCCGCGACGTTTCCGGCGAGGGTGTGCAGCAGGCGCTGCTGAAAATCCTGGAGGGCACCGTGGCCTCCGTGCCGCCGCAGGGCGGACGCAAGCACCCGCACCAGGAATTCATCCAGATTGACACCACCAACGTCCTCTTCATCGTGGCCGGCGCCTTCGCCGGACTCGAGGAAATTATCGGTTCCCGGTCCGGCCGCAAGGGCATCGGCTTCGGCGCGCCCCTGATCGAGACCACCAAGGGCACGGACTCCTACGCCGAGGTAATGCCCGAAGACCTGCTGAAATTCGGGCTGATCCCGGAGTTCATCGGCCGCCTGCCGGTGATCACCACGGTGTCCAACCTGGACCGCACGGCACTGATCCGGATCCTCACCGAGCCGAAGAACGCCCTGGTCAAGCAGTTCCAGAAGATGTTCCAGCTCGACGGCGTCGAACTGACCTTCGAGCAGGGCGCCCTGGATGCCATTGCGGACCAGGCCCTGGCCCGCGGCACCGGCGCACGCGGCCTGCGTGCCATCCTGGAGGAAGTCCTGCTGCCGGTGATGTTCGACCTGCCCAGCCGGGACGACGTTGCCACCGTGGTCATCACGGCGGATACCGTCGAAAACAAGGCCGAGCCCACGCTGATCTCCCACGCGGTCGCTACCAAGCGCAGGAACAAATCTGCCTAGAGTGCGGTTGCACACGGTACTGACCGCGGCATCCAACGCCGTCGACGACCTTTGAAGGAGACCCGCATGAGTGCTGACCGTTCTGCGTCCACTGCCGATTTCTGGTTTGATCCCATGTGCCCGTTTGCCTGGGTAACCTCCCGCTGGATGGGCGAGGTGGAGCAGGTCCGGGACGTAACCACCAAGTGGCACGTGATGAGCCTGTCCGTCCTCAACGAGGGCCGCGACCTGCCCGAGGAATACCGGCAGCGCATGGACAGCGGCTGGGGCCCGGTCCGCGTGATCATTGCCGCACAGGAACTGCACGGCGACGAGTACGTCAAGAAGCTCTATGACGCCATGGGCACCCGCATCCACGACGGCGGCAACGATGACTTCCCCGCCGTGATCCGCGAGTCCCTGGACGAAGTAGGTTTGCCTGCCGAGCTGGCGCGCTTCGCCGATACGGACGAATACGACGCCCAGCTGCGTGCCTCCCACAAGGAAGGCATCGAGAAGGTGGGCGACGACGTCGGCACCCCCGTAGTGGCCTTCAACGGCACCGCGTTCTTCGGCCCGGTCCTGACGCGCATTCCGCGCGGCGAGGAAGCCGGCACCATGTTCGACGGCGCCGTGATGCTGGCCTCGAACCCGGCCTTCTTTGAACTCAAGCGCAGCCGTACCGAAAATCCCCGCTTCGACTGACACGTCAATTCGACTGACACGTTAAAAGGCCCGGCCGGATATTTCCGGCCGGGCCATTTGCGTACCTGCTACTCCGCGGGCGGTGCCAGTTCGACGTCGGAGACGGTCAGCTCGCCCTCGCCGACGGACAGGTTCAGTTCGCGGACATTGCCGGCGGCCTTCAGATCGGCGGAGCCGGCACGCAGCCGCGCCACGGCCCCTTCCGGAGCCGTTACCGTGGCCTTGAGGACCTCGGTGCGCTGCTTGACCTTGGCTTCGGACTTGGCCTTGCGGATGCCGCCCAGGGCGGCGGCGACCGTTCCCAGGATCCCGGCGTCGGCGTCTGCCACGGCCGTGGACAGGCCGTCCACGTTCGGCCACGGTGCCCGGTGCACCGAGCCGGCGCGCCACCAGCCCCAGACCTCTTCGGTGGCGAAGGGCAGGAACGGTGCGAACAGGCGCAGCAGCGAATCCAGGGTGGTGGCCAGGGTGGCCAGCACCGAGGCCTGCTCCGCGTCTCCTGCGGCTCCGTAGGCGCGGTCCTTGATCAGCTCCACGTAGTCATCGGTGAAGGACCAGAAGAAGGACTCCGTCAGCTGCAGTGCCTTGGCGTAATCGTAGCGTTCAAAGGCGCTGGTGGCCGCGTTGACGACGTCGGTCAGCTGGGCAAGCAGTGCCAGGTCCAGTGCGTTGGTGATCACCGAGGCGTCATCCAGCGCCACGTTCTTCTCCGTGGCGCCCAGGTTCAGGACGAACTTGGAGGCGTTGAGCAGCTTGATGGCCAGCCGGCGGCCGATCTTCATCTGCGCAATCTCGTACGCGGTGTCCGCGCCCAGCTTGGCAGAGGCCGCCCAGTAGCGCACCGCATCGGAGCCGTATTCGTTGAGCACATCGGTGGGAACCACCACGTTGCCCTTGGACTTCGACATCTTCTTGCGGTCCGGGTCCAGGATCCAGCCGGAAATCGCGGCGTGCTTCCAGGGTGCGGCGGCGTTCAGGGCGTCCGCGCGCACTACGGAGGAGAACAGCCAGGTCCGGATGATGTCGTGGCCCTGCGGACGGAGGTCGAACGGGAAGACCTTGGCAAACAGGTCTTCCTCCACGCTCCAGCCGCCCACAATCTGCGGGGTCAGCGAGGAAGTGGCCCAGGTATCCAGGACGTCGGCGTCGCCGATGAACCCGCCGGGCTGGTTCCGCTGGGACTCCTCGTACCCGGGCGCAGCTTCGGCGGCGGGATCCACCGGCAGGGACTCTGATGCCGGCAGCACGGGGTGGTCATAGTCCGGGTTGCCGGATGCGTCCAGCGGGTACCAGACCGGCACCGGAACGCCGAAGAAGCGCTGGCGGGAGACCAGCCAGTCGCCGTTCAGGCCCTCGATCCAGTTCTCGTAGCGGGAGCGCATGAATGCCGGGTGGAAGTCGATTTCCTTGCCCCGGGCAATCAGGCGTTCGCGGCGCTCCTCGTCGCGGCCTCCGTTGCGGATGTACCACTGGCGGCTGGTGACCACTTCGAGGGGCTTGTCGCCCTTTTCGAAGAAGTTGACCGGGTGGGTGATCTTCTTGGGCTCGCCGTCGAGGTCGCCGCTTTCGCGCAGCATCTCCACGACGGTCTCTTTGGCGCTGAACACCGTCTTGGCGGCGAGGGCGGCGTAGTTTTCCTTCGCCTTCTCCGTGGCAATCCACTCCGGAGTATCGGCGAGGATGCGGCCGTCACGGCCGATCACGGCGCGGGTGGGCAGGTTCAGTTCACGCCACCAGGTCACGTCGGTGAGGTCGCCGAAGGTGCAGATCATGGCGATGCCGGAGCCCTTGTCCGGCTTGGCCAGCGGATGCGCCTTCACCTCAACCTCGACGTCGAACAGCGGGGACTTCACCGTGGTGCCGAACAGGCGCTGGTACCGCTCGTCGTCGGGGTGCGCCACCAGTGCCACGCAGGCCGGCAGCAGTTCGGGACGCGTGGTCTCGATGAAGATCTTCTCGCCGTCGGGGGCATGGAAGCTGATGCGGTGGTAGGCGCCGGGCTGCTCGCGGTCTTCCAGTTCGGCCTGGGCCACGGCGGTGCGGAACGTGACGTCCCAGAGGGTGGGGGCTTCGGCCATGTACGCGTCGCCGGCCCGCAGGTTGTCCAAAAAGGCGCGCTGGCTGACGGCTCGGGAGTGGTCATCGATGGTGCGGTAGGTCCGGTTCCAGTCCACGGACAGGCCCAGGGTGGAGAAGAGGTCCTCGAAGACCTTCTCATCCTCCACGGCCAGTTCCTCGCACAGTTCGATGAAGTTCCGGCGGGAGACGACGTCGAAATCCCGCTGGTTCTTCGCGGCCTTGGCCGGCGGGCGGTAGTCGGCGTCGTACGGCTTGGTGGGGTCGCAGCGCACGCCGTAGTAGTTCTGCACGCGGCGTTCGGTGGGCAGCCCGTTGTCGTCCCAGCCCATGGGGTAGAACACGTTCTTGCCGGTCATGCGCTGGTAGCGGGCCATGACGTCGGTCTGCGTGTAGGAGAACATGTGTCCCACGTGGAGCGAACCGGAGGCCGTGGGCGGGGGAGTGTCGATGGAGTAGACCTGCTCCCGGACGGTGTCCGGATTAAACGCGTACGTTCCCTCCTCGCGCCAGCGGCGGCTCAGCTTGGACTCGAGCCCCTCAAGGGCGGGCTTGTCGGGGACGGAAACGGTCTTGGGTGCGTTGTCGGGCGTGTCTGTGCCCGGGATATGTTCAGCCATGGTTTCCATTCTTCCATGCAGGCCTATGCTCTGCGGCACTGTCGGGACCGGGTTCGCCGGCAGTAGCATCCCGGTATGGCTGCCAGCAGGGAATCCTCATCCTGGAACGTGCGGATCCGGCGGATCTATGAACCGCCCGACGGCGGGTTCCGGGTCCTGGTGGACAGGCTGTGGCCGCGCGGGGTGTCCAAGGAAAAGGCGAGCCTGGATGAATGGCTGAAGGACGTGGCGCCCAGCACCGGCCTGCGCAAATGGTTCGGCCACCGTCCGGAGCGCTGGGAGGAGTTTGTGCAGCGCTACCGGGCCGAACTTGCGGACAATCCCGGGGTGGCAGACTTCAACCTCGAGTGCCGGTCCCGGCCGGATACCGTGCTGCTGTACGGGGCGCGGAACGAGAAAGAGAACGAAGCAGTGGTGCTGCGGGACTATCTGCTGGCCGTTCCCGGTCCGGGGGCGTAGGGCTCGCAGGGCAGGGCAGTGCAGGGCAGGGCAGGGCAGTGCAGGGCAGGGCAGGGCAGGGCAGGGCAGTGCAGGGCAGGGTTGCCCATGCCGGGCCCTAGCGGTGTCGGAGCCCCAGGGCAGGCTTGTTGCCAAGGCGCTCCCGGCCGAGGGCCCTGGAATTTCCCACGCTTCGGTACGGATGTGGCTGTTGGGACCCCATCAGTCACAGGAGTCCCAGAGCGTGGGAAGTTCAGGTAGGGAAGCTGCCGGGAGAGGGGACAAGGACCAGGGTGCGGCTGCGGGAGACGGCCGGGAGTGGGGGAGGACGGGCAGAGAGACGGCCGGGAGTGGGGGAGGACGGGCAGAGAGCCGGCCGGGAGTGGGGAGATATGGAGATAGAGTCCGGCTTGTGCCCAGGATGGTTCCAGCCCGATCGCGTGCCTGGAATTTCCCACGCTTCGGTACGGATGTGGCTGCTGTGACCCCATCAGTAACAGCAGTCCCAGAGCGTGGGAAGTTCAGGTAGGGAAGCAGCCGGGAGAGGGGAAGAGGAACCCGGGTGCGGCCGGGAAAGAGCTCAGTTTCGAGGCCGGCCGGGTTGGTCGCTGTCCCTCCAGAGCAGAGGAATAGGCCACGATGCAGTCCGTTCCCTCACATGACAGTTCACTGCTCGACCGGTAGACGAGTGCAACTGAGAGGGTGGCGGAATGCAGCAACTCGAGGCGTTCCTCAGGTCCAGGCACTGTCTGGCCAGGCAACGCACCCTCATAGCAAACGGGTTTTCCCAGCGGCAGGTGGATGCGGCCGTGCGTTCCGGGCTGCTTCGGCATGTTGGTCGGGGCCTCCTGGCATTGGAAGGTGCCGATCCGGCCCTGATTGGGGCGGCCTGCAACGGGGCATCGGTCTCCTGCGTTTCCGCGGCCTCCCTCTTGGGCTGGTGGGTGCTGGCACCGGCCGGCACGGTTCATCTCCGGTGCGACAGGGCACTCACCCTCCCGGACGCAGTGCTGCATCGTGGGCGCCGCTCGGGCCACCGGCTGATAGCAGCACCCCGGGAGATTGTCCGCGACGCGTTCCGCTGTCTTCCCAGCGTGGAAGCCCTGGTGATCGCTGAGTCCGCCGTGGTCTGCAACGCCGTGGGGCTGGAAACCCTGAAACAGGAATTTTCAGGACCGAGGGACTGGCGAATCGCCCGACTGCTTGAAACCGTGCGCCGGACGACTGCCTCCCCTCTGGAGGTCTGTGCCCGGTTCCACCTCCTTGCCGCCGGTTTCCGCCCGCAGGAGGAGGTGCTGCTGCCCGGAGTAGGCCGCGTGGATTTCCTCATTGACGGATGGTTGATCGTTGAGATTGACGGCTACGCCTTCCACAGCGGGCGGACGGAATACCGGAAAGACCGGCAGCGCTGGAACTGCTCGACCTCCGGCGGATTGGTCACCTTACGGGTTACTGCCGAGATGATCCTGCACAGTCCGGGCAGATTCATCGAACTGGTACATCGCACGTGCCGGACTTGGAATCCGCTCTACCCCCGTCTGGGACCGGATGCGGCAGGCGCCAGCGGTCTGGGCCCGGATGCGGCAGGCGCCAGCGGTCTGGGCCCGGATGCGGCAGGCGCCGGCCTGCTGGGCCCGGATCGAAACGGCCCGGTACGGACCGGACGGCCCCGGCAACAAATCGCCGCCGGGCAGGCACAGTCCGACCCCGGCAACAAACCGCCGCCGGGCAGGCACAGTCCCGCCCCGCGCCTACACGAACTGGTCCGTAACGAACACGGGGAAGAGGCAAACGCTGGCTAAAGTAGCTCCCATGACTGAGATCACACCCAAGCGGGCCGTAGTAACCGGAGCAAGTTCAGGCATTGGAGCCGCCGCAGTGCGGGCGCTGCGTGCCTCGGGCTGGGACGTGGTGGCGGTGGCCCGCCGCGCAGACCGGCTGCAGGCGCTCGCAGAGGAGACCGGCGCCGTCGCCATGGCAGCGGACGTCACCGATGACGCCTCCGTGGCCCGGCTGGCCAGCGCGGTCCTGGCGGACGGGGGAGTGGATGCCCTGATCAACAACGCAGGCGGAGCCTTCGGACTGGACCCGGTGGCCACCGGAAGCATCAGCGACTGGCAGCGGATGTACGACGTCAACGTCCTCGGGGCCCTGCGGATGACCCAGGCTTTCCTCCCCGCCCTGCGGGACAGCGGACGCGGCTCGGTGCTGCTGCTGACCTCGACGGCGGCGTCCACTGCCTATGAGGGTGGCGCCGGCTACTGCGCGGCCAAGTCGGGCGAGGAAATGCTTGCACGGACCCTGCGGCTGGAGGAAGCCGAGCACAACGTGCGCGTCATCGAGATTGCCCCCGGCATGGTGCGGACCGAGGAGTTCTCCCTGAACCGGCTGGGCGATCCGGCCGCGGCCGACAAGGTGTACGCCGGAGTGGAGAAGCCCCTCACCGCCGAGGACGTCGCCGAAGTGATGGCCTTTTCCCTGAACCTGCCGCACCACGTGAACCTGGACCAGGTTGTGCTGCGCCCGCTGGCCCAGGCGGCCCAGCACAAAGTCATCCGCACCGGGCAGTAACCGGGCAGTAACCGGGCGAGGGCCTGCCCCCGCGGCAGACGCGGTGGGCAGGCTTTCGCCGCGCCCGGTTCGCCTGCCAGGGGCAGTGCTTCGACAACCGGCGCGGGCGTGGCCTAAACTTGTGCGAAGCAGCACTGACCCGGCCATCACCGGTGAGCTTCCGGAAGAACAGCAGGCAGCCAAACGTACGGCGGCAGGCCCAGTAGAACCGGACGGGTAAGCCCGTCACAGCAGTCAACGAGCGGCAGTCGCGCGTATCCCGGCCACGGCCGGTGTGCACACGGCGGCAAGCGAGGTGGTACCGCGGTTTACCGCCGTCCTTCGGGCCGGTCCGGAAACGCCGCCCTCGCATCCTGAATTCCACAGCCAGATTTACTTGCCGCTACCAGGATGTCGAAAATGCCTTCTGTATACCCCAAAGCCAGCACCGGCGACGGCGCTGCCGTCCCCTCCTCGCCCCGGTTCCCCGAACTCGAAGAACGCGTTCTGAAGTACTGGGACCAGGACGGCACTTTCCAGGCCTCCATCGATGCCCGCCCCGCCGGCCGCGACGGCGACAATGAGTTTGTTTTCTACGACGGCCCGCCCTTCGCCAACGGCCTGCCGCACTACGGCCACCTGCTGACCGGCTACGTCAAGGACCTGGTTGCCCGCTACCAGACGCAGCGCGGCCGCCGCGTGGAACGCCGCTTCGGCTGGGACACCCACGGGCTGCCCGCCGAGCTCGAAGCCATGAAGCAGCTGGGCATGAGCGACAAGGTCCAGATCGAGAAGATGGGCATCGACAAGTTCAACGATGCGTGCCGTGCCTCGGTGATGAAGTACTCCGGCGAGTGGCAGGACTACGTCACCCGCCAGGCCCGCTGGGTGGACTTCGAAAACGACTACAAGACGCTCAACGTCGAGTACATGGAGTCGGTCATCTGGGCGTTTAAGACCCTGCATGAAAAGGGCCTGACCTACAGCGGTTTCCGCGTGCTTCCGTACTGCTGGAAGGACGAGACGCCGCTGTCCAACCATGAGCTGCGCATGGACGACGACGTCTACAAGATGCGCCAGGACCAGACGGTCACTGTCACGTTCCCGCTGGTCGCCGGAGACAACGTACTCTCCGCCGAACTCGAGGGCGTCAAAGCCATCGCGTGGACCACCACGCCGTGGACCCTGCCCACCAACATGGCCCTCGCCGTCGGACCCGAGGTCCGCTACGCCGTCGTGCCCGCTGGCCCGAACGGCACGCAGGCAGGGGAGGGCCGGTTCCTCCTGGCCGAGGACCTGGTCGGTTCCTACGCCAAGGACCTGGGGTACGACGACGCCGAGGCCGCCCGCGCCTCCGTCCGCGCCGTGCACCTGGGCAAGGACCTTGCCGGGCTGCGGTACGAACCGCTGTGGAACATCTACACCGACACCGAAAAGTGGGGCACCGAAAACGCCTGGCGGATAGTCACGGCGGATTACGTCACCACTACCGACGGCACCGGTGTTGTCCACCAGGCTCCGGCCTATGGTGAAGATGACCAGAAGGTCTGCGAGGAGAACGGAATCCCCGTGATCCTGTCCGTGGACGAGGGCGGCAAGTTCCTGCCCATGTTCGCCGAGACCGCGCTGGAGGACATCGCCGCCCTGCAGGTCTTCGATGCCAACAAACCCATCACCAAGGTGCTCAAGTCCGAAGGCCGGCTGCTTCGCCAGGCCAGCTACGAGCACAGCTACCCGCACTGCTGGCGGTGCCGGAACCCGCTGATCTACAAGGCCGTCTCCTCCTGGTTCGTGGAGGTCACCAAGATCAAGGACCGCATGGTCGAACTGAACCAGCAGATCAACTGGATCCCGGAGAACGTCAAGGACGGCCAGTTCGGCAAGTGGCTGGAAAACGCCCGCGACTGGTCCATCAGCCGCAACCGCTACTGGGGCAGCCCCATCCCGGTCTGGGTTTCGGATGACCCCAACTACCCGCGTACCGACGTTTACGGTTCGCTGGCCGAAATGGAAGCCGACTTCGGCCGCCTGCCGCTGAACAAGGAGGGCAAGCCGGACCTGCACCGCCCGTTTATCGACGAGCTGACCCGGCCCAACCCGGACGACCCCCGCACCCCGGAAGAGGGCCAGTCCACCATGCGCCGCGTGGAGGACGTGCTGGACGTCTGGTTCGACTCCGGATCCATGCCGTACGCCCAGGTCCACTACCCGATGGAGAACGCCGACTGGTTCGAGCACCACAACCCGGGCGACTTCATCGTGGAGTACATCGGCCAGACCCGCGGCTGGTTCTACACGCTGCACGTGCTCGCCACCGCACTGTTTGACCGGCCGGCGTTCCGCAACGTCAGCAGCCACGGCATTGTCCTGGGCTCCGACGGGCAGAAGATGTCCAAGTCGCTGCGCAATTACCCCGACGTGTCCGAGGTCCTGGACCGCGACGGCTCCGATGCCATGCGCTGGTTCCTGATGGCCTCGCCCATCCTGCGCGGCGGCAACCTGATTGTCACCGAACAGGGCATCCGCGACGGCGTCCGCCAGGCCATCCTGCCGCTGTGGAACGTCTGGCACTTCTTCAGCCTGTACACCAACGCCGCGAACAACGGCAACGGCTACGAGGCGAAGGCCCGCTACGACTCCACCGAGCCGCTGGACCGCTACCTGCTCGCCGCCACCGGCGACCTGGTGCGGGAAATGACCACGGCCCTGGACACCTACGACGTGTCCGTGGGGTGCGAGATCCTGCGCGCCTACATGGACACGCTTACCAACTGGTACATCCGCCGCAGCCGCACCCGGTTCTTCGACGAAGATCCGCAGGCGTTCGACGTGCTGTACACGTGCCTGGAAACGGTGTGCCGCGTGGCTGCCCCGCTGCTGCCGCTGATCGGTGAGGAAATCTGGCGGGGCCTGACCGGCGGACGCTCGGTGCACCTGACGGATTGGCCGGATGCGGACCTGTTCCCGAAGGATCCGGACCTGGTGGCACGGATGGACCTGACCCGCCGCATTGCCTCGGTGGGTTCCTCCCTGCGCAAGGGCGCGAACCTGCGGGTCCGCCTGCCGCTGTCCGAAATGACCGTCGTCGCGCCTGACGCACAGTCCCTTACGGGCCAGTTCGCCGCGATCATCGCCGACGAACTGAACCTGAAGAACGTGCGCCTGGTAGACGCCGCGTCCGCGGACCCGGCCGAGTTCGGCATCAGCCAGAAGCTCGTGGTCAACGCCCGCGCTGCCGGCCCCCGGCTGGGCAAGAACGTGCAGACGGCCATCAAGGCCGCCAAATCGGGCGACTGGTCAGTGGACGACGCCGGCACGGTCACCGCGGGCGGGCTCGCCCTTGAAGAGCACGAGTACACGCTCGAAACCGTGGTGGAGTCCGGCGAAGGTGAATCGGCCAAGGCCGTTGCCGTGCTGCCGGGCGGCGGGTTCCTGGTGCTGAACACCGAGGTCACCCCCGAACTGGCCGCCGAGGGCACCGCCCGCGACGGCATCCGCGCCATCCAGCAGGCCCGCCGCGACGCGGACCTGCACATCAGCGACCGCATCCGCACCCGGATCAGCACCGGCGAAGCGGAAGCCGCAGCCCTCGAGGCCAACATCAGCCTGATCAAGGCTGAAACCCTCACCGCGGACCTGATTGTTGTCGGTGACCTCACGGTCACGGACGACGAGAAGGACAGCGGGAAATTCATCGTCACAGTGGAGAAGATCTAATGAGCGCAGCAGACCGTCCGTCCGGTTCGATTGACGGTTTCTCGGTGGAGAGCGTGTACGCCGAGCTGCTCAGCCGTGCCCCGGAAAACAAGATGGAGCCGCGCCTGGCTCCGCTCTTCCGGGCCATGGAAGTGCTGGGGGAACCCAACAAGGCGTTCCCGATCATCCACATCACCGGCACCAACGGCAAAACGTCCACGGCCCGCCTGATTGAAGGCGGGCTGCGCGCCTACGGGCTGCGGACCGGCCGCTACACCAGCCCGCACCTGACCCGGGTGACGGAGCGGATCAGCATTGACGGCGAGCCCGTCAGTGACGAAACGTTTGTCCGGATCTGGGACGAGATCCGCCCCTACCTGGACATTGTCGACGGCGAGCTGGAGGCAGCGGGGGAGCCGCGGCTGACCTACTTCGAGGCCCTGACCATCCTGGCGTTCGCCGTCTTCGCGGACGAGCCCGTGGACGCGGCAGTCATTGAGGTGGGACTGGGCGGCATCACCGATGCCACGAACGTGGGCGACGGCACCGTTTCCGTCATTACGCCCATCTCGCTGGACCACACCGAACTGCTCGGTGACGACGTCGCCGACATCGCCTATGAGAAGGCGGGCATCATCAAGGAGGGCGGTTTCCTGATCAGCGCCGCGCAGCCCATGGAGGCCGCGACGGTGCTGCTGGAGAAGGCACGCGAGACGGGCGTGCCGTTCCGGTTCGAAGGCGTGGAGTTCGGCGTCGAATCCCGCGTAATGGCCGTGGGCGGACAGATGGTCACCGTCAACGGCCTGGCCGGGCGCTACGAGGAGCTGCTGGTTCCCCTGCACGGCGCGCACCAGGCGCAGAACGCGGCAGTCGCCGTCGCGGCCCTGGAAGCGTTTATCGGCGGAGGTTCCAAGGAGCTCGACGTCGAACTGCTCCGTACCGGGTTCTCCACCGTGACCTCGCCCGGCCGCCTGGAAGTGGTCCGCACCGCGCCCACCATCGTGGTCGACGCCGCGCACAACCCGGCAGGCGCCCGTGCCTCGGCCGAGGCGCTGCGTGAGTCCTTCAACTTCACCACTTTGGTGCTGGTGGTGGGGATCCTGGCGGAGAAGGACGCCGTCGGGATCCTCAGCGAGCTGCGTGAGCAGCTTGGGGACCTGGTCAGCACCGTGGTGCTGACCCAGTCCAATTCCCCGCGGGCAATCCCCGCCGAGGAATTGGTCCAGGACGCAGTGGACGCCGGTTTCGCGGACGAGGATATCCGGGTCGAAGCAGGACTGGACAACGCACTGGAGCTGGCCGTGGCCAAGGCCGAAGAGAACAACGACCTTGCCGGCGGTGTCCTGGTGGTCGGTTCCATTACCCTGGTCGCCGAAGCGCGCACCCTCCTCGGAAAGTAGGTTCGCAGATATGGCAAAACTGACCAAGGCGCAGCGCGAATGGCGTCCGGGCATGCCCAAGAAGCGCCGTTCGGTGAAGGTAATGTTCGCATCCACGGTGCTGACACTCGAAGCGTTCGTAGTGCTCTTCGGGACCCTCGCCGTTTTCGGCCTGAACCGCGGGACCGTTTCGCCCGTGCTGCTGCTGGGCGGCGGCATCCTGCTGGCGGCGGCGCTGGTTGGCACCTGCGCCGTGCTGTCCAAGCCGGCCGGACCGCTGATTGGCTGGATCCTGCAGCTGGTCGTCATTGCCACCGGCTTCCTGGAGCCGACCATGTTCTTCGTCGGTGTGCTGTTTGCGCTGACCTGGTGGTACGGCCTGCGGGCCGGGATGCGGCTGGACCGGGAGAACCGGGAACGGGACCGAATGCAGGCCGAGTGGGAGCAGGCCCATCCGGAAGAGGCCGGGCCTTCAACGGCACCGGGTACCGACTAGGCTTAGAACCAGTTACCCGAACTTCCAAGGAGATACATCGTGAGCATTGAGCGCACACTTGTCCTGGTTAAGCCCGACGGCGTCGAGCGCCGCCTCACCGGCGCCATCCTGGCCCGGATCGAGGCCAAAGGCTACACCGTGGCTGAACTGAAGAAGACCGCAGCCACCCGGGCCATCCTCGAAGAGCACTACGAGGAGCATCAGGGCAAGCCGTTCTACGAGCCGCTCGTTGAGTTCATGCTCAGCGGTCCGGTTGTAGCGATGGTCCTGGAAGGCGAACGCGTCATCGAGGGCTTCCGATCGCTGGCCGGCACCACGGATCCGACGACGGCGGCCCCGGGCACCATCCGCGGCGACTTTGGCCGTGACTGGGGTACGGCCGTGCAGCAGAACCTGGTCCACGGTTCCGATTCGCCCGAATCAGCCTCGCGGGAAATCGGCATCTGGTTCAAGTAACCCGTCAGGCAGAAAAAGGGTCGGCACCCAACGGGTGCCGGCCCTTCCTCTGCCCGGGGGGAGGGGCACTGCTACGGAATGAGCTTTTCGTCCCGCAGCCGTGCGAAGAGTTCCTTGAAGGCGTCTTCGGTGCGGCGGTAGCCGGTGAAGCCTGCCAACCGGCTCTTGCTCATGTCGGTCAGCACCTCCACGTTCCGGCCCAGGTCGGCGTCGGTGTGCCACCAGGACGCCAGTCTGGTGATGTCGGTTTCGGCGAGCCCGTGACGGACGGCCAGCTCCTTCCAGGCCTCCTCCATGCCGGCCATCTGCTCCTCGAGCGGACGGGGAGCGGTGTCGAAGCCTTCGGGCGTAACGCCGAATTCTGCAGCCAGCCGCGGCCAGAGTGAACGCCAGCGGAAAACGTCGCCGTTGACCACGTTGTAGGCCTCATTGGCGGTGTTCGGGTCCGTGGCCGCCCAGAGCATGTGCTCGGCAAGCAGCCCGGCGTCGGTCATGTCCGTGATCGAGTTCCACTGGGTTTCCGAGCCCGGGAAAATAAAGGGCAGGCCCAGTTCCTTGCAGAGGGTGGCCTGCACAGCGAGGGTCTGGCCCATGTTCATGGCGTTGCCCACGGCGAAGCCGATCACCGTGTGGGAGCGGTGCACGGACCAGGCGAAGCCCTGCCGCTGCGCCGCGGCCATCAGTTCGTCTTCCTGCGCGTAGTAGAAGTTGTCCACGGGCAGCCGCGGTTCCTCTTCCGAGAACGGCGTATCCGGCATGGGGCCTTCGCCGTACGCTTCGAAGGGGCCCATATAGTGCTTGAGGCCGGTCATCAGCGCCACGTGTTCCAGCGGCGCGTCTTCCAATGCTGCCAGGAGGTTCCGGACCATGCCGGCATTCACCGCGATGTTTTCGACTTCGGTTTCCTGCCGGGACCAGGAGGTGAAGAAGACGTGCGTGGGACGCGCATCCTTCAGCGCTGCTGCGAGCGACGCCGGCGAGGTCAGGTCAGCGGCTACGGGGACGACCCCGGGCCGGGACGGATCGGGGCTGCCGCCCTTGCGTGAGAGGGCCAGCACTTGCCAGCCCTCCCGGGTGAGCAGTTCGACCAGCGCCGCGCCTGCGATTCCGGTGGCACCGGCTACGAGCGCTGTGCCCGGTGTGTTTGGGCCTGCGGATGTTGTCCTAAGCATGGATCTCCTTACGGTTTCCGGCGGCAGAAAGTGCCTGCGCCTTCCTTTGCGGCAACCGGAATTGCAGCGGGGATATTCCACCCGCACGTGCTGATCATGCCTATGCTGTCCGCATGGCACTCATCTATGACGCAGAGCTGCGTCCGGGAAAACTGGAACTGATCTCCGACTGGCTGCCGAGGGCGCGGTGGTTTCCCTCGACGGAACCGGTCACGGCACGGAAACTCGGGGCCTTCCGCTTTGAGGACCCGGAAGGCGCAGTGGGGATTGAAACCCTTATTGTTGCAGCCGGTTCACTGGTGGTTCAGGTACCGCTGACCTACCGGGATGCACCGCTGGCCGGTGCGGAGCGGTTCCTGATCACCGAGATGGACCACTCGGTGCTGGGCCGCCGCTGGGTCTACGACGCGGCCGGGGACCCGGTGTACGCCGCCGCGCTGGAAGCGGCGCTCTTCTCTCGGCAGGGCCAGGCACCCCAATACACCGAGCGCGACGGCGTGCGCGAACTGCTGCCCGAGTCCATGCGGGTCTTCACCAGCGGGATGCCCGACGGCGCCGAACTGGCGGACGCGCCGGCGGAAGAACCGCAGGACTGGACCGTGTCCGTGCTGGAGCGCAGCGGCTGGGAGCTCTCAGTGGTCCGGCTGCTTGACCTGGACGGACGCACGGCACCGGACCCATCGCTCCAGGCGACCTGGGAAGGCCAGGATTTCCCCGTGGTGCTGGCATGGGGAATGCCGAACGCGGGCTAGGCAGGGAGGGCCGGGCACCGCCGCCGGCCGCTACGCCGTTAGCTTCCGATGAAGGAATTCATAAAGCGGAAGAAGATGGACGCCGCCGTGGCCACCCAGAGCAGGACAACGATGGCCCAGGCCCACTCCGTGAGGAACCGCACCAGCCCCGCCGGTGCCGGAATGACGCCCGCTGCAAGGTTGCGGATGGTGGTGAACACGAACAAAGGAATCATTGCCGCCCACACCACGATGCAGTAGATGCACAGTACGTAGATATCGAACAGGGCCTGGCTCCACAGCCACACAACGAAGACCATGCCCAGGGTGACGCCTGCCTGCAGGCCCACCCAGTACCAGCGGGCAAACTGTGCGCGGGCCAGCAGGCCCACGGCGGTGGTGATGGTGACGGCGAAGGCCACAATGCCGATCAGCGGGTTGGGGAAGCCGAAGAGCGAGGCCTGCCAGGTCTGGAAGACCGTTCCGCAGGAGACCCAGGGGCTGATGTCACAGCTGGTGATGTAGTTTGCGTCGGCGTACACATGCAGCCGTTCGATGACCAGGATGCCCGAGGCAAGCCAGCCAATTACGGACGTGGCGAGCAGGGTCCAGATAAAGGGCCGCCGTTCCGGCCCAACGGCCTGTGCCGATGCCGCCCGGGACGGGGCGGGGTCAGCCGGCCGGACGCCGGAAGTTTGACGGGCTGCGCTGGAGGGCACGGAAGCTCCTTTTACCGAGTAGTTGTCTGCGTCGAGTCTAAGGGTTCATACGGGCCAAAAAGGCGGCCATGTGAGATAATGTCTTTGGCTGGTGACGGAACCACATTCCGCCATCGGTCCAGCGACAGGCTTCCGGTTCTGCCGGTGACGCTTCCCATGCAGTTCGCCCATCAATCCGGGTGGGAACCAGGGAATCCGCCGATCAGACCGACCCATAGCCGTGCCGCTGGTCTTCGAGTGATCCCGCGCCCCACAGTCGGCGCGACCTCGGATGACATCCAGACGACTTCCGGCCGGCGGGCAGGCTGCGATGCCACCGCACGGCCGACACATTGCCCTTCGGCATTGGAATGTGGCCAGTGCCGCAGGGCCGGAGCATAGGCCTAAATGAATAACCAGAACGACTTGACCAATGAACTAGTTGCAGAAGGTACCGCCGCAGGGGAAGGGGCTTCGCAGGCCCAGCCGGCCGTCAAGAAAGCCACCCGCACCCGCCGCAAGTCATCATCGCCGGTCACCTCGCCGGCAAAGACGCAGGAACCGGCGCAGGAACAGTTGCCGGAAGCTGCCGCCGTTCCTGACGCCGAAGACTCGGCTGCCGCCGTTGCCGAAAAGCCCAAGCGTGTCCGCGCCCCCCGCAAAAAGGCCGTATCCACAACTGCCGTGTCTGCACCGGTTGAATCTGTAGCAGCCGAACCGGCTGCGGGTCCGGAGGCCGTCCCCGCAGCGGTAACGCAGGAGCATGCAGCAGGCGACGTCGTCGAGCCGGCTGCCGCGGAAGCGGATGCCCCCGCCAAGGCTGTGCGCCGCCGCCGTGCCCCCGCCAAGAAGAAGCCAGCGGAAGCACTTGAAGCCGAGACCTCCGCTGCCGCAGCTGAGCCGGTGCATGCCGCGGTACCCGCAGCAGATGAAGTGACTGCAGCAGATGAAGTGCCTGCAGCAGATGAAGTGACCCTGGCCGCCCGCCCCGAGGCGGAAGCCGAAGCCCCGGCGCCGAAGACCCGGACCCGCCGCCGTGCCGGCACGCCCGCCGGTCCGGCCCGCTCTGCGGAAGCAGCAGCTCCGTCCGCCGAAACCGCCGCGGAGCCCGTACTCCCGGACGCAACTGAGTCGGCCGCGACCGAAGCGGCTGCACCCGCAGGCCCCGCATCGGCACTGGATCCGTTTGCGGTTCCCGAATCACCCACCTCGGTGCTCTTCCATGCCCCGGACCTTTCCGCCGTCCGCTCCCTGCCCGTGGTCAAGGCTGCGGACACCGACCCGGCCGCAGAAGACGACGAAGAGTCTGCCGATTCCACCCGGTCCCGCTCGCGCCGCAGCCGGCGCAGCCGCAGCCGTGCCGGGGCCGAGGCAGGCACCGGTGAGGAGAACGCTTCAACCGGACCGGAGGACAGCGAGGCCGGCGGCGTGACCTCCCGCCGCCGCCGCCGTCGCCGGCGTGGAGATGCAGATCTGGAACTGACCGGGGGAGCGGACGACGATCCGCCCAACACGGTTACCCGGGTCCGCGCCCCGCGCGCCCATGCCGACGCACCGGCGTCGGACCGCGTAACCAGCGTCAAGGGTTCCACGCGTCTGGAAGCCAAGAAGCAGCGCCGCCGCGAGTCCCGCGAGTCCGGCCGCCGCCGCCACGTGATCACCGAGGCCGAGTTCCTGGCGCGCCGCGAATCCGTTGACCGGCAGATGATTGTCCGCCAGCGCGACGAGCGGATCCAGATCGGCGTGCTTGAAGACGGCGTGCTGGCGGAACACTTTGTCTCCAACACCCAGCAGGACTCCCTGATTGGCAACGTGTACGTGGGCAAGGTCCAGAACGTGCTGCCCAGCATGGAAGCCGCCTTTGTGGACATCGGCCGCGGCCGCAACGCCGTGCTGTACGCCGGCGAGGTCAATTGGGACGCCGCCGGCCTGGACGGCCAGCCGCGCCGCATCGAGCTGGCGCTGAAGTCCGGCGATTCCGTACTGGTGCAGGTCACCAAGGATCCCGTAGGCCACAAGGGCGCCCGGCTGACCAGCCAGATCTCCCTGCCCGGACGCTACCTGGTGTACGTGCCGGGCGGCTCTATGACCGGCATTTCCCGCAAGCTGCCGGACGTGGAACGCAACCGGCTGAAGAAAATCCTCAAGGACCACCTGCCGGAGAACGCGGGCGTTATTGTCCGCACGGCTGCCGAAGGTGCCAGCGAGGAAGAGTTGATGAATGACATCAACCGCCTGCGTGCCCAGTGGGAAACCATCGATGCCAAGGCCAAGTCCACCAAGACGCTGCCCCCTGAACTGCTCTACGGCGAACCGGACCTGACCATCAAGGTGGTCCGTGACGTCTTCAACGAGGATTTCTCCAAGCTGGTGGTTTCCGGTGAGGAAGCCTGGGACACCATCGAGGCCTACGTGACCTACGTGGCCCCGGACCTGGTGGGACGCCTGGAGAAGTGGACCAAGGACGAAGACATCTTCGCCGCGCACCGCATCGACGAGCAGATTGCCAAGGCACTGGACCGCAAGGTCTTCCTGCCTTCCGGCGGCTCGCTGGTGATTGACCGCACCGAAGCCATGACCGTGGTAGACGTGAACACCGGCAAGTTCACCGGCAGCGGCGGCAACCTGGAAGAAACCGTCACCAAGAACAACCTGGAGGCAGCCGAGGAAGTGGTCCGCCAGCTGCGGCTGCGCGACATCGGCGGCATCATCGTCATCGACTTCATCGACATGGTCCTTGAAGCCAACCGCGACCTGGTGCTCCGGCGCCTGGTGGAATGCCTGGGCCGCGACCGAACCAAGCACCAGGTAGCCGAAGTGACCTCGCTGGGCCTGGTCCAGATGACCCGCAAGCGGATGGGCACGGGCCTGCTGGAAGTCTTCGGCGAGACCTGTGAACACTGCGAAGGCCGCGGCGTCATCACGCAGGATGTCCCGGTGGAACACCGCCGCAGTACCAGCCACACGCCCGCTGCCGCCCCGGCGCATGCCGTTGGCGAGGACAACCACCAGCAGCACCTCAAGCAGGAGAAGCAGTCCCGCGGAGACCGGAAGCGCAACCGCAGCCGGGATCGGGACCGTGTGCAGCCGGTCCAGCCCGCTGAGCAGCAGCCCGCTGCGGAGGAGCCGGACCATGGGGACGCCGACCGCCAGGCAAAGGCAGAGGCGGCCCGTGCAGCCCTGGCCAGCATTGCCGCAGCAACCGCGGCCGCCCACGAGGTGGTCGAAGCTGCCGCCAACGGCAACGGGGTATCAGATGCCGCCGCAGCCGAGGCAGACGAAGCCCAGGCAGACGGAGGCGACACCGAGCCCGGTGCCGTCCTGAACATCCAGGGTGAGACCGTGGTGGTGCCGCGCCGGCAGCGCCGCCGCCCGGTGAAGGAAGAGCCTGCCCTCACGCTGGAGAGCCTCACGGAGGCCTTCAACGAGGTGGCTTCCGCCGTTGCCCACGAACCGGCGGCTCCGGAACAGCGCAGTGAGGATCAGGCCGCTCCGGAACAGCGCAGCGAGGATCAGGACGCTCCGCAGAGTGCTGCCGCACCCGGGCCGGCCCGCCCGGCCCGTCGCCGCAGGGCTGCCAGCAGCCCGCAGGGCGCAGCGGAGGTCACCGCACCCCGGCACTATGCCTCTGCTGAACCGTCCCGGCATACGGTCACGGCCGAGCCTGCGGCACCGGCGCCCCGCGATGAGAAGGCCGGCGCCCCGGTCATCCTGGGCGTAGGCGTGCCCGCGTCCGAGCTGTAGTACCGCGAGGTGCCGGCAGCGCCGGTGCCTGTTGGGCGGCGGGGTCCATATGGACCCTGCCGCCCTTGGTATTTAATCCGGCGCGGCTGTCCGACACGGCCCGGAGGGCCGGAAGGGGCCGATGCCGGGAACAGCGCCCAGATAGGATAAAGTAGGAGCCGAGCAGTGGCACTGGCAGTCGGTGGCGCGCAGGTCCAACGTGCATATGCAGAACGCATTTGCGGGTTATGGTCCCGTTAGCGTAGCCTTGAACTTCGGTGCGAACGCCTTCCAACCGTTTATCGGTTCAGGCGGAACTGCATGGCGCAAGGCGGGCACAATTCTGGCCCCGCCAAATGCGCATCCAAGTATTAAACGTCGAGAGAAGTGAGTTCCCAAGTGGTGTACGCGATTGTCCGCGCTGGCGGCCGCCAAGAAAAGGTTTCCGTCGGAGACCTCGTAACCCTGGACCGCGTCCCCGGTGGAGCCGGTAGCACCTTTGAGCTGCCTGCCCTGCTTTTGGTTGATGGCGACAAGGTCACCTCTGCTGCACAGGACCTGGCCAAGGTTACCGTGACGGCAGAAATCATCGAGAACTTCCGGGGTCCGAAGATCGTCATCCAGAAGTTCAAGAACAAGACCGGCTACAAGAAGCGTCAGGGCTACCGCTCCTCGCTGACCAAGGTCAAGGTTACGTCCATCAACTCCTGATCCTCCGCCCCGGCTTCACGGCCGGGAACGCGGGAGTGATCCCGCCTGTGGGTTTCAATATCAGTTAGCAAAGGCAGGCAAAGAAATGGCACATAAGAAAGGTGCGAGTTCCACTCGCAACGGTCGCGACTCCAACGCCCAGTACCTCGGCGTGAAGCGTTTCGGCGGCCAGGTTGTCAAGGCAGGCGAAATCATCGTTCGCCAGCGCGGCACCCACTTCCACCCGGGTGAGGGCGTTGGCCGCGGAGGCGACGACACCCTGTTCGCCCTGGCAGCAGGTGCAGTTGAATTCGGCAGCCGTCGCGGCCGCCGCGTCGTGAACATCGTGGCTCCTGCAGCCGCCGAGTAATCACCGGCAATTAGCTTTTCCGACGGGGCGGGCCTTGATGGCCCGCCCCGTCGTTTTTTAAGCCAAGTAGAATTGGCATGATCAAGAAGTTCCTTTGAAGGAGAACCATGGCCAGCTTTGTAGACCGCGTAGTGCTGCACGTTTCGGGCGGTACAGGCGGCCATGGTTGCGTGTCCGTCAAGCGTGAAAAGTTCAAGCCGCTGGGCGGGCCCGACGGCGGCAACGGCGGCGACGGCGGCGACGTCATCCTGCGTGTTGACTCCCAAACCACCACCCTGCTCGATTACCACCACGCCCCCCACCGCCACGCCACCAACGGCGGCAACGGCATGGGCGACTGGCGCGCCGGCAAGACCGGCGAGACGCTGATCCTCCCGGTTCCGGACGGCACCGTCGTGAAGAACAAGGACGGCGAAGTGCTGGCGGACATGGTCGGGGAGGGCTTCGAATACATCGCTGCCGCCGGTGGCCAGGGCGGCCTCGGCAACTCCTCCCTTTCCTCGCAGAAGCGCAAGGCTCCCGGGTTCGCGCTGCTGGGTATTCCCGGCGAGGAAGCGGACATTGTCCTGGAGCTGAAGTCCATCGCCGACATTGCACTGGTGGGCTTCCCGTCCGCCGGCAAGTCCTCGCTGATTGCGGCCATGTCCGCGGCCCGCCCGAAGATTGCCGACTACCCCTTCACCACGCTGATCCCGAACCTCGGCGTCGTCCAGTCCGGCGATGTGCGCTTCACCGTGGCGGATGTGCCCGGCCTGATCGAGGGCGCCTCCGAAGGCAAGGGCCTCGGCCACAACTTCCTGCGCCACGTCGAACGCTGCGCCGCCCTGGTGCATGTGCTTGACTGCGCCGCCCTGGAGACGGACCGCGACCCCATCGGCGACCTGGAAATCATCGAGCGCGAACTCGAGAAGTACGAAGTAGACATGAGCTACGCCGGCACCGACGGCGACGTCGTGCCGCTGAACCGCCGCCCGCGCCTGGTCGCACTGAACAAGGTGGACGTCCCCGACGGCCGCGACATGGCCGAATTCGTCCGTCCGGAACTGGAAAAACGCGGCTACCGCGTGTTTGAGGTCTCCGCCTCCAGCCACGAGGGCCTTCGTGAACTCGGGTTCGCCATGGCCGGGATCGTCAAGGACGCCCGCGACGCCGTCGAGCAGGCTCCGCCGCGCATCCAGCCGCCGGTCCTGAAACCGCGCGGCGTCAACTACAAGGGCGGCTTCATGATCCGCCGCGAGGAACGCAACCTTGAGCCGCTCTTCCGCGTCCTGGGCGAGAAGCCGGTGCGCTGGGTCCAGCAGACCGACTTCACCAACGATGAAGCCGTGGGCTACCTGGCCGACCGCCTCGCCAAGCTGGGCGTGGAGGAGAAGCTGTTCAAGGAAGGCGCCAAGCCCGGCGACGCCGTGGTGATCGGCGAGGGCGACGGCGTCGTCTTCGACTGGGAGCCGACCATGATCGGCGGCGCGGAACTGCTCGCTGCCTCCCCGCGCGGCAGCGACATCCGCGTGGAGGACTTCTCCCGCCCCACCCGTGAAGAGAAGCGCGAAGACCACCAGAAGCGCAAGGACGCCCGTGCGGCGGCCCGCGCGGAACTCGAATCCGAGCGCCGTGCCGGCATCTGGACCGAGTCCGTGAACTACAAGCACAACCCGCGCCCCGCAACGGCCGATGAAGCGGCAGAGGGTAACGAAGGGGAGTAACCCCTTCACAGTCCGGCCACGGAGGAGGCTCAGCGCTTAGGCTGGGCAGGTTATGAGTGAACTCACCGAATCACCCCCGCCTGCCCGCCGTGCGCTGACCTCCCGTTCCGGATTGGCGCGCGCCCGGCGCGTGGTGGTCAAAGTGGGCTCCTCGTCCCTGACTTCCGTGGCGGGCGGCATTTCCGATGCAGCGCTGCGGTCCCTGGCTGACGTGCTGTCCGCACGGCACGCGCAAGGCACCGAGATCATCCTGGTCTCCTCCGGTGCCATCAGCGCCGGGCTGGCCCCGCTGGGCCTGGCTCGGCGCCCCGCGCAGCTTTCCTCCCAGCAGGCGGCCGCCAGTGTGGGGCAGGGCCTGCTGATGGCCCGGTACACGGCTGCGTTCGGGGCCCACGGCGTCACCGTGAGCCAGGTCCTGTTGACCATCGAGGACCTCATGCGGCGTACCCACCACGCCAACGCGCACCGCGCCATGGAACGGCTCCTGAACTTCGGTGTACTGCCGATCGTCAACGAAAACGACGCCGTCGCCAGCCACGAAATCCGCTTCGGCGACAATGACCGGCTCGCCGCCCTCGTGGCGCACCTGGTCAAGGCCGACGCGCTCATTCTTCTTTCCGACGTCGACGCCCTCTACGACGGTCCGCCCGGCGAGGGTGCGCGCCGCATTCCCGAGGTCACCGGCCCGAAGGACCTTGCCGATGTACGCATCGGCAAGGTCGGCAAGGCAGGGGTGGGCACCGGCGGGATGGCCACCAAGGTGGAAGCGGCCACCATTGCCGCAGAATCCGGCATTCCCGCATTGGTGACCTCCACGGCCAACGCCGCGGCCGCGCTGGCCGGTGAGGACGTCGGCACCTGGTTCACCACCCGCGGGCGCCGCCAGTCCATCCGCCTGCTATGGCTGGCGCACCTGGCCCGGATCCAAGGCACCCTGGTGCTGGACGACGGCGCCGCGCGCGCTGTGGGGGAGCGGCACCGTTCGCTGCTGCCGGCAGGGATCGCCTCGGTGGAAGGACGCTTCGAACCCGGAGACGCGGTTGCCCTGGCCGATACCGCCGGCCGGGTGATTGCCCACGGGCTTAGCAACTACGGGTCCGATGAACTGCCCTCCATGCTGGGCCGTTCCACCCGGGAACTGTCCCGTGAGCTCGGCCGCGGCTACGAACGCGCCGTGGTGCACGTGAATGACCTGGTTCTGCTGCACCAGGCCCAAACCGCCGTACCCGCGCCTGAAACCGGTGCCGGTCCTACACTGGAGGCATGAATTCCGTGAACACAAGCGAGGCAAGCGTCGGCACCGGCACTGACGGGACAGCTGCAGACGGGACAGCCGCAGCGCCGGAGCCCGAAGCCGGTGCGGTCTCCGCGGAGAACGTCGAAGCGCAGGTCCACGCCGTGGCCGACCGTTCCAGGGCTGCCGCGCGGCGGCTGGCGCGCGCCAACCGGGCCTGGAAAGACCGCGCCCTGCTGCGGATTGCGGACAACGTCAGGGCCGGACGGGAAGTAATCCTTGCGGCCAATGCCCGCGACCTGGCCGCCGGCCGGGAAAACGGCACCTCTGCAGCCATGCTGGACCGGCTCGCCCTGACGGCTGAACGCATTGCCTCCCTCGCGGCGGCACTGGAGAACCTGGCCGGCCTGCCGGACCCGGTGGGCTCCGTAGCCCGCGGCCAGACGCTCCCCAACGGCTTGCGGCTGCGCCAGGTGCATGTGCCCATGGGCGTGGTCGCGGCCATTTACGAAGCCCGGCCCAACGTCACCCTGGACATTGCCGGTCTGGCGCTGAAGAGCGGAAATGCGGTGATCCTGCGGGGCGGCAGTGCCGCCGCGGCCACCAACGAGGTGCTGGTGCAGATCATCCGGGATTCACTCGAGGATGCCGGGCTGCCCGCGGACGCCGTGCAGAGCGTGGACCGGTACGGCCGCGAAGGCGCCGCCGTCCTGATGAAAGCCCGCGGCCGGGTGGATGTGCTGATTCCCCGCGGCGGCCGCTCGCTGATCCAGTCCGTGGTTACCAATGCCACCGTTCCGGTGATCGAAACGGGGGAGGGGAACGTGCACATTTATCTGGACCGCACCGCACCCGTGGAAATGGCCGTCGAGATCCTGCTGAACGCCAAAACCCAGCGGCCCAGTGTCTGCAACACGGTGGAAACCCTGCTGATCCATGAGGCAGCTCCGGCCGCTCCCGACGTCTTGGCTGCCCTCGCGGCGGCCGGGGTGCGCCTGCACGCCGATGCCCGGGCCATGACGCTGCTGCCCGACGGCGTCACTGCGGCACCTGCCGACGACGCCGACTGGGGGCGCGAGTACATGGATCTTGACCTGGCTGTGGCGGTGGTGGACAGCCTGGACGAAGCTGTGGACCATATCCGGCGCTGGACCACCGGCCATACCGAGGCGATCATCACCAATGACTTGGCCAACGCGGAACGCTTCATAGCCGAGATCGACTCGGCGGCAGTGATTGTGAACGCCTCGACCCGCTTCACGGACGGGGGAGAGCTGGGACTGGGCGCCGAAGTGGGCATTTCGACCCAGAAGATGCACGCCCGCGGGCCCATGGGACTGAAGGAACTGACCACCACCAAATGGATCATCCAAGGCGACGGACAGATCCGCGGCTAGCGGCAGCCAACCGCGGCCGGGAGCGGCCCGGCTGCGATGTGCATCCCGTTACGCGTACCATTGACTTAGAAACCGAACGCCGGCCACCCGGCGGAACCTACAGATCCCTAGGGGAGATACATGCTGATCCAGCTTACGGGCGCCGTGCTTCATGCTGCGGAGATGGCCGAAGAACACCACGTCGAGCTTCCGGTGTCCCCGTACGTCTACGGCGGGGTCATCATGGCGCTGCTGCTGCTCCTGATGCTCGTCACCGTGTCCTTCACCAACGTCGGCAACCGGCACGAGGCCGAAGCGGAGCATGTGGATCCCCAGCGCCAGTTCGCGAACAAGCATGACCACGGCCAGGCAATCCAGGACTGACGTTCCCGGTGCAGTCAGCGGAGGCATTTATCCCCATGGGTGAGCCGCAGCGGACAGACGTCAACGGAAAACGAAGGTTCCGTCTGGGAGTCATGGGCGGAACGTTTGATCCCATCCACCACGGCCACCTGGTGGCGGCAAGCGAAGTGGCAGACCGGTTCGACCTGGACGAGGTGGTTTTCGTACCCACCGGCGAACCGTGGCACAAGCCGGCGGCGCAGCAGGTAAGCCCGGCGGAACACCGGTACCTGATGACAGTCATCGCGACGGCTTCGAACCCCCGGTTTACTGTCAGCAGGGTGGACATTGACCGGCCCGGGCCCACGTACACCATTGATACACTGCGGGACCTGAAGGCGGCACGGCCCGAGGCCGATCTGTTCTTCATCACCGGAGCGGATGCCATGGCCCAGATCCTTTCCTGGAAGGACATCCAGGAGCTGTGGTCCCTCGCCCACTTTGTGGGGGTCACCCGGCCCGGGCACGTCCTGGAAAACATGGGGCGGGAAGACGTATCCCTGATGGAGGTGCCGGCCATGGCAATCTCTTCCACGGACTGCCGCCGCCGAGTGGTTGAGGGCAAGCCCGTCTGGTACCTGGTGCCGGACGGAGTGGTGCAGTACATCGCCAAGCACCGCCTCTACGCCGCCGGCCGGAATACTCCGGACCCGGCGGAAACCGAAACAGTAGCGTAAACAAATACCGGATGGGTAGGAAATGACTAACGGTCCAGAGTCCGCGCCGCGGCGCAGCCGCCGGGCGGCTGACGTACCGGTCGATTCCCCGGCGGGGCCGCGGGAACGGGAGTCCCAGCAGCGCGCCCGCGACCGGGAAGCGTTGCGTGCGTCCAAGGCCCTGGCCGAGACGCAGGAGCGCCGGGACAACGGACGCGACACCGGAACGGCTCCGCCTACCCGCCGGCAGCTCAGGCTTCAGCAGCAGCGCGCTGCAGAGGCCGGGACCGCCGCCGTGCGTGGGTCGGTTGCCGCCGCAGACCCTGCACCTGCTCCCGTCGAGCCCCTGCGGCGCGAACGGCGCCGCGCGCCCGAAACCTCCGCACCGGATGTCCCCGCACCGGCACCCTCCACGCCGCCCTCGCGGCGCAGCGCCCGCAAGGCTGCTTCCCCGGAGGCAGTTGCCCGGGACGCAGTTACCCGGGAGGGTGCAGCTTCTGAGGCCGGGAACCGCCCGGAAGCCAAGCCTGGCGACACCAAGGCCGCCGAAACCGGACCGGCCCGCGGCGCGGACCCTAATGCCGACGTAGCGGGCATGAGCGTTGAGCAGGCACTGGCTGCCCGCCAGGCGCTGGAAGGCCAGGCCCGCAACCACGTTGCGGCCATGGAGGCCATGGCCGCAGATGACCCGGACGCCGTCGACCAGGAACTGCTGGCCCAGCAGAAGGCTTTGGCGGAGCGCGCGAAGGTCCTCAACCGCCGGACCGAAGCCATCCGGAAACTCTCGCAGGAGAACGAGCGGCGCAAGCCCTCCTCCAGCGATCCCACCACCGCCCACAACCTGGCGATGGTGACACCGCTGGAATTCGTGAAGGTTCCGGGGATGGAACACCCGGTCATGAAGGCGCCGCCCACGTCGCATGTGCCGATTGTTACTTCCACCACGCCCCAGGTCGGTCCCGCGGGACCGGCCGCCCGTTCCATGCCCGCAGTCCCGGCGAACGGTCCGGCCCAGCGCCCGGCCGCGCCCCGCCGCAGGTCGGCGGACGCCTCGGATGTGCGGCACTCGCGCATCCTGGCCCGCGCCGACGCGCTGGTCAATGCACCCCTCGAATCCGAAGAAGCGGCGCGTCCTGTAGGCGCCCGCAGCGCCTTCGGGCTCGACCCCCTCGATGTTATGACGGCCGGACTCGGCCGTACCCGGAGGCTGCGCTTTGCGGTCTTCGGTGTTGCAGGTCTGGGCACGCTTGCCCTGATCGTCGGAGTACTAATGATCGTCGGCGGCCTTGGCGGCTGACCGATTTCCCCAAGGAGACACACTTTGAGCGCCACCGAATCTTCCATTGACATTGCACGGGCGGCGGCCAAAGCGGCGTCGGACAAGATTGCCGACGACATTGTCGCCATTGACGTCAGCGAACGCCTGGCCATCACGGATGTCTTCCTCATTGCATCGGCCTCGAACGAGCGCCAGGTCAACGCCATTGTTGACGGCATTGAGGAGGAGCTGTCCAAGAAGGGCCTCAAGCCCGTCCGCCGCGAAGGACGCAGCGAAGGCCGCTGGGTGCTGCTGGACTACGCCAACGTAGTGGTGCACGTCCAGCACGAAGAAGACCGCGTCTTCTACGCACTTGAGCGCCTGTGGAAGGACTGCCCTGTGGTGGATCTCCAGCTCGAAGACGCCTCCGCCGCGGCCGAGTCAGAGTAAGCCTGCCCGTGAGCGCTCCAGCCCCCTGGGATCCCGGTTCTGCGTCGCGGCGCGTGGTGTTTTGGCGCCACGGCCGCACCGAATGGAACCGGGTGGGGCGCTTTCAGGGGCAGCAGGACATTGCCCTTGATCCCTCCGGTGTGCGGCAGGCAGCCGAGGCGGCCGCCGTGCTCCGTTTCCTGGAACCTGCTGCGATCGTCTCGTCCGATCTGGGCCGTGCACTGAACACGGGCAGGTCCCTCGGTGCGCTCCTCGGCCTCGAGGTCGCCCAAGACAAGCGCCTGCGGGAGACCTTCGCCGGGACGTGGGAGGGCCGCACCTTTGCGCAGATCGGCGAGCAGGACGCCCCGCTGCTGGCTGCATGGTCAGCCGGCGTGGGCAGTGTCCGGGCCGGCGGCGGTGAAACGCGTGTCGACGTCGGCACGCGCGTGGCCGCAGCCGTGAACGACGCCGTTCAGGGCGTGGAGCCCGGCGGCACGCTGGTGGTGGTCAGCCACGGGGGAGCCATCCGTGCCGGCATCTGCGCACTGCTGGGACTGCCCGCTGAGTCCTGGGCCGTAATTTCCGGGGTTTCCAACTGCCACTGGTCCGTACTGCAGGAAGTTCCCGACCGGCGCGGGCAGCCCGCGTGGCATCTGACCCAGCACAACGTTGGGCTGGACTCGCTTCCCACCGGACCGGTGGAGGGCTGAGAAGCGATTTTGCGCTCCTGCGGATTTGTACTAAGGTAGAGGAGTTGCTTCGCCCCAATGAGGGGAAAAACGGGGTAAACAACCAATAGTTTTGGGGCTGTGGCGCAGCTGGTAGCGCACCTGCATGGCATGCAGGGGGTCAGGGGTTCGAGTCCCCTCAGCTCCACCAAAACCTTCGGGACACCGAAGGATTTGCGGTGGAAACACTGAAGTTTGGGGCTGTGGCGCAGCTGGTAGCGCACCTGCATGGCATGCAGGGGGTCAGGGGTTCGAGTCCCCTCAGCTCCACCAAGCAAAACTCCATAAGTGTCAAAAACCAAATAAGCGTCAACAGACATTTCCAGGAAATTAGCCTCGCCGGCCGGCGGGGCTTTTTTGTGTCCGCGATTCTATGCCGCCGGTCCGACTCCATAGGTTTTGGCAGTGCCGGTGATGCAGATCACATATTCCCCCGGCCATGGCCCTTCCCCGATCAGCTCTGCTGCCCTAGGGTGTTTATTGTCAGAGTGACAATAAATATGGAGGACGACATGAACGCAGTACTGGATTGGATGAACTCCCCGGCAGCAACGCTGCTTGGAGCACCGGTCAGCTGGATCGAAGTCATCGGGTTCGTTACCGGTGCAGCCTGCGTCTACGGCGTTGCCCGGCAAAAGTCCTGGAACTGGCCGGTCGGCATCGTGAACAACGTGGCGTTCATTGTGCTGTTCTTCGGCGCCGGACTGTACGGGGAGACACTGCTGCAGGCTGTGTTCGCCGCTGTATCGGTCTACGGCTGGTACAACTGGGTGCGGGGCGCCAAAAGCACGGACGGAAAGGGTGACCTACCCATCCGTGACGGCCGCAGGGCTGAGATTGCCGGCGGCCTCGGCGCCGTGGTGCTGGCTACCGTGGGCATTGCCCAGATCCTCCTGCACGGCACTGATTCCCAGGTTCCCTGGCCGGACGCCTTCGTCCTGGCAGCTTCGCTGCTGGCTACCTTCTGGCAGGCCAAGAAGATCTTCCAGCACTGGTACGTGTGGATTGTGATCGACCTGGTCAGCATCCCGCTCTACTTCTCCCGCGGACTTAACCTCACCGCCATCCTCTACATCGGCTTTACCGCCCTCTGCGTCTACGGTCTCGCGGGCTGGACGCGTACCCGCAAGGCAGCGGAGACGAGCACCGGCATGGGGAAGGTCGCGGCATGAACCGCTTCGGGCAGGGAGTAGTCATCGGCAAGTTCTATCCGCCGCATGCAGGCCACCGTCACCTCATAGCCGCCGCCGCCGGGCAATGCACCGGTCTCGCCGTCGTTGTCCTGGCCAGCCGGTTCGAAAGCATCAGCATGGAGAACCGGGTGAAGTGGCTGGCGGCGGAGTTCGAGGGTTCAAACGTCACGGTCATCGGCATGCCCGATGACTGCCCCGTGGACTACGGCTCCCGGGCCATCTGGAAGGCGCACAACGAGGTGCTGCGCCTGGCCCTCAAGATGAAGGGCATCACGGCCGTAGACGCCGTGTTCAGTTCCGAGGATTACGGCCGGCAACTGGCAGGGGACTTCGGTGCGGCCCACGTGATGGTGGACCGGGAGCGGATGGACCATCCGGTCAGCGGAACCCTCTGCCGTGATGACCTCCGCGCTGCCTGGGCCGACGTCATCGGGCCTGCCCGGCAGGACCTGGCCGTGCGGATCATCGTGGTTGGCGCCGAGTCCACCGGGACCACCACCCTTGCCGCGGCCCTGACCGGGCACTATCGGAAGAGCTACCCGGATCTGGCCGACGTGCCGGAATACGGCCGCCAGTTCACGTACGACAAGTTCGCAGCGGCGCAGGCGGCGGACCCCGACGCCGTCCTCACCGACATGGTATGGACCGCCGCGGACTTCGCACACATCGGCGAGCGGCAGAACCAAATGGAAAACGATGCAGCCGACCGGTGTCCGCTGGTTATAGCCGACACGGATGTGATCACTACCGCGCTCTTCGAACGGGTCTACATCGGCGAACAGAGCTACGGCTCCTACCTTGCCGTTGAGCGTATTCCACGCCGTGACCTCTACCTCATCACCGACCACGAGGGAGTGCCGTTCGAGGACGACGGCTGGCGCGAGGCGGAGCATCCGCGGGCCGAGATGACCGAATGGTTCAAGGAGGAACTCACCGCGGCAGGCGCGTCCTGGATCCTCGTTTCCGGCACCCGGGAAGAGCGCCTGGCCACGGCAACTGAGATCATTGACTTGATCATCGCCCGGCGGAACCACTTCACCTCCCCGCCCTGGGCCACCCGCACCGTACTGGCAGGACGCTGATGGACACTGAAGAAGAACGGTTCCTCAAGGACTACACCCCCCGGGAGTATCCCTCCGTTGCCCTGGCCGTGGACCTGGTGGTCTTCGCCGTCACCGGGGGTACCTTGAATGCCGCCTTCGTGCGCCGCGGCGCACATCCCTTCAAGGGCTCCCTGGCCTTGCCCGGCGGATTTGTTTCACCGGACGAGGACGCCCTTACCGCTGCCTGGCGGGAGCTTCAGGAGGAAACCGGGCTGGAGCTGGGGGCGCACCGCGCCCACGTTGAGCAGCTGGCTACCTTCAGCGCACCGGCGCGTGATCCCCGGATGCGGGTGGTGTCCGTTGCCCATCTGGCGCTGCTGGCAACCGACGGCCGGGCACTGCCGGACCTGGCGACCGGGAGCGACGCCGCATCGGCGCAATGGCTGCCCGTATACGACGTCCTGGCCCGGGAATGCCTGGCCTTTGACCACCGGGAGATCCTTACCGCCGCGCTGGACCGCCTGGCGGGCAAGATCGAATACACGCTCACTGCCGCCAGGCTCCTGCCGGAGGAATTCACGCTCAACCAGCTCCGCCGCGCATATCAGGCGGTATGGAACACGAATAAGCTCGACGCCGGGAACTTCACCCGGAAAATGACCGGCGCGCTGCAGGACACCGGCCGAAAAGTCACCCGCGGAAAGGGCGCCCCCGCTACGGTGTTCACCGTCAAGGACGAGTACTTAAGTCCGCCGCTGATCCGCCCGGCAGCGTAGCCGCACGGCCGGCTGGGCGCAGGCGGTGCAGGACCCCGGCAACAATGAGTCCCTGCCCCGCGCAGTAGGTCAGCATCACCATGGCACTGGTCCAGCCGGGCATGGCATCGGGCATGAAAATCCGGAAGGACAAGATGGTGTCCGATGCCAGGAACAGCACGCCGCCGGCGGCCACCACCGGCCCGCAGCGCGACGCCGTCGCTGCGGTTCCGGCCAGGACAATCCCGTAAGCGGCCACTGCGAGGGACAGCGAACCGAGGACCGGCCACAGCACCACCAGCATCAGCACCCACCACAGCGGATACACCAGCGCCCAGCGCGGAAACCGGCGGCCGGACGCGTACCGGGCCATGAGCCAGATGTAGCAAAGGTGAGCAATGCCAAAGGAGCCCAGCATGACCGGCAGCTCAGGTGCAAACGGGACGAAGGTGGCGGCGCCGTCGCCCAGCCAGGAAAACAGCAGCGCCCCGAACAGCAAGGCTGCGGGCAACAGGGCGGGGCGCGCAGCTTCGGCGAGGAGCGCAGTTTCGGCGGGGCGCGCAGTTTCGGCGGATGGCTCGCCGGTCTGCTGCTGCTCGGAGGTGCCGGCACTGCGCAAAGCCCATACTGCGGCGACCGCGAGCAGCGGCATCAGGGCCAGCTTGGTGGGGCCGGCGAGATCGTCGGCACCCGCGGCGCGGGCTCCGACATGGATCGCCGAGAGCACGGCAAACGGTACAAACCCCCACCACCGGGAGGGGGACAGGGCTGTCTTCTGATGTTCCGGCGCGGTGGGCACGGCACTCCTTCGGGTCGTCTGGGGCCCATGCTACGGGGTGTGCGCCGTCTTTTCCGGCAGGCCGGTGCGTTCTCTTACGGACCCAGCACCCGCTCCAGATAAGCGTTCCCGAAGACCCGGTCCGGGTCCAACTGGTCCCGGACGGCAAGGAAATCAGCAAAACGCGGATACCGCTCCGCCAGGGCAGATGCGTCCAGAGAATGCATCTTGCCCCAGTGCGGACGGCCCCCGTGGGCGAGCATCACTGCCTCCACTGCCGCGAAATACTCCCGGCAGTCCTCACGGTAATAGCGGTGCACTGCCAGGTAGGCGGTGTCCCGGCCGTAAGCCGTGGACAACCAGCGGTCATCCGCTGCCGCCCAGCGCACCTCCACTGGAAAGGAAATCCGCCACCGGTGCCGGTCAATTACCTGCCGCAGGGCATCGAATACCGCAGGCAGCCGGTCTGCGGGCACCGCGTACTCCATTTCCCGGAACCGGACGGTGCGCCGCTGGGTAAAGACCCGGGGCGAGGCATCGGAGTACTCACGCCCGCCAAGGAGCCGTGCAGCGGTTTTATTCACGGCGGGTATCACTGCCGGCACCGCCACACCGGCAGCACAGGCGGCACGGAAAACGGTGTTGGAAAGCAGCGTTTCGTTGATCCAGCGGCCGGCGGGGCCCAGCGGCCTGCGCTGCGCGGTGCCCGGCAGCCGGGTGTTGGTTTTCGTAGCCGCTCGGTCCGTGTGGGGAAACCAGTAGAACTCGAAATGGTCCGCCGCCTTCACCCGGTCCGGCAGCCCCTGAAGTACCTCGGCCAGCGGCTCGGAGCGTTCCTCGGCATGCAGGACAAACGCGGGCACGCACTGCAGGGTGACGTCGGCGATGACGCCAAGTGCCCCCAGCCCGAGGGCAGCGGCGGGCAGCAGGGGATCGCCGTCGGCAAGGTTGAGCACGCCGCCGTCGGGCTGGATCAGCGTCAGCCCCGCCACTTGGGTGCTGAGACCGCCGAAACCGGCCCCCGTCCCGTGCGTACCCGTGGACACCGCACCGGCAATGGACTGCCGGTCAATGTCGCCCAGGTTCGGCATGGCCAGCCCATAGGGCGCCAGCAGGTCGGGTATCCGGTGCAGCCGGGTGCCCGCGTGCAGCCGCACGCGCCCAGTTCCCGGCTCCACCCCGATCAGTCCCTGCAGGCGCTTCAGGTCCAGCAGGACTCCATCCGTGGCGGCAATAGCGGTAAAGCTGTGCCCTGCCCCCACTGCCTTGACCCGGCTGCCCGCGGCTGCGGCCGCGGCGACCGACCGCTGCAGGGCGGCGGCGCTGTCCGTCTGCTCCATCCGCAGGGGAACGGCCGATACGCTGCGGCCCCAGTTCCGCCACGGGCGGGCAGTCTTTCCTCCGGAGATGCTCACAGGAACGCCTTTCCCTCGCCGCGGTAAGTAGGCAATTCGGCGACGATGCGCCCGGCTTCCACCACGTGGTATCTCGTGACGTGTTCGGCGGGTTCGCCGCTTTTTGCGTGCCGGAACCAGACGCGGTCCCCGGCGCGCAGGGCGGCAGCGCCGGCTCCGCGCAGGGGAGTCTGGACTTCTCCGGCGCCTTCGCGGGGCAGCAGGCGCAGGCCCTGCGGCCACACCGGCTGCGGACTGCGGCCCGGCCCCGGCGGACCGGAGGCAATCCAGCCCCCGCCGAGGACCGTGGCGATCTGCGGTGCGGGGCGCCGTACGACGTCGAACGCATAGGCCGCCGCGGGAGCGGGAGTGAAGGCGCGGTAACCGTCAAAGAGACGGCCGGCGAACAGGCCGGATCCGGCGGTCATCTCGGTGACCACAGGGTCGGCACGGGTAGCCTCGAGCGAACCGGTGCCGCCGCCGTTGACGAATTCAAGATCCGCGACGCCGTGCAGCCCGGCCGTAATCCGGCCGCGGCGTTCGCGGAGCTCGGTCATGGACCGGGGCTGGATCCGGCGCATCATGGCATTCATGGGACCGGCACCCGGAACCGCGTCTCCGATCCCGGCTATTTGGGCTTCGTACATCATCAGCCCCACCAGCCGGAATCCGGGGCGGTGGGCAATACGGGCACCCATCCGCACTGCGTCGGCAGGGCGGTGCAGGGGAGAGCGGCGGGTGCCGATGAAGCCCAGGACCGGCGCACGCCATGAGGCGTCCGCATCCAAGCAGATCCGCAGTTCGGGACGCCGGGAGGGCGGGAGCACGGCGTCCACCAGGTCAAGCTGGGCCTCGTCGTCAACCATTAGCGTGACCCGGGAAGCAAGGAGTTCGTCCGCCAGCAGGCGTTCCAGCGCGGGGCGGTCGGTGCTCGGATAGCCCACCAATACATCATCACAGCGCTCGGCCAGCCATAAGGCTTCTGCCAGGGTGTAGGCGAAAACCCCGCGGAAACCCGGATGCTGCAGCAGCTCCTCCATGACTGAGCGGACCCGCAGCGACTTGCTGGCGACCCGCAGCGGTATCCCGGCGGCCCGCCGCAGCAGGTCCGCCGCATTCCAGCGCAGCGCCTCCAGGCCCAGAACCGCCACGGGTGCCGGCAGTGCCGCCGTCGCACCGGAAAGGCCCGGCCAGTACTCCCCGGTGTCCAGCCATGGCTGGGGAAGGGCGGTGCCGTACGCCGTCGTCCCGTCCGGGCCGGCATGCGGGACCAGCCGCAGTCCGGCGTTCCGAGGCCCGCCGTCGACGTGCTCTGCCATGGTGTGCTCCTTTGTTTGGCAACACGATAGGCGGGATTCCGCAGCCGGAGAGCCTAGGCGCGCAGGCGAACGACAGTCAACCGCGGCCACGGTAACGGTACGGTCACAGACAAACACCAGCCTTCCGGGTTAGGCTAGTCACATCTGTAGAGCGAATCCGCTCGTTAGGGCGGCTGGGAAGTCGTAGAGACCACCAGAAGGCCGCATGAGCACAACCGCACCCTCCACCGCATCCTCCGCCGCAGTTCCGGCTGGGACCCCGGGGGAAAAGAAGCCCCGCCGCAACATCACCAGCACCTACTCCGGACTCCTCAAAGCGGTCCGTGACGAGGGGCTGCTGAAACGCCGGCGGTCCTTCTACATCAGCACCTTCATTTTCCTGTGCGCCGGCCTGGTGGCTGCTGCGACAGGCTCCTTCTTCATCGGGGAAAGCTGGTTCCAGCTGCTTATCGCGGCCGCGCTGGGCATCCTCCTGACCCAGCTGGCCTTCATTGCGCACGAGGCCTCGCACCGCCAGGTCTTCGAATCAGGACCCGCGAATGACCGTGCCGGAAAGTTTGTAGCGAACGCCGTCGTCGGCATCAGCTACCAGTGGTGGATGAACAAGCACAGCCGGCACCACGCCAACCCCAACACGGTGGGCAAGGATCCGGACATTGATATGGACACCATCTCCTTCCTGCCGGAACAGGCGGCGCGCCAAAAGGGGTTCATGGCGTGGTTCGCCCGGCGCCAGGGCTGGCTGTTCTTCCCCCTGCTGATGCTCGAGGGCATCAATCTGCACGCGACCTCCATCAAGCACCTCTTTGCAAACAAGGAGGTCAAGGGCCGTATCTCCGAACTGGTGATGGTGTTCACCCGCCTGGGCCTGTACTTGGGTGCCGTGTTCTTCTTCCTGCCGGTGGGAATGGCCTTCGCCTTTATCGGCGTACAGCTTGCGGTGTTCGGCGTCTACATGGGCGCATCCTTTGCCCCGAACCACAAGGGCATGCCGATCCTCCCGAGGGACTCCAAAGTGGACTTCCTGGGCCGTCAGGTACTGACCTCCCGCAATATCGTGGGCCGGGGCATGAACACCCTGATGGGCGGACTGAACTACCAGGTGGAACACCACCTGTTCCCGAGTATGCCCCGGCCGCACCTGGCCCGGGCAAGCCAACTGGTCAAGGAACACTGCGCCAAGCATTCCATTCCCTACACCGAGACCACCCTGGTGCAGTCCTACGCCATAGTGGTTCGATACCTCAACGAAGTGGGCCTGTCCGCCCGGGACCCGTTCGATTGCCCGATGCGGTCCAAGTACCGCATCTAGCCGGGCCGCAGCGAAGAGCCGCGTTCAAAGCTTCTGACAGACTGGGAACATGACAAAAAACCCCGCAGCCCGTCCGGCGGACACAACGCAGGTGGCACACCTCGGCATGCGCATGGAGGATTCCATCCACGCCTGGCGCGATGAACGTGCCCGCAAACGGGGCGACGTGCAGACCGTCCTGCCGTTCACCGGTTACGGCTCCACCGAATGGGTACGGGTCCTGGGCCGGGTCATCCTGGCCAAGCCCGGTTACTTTGACGGTGCTGAAAAGTCGATGGCGTCAAAGGCGATCGCCGACGGCATCCGCGGCTGGCGGAACTTCATGAGCCCGCCCGTCAACAAGGCGACGGTCACCGTCATTGTGGGCGGCCAGAAGCATGTGGTCACCGCAGACCGCGGGGGAGTGGTGGATGCCATCCTTCCGGCGGATCTTGCGCCCGGCTGGACCACCGTCCTGCTTCGTTCCGAAGACGGCGAAGAAACCACGGCACCGATCTACGTGGTGGACCCTGCCGCTGAGCTGGGCGTGGTCTCCGACATTGACGACACCATCATGGTCACTGCCCTGCCCCGTCCAATGCTGGCGGCGTGGAACACCTTTGTCCTCGACGAGCATGCCCGCACGCCCACCCCCGGAATGGCCGTGATGATGGACCGGCTGGCCAGGGAAAACCCCGTGGGCCCGGTGCTTTATCTTTCGACCGGTGCCTGGAACGTGGCCGCAACCCTGACGCGGTTCATCACCCGCAATCTGTATCCGGCCGGTCCGCTGCTGCTCACCGACTGGGGCCCCACCACTGACCGCTGGTTCCGCAGCGGGCAGGCGCACAAACGCACCCAGCTGGAGCGGCTGGCGCAGGAATTCCCGGACATCAAGTGGCTGCTGATCGGCGATAACGGCCAGCACGACGAAGAGATCTACGCAGACTTCGCCCAGCGCCACCCGGAGAACGTCCGGGCCATCGCGATCCGCCAGCTCTCGGCAGGCGAAGCGGTGCTGGCCGGCGGCCGGACCGGCAAGCCGGGGGAAACCCCGGTGGAGGTGCCGTGGATCTATGCTCCGGACGGCGCCGGGATGTCCCGCCAGCTAGCCGAACTGGGCCTGCTGCCCGACGCCGGCTAGCTAGAGGGTCTCGCCGGCATCGGCCAGGAGGGTGCTTCCGGTCATAATCATGGCCATGTCACTGGCCGCGAAGAGCACCACCCGTGCAATGTCGTCGGGAGTGCCAGGCCGTCCGA
This sequence comes from Arthrobacter sp. zg-Y20, assembly GCF_030142075.1. NCBI lineage: Bacteria > Bacillati > Actinomycetota > Actinomycetes > Micrococcales > Micrococcaceae > Arthrobacter > Arthrobacter sp. zg-Y20. Next base: position 2,178,398 of record NZ_CP126241.1, on the reverse strand, counting down.
TCAGGCTTTGCTGCATCACGTCGAGGGCAGGCATTTCAATACCTGCCGCCGCTGCGGCGTCGAGGGCCGCGTTGGCTGCGGCTATGTTCCCCTCGGTGGGGACGTAGCTCGGTGCCACACCGAGTACGCGGATTCCCAGGGGTGCCAGGTCCACTGCAAGCGATTTGGTAAGGCCCACTGCGGCATGCTTCGAGCTTACGTACGCAGCCATTCCCGGGAAGGCAACCTGGAAACCGGCTGTCGAGATGACATTGACGATGGCGCCGCCGGCAGACATCCGTTTCGCCGCTTCGCGGGCACCAAACAGGACACCGCGCGCGTTGACTGCGAAGACCTGGTCCCACATCGCGTCAGGCATCTCCAGTACGGGTACGTTCGGGAAAATACCGGCGTTGTTGACCCATATGTCCAGTCCGCCGAGCTCATCAACGGCACGGTCAGCAGCGGCCGCGACGGAATTCGCCTCGGTGACGTCTGCACGTACCCCCACTGCGGTCACCCCGTACCGGTGCGCCAGTTCTGCAGCAGCGTCCGCTGCGGCCTCTTCATTGAGGTCGATCATCAGCAAGTCGGCACCCGCTTCTGCGAGGCGTGCTGAAATGGCCTTTCCCAGGCCCTGGGCCGCACCAGTCACGACGGCTCGTCGTCCGCGGAGTGAGACCAGCTCGGACAAGGGATTATTCGAAACGTCAGTGAACGGGTATGCCAACGCGGGCCTCCAGATTGGTGCGGATTTACCGCCAAGCTACCGGGATCACCGCTAAATGGCAACCCTTTGTTGCCATTTATTTGCCGGTCCCGCACGGCAGGCAGGCGCTGGTACGGTGGGTGGATGCAGAGGCCAGCACGGCGGACGGCAGGCACACAAACCGGTCCGCGAAGCGTGCACGTGATCGAGAGTGTTCGGGCTGCGACCCTCGAGGAACTGGCCAAGACCGGCTTCGCTGACCTCACTATGGAACGCGTGGCGCGCGCCGCGGGAGTGAACCGGACCACCCTCTACCGCCGGTGGCCGTCCAAGGCGGCCCTTCTCGCCTATGTCGTGGAGCCGCTGCTTGAGAAGTATGACTCCATCCTGCCCACGGAAAGCCTGTACGAGGATCTGTTTCGGCTTATGGAGGCAATGCGCGAAAACGCTGCCCGGCCGGAAGGACGTGCACTGTTCGCAGCGATCGGCCAGCAATCCGCTGATCTGGCAGGCACGGTCGAGCAGCTCTCGGTCAGGACCCTCGCCGCCTTTCACCGGCTTTTTGCGGCCGGCCTTGAGCGGGGGGAAGTGTCAGTGGACGATGATCGGGAAACCGCTGCGCACCTGGCCTTCTATGGAGTAGGCATGTGGGAGCTGACCTATCACCGTCCAGCCGCCGACGAGGATTTACACCGCATCCTGCGTGCTGTCCTCGCCCCGTTCGGGCAAGTCAGGCGTCGTCCGTCTCCGCGGTGATGATCCGCAGGATGCGGCGCAGGTCCATGGCCAGCGCCGCTGTCGAGTCCACGGGGCTATCGGCTGAGGCAGTGGTGTTGACCAGGCGTACCAGGTCCACCAGAGCCTCCGTTGCCGCCGAGTGCTCCTCGCTCTGCGGATCCCAGACCTCCACCGCCTCGCCGCACGCATTCACGGCGTCGGCCAAAGGAGCGATCAGGGATGCAGGGACGGCGACATGCTCCGGGTTGCGCCAGATCGCGTCGGTGAGTACTTCGGTCATGTCCTTCACATGCCTGGTGGCACGTTCCATGGCCCGCAGGGCACGGTAGTCAGCGCTGATGTCACGCCGGTATTTGCGGCGGCGGATATTCCCGTGCCTGCTGTTGTCGGCGAGCTCCACGGCCTCACGGACCTCCCGGGTCAGGGCATCGAGCTCGTTTTCCCGCTGGGCCCAGTCATCATGTTCGGGCGGCCAGGTCTCCTCCAGCGCCCGGCCCATGTCCCGAAGCTGGCGCGCCAGCGATTTTCTTAGGGTCACCAGCCCGTTAACGGCGCCGTTCAGGTGCAGCGGCGGGAAAATCAGGGCGTTGACCGCCAGTCCAACCACCACCCCCACCAGCATCTGCACGCCGTAGCCGAAGGAGTACCCATCGGGATCATCACCGCCCAGGACCAGGACAAACAGTGCGGCCATCGGCACGTATTCGCGCCCGGAGGCACCGAGGAACGACAATCCGCCAAGGAGCACGCCGATGCCGACAATCACGGAGATGGTCCACACGTTCGGTGTGCCGATCAATAGGGCTCCGAGTGCCAGGAGCATTCCGGTCACCAGACCCGCCAGCGTCTCCATGCCGGTGCGGAATGACCCGGACACGGTGGGGTACATGCTGATGATGGCGCCGAGGGGCGCGTAGTACGGGTACTGCGAAGCTACCCCTGGGACGTGGGGGGCAATAGTCCAGGCAATGCCGACAGCGAGCGTCGCCTTGAAGGCAAGCTGGAAGCGGGTGTAGCGCAGGACTCCGGTCACACGGTTGGTAACGGCAGTCAGTGACCGTTTGGGGAGGATTTTTTCACCGGTGGTCATTCCGCCAGTATTGCGCGGGCACGGCCCGGACGACGATTTTTCAGGCCTGCTCCGGCCCGGATGTGGGCATCGGCACAATGCTCCGCCGGCCCAGTATGTCCGCCAGCCGGTCCAGGAAAAGCCGGACCTGGACGTTCTGCTCGTGGATCAGCAGCGCGAAGATGCTGCGTGCAAGGCGGATTTCGGGAACGTCCAGCACCACCGTGCCGGCCGGCCGGTTCAGCATGGCCAGCTCCGGCACCAGCGCCGCGCCCAGGCCCGCGGCGGCCATGGCCAGGCTCGCGTTGAAGTCATCGCACCAGGCCGCCACCTGCGGGTGCAGGCTGCAGCTGGCAAAGAGCCGCTCGATCACCAGCGCATCCGGGGTGCCCGGGTGGTGCATGATCCACGGCATGCCGGCCAGCTGCTCCGCGGTGACCTCCGAACCGCTGCGGATGCCCCAGGATTCGGGCAGCACCACCCGGAAGTCGTCGTCGCCCAGCCAGCGCCGGCTGACGGTGGAGGGCCAGGCCAGCCCGCCCTGGCCCACCTGGTAAACCAGCGCGACGTCGAGGTCCCCGCCGCTGCGCAGCCCCTGGATGGTCTGTGCGGGTTCCGCCACGGACAGTTTCAGGTCGATGCCCAGGTTCTGCCATTCGGGCGAGGCCATCATCTCGGGCAGGGCGAAGGTGGCCAGGCTGGGGAAGATACCCAAGCGCAGTTCGTGCCCCCGGGTGCTGCCGGTCCGTGCCGCGGCGGCAATGAGGGCGTCCATGTCCGTCAGCACCTTCACCGCATGGCGGGCCATAACGACGGCGGCTTCCGTGGGGGAGGCGGTCCGCGCCGAACGCTCGAAGAGCAGTGCGCCGGTGTCCTTTTCGAGAGCGGACATCTGCTGCGATACCGCAGATGCCGTGTATCCCAGCCGCAGTGCGGCGGCAGCGAAGGACCCGGTGCGGATGACCTCCAGCAAGGTCTTTAAATGGACCGGATTCACCATCTCAGCGTCCTCCTTCTCAGCCCGGCGGCGTCGACCACAATATCTAGTGTCCGGGGGTACTAGGCCCGACACGCCCACGGTACGCGACACGCATGAATCTTGCCTGTCTCGTCACACGCCCGGGCAGGTTCTGCACAGGCTGTGGAGAACCGGCTCCCGGGCGCGGAAATCCCCGGAATTACTGCGCTGTTCCCTGTGCAAAAACTGTGGACGGAGACCCTCTGTAATGACATACTTGTAATACATCATGTAGGGGTTCCGCCTCTGGGGGCGCACTAGATGTAGTGTCTGGGCATGTGACTGGATGTAGTATCTAGGAACAGACTTCGAGCTTCACCAAAGCTTCAACACAGCTTCACAGCAAGCTTTCGCAGAGCCTGCAAACACGCTTCAGTAAACAGACTTCACGCTTCACTAGGGGAGACCACGCCATGACCGTTACGGTTTACACCAAGCCCGCCTGCGTACAGTGCAACGCCACTTACCGTGCCTTGGACAAGAAAGGCATTGTGTACCAGAGCGTGGACATGTCGCAGGACCCCGAGGCCCTCGAGCGCGTCCGTGCCATGGGCTACATGCAGGCACCCGTTGTCGTCACCGAACAGGACTCCTGGTCCGGCTTCCGGCCCGACAAGATCGAAGAGCTGGCCCAGGCGCAGGTTTCCTCCGTCGCCTAGGACTGCCCCCGGGCAGGACAGGGGTGCGGTTTTCGCGCACCGCTTCCGGCCACGCACCACCCGCGCAGAACCGTCAGGAGCGCAGCAACCATGACACTGGGGATGGCAGACCAGGCCGGCTATCCGGCATCGGCATCCGCAGGGGAGAGGCAACCGGAAACGGATGCGTCCCTGATCTATTTCTCTTCGGCTTCCGGGTACACCCGCCGCTTTGTGCAAAAGCTCGGGATCCCTGCGGCCCAGCTCCCGCTCCACACCGGCCAGCCCACCCTGCTGGCCCGCCGTCCCTATGTGCTGCTGCTCCCCACTTACGGAGGAACCGCAGCCCAGCCCGGGGCCGCGGCAAAGGGGGCGGTTCCCAAACAGGTCATCAAGTTCTTGAACAACGAAGACAACCGGTCCCTGATCCGGGGCGTGATCGGGGCGGGCAACACCAACTTCGGGGACTCCTACTGCCTCGCGGCGGACATCATCGCCGTGAAGTGCAAGGTCCCTGTGCTGTATCGATTTGAACTCATGGGCACGTCCGAGGACGTTGCCAAGGTTAACGAAGGATTGGAAAAGTTTTGGACACATCAGTCGCAGAAGCCGGCATGACGGACTCCAAGGAGCTCCCGGAGGCTTATAAGGGGTTGGGCTATCACGAGCTCAACGCCATGCTGAACCTGTACGGCAAGAACGGCGAGATCCAGTTCGACGCCGACCGCGCTGCTGCGCGCCAGTACTTCCTTGAGCACGTTAACAACAACACGGTGTTCTTCCATGACCTGGAAGAGAAGCTCGAATACCTGGTGAAGAACGACTACTACGAGCGGGAAACCCTCGACCAGTACTCCATGAACTTCATCAAGGACCTGTACCAGCGGGCCTACAAGAAGAAGTTCCGCTTTGAGACCTTCCTTGGCGCCTTCAAGTTCTACACCTCGTACACGCTGAAGACCTTCGACGGCAAGCGGTACCTGGAGCGCTACGAAGACCGCGTGTGCATGGTTGCCCTGCACCTGGCCCGCGGCGACGAGCAGCTGGCCATCCAGATGGTGGATGAAATCATCGAGGGCCGCTTCCAGCCGGCCACCCCCACCTTCCTCAACGCCGGCAAGGCCCAGCGCGGCGAGCTGGTCTCCTGCTTCCTGCTGCGCATCGAAGACAACATGGAGTCGATCGGCCGGTCCATCAACTCCGCACTCCAGCTCTCCAAGCGCGGCGGCGGCGTAGCCTTCGCACTGACCAACATCCGCGAGGTCGGCGCGCCGATCAAGCAGATCGAGAACCAGTCCTCCGGCGTCATCCCCGTAATGAAGCTCCTCGAAGACAGCTTCTCCTACGCGAACCAGCTCGGTGCCCGCCAGGGCGCCGGCGCCGTGTACCTGCACGCCCACCACCCGGACATCAACAAGTTCCTGGACACCAAGCGTGAAAACGCGGACGAGAAGATCCGCATCAAGACCCTCTCGCTCGGCGTCGTGGTCCCGGACATCACCTTCGACCTGGCCAAGCGCGACGAGGACATGTACCTGTTCTCCCCGTACGACGTCGAGAAGGTTTACGGCATGCCCTTCTCCGACATCTCGGTCACCGAGAAGTACTACGAGATGGTGGACGACGCCCGGATCAAGAAGACCAAGATCCGTGCCCGCGAGTTCTTCCAGACCCTCGCCGAGATCCAGTTCGAGTCCGGCTACCCGTACATCATGTTCGAAGACACGGTGAACCGGGCCAACCCGATCGACGGCAAGATCATCATGTCCAACCTGTGCTCCGAGATCCTCCAGGTCTCCCAGCCCACCACGTACAACGATGACCTCTCCTATGACGAGACCGGCAAGGACATTTCCTGCAACCTCGGCTCGCTGAACATTGCCAAGACCATGGATTCCCCCGACTTCGGCCGGACCATCGAAACGTCCATCCGCGCCCTGACCGCTGTATCGGACATGAGCCACATCGGTTCCGTGCCGTCCATCGCCAAGGGCAATGACCAGTCGCACGCCATCGGCCTGGGCCAGATGAACCTGCACGGCTACCTGGCGCGCGAACGGGTCCACTACGGCTCTGAAGAGGGCATCGACTTCACGAACATCTACTTCTACACGGTGGTATACCACGCCGTGCGGGCGTCGAACCTGCTGGCCATTGAAACCGGCCGCAAGTTCGCCGGCTTCGAGCGTTCCAAGTACGCCTCGGGGGAGTACTTCGACAAGTACGTCAACCAGGAATGGCTGCCGCAGACCGAGCGTGTGCGTGAACTGTTTGCGAACGTGCACATCCCCACCCAGGCCGACTGGGCGGCGCTGAAGGCGTCGGTGATGGAGCACGGCATCTACAACCAGAACCTGCAGGCTGTCCCGCCCACCGGCTCGATCTCCTACATCAACAACTCCACCTCCTCGATCCACCCGGTGGCCGCGAAGATTGAGATCCGCAAGGAAGGCAAGCTCGGGCGCGTCTACTACCCGGCTCCGTACCTGACCAACGACAACCTGGAGTACTACCAGGATGCGTACGAAATCGGCTACGAGAAGATCATCGACACCTACGCCGCTGCCACGCAGCACGTGGACCAGGGCCTGTCCCTGACGCTGTTCTTCAAGGACACTGCCACCACCCGCGACATCAACAAGGCGCAGATCTACGCCTGGCGCAAGGGCATCAAGACCATCTACTACATCCGCCTGCGCCAGCTCGCGCTGGAAGGCACCGAGGTTGAGGGCTGCGTTTCCTGCATGCTGTAAGGCACTGCCCGCTGCACACCCTCCCCGGAACTTTGAAGACAAGGATTAATTCATGACCGAGAAGCTGAAGCTGATCGACCACGTGCAGGCGATCAACTGGAACCGCATCCAGGACGAAAAGGACGTAGAAGTCTGGAACCGCCTGGTCAACAACTTCTGGCTGCCGGAGAAGGTGCCGCTGTCCAACGACGTCCAGTCCTGGGCCACGCTCACACCCGAAGAGCAGCAGCTGACCATGCGCGTCTTCACGGGCCTGACCCTGCTGGACACCATGCAGGCCACCGTTGGTGCCGTCTCGCTGATCCCCGATGCGCTAACCCCGCACGAGGAAGCGGTCTACACGAACATTGCGTTCATGGAGTCCGTGCACGCCAAGAGCTACTCCTCGATTTTCTCCACCCTGGCTTCCACCAAGGAGATTGACGAGGCGTTCCGCTGGTCCACGGAGAACGAGAACCTGCAGCGGAAGGCGCAGATCGTCACCCAGTACTACCGCGGCGATGATCCCCTGAAGCGCAAGATCGCCTCCACCCTGCTGGAGTCCTTCCTGTTCTACTCCGGCTTCTACCTGCCGATGTACTGGTCCTCCCGGGCCAAGCTGACAAACACGGCCGACCTGATCCGCCTGATCATCCGCGACGAGGCCGTGCACGGCTACTACATCGGCTACAAGTTCCAGCGCGGTCTGGAGACCCTGCCGGAGGAACGCCGCCAGGAGCTGAAGGACTACACGTACGAGCTGCTCTTTGAGCTGTACGAAAACGAAGTCCAGTACACGCACGACCTGTACGACGGCGTCGGCCTGGCCGAGGACGTCAAGAAGTTCCTGCACTACAACGCCAACAAGGCGCTGATGAACCTGGGCTACGAAGCCATGTTCCCGTCCACCCTGACGGACGTGAACCCGGCAATCCTCTCGGCCCTGTCCCCGAACGCAGACGAGAACCATGACTTCTTCTCCGGGTCTGGTTCCTCCTACGTGATCGGCAAGGCCGTGAACACGGAAGACGACGACTGGGACTTCTAGTTCCTTAGCTGAACCAGCACTGCCGCCGCGGCGGACCTACACGGTCCGTTGCGGCGGCTTTGGTTTAACGGCCGTTTCCCGCTCCTGCACCGCACCGATTGCGTATGGACGACAGTGGATGCCTCGGGCCGCGTCCCTGGGGAGAGCTGCCCATGCAGGGGGGGGGGATCAGGGGAGGCGGCCGGGGCGCAGCAGCGTGGGGTGCCCGGCCCGGGCAGGATCCAGCGGGACCGGACTGATCAGCACCGCCGGTCCGCGCTGCAGCACGCCGCTGGTCAGGGGCCGGCAGCGCAGGCCCCCGCGGCCGCGCATGGCCTTGTGCGCCCCGGGTGCCAGGACGGTGTCCATCCAGGCGCAGGGGTGGGCGTGCCGGCCTCCGTGGAACTCCACGCTGCCGCCCGTGGTCCGCAGGGTGAAGTCCTGGCCGATCAGGGGCACCAGCTCCGCACCGCGCAGCACCACGTTGCGCCGCGTCAGCAGCGGATCGAAGGGCCCGGCACCGAGGTCCGCGGCGATGGCCTCCAGCGACTCGGCGGCGAAGAGGGTCACAGCGGCATCCATGTGGGCGGCCTTGCCGAAAAACCGGTCTCCCACGATTCCCTTCCCGGCCACCACTTCCACCTGCCCGGCATCGGAGGTGGCGACGTCGGCGGGGCCGTCCTTTGCCCGGCCGAAATAGGCGTGTGCGCCTGAAACCAGCAGGTGCAGGATCTCGACGTCGTACTCGTAGGTCATGCCTCCACGCTAACCCGCACCGGACACAGCCTTGGTACTAAGCTGTGCCTCCGGAGACCGGTCAGCCGAGGGAGAAAGCAATGTCCGATGCCGTGCGCGCCTTTAAACTCCATGTGCCCGATGAAGCCCTGGCGGACCTTCGGGACAGGTTGGGACGTACACGGTGGCCGGAGCCGGAGACAGCCGGTAAATCCTTTGGGCACGCCGGCTGGCCGCAGGGACCGCCGGTGGATTACGTCCAGGCGTTGACGGCGGCGTGGCCGGACCACGCCTGGCGGCAACTGGAGGACCGGCTCAACGCTCACGGGCAGTCACTCGCCGCCGTCGGCGGATTGGACATCCACTTTCTGCACATACGCTCGTCCCGCCCCGACGCCCGTCCGCTGGTGCTCACGCACGGATGGCCCGGATCACTGGTTGAGCCGCTGGAGGTGATGGATGTACTGGCAAACCCGCCGGACCCGGCCATGCCGGCGTTCCACGTCGTGGCGCCGTCGCTGCCCGGCTATGGCTTCGGCGGCAAGCCAGCGTCTTCTGGATGGAACGTGGACCGGACAGCAGATGCCTGGGTGGAACTGATGAGCCGCCTGGGTTATGTCCGGTTCTTCGCCGCCGGGGGAGACTGGGGCGGCCGGGTAACCGCCTCGCTGGGCCGGCGTTATCCGGACCTGGTTGCCGGGCTGCACACTTTTACCCCCTACGTGGTGGACCCGCCGGAACCGGATGGCTACGGACGGCTCAGTCCGCTGGAACGGCAGTGGGTGGCCGAACTGCAGGAGTTCCGCCGTACCGGCAGCGGCTACTCCCTCCAGCAATCCACCCGCCCGCAGGCTTTGGCTTACGCACTGACCGACTCCCCGGTGGGACAGCTGGCCTGGTTGCTCGACAAATTCTGGGCCTGGACGGATCACGGCGGGGACCCGGCAGCCGCCATCAGCCGGAACCGGATGCTGGATACCGTCAGCTTTTATTGGTTATCGGCAACGGCGGGGTCCTCGGCCAGGTTCTATTGGGAGAATTTCCCTCCGGACGATTCAGGGCCGGTAAACGTTCCCTCTGCCGTGACGGTTTTCCCTGCCGATATCGAAAAAATACCGCGCCCCTGGGCGGCACACCGTTTCACCGACCTGCGGTCTTACCGGCTGGCCGGACACGGCGGGCATTTCCCCATGCTCGAAGTGCCTGCCCTCTACGTGGAGGAGCTGCGGCACGGCTTCAGCCTGATGTAGCGCCCGGGGGGGGGGGGGGGGGGGGGCGTGCCGCTTCCGGCCCCTGCCCGTTCTGTTTCTCGGCCTTCCGGCCGTGCCGGGCTACTGGCCGGGAAACTCCGTTGTGTGCAGCCGGTCCGTGGGCAGCGGGAGGTCAACGGACCTCCGCAGGTCCGCTGACTTCGCAATGGCTCCTTCCGTGGTGGGGGCCACCCGCACCGAGCCGCGCCGCACCTCCTGGATGAGGACGGGCATCCGGCCGCCGTCGACGTCGAGCCACCAGTCCTCCGTGAACATCCGCAGGCCCAGTTCATCCAGCAAATTCTCTGCCTCGTCCAGTTCCATGGCTTCCCCGCACTGGCGGTGCAGCAGGTCGAACGGGACGAAGCCGCCGTCGTCGGCCAGATGGATGTATCCAACGTGCTCGCCGTCGTGCGAGCGGCGGTGGTCAAAGGTGTTCTCGGGAGGCAAGGGGCCGGTCATGGCAGGAAGCCTACAACCGAATCCGTCGCCCGGGCCTGTGTCGCGTCCGCGAAAGGAATCCTTTAGCCATTACGATTGCCGCGGATAAATACCCTAGTGAAAGCCGGAGCCGCATGCCTTTTGAAAATATGTCCGCATTGGCCGAGAACAATAATGACAACGGCGGATTGTTGGTTATTGGGGGAGCGCTGATTGCCGCACTGCTGATTTTTGTGCTGATAAGGGTATTCAAGTCGAAAGGCACGCAACCCGGCGCACCCGGAAAAACCGGGACACCCGGCGGAATTGCTGTGTCCGGAACGATTCCTGCACCTGGACGAAACGGTGCCCCGGTAGTGCTCAAAACGGTCTCAACCGAGAATTCCGTCCTCTCCGCCGAAGACGTTGTGCTCAAACGGTTCCAGCCCACAAAATTCCGGGCCGGGTATGACCAGGACCAGGTGGATGCGTTCCTGGACCGGGCCGTCCAGGAACTCAGGCGGCTTGAAGGCGACCCTCTTCAGCTTTCGCAGGCCGGACCTGCCGGGATTGCCGGGCCGCTGCTGACTCCGGAGCAGGTTGTGAATCAGAAGTTCGCCCCAACGCAGTTCCGCGAGGGATACTCACAGAACGAGGTGGATGACTTCCTGGACAAGCTGGTGGTGCGTCTGCGGCAGGGGGGATAGGCGCGGGACACGCGGGCTAGGGTGCCTCCCGGTCCGGGAAGCGGTCCCACAGGTTCATGGTGGTGCTCCAGCTGCGGATGGTCATGGACTTGTACAACGGGGAGGCCATGATGGCGCTTAGCCGGCTCTTGGTGCGCTCGGCACTGAGCCGCTGCGAGTAGACGACACCCTGGCCCGGCCACACCGTGTCCACGCCCTCCCGGGGGCGGAACACCGGCAGGGCCGTTTCCGCGTCGATGCCCATAAGGAAGATCGCGTCGGAGTGGTACGTGTCCGGCTGCTCCCCGAAGCTTTCCGGTTTCTGCTCGATGACGTCCTGCAGCTGGGCGCGGCTCAGGACCAGGACCCTGACCAGGTCATCGTCGAGGTCGAAATTCTCCACGAGGACGGCTTCCATCTCCGGGCCTATGGTCTCCGGGGGAGCGTCGGAGCGCAGCAGGACGTTCCCGCTGGCAATGTACGTGGAGACGTCCTGGTATCCCCGGTCCGTCAGGTGCTCACGCAGTGCCTTCATGGGCACCTTGTTGCGGCCGCCCACGTTGATGCCGCGCAGCAGGACCAAGTACGGCTCCACGGCCCGTCAGCCCGCCACGCGGCTGCGGGTACCGGTGTCGACGGCGGCCACCACGCCGCCGTCGACCAGCAGGTCCGTGCCGGTGATGAAACTGGAGTCGCTGCCCAGCAGGAACGCGGCGGCGTTGGCGATGTCCGCCGGTGTGCCCACCCGCTTGGTGCCCGAACCCTCAATCATCGCCCGCATCTGCGTGCCGGATTCCCCGGCCAGTTCCTGCTGGCCCATGGGCGTGGAAATCACCCCGGGGCTGATGCTGTTGACCCGGGCGCCGCGGGCACCCCAGCGCAGGCTGGCCGCCTGCACCCGGACCTGGTTGGCGCGCTTGGCCACACTGTAGGCGGCCCCGGGATGGTCGATCCCGGCCACGTAGGGAATCAGCAGGAGGTCATCGGCCGGTACGGCGGCCAGGCTGGCCAGCACATCGGCGGGAATGCCGCCGCCGCCCAGGAAGGCGGCCATGCTGGCGATAACGACGCCGGCCCCGCCCGGGGCTATGACTTTTTCGAATTCCTCCAGCACCACGGCCACCCCAAACAGGTCCACCTTCCAGATGGCCTCGACCGGCGCCTGGACCGGGGAAAGGCCGGCGGTGTGCACCACGCCCGTTACGTTGCCCAGTTCCCGGGCGGTGGCGGCCAATGCCTGGACCGACTCGCGGGACGAGACATCCACCTGTGCGGATACGACGTCGTATCCGTCGCCGACGGCGCTGATCATCACGCTTTCGAGCAGGTCCTCGTTGAAGTCGGCCAGCAGCACCTTCTTTCCGGCGCCGACCCGCCGCAGCACGGCCTGTCCCATGCCGCCCATGCCGATGACTACCAGTACGTCCGCTGCCATGATGCTCCTCTGCCTGCAACTGCTGCTGATGAGGGCGGGATCCCCCGTTGCCTAGCGTAGACCCTGCCCGTCCACACCCCTAGGGCGTGCGTTCTGCCATGCCGGGATGGCTGGAGCAGGAGCTTTCGACATCTATGGAACTGCGTTTGGTGCCCGCCTGGTACACAACGGAGTTGCCTTCGCTATCGGAGAGGGTCTGCATCAGGTACCGGTTGCCCTTGGCTGAGCTCTCGAACTTGTTGGTCTCGGTGAAGCCTTGCTTTGCGAAGTGCTGCGCCGCAGCCGTCGTTGCGTCCTCCGGGCTGGATACGCCAGGACCGAAGATCAGGACGCTGAACCGGCGGCTGTTGTCATCACCGCAGGAGAGCGTGCCCCGGTAGCCGGTGGTGCGGGCAGGGTCAAAAACCACGCCGTTCTCGTAGGTCCATTCGCCGCCTTGAAGCCGGGCCAGCTCGTCTGTGAAGCCCAGCATCTGCTTGAGCAGATCCAGGGGAGCGGTCTGGGGTGCAGGACCGCCGGACGGAGTGGAAATCATCGGTTTCTCCTGAGGAGTAGCGGCACAGGCCGAAAGAGTCGGCACCGATAGGCACAGGACTAAAAGTCCGCACCGAGCGGTGAGGCGAGCATGGGGGACCCTACGCAGCATCGGCTCAGGGGAAGGTTTCTGCCATGCCGGGATGGCTGGAGCAGGCACTGTGTACGTCTATGGAACTACGTTTGGTGCCTGCCTGGTACACCACGGAGTTGCCCTCGCTATCGGTGAGGGTCTGCATCAGGTACCGGTTGCCCTTGGCTGAGCTCTCGAACTTGTTGGTCTCGGTAAAGCCTTGCTCTGCAAAGTGCTCCGCCGCCGCCGTCGTTGCGTCCTCCGGGCTGGATACGCCAGGACCGAAGATCAGGACGCTGAACCGGCGGCTGTCGTCGCCGCAGGACATCATGCCCCGGAACCCCGAGGTATCGGCTGGGTCGAAGACCGTATCGTTCCCGTAGGTCCACTGGCCGCCGTGGAGCTGGGCGAACTCGTCCGTGAGGCCGAGCATCTGGTTGAGGAGATCCATGGGATCTGTCTGTGGTGCCGGACCACCGGACGGAGTGGAAATCACTGGTTTCTCCCGAGGAGTAGCGACGTTGCTTCCTTCCGTGGCTGTGGTGCACCCGGACAGTAGCAGTCCGGATAGAACAGCGGCGCATGCCCCCGAGGAACTGCCGGCTCTGCGGGCCCTCAACATATCAGGGCGTGCGTTCTGCCATGCCGGGATGGCTTGAGCAGGCACTGCGCACATTGATGGAACTCTTGTCCGTGCCGGCGGTGTAGACCACTGATGTACCGTCCTGGTGGGTAAGCGTCTGGATCACGTACTGGTCTTCGTCAATCTGATCATCGAATTTGTTTGTCTCGACGAACCCTTGCTCTGCGAAGTAATCCGCCGCGTCCGTCGTTGCGTCCTCTGGGCTGGAGACGCCGGGGCCGAAGATGTGAACGCTGAATCGGCGGCTGCTGTCCTCGCCGCAGGAGAGCGTGCCCCGGTAGCCGGTGGTGCGGGCAGGGTCAAAAACCACGCCGTTCTCGTACGTCCATTGGCCGCCTTGGAGCCGAGCCAGCTCGTCTGTGAAGCCCAGCATCTGGTTGAGCAGATCCAGGGGAGCGGTCTGGGGTGCCGGACCGTCGGATGGAGTGGAAATCATCGGTTTCTCCTGAGGAGTAGCGGCACAGGCCGACAGAGTCGGCACCGATAAGCACAGGACTACAAGTCCGCACCGAGCGGTCAAGCGAGCATGAGGGACCCTTCGCAGCATCGGATCAGGGCGTGCGTTCTGCCATGCCGGGATGGCTGGAGCAGGCACTGTGCACGTCTATGGAGCTCTTGTCCGTGCCGGCCTCGTAAACAATTGTGGTGCCGTCTGGATGGCTCAGCGTCTGGATGACGTAGCGTTCCCTATCAATCCGATCATCGAACTTGTTGGTCTCGGCGAAGCCCTGCGCTGAGAGGTGTTTAGCGGCGGCTGCGGTGGCGTCCTCGGGGGTGGTGACGCCTGGGCCGAAGATGAGGACGCTGAATCGGCGGCTGCTGTCCTCGCCGCAGGAGAGCGTGCCCCGGTAGCCGGTGGTGCGGGCAGGGTCAAAAACCACGCCGTTCTCGTACGTCCATTGGCCGCCTTGGAGCCGAGCCAGCTCGTCTGTGAAGCCCAGCATCTGGTTGAGGAGATCCAGGGGAGCGGTCTGGGGTGCCGGACCGTCGGACGGAGTGGAAATCATCGGTTTCTCCTGGGGAGTAGTGGCACAAGCGGAGATAGCCACGAGAGCAGCCAGTACGGCGGCGGCCGCGGCAGTGCGGAATCGGCGGGTCAATGGGGATCTTTCTGCAATTCTCAAAATCGGGGCCCGTAAAGCTGCGGGTGCGTCACCTTATGATGTTCACGGTAATCGAGGGGCATGGGGTCCCTCACGTCAACCTGCTCTCCCAGATCCATGGTGATTCTTGCGATGCTCCGAAGGCTTTGCGTTCCCGGGTCGAGGTAACCTTGGCTGTCTTGTCGGTTCTCCCGCCCGGTGTAAGCACTGTGCTCGTCGGTGGGCGCAAGCAGCTCGTTGCCGTCGGAACTGAAGACCTTTGCGCCAAACAGCGGATTGGTCGCACCGAGCCGGCCGTCGCCCACCAACTGGCTGCCCAAGATGCCCCTGCCAGCGACGTTGTCTGCGCGCGCCTGCGTGGCAAAGACTTGCGGGTTTCCGTTCTGATCCTGCGCTACCTGCATACTGGTGGCATCACGGGTGACGTCAGTGTCCATGCCCGCAGAACCGTAGAGAACCACCGCGTCCACCTGGAAATCGATTTTCTCCAGCCCGTCCCCGGTTGTTGGCGTCCCATAGGAGTGTGCGGTGACAGTGAGGAAGGCATTGTCACCCAGAACGGTATGGATACCGGTTAGGTTGGCGGCAAGGCGGTCCCCGCCGGCCCTCGCCAGGTCCGACTGCAGTACGTCTGCGGAAGAAGGAAAGAGGTCCGGAGTGGTGTAGTTCATCCACGCGATGACTGCGTGGCTGGAGTTGCCATCGATCTTTTCCTGGGCGTCGTAAAGGCTCTGGGCAGCGTCGGTCCAGTCCGTCATCCGCTCGGTGGTGGCGTCCATACCGGGAACATTCACTGTCACATAATCGGCCTCATCCACGTTGCCGATGGAAACCATTGCCAGCGGCGGTATGACCGAAGGGTCAAACGCAAGGAGGTGCCGCTGCCCGTTCGTTTCAGGGCTGGGTGATTCAAGTGACTCGGCGAGGTTCTTAAAGGCGGTTTCCTGCTCCTGCGTCAGGCCGTCCTGCGCGGCAGCTGCCTGCAATGCCAACTGGTTGCCTTTAGCCCTGTCCGAATAGGGGACGCCCTCCAAATTGCCTGCCAACAGGGGCAAAGCGGCGATCACAATTTCCGGGTGCCTAAGGGACGCCCACAGGTCCTTATTTGCCGAAGGGTCCAGGCCCACCGGGGCGGCGACCAGTGCCCAGCCGGGATTGTCTGCTTTGAAAGCGGCAATCTCTTCGGGCGTCATGAGGTCCATGCTGCGCAAGAGCCGGGTCAGATCCCGCTGGGGGTCAGTGCTTCTGCCTTGGGTCAGCGTGTTGTATACAGCCGTCGCTGCGTTAACCGCGGCAGCAGGATCCGGTGGGCCGTAGGAGGCGAAGGTGCTTGTGGTGTTTCGGTGAAGGGCGTTGAGCGCGTTGACGCAGCGGTCATCGAGTGCCCTGTAATCGTCTGCCAGGACATTGGCCCGGTGCTGGAATACCGGCCGGTCGGTGGTCGGGTCGAACGCCGGCCCGCCGGTTTGTCCGTAGCTCTCCAACTCAGCAACCAGCGCGGCCCTCCGGGCAACGATATCCAGGGCACCTTCGGCGAAGGACTTGAGTGCCTGGGCCGCCGACGCCGTGCTGTCCCGCAGCGCTTTGGCCGTGTCTTTCGGGTGCCCCAACAGGGTGCAGACCTGTTCCTGTTCAGGCGCTTTGTAATACTGGGCCATGCCTCCGGACCAGCCGCCATGGAGATCCTCCACGCCGGTGGCAAAGGTGTCCCCGGCGCCGGCCAATCCAGATGCTGCGGCCATGACAGCCTCCGGATCGGGAAGCCCCTCGGTGCCGCTCAAATCCACGTCAAGCATCATTGTGCAACCAGCCGGCCGGGCCTGGCATGCTGAACCGGGGCCCGCATCGGCAGGCCCACGACTGCCCGCCGGGCCTGATCCGTCATGGTGTTGTCGGCTGAGACGTATTCGGCCATGGCAGCGTCCACACCGCCGACGGCGTTGCGGATGCGCGTCAGGGTTGCCTCGGAGTCTCCAACCAACACTTCATCGGCATACCGGGTGAAGGCTGACAGGGTTTTGCTGGCACCAAGACTATTTTCCACCGCGTTAGCAGCTGCACGAATATCGGCAACCGAGATATCCGCCAACTGGCCCTGCACCACGCGGAGCGTGCCGCGGACGCCCGCAACATCTATGTCATATTCAATTGCGTCGCTCATTCTGTCCCCCCCCAGAACTAAACGTTAAAAGCGGGCCGCAATGATTACCTCCGGCACACTCAGTGAGAATAGGGATATGCCGGCCGGATGACAAGGGGCTGCATTATTCGAGCCATGGAGATCCATACCCGCGGGATATCAACTGCTGGCGGCAATCGGCTCCCACGCGCATAATTCCGGTATGGCCGCCTCTGTGGAAATTCCCGTCCCGCCCTTGGTTCAAAGCCTTTCTCCGTTGCTGGCCGAAAACGTGGGGACCGCCCCCTGGACCGGCCCGCGCTGGTGGTGGGCAGGGCCACTGGATGTTGAAGGGCTGGCACTGGGCTCAGTGCAGATGCTCGCCACGGCAGTGGCCTCCTACGCGGAATCCACCGGACGACGTACCGGCATCGGTTTCACTTCTGACTGCGTCGCGGCGGCGTTTGCCTCGTTTGCGCATCTGCGGATCAACGACAAGCCGATCCAGGGGTTCGCGCCGCTGTCCGGGTTCCGCCGAACCGCCGACGGCTGGGTCCGCCTGCACGCCAACTATCCCCACCACGAGGCCGCCCTGCGTGCCGCCCTCGACGTGCAGCGGCCGGAACAGGTGGACGACGCCGTACGCAGCCGCACAGCCGCGGAGGTGGAGGAAGCCGTGACGGCCCGCGGCGGGCTGGCGACGGCGGTGCGGACGCCGGAGCAATGGGGTGCGTCCGCGGCCGGCCAGGCCGTGGCAGCTGAACCATGGCTGCGGTTGGAATTGCGAGATGCCCGTCCCGGATCCGCCCCGAAGCCTGCCGGCGACGGGTTGTTGTCGGGCCTGCGGGTGCTGGATCTGACCCGGGTCATCGCCGGCCCTTCCGGCAGCCGCATCCTGGGCGCCCTCGGTGCCGACGTGCTGCGCGTGGATCCTCCGGCGCTCCCGGAGCTGGCGGACCAGTACGTGGACACCGGGTTCGCCAAGCGCAGCGTGGTGGCCGACCTCGCCGACCCGGACGTCCAGCCGCGGCTGCGCGCCCTGCTCGCGGAGGCCGACGTCGTGCTCACCGCCTACCGCGGCGGCTCCTTGGCCCGGCTGGGCCTGGACCCGGTCTCGCTGCGGACGGACTATCCGCACCTGGCCCTAGTTTCCCTGGATGCCTGGGGCGACCGGGGCCCGTGGACGGAGCGGCGTGGCTTCGACAGCATTGTGCAGGCGGCCACCGGCATTGCGCACCTATACGGCAGCACGGGGAACGACGGCGCGTGGCGGCCCGGCGCGCTGCCGGTCCAGGCGCTGGACTACGCCACCGGGCTGGGAATGTCCGCCGCCGCCGTCGCCCTGGTCGCGGCACGGTCGCGCGGCATTGCCGGTGCGGCGCACCTGTCGCTGGCCCGGACCGCCCAGGAACTGCGGCGCCTGCCCGGCCCGCCGCCCGGGACCAAAGCATCGGCGCTGCCCGAACCGGCCCTGCGCCGCGGAGCCAGCTCATACGGTGAGTTGACCTATGTTCCGCCGCCGCTGCTGATCGGCGGTGTCCAGCTCGAGTATCCCTGGGTCCCGCCGCCCTACGGCAGCGCGGACCTGGCCTGGGACCAGCCGTTGCGTTAGTCCCGCGGCGGGCGCTGCCGCTGCTGCTTGGTGGCTGACCGCTGTTTCTTGGCATCCAGGCGCCGGTAATTCGAGCCCCGGGTGGGCTTGGTCTTGCGGCGCGTGGGCGGTGCGGGTGCCAAACCGTCTGCGACGAGGGCGGCGAGTTTGGCCAGGGCCGTCTCGCGGTTGCGCAGCTGCGAGCGCTGTTCCGACGCCGTCACGGTCAGTACGCCGGCAACCAGCCGGTTCTTCAGGCGCCGGAGCAGCATCCCGCGCTGCTCTTCCGTCAGCACCGCCGACTCGGCAACATTCCACCACAGCTCAACGCGGCTGTCCGAGGTATTGACGTGCTGGCCCCCGGGCCCGGAGGAACGGGAAAACCGCCAGTTAAGCTCCGCGGCGGGAATCGTCAGCGCGGGCGACACGACCAGGTCCATATAACCAGCGTCCCACGAAAGGACGACGCCGGGCTCACCGGAGCCAGTGGAACAGTCAGCGGAGGAAGGCGGCTGCACCGGCCATAAACGCCATTCCGGTGAGGGTCAGTGCCCAGAGCAGCTTCCGGGAGGGCTTCCGGCCCTTGCGGGTGAACAGGTATACGGCCGCCGCTAAGCCGAACCCGGCTCCGGTGAGTGCCATGAGCACAAAGCCCGGCGGCGGAGGGGGGTTCTCCGTGCTGTCTATCTCAAGGACCCCGGTGAGCGAGAGGACAAAGAACGCAGCCCCCATGACGGTGCCGCCGATGAGGGGCGCTAGCAGCAGGGCTGGCCGCGTCTTGGGATCGCCCATGGACCGGTTGGCCCACTTTGTCCCGTAAAGCGCTTCCTGGCTGAAATATATGGCCTCGGCGAGCGCCTCCCGCTTCCGTATACCGACCAGGCACAGTACAACGAGAACCGGGCCGATGACGGCGCCGGGCCAGAAAACATCCATGCGAACCCCCGGGATGGCTATGAGACAAGTGACTACGAGACAGGTGATTGCGCGACAGACAATTGCAGGATAGAGCGTAAACCGGCGGGGAGCGTGCGTCAGCGGCGGAGACTACCTGTTGCTGCCTGCAGTTCCGAGTATCCGCTCATAGTGCCCGAACCACCGGCAGTTCGCTCCACTCGGTGGTGTACCGCGGGGAGGAGTACTTGCGGGACATGGTCCACTCGGGTTTCGCCGTCGCCATTCCGGCCAGGCCCAGGCCGATGCTCGCAGCCCCGTATTTGTCCGTAACCCGGCCCAGCAGGTCACCCAGGTTGCGGCGTTCCTGGTCGGAGACGAACTCATCGAAAAGCGGCTGTGCCCCGGCGGCCTCGAGCCCGCTGAGCATCACGCCGGCCTTGGTGTAGGAGACGCCTTCAATGACCTGGGCCTCCAGGGCACCTACCGCCGCCCGGCTCAGGATCACCGGATCCGCCGTCGGCGCCGGCAGCCGCACGGTGGCCGAGGGGAACGACGACGCGCGCTCGCTGAAGTGTGACGTGCCCGCATACGCGGTGAGCACGCTGGCCTGCTGGCCTTCCCGCGCCAGCCGGGCTGCGGCCTGCTGGGCGTAGATGCTCATAACCTGCCGCATCTCGGTAAGTGTGGTGACGGGAGTGGAGAAGCTGCGGGAATAGATCAGCTGTTTGCGGTCGGCGCGCTCGTCGTCGAGCGGAATGCAGGAGGTGCCGTTGAGCTCCAGCACCGTGCGCTGCAGGATGACCGAGAACTTCCGCCGGATCATCGCCGGGTCCGCCGCCCGCAGATCCGCCACGGACTCGATGCCCAGCGCCGCCAGCCGCGTCCCCAGCCGCGATCCCACACCCCACAGCCCGGTCACCGGCACCCGGGACATGATGGTGTCCACCACCGCAGGGTCCATGGTGTCCAGGTTGCAGACCCCCTGCAGGTGCCGGTTCTGCTTGGCGATCCGGTTGGCGAACTTCGCCAGGGTCTTGGTGCTGCCGATGCCTACGCAAACGGGCAGGCCGGTGTGCCGGGCGACGGCGGTGCGGATGGCCGCGCCCTGGGCGTTGAGTTCGGCCGGGGTGCCGGCCAGGCCCAGGAAGGACTCGTCAATGGAGTAGACCTCCTGCCACAGGGCATAGCGGCCCAGCAGTTCCATCACCCGTGAGCTGAGGTCCCCGTACAGCTCGTAGTTGCTGGAGCGCTGGATCAGGCCCACCTGCGGGGCGGACTCGGCCAGCTTGAACCAGGGAGTGCCGGTCTTGATGCCCAGTGCCTTCGCCTCATCCGAGCGGGCCACTACGCAGCCGTCGTTGTTGGACAGCACCACTACGGGCACTCCGGCCAGCTTCGGATCGAAGGCGCGCTCGCAGGAAACGTAGAAGCTGTTGACGTCCACCAGGGCAATCCGGGTGCCGGAGCCGGCGGCGACAGGAGTTGGCCGGACCGCCGCGGCTGGCGGATCAGACATGGTGCAGGCACCGGGTCACAACGCCCCACACCGAAAGCTCCGACGGCTCGGACACTTCAATATCGGGGTAACCGGGCGTTTCGGCCCGCAGGAGGATTTTGTTCCCGTCCAGCAGCAGGCGCCGCACGGCCAGTTCTCCGTTGACCACGGCCACCACGACGGCGCCGTCCCGCGGGGTGAGCGAGCGGTCCACGATCAATTCGTCGCCGTTGCAGATGCCGGTGCCGGCCATGGAGTCGCCCTCGACCCGCACCACATAGGTGGAGGTGGGGTCGCGGATCAGGTGCCGGTTGAGGTCAATGCGGCCGTCGAAGTAGTCACGGGCCGGGCTCGGAAAGCCGGAGGCAGCGGCAGCGTCGGCCTCCGCCGGCGGCGCTGTCCTGCGGGAACGGTCTGCTGAAAACACCGCCATGCCTGCGCCCCTCTGAGGTGATCAACTAGAACAAACTTTCGAATCCCAGCCTAGCACCGCAGGAAGCCGCAATACCTACGGCCGAAGGGCAGGTGACGCATCCGACGGGCCGCGCGTCAGAAGAGGCGCCGGAGCCGCTATACGATTTAAGCCATGATCATTGAGCTGCAGATCCCGAAAAAGCTGGGACGGGAACTGGAGGAACTGGCCGAGGAACAGGGGGTTCCGGTGGAAACGCTCGTGGTCAACGGAGCGCGCCTGCTGCTGGAACACCGGTACCGCCGCAATATGCAGCCCGAGGTGCCCCAGCAGCAGCTCCCGCCTACTCCTTAAGCGGTACGCCCTTGGCGTCCGTGCGGAACGACGCGGCATTGCAGAGGATCATGATGCCCTCGATGAAGCCCCAAAGGCTGCCGAATCCGAAGGTGACCAGGGTTACGGCGATCTGCGCTACACCAAGCCCGGTGTGGCCCAGGTAGAAACGGTGAATGCCCAGGCTGCCCAGGAAAATACCCAGCAGGCCGGCCACCAGGCGTGACTTCCGCTGATCGTAGCCCTGCGGGTACTGCCCGTACTGCCCCTGCGGGTACTGAGCCTGGGGATACTGCTGTGCCTGCGGGTACTGCCCCTGCGGGTACTGTGCCTGCCCGTACTGCCCCTGGGGGTACTGCTGTCCCTGGGGGTACTGCCCCTGCGGGTAGCCCGGAGCCTGCCCGAACTGGTCCTGCCCGTTGCCCGGCTGGGCGTACGGCGGGTACTGCTGGGCGCTGGGCTCTCCGGCCGGGGCGGGAGTGGACTGCTGTCCGGATGCCTGGGGCTGCTGAGCCGGCTCCGGGGCACTCTGCGGGTAGCTGTACTGCCCGTCCGCTGCCGGTGCCCCCGTCTCGGCTCCCTGATCGTTACCGGGATACTGCTTATTTTCCGACATGCTGCCCTTTCAAAAAGTTCCCCCCAGACCTGTCCGAAGGATGACTGGAATCTTCCGTCACGGCACCGGGTCCGGTGCTGTGACGATGGTCGCACTCTAACAGCCCGCTGCGGCGGAAACGGGGCGCCACACGCGCCGAACCCCGCTGTTACGCGAGCGCCCAGGCAGCCAAGCGGTCGCTGAGTTCCATCCAGCCGGGGTCCGGTTCCTGTTCCCGGGGGTGGGCGTCGTACCAGCGGACAATTTCGCGGGCCCCCTCGGAGAAGGGAATCTCCGCCCGGTAGCCGGGCACCAGGGACTTGATCTTGCTGTTGTCGAAGACGGCCGAATGGCTCTTGTCTCCCAGCAGCCCGGGTCCGCGGACCGGATCATGGGCGGCAATGGTCTCGGAGGCCACGTGCACCAGGACCGGGTCGGGAACCCCCGCTGCCGCCCCGAGCATCCGGTATACGGCGTCCCAGGGGAGGAATTCGTCCGAGGTGACCGTGTAGCTTTCCCCCAGTGCGGCCGGTCGCCCAAGCAGTCCCACGAAGGCCAGGGCAAAGTCCCTGCTGTGCGTCAGGGTCCAGAGGGCCGTCCCGTCTCCGTGCACCAGCACCGGCAGTCCGGCCCGCATCCGGTGAATGTCGGTCCAGCGCCCCAGCAGCGGCACTTTGGTGGCGTCATAGGTATGCGACGGACGCACAATCGTGGCCGGGAAAGCTTCGCTGCGGTAGGCCTGGACCAGCACGTCCTCGGCGGCGATCTTGTCCCGGGAATACTGCCAGAACGGATTGCGCAGCGGCGTGGATTCCAGCACCGGGAGCCGGGCCGGCGGCTTCTGGTAGGCCGAAGCGGAACTGATGAACACGTACTGGCCGGTCCGCCCGCGGTACAGTTCCACGGCATCGCGCACATGCCCGGCGGTGAAAGACAGAAAGTCCGCCACGGCGTCGAACTCCCGGCTTCCCAGCGCCTGCCGGACTGCGGAAACGTCGCGGACGTCGGCCGGGAGCACCTCGACGCCGGCCGGTACCGGCCGCGCCGCGGAAACGCCGCGGTTCAGCACGCTCACCCGGTGCCCGAGGGCCGCGGCGCGGGCGACGGCGGCCGAACTGATCACGCCGGTACCGCCAATGAACAGCAGATTCAGTGCCACGGGATGGTTCACTTCCTGTCCGGATTTTCCTTGACTGGGGGAGGGAGCCGGGCTTAGGTGGAGGTGCCCGGCCCGCAACTGCACCCCAGCGTAGGGCAATTCAGCCCCGGGGACGGCATCAAGGAGAGGTACCACCATGACCGAGAGCCCGAGTTCGAGCGTTCCCGAGCTGACCCTGAGCAACTCAGTGCGGATTCCGCAGCTGGGATTCGGCGTATTCCAGGTTCCGCCGGAACAGACGCAGGAAATTGTGGAAGACGCCCTGGCTGCCGGGTACCGCCACATCGACACCGCGGCGGCCTACGGCAACGAGGCAGGGGTGGGGGCGGCCATCGCGGCTTCCGGCATCCCGCGTGCAGAGATCTTCGTAACCACCAAGCTGCGCAACGGGGACCAGGGCAGGGCGCGGGCTGCGTTCATGGACAGCCGGCGGGCCCTGAAGCTGGACACCGTGGATCTGTACCTGATCCACTGGCCGGTGCCCTCGCAGGGGATGTTCGTGCAGGCGTGGAAGGAGCTGGAAGGGCTCTACCGTGACGGCTACATGCGGGCGATCGGCGTCTCCAACTTCCTGCCCGAGCATCTGGACGCCCTGGCAGACCAGAGCCAGGTGCTGCCCGCCGTCAACCAGATTGAACTGCATCCGGGGTTCCGGCAGGCTGCGCTCGCCGCCGACACGGTTGCGCGCGGCATTGCGGTGGAAGCCTACAGTCCGCTGGGACAGGGTGCTGCCCTGGCGGATGCCGAGGTGGCGGCGCTCGCAGACAAATACGGCACGACGCCGGCGCAGGTGGTGCTCGCCTGGCACCTCGGCTCGGGGCGGATCGTCATCCCGAAATCGGCGAATCCCGGCCGGCTGCGGGAAAACCTGGCCGCAGTGGACCTGGACCTGACGCAGGAGGAACTGGACACGCTGGACGGACTGGATGCCGGCAGCCGGATCGGCGCGGACCCGGCCACCGCCTCGTTCAGCCAGCTCTAGGGCGCTGTGCCGCGTTCAAGGCAACCGGGTCACCCGTTCCGGTCCGGGGCCGTGTGCTCACCCAGGGCTTCCTTGCGGCTGTTGTTCTTCCGCCGGGTCACCGCCGAGGCCCAGACCCAGGTGGAGCGGCGCACCCCGGCATCCTCCCACAGCACCTGCACGGCCCTGGCGGACCAGCTGCAGGCCTCACCCTTGACCTGCTCCGCCGCTCCCGGAAAGCGGATCCAGGCCCACACGGGTACACCGGGCACTGACGTGGTGACCGGATTGTGCTCGAAGTCCAGCTCTTCCGGGGTCAGGCCGATCGGCTCCGCCCTCCGGGCATACCTTGCGGCGAGCCGCAGCACGGCTTCTTGGTTCATGCTTTAAAAATAGAACATATGTTCGAGTAGGGATAACCGGCGCCGCCCGGGAAACGGCGGCACGAATGGTGCACAATGGGTGCCATGTGTGGACGCTACGTAATGGCAAGGGCGACGTCGGACCTGGTCTCGGCCTTCGCCGTCGAACAGACAGTGGGCCCTGACGTACAGCCGTCCTGGAATGTGGCGCCCACCGACGACGTGCGCATTGTCACGGAGCGTTTCGCCAGCGAGGAGCCCGTGCGGCGGCTGGCCACCGCCAAGTGGGGCCTGGTGCCGGTCTGGGCGAAGGACCCGAAGATAGGCTCCCGGATGATCAACGCCCGCCGGGAAACCATTCTGGAAAAGCCGGCCTTCCGCAAGGCCGCGGTCAAGCGGCGGGCCCTGGTGCCGGCGGACGGCTATTACGAGTGGGAGAAGTCCGCCGAGGGGAAAATCCCAACCTACCTGTATTCGGAGAAGCGGGATCCGCTGGCTTTCGCCGGCCTCTACGAATTCTGGCCTGACCCCGCCCTGCCTGAAGACCATGAGCACAAGTGGCTGCTCAGCGTCACCATCATCACCACTAAAGCCGCCGATGCGCTGGGCCACATCCATGACCGCACACCCCTGATCATTCCGCCGGACCTGTACACGGACTGGCTGGACCCGCGCCTGACCGAGGGCGCCGACGTCGCACAGCTGCTCGACGCCGTCCCCGAGCCGACTCTGACACCGCGCGTGGTGTCCACGGATGTGAACTCCGTGCGCAATGACGGACCGGCCCTGATCGAGCCCGCGAGCGCCTGAAAGGCGGGTGCGGCTTCGGCGGCGGGATTGCCAGCGAATGAAAGGCCTCGACATGCCGGTGCCTGCCGGGGCGTAGGGTGTGCGCATGGTGAAGATGACGCGGAGAAACCTGCTTATTGCCTCCGTCGGGGGAATCGCGGCTGCCGGTCTGGGCGCGTGTATGGCGCCGGCTTCCCCGCCACCTGCGTCAACTGCAGCCTCACCGTCCGGGACCGCATCCCCGGCGGGCCCGCCGGATTGGGAAGGCCTGCGTTCACGCCTGCAGGGACAACTGTCCATGCCGGGTGACGAAGCGTTTACATCGGCGCGGCAGGTGGAAAATCCGCGGTTTGACGGTGCGGAGCCGCTGGCGGTGCTTTCGGCGGCGTCGGCAGACGATGTGGCCGAGGGCGTCATGTTCGCCAATGCCTCCGGGGTGCCGCTGGCCCTGCGGTCCGGAGGACACAGTTATGCCGGTCATTCAAGCGGTGATTCAGCCCTCGTCATCGATGTGCGGGCGCTGTCGGCCATCAGCGTCGCCGCGGACGGGTCCGCAACCATCGGTGCGGGTGCCCGGCTTATCCAGGTGTATGAGGCCCTGGGGCAGCAGGGCCGTGCGCTGGCCGCCGGGTCCTGCGCAACGGTGGGGATCACGGGACTGACTCTCGGCGGCGGCGTGGGGGTCCTGACGCGGGCCTTCGGGTTGACATCAGATGCCTTACGGTCCGTTGAAATGGTCTCGGCCGAGGGTATGCGGATGACGGCGAGCGCCGATGAGAACCCGGACATCCTCTGGGCCTGCCGCGGCGGGGGCGGGCAGGTTGGCGTCCTCACGTCCCTGACCTTCGACACTGTTCCGGCACCGACAATTACCACCGCCTTCCTTGAATGGTCCTTCGCTGACGCGGTTCCCGTAATCCTCGCGTGGCAGGCGTGGGCGCCCGACGCCGACCCGCGGCTGTGGTCCACGCTGAAACTCCTCAGCGGTGGCCGCCATGCCGGCCCGGCCATCCAGCTGACGGCAACATGGATTGGCCCGTCGTCCGAGCTGGATGCGAATATGGCGGGGCTGCATCAGGGATCCGGCGTCCTGCCGACGGTGAACTCAGTCCAACCGGACCGGACGTACCAGGATGTGATGTTCTCCTTCGCAGGGTGTGCCGGTGGTGTGTCAGCCGAGCAATGCACCACAGGTGCCGGCGGTCTGTTGCAGCGGGAAGCGTTCAGTGCGACCTCCCATGTCCCCACCGACCTGCTCGACCGGAACGGTGCCGCTGCGCTGGTGGAGAGGTGCATGCTTGGCCAGCAGCTGGCCGGGGCGAGGGAGGTCTCAGTGTCCCTCGACGCGCTCGGTGGAGCCGTGCGGGACCTGCACGAGGAGACAGGGTTTGCCCACCGGGATGCCTACGCCACGGTGCAATACACTGCCACGTTCGAGGACTCAGCGGACCCGGCCCCCTATGACGTGTTCGTCCGGGAATCCCGGGCCGCGATGGAGCCGTGGTGGGGCACCGGGGCCTATGTCAACTATCTCGATCCCTCGATTACTGACCCCGGCGCCGCGTATTTCGGCAGCAACGCGGCCCGCCTCGCCGATATCCGTTCGTCAGCAGATCCGAGCGCCCGCTTCGCGCTGCCCGGGTTCGCAGCAGTGTAGCCGGACCGCGGCTACCAGGCGTAGTCCTCCGGCGCGGTGCGGTGGCCCGGGAAGATCCCGTCCAACCGGTCAAGGGCGTGCTGATCCAAAGTGACGTCCAGGGCAACCAGTGCTTCATCGAGCTGTTCCTGGGTGCGCGGGCCCACCAGCGGTGCGGTGACGGCCGGCTGGTGCAGCAGCCAGGCCAGGGCCAGCACACCGGGTGCAGTTTCCAGCTCCGCCGCGAAGTCTTCGTACTGCTGGATTTGGTCCCGGTGTTTTTCCAGCAGGTCCCGCACCCTGCCCTCGGCCCGCCGCCCGCCGCCGTCGGCCTCCTTCCGCAGGATCCCGCCGAGCAGGCCGCCCTGCAGGGGGGACCAGGGGAGCAGGCCCAGCCCGTACTGCTGGGCGGCGGGGATTACTTCCAGCTCCACGGACCGGTTAATCAGGTTGTAGATGGACTGTTCGCTGACCAGCCCGGTGAAGTTCCGCCGTCGGGCGTTCTCCTGGGCGCGGGCGATGTGCCAGCCGGCGAAGTTGCTGCTGCCGTTGTAGATGATCTTTCCCTGCGCCACAGCCACTTCCATGGCCTGCCAGATCTCGTCCCAGGGCGTGTTCCGGTCAATGTGGTGGAACTGGTAGAGGTCTACGTAGTCCGTCTGCAGCCGCTTCAAACTGGCATCCAGGGCCCGGCGGATGTTCAGGGCCGAAAGGAATGTGTCATTGGGCCGCTCGCTCATGGACCCATAGAGCTTAGTGGCGATGACCGTGTCCTCGCGCCGGCCGCCGCCCTTGGCGAACCAGCGGCCAATGATCTCCTCCGTCCACCCCTTGCGCTCCCAGCCGTACACGTTGGCCGTGTCGAAGAAATTGATGCCGGTGTCGCGGGCGGAGTCCATGATGGCGTGCGCGTCCGCCTCTTCGGTTTTGGGACCGAAGTTCATGGTGCCCAGGCACAGGCGGGAAACGGACAGGCCGGACCGGCCAAGATGGGTGTATTCCATCCGGCCATTGTGTCCCCGGACACGCGGCGGAACCATACACGCCGGGGTGCTGATGTAGCCTGAAGGCCAAATAAGGACCGGCAGGGAGAAGCAAAGCACGTGGCTGAATCGTATTACCGCTCACTGGGCAACGGGGTCTATGAGGCCACCATCCACACGCAGGGCGCGTGGAACCCGCACGAGCAGCACATGGCACCTATCTCGGGCCTGCTGGCGCACTGCCTGGAGGAATTCCAGCCGCGCCCCGAGCTCCGGATGGCGCGCATCAGCTACGACATCCTGGGACTGATTCCGCGCACGACCTTCGAAGTGAAAACCACCGTCCTGCGGCCCGGACGCACCATTGAACTCCTGCAGGCCGAGATGGTTGCGGACGGGCGCACCGCAGTACGCGCCACCGCGTGGCGGCTGGCCCGGGGAACCACGCCGGAAGTGGCCGCCGTCGAAGACGAGACCATGCCCGGCCCCGCAGAGGCCGGCTCCCGCGAAAGCCTGACTGCCTGGCCCGGGGCGTTCATCGAATCCCTGGAAATGCGCGCCCTGCCCGGCATCCGGCCCGGCCGCGGACGGGGCTGGCTGCGCACCCCGCACGAAATGGTGGAAGGCACCCCGACGTCGGATCTGGTGAAGATGATCGGCATGGTTGACACCGCCAACGGCATTTCCACCCGCGTGCCGCCGGGCGGGGACAGCTACATGTTCCCGAACGTGGACCTGCAGCTGCACCTGCACCGTGAACCGCGCGGCGAATGGCTGGGCCTGGATACCCGGGTCACGTTCGGAGCGGACGGCATCGGACTGACCTCGGCGGTCCTGCATGACCTGCAGGGTCCGTTCGGCCGCAGCGAGCAGATCCTCACGGTCCGGCCCCTCGGCGGGGCCTAGGACGTGCAGCCCGCCCTGACGGTGGTCCGGCAGCAGCGGTCCCTCGGAGCTGCAGAGGACCTGGACTTTGCGCTGGCGATGCTCGACGCCGTCCGGCGCGGGGAGCTGGGCCCCACCCTGCGCATCTACCGCCCGGTTCCCACTGTGGCGCTGGGGCAGCGTGATGCCAAACTCCCCGGTTTCGCCGCCGCAGAGGCTGCCTCCCGCCGGCACGGATTCGCACCCCTGGTCCGCAAGGCCGGCGGCCGGGCTGCCGCCTACCACCGGGACTGCCTGATCCTGGACCATGTGGAGCCGGAGGCAGACGCCCTGTCCGGGTCCCGGAACCGCTTCGCCCGGTTCGCTGACCTCCTGGCCGGGGCGCTGGCCAAGACCGGGCTGACCGCCGGCGTCGGACCGATCCCGGGTGAGTATTGCCCGGGTGAGTTCAGCGTCTACGGCGAAGGAGCCCGGGGGGAGCGGATCAAGCTGGCCGGCACGGCCCAGCGCGTGGTTTCCGGGGCCTGGCTGTTTTCCACGGTGCTGGTGGTCGGCAGCGGTACGCCGCTGCGCCGGGTGCTGACCGACTGCTATGCCGAGCTGGGGCTCGGGTGGGATCCCCGGACCGCGGGCGCGGCCGCCGACCTGGTCCCGCAGCTGACCACGGACCGGGTGGAGGACGCCGTGCGGGCCGCGTACGCCGGTTACGCCGCCCTGGATGAGGGCGATTTCACTGCCCTCACGGACCTGGCCGGGCGACACTAGGGGCTCGGTGCTTCCTGCGTCCGGCGCCCCCGGCTAAGGTGGATGACTGTCAGCAGGCTTATCGGCACATACGTTACGAAGGAATTCCATTGGGTTCAGACACCGTTGAAAATACTGCCCTCCGGCTGCGCGCGGTCCTCGAAATCCTCGCCGCGGAGGAGCCCTCCGCCGCCGGGAAGATCAGCCGGGGCAAGGTTCTCGGCGCCGCCCTGGACCGGGTTCCGCTGACGGGCAGCGAGGCCGAAACCCTGGCCAGCGGCACCGCCCGCGGTGAACGGGCCCTGGTCAACGCCACCACCAAGCTGGTCAAGGCGGGCTGGATCCTCAAGGAAGCCCGCTCCGGCTGGAGCATCACCAACGCCGGCCGGCAGGCGCTGAAGGATTTCCCGGAGCCCGCCCACCTGGCCGCGGCCCTGAAAGGCAAGCCCGTTCCTGCTGCCGCCGCCCCCGACCAGACGTCGCCGGCGGAAGAAGTGGTGGAGGACGTGGTGGAGGAAGCGCTGCGCGACGCCGTTTCCGTCCCGGAAGTTCCGACCGAGCAGCACGGTGCGCATCCCGAATCCGTCCCCGAACCGTCCTTCCCGCAGCCGGAGTCCGTGATCCTGGCCGGCGGCTTCCAGTCCGCCCTGGGCATCAATGACTGGGATCCGGCCGGAACGGACCTGCGCTTCGCCTTTGACCGGCACGATGAACTGTGGAAGCTCACGGTGGAACTGCCCGAGGGAACGTATGAGTACAAGGTTGCCCTCAACGGTTCCTGGGACGAGAACTACGGACACGACGCACACCGCGACGGCGGCAACATCGAAATGCAGCACGCCGGCGGACCGTTGACGTTCCTGTACGACCACGCGACCCACTCGGTCATCACCAAGCCCGAGGTCAGCGCCTAAGACCCGGGACGGGGTGCGCCGGCCGGACCGGGTCCCTCAATCGGATCCACCAGGGTCCCTGCCGGCTCCCGGACCCACCAAACCCCCTCCGCGCGCAGTTCAGCCGGGGTGGAATAGCGGTACCGGTAAACCCGCGCACGGATCCAGCGCGGCGGCACTCCGTTGAACGGGTCCCGCCGCAGCAGGCGCAGGGTCCGGCGGTCACCGGCCAGCAGCTTCCGCAGCAGCTCCGGGAACCAGGCCCCGTAGGAGCCCAGTGCCAGGAACCACATCAGCCAGTCCAGCCGCAAATGGTAGGGCGCGAACTGGCGCGGCATCCGCCGCGGGTCCCCGGGTTTTCCCCGAAATGCATACTCACGCCAGCGGGCACCGGGCCCCGGCGGGTCATTGGTCCCCTCGATCACCACCTCGTTCCGGTGCCGGGTGATGCTGCCGAACGCGCCGTAGGCATTGGAGAGGTGCCAGCGGTTGTAGCTGGCGTTCATCAGCTGGTTGCGGCTGAACAGGTTCTTCAGCGGCGCCCAGGCCCAGTAGAGCATCGCGGCGGTTGCCGCCAGGACGACGACGGCGTAGGCCACCGGTACGGCGCCCGGGTCCTGGGCTGCGAACTGGATGCCCGGCAGCACCGCCTGCACAGCCGAGTCGCTGACCGCAGTGAACGCGAGCAGGACAGTCAGGACGTTCAGCCACGCGAAGTTGCCGGAGAGGATCAGCCACAGCTGGGTGATGATGATGACCGCGGCGGCAACCGAGGCCACCGGCTGCGGGAAAAACAGGAAGAACGGCACCACCAGCTGGGCGAAGTGGTTGCCCAGCACCTCCACCCGATGCAGCGGCCGGGGCAGGTGGTGGAAGAACCAGCTGGCCGGATTCGGCATGGGCTGGGTTTCGTGGTGGTAATACAGGGCCGTGAGGTCCCGCCACACCTTGTCTCCGCGCATCTTGATCAGGCCCGCACCGAACTCCAGCCGGAACACCAGCCAGCGGAAGAGCCAGAGCACCGTCACCGGGGGAGCGACGTCGTCGGAGCCCAGGAACGCGGCCAGGAACCCCGCTTCCAGCAGCAGCGATTCCCAGCCGAAGCCGTAAAAGGTCTGCCCGATGTTCACTATGGACAAGTACAGGCCCCAGATCAGCAGGAAGGCTGCCAGGGGCAGCCACCACGGCCCGGACTGCGGCACTCCGGCCACCAGCAGGGCCGAAACCGCCGCACCCGTCCAGGCCACTATGAGCAGGAACCGGTCCGAGTAGTGCCAGCGGAACAGCGTGGGGATGCCGCGGCCCGCCGTCCGCTGCAGGAACCGCGGCGCCGGCAGCAGCCCGTTTTCGCCCAGCAGTGCCGGGAACTGCGCAGCGGCATTCAGGAAACCGATCAGGAAGACGGCGGCGATACCGCGCTGCAGCACCTGGCGGGCGAACTCGTATCCTTCGGCGCTGAAGAGCTCCATGGCCATCCAGCCTAGCTGCCGCTGCCGGACGCAGCGGCACTACCCTCCCGCATTTTCCGGCTGCCCCCGATACTGGCGGTGCGCCGACGGGCAGATGGCCGTACGGAGACAGTGACCGGACAGAGAAACACCGAGCAGACAGGGGATCAGCCATGAGGATTGTGGTGACGAGTATTTTTGTGGACGCCCAGGACAAAGCACTGGATTTTTACACGCGCGTGCTGGGATTCGAGCCGCGGCAGGATCTGCCGGCGGGCGGGGCGCGCTGGCTGACGGTGGGCGTGCCGGGGGAGGAGGGCGGCGTGGAGTTGCTGCTGGAACCGGCCGGGCATCCCGCCGTCGCTCCGTTTACGCAGGCGCTGGTGGCGGACGGGATTCCGTTCACGTCCTTCGCCGTGGACAGCGTGCAGGATGAATATGAGCGCCTGCTGGACCTCGGCGTGGAGTTCACGCAGCCGCCGACGCAGATGGGACCAATGACGACGGCGGTGTTCTCCGACACGGTGGGCAACCTCATCCAGATCGCCGGCAGCAACGGCTGACCTTCCTCCGCCGCCGACTAGCATGCTGATAAGGCCCGCGCGGGTGTGCCAGGGGGAGGACCCATGCGGCTGTAGGGCTGTCGCGTTTTAGCTGGCCGCACCGGCTCCATCGGCGACGAATGGCTACCCATCGAGGTCCCGACGGCGAAAACCAGCGAAACCGATCAGTAGGAACACAGCGGTGACGGCGGAGATTCCTGCCAACCCGGCCCACCCGGCCTCGTCGACGGAAACGTTGGGAACGTGCCAGAACGGACTGATAGCAAGCACCCAGTCCCAGAGCCTGAACGTCGGGCCCAGCAACGTGAGCGCAAAGGAAATGAACACGCCCGCCCAAGACGCGATCACCAGCCGGGGGCGGGCGCCGACGACCGCTGCGGATACGGAGGTGGCCGTGCACACGGCCGGAACCGTCACCACGGCCTGCAGCAGAACCCTGCCGGCGTCGATGCCCAGTTCTCCGGAGGCCAGCACCGCGATGATGGCTCCGGCCAGGAGCAGGTAGATGGTTGGTGCGGCCAATGCGAGGATGACGTTCGCCGTGAAGTAACGGGAGCGCGGAACGGCGGCGGCCAGAACCGGCTCCAGCCTGCCCGCCAGCTCCTCGGTCCGCACCTTCTGCACGATCTGCACGCCCGGAATGGCGGCGAGAATACCGACCAGACTCAGGATCGTCGTCAGGAAGGCCGGCGCGAGAGCATCCGGCGTGGCGGCACCGGAGGCGAGAACCGAGGCGGCTGCGCTGTCACCGCTCAGGATGTCCTTCAAGGAGCGGGCAAAAAACCCGAAGACCACCCCGATAACCATGAATGCAACGGTCCATGTCAGGAGCGGGGCGCGGTTCAGCCGGACCGCCAGGCTCCACGGAGTCCCACCCCTGCCCCGGGCGGGGCCCGGTCCGGGGACGATGGCCCCCTGCCCGAAGTCGCGCCGGGACTGCAGCAGGAAGGCTATACCGAGCAGGACCAGAGTAACGGCCATTGCGGGGAGCAGCGGCCACCAGTGGTTGCCGCTGGCCGGCCGGGTTTCCGTCATCCAACTCAACGGATTTATCCAGGACGTCCAGTCCGGTGCCTCCACCGAATACAGGAAGCCGCGCAGCAGGAACAGCGCGCCGAAGGTACCCACAGCCAGCGAGTTGGCCGTCCGCGCATCGGATCCTAGCTGCGCCGTCACAGCGGCGACCGCAGCGAACATCCAACCGGTGGCAGTGAACGTTGCTCCCAGCAGCAGGGACGCATTCCAGCTGCCGCCGCACCAGGAAGTGACGACTCCGGCGACGCCTCCCAGAGCCACCGAGCCGATCAGGGCCAGGCTCACTCCCGCCAGCAGACGGCTGTTCCGGCCCAGTACACCGGATGCCAGAAGCTCCGCCTGTCCGGAGTCCTCCTGACCCCGGCTGGACCGGGTGACGGTGAAAATCGATCCGAGTGCGGCGAGGAATCCGCCCAGGGCGAGGCTGCGCCAAGCGTTGAAACCGTCGTCGGTGCTCAGATCATAGGCCGGCCCGAAGATCAGGCCCAGTGCCGGGTTGGAGCCAATGGCAAGGGCTAGCCCGAGGCGGTCCTGCTGGGTGGGAAAGACCCATGGGTAGACGAGCACGGAGGACGCAGAGAGCGCCGTCGCGATCAGGATCCACGGTACAAAGCTACGTCCGTCGAACCGGACAGTAGCGCGCAGCAGGGGTCCGGTACCCGTCAGGGCGTTACTCATGGGCGCGCCCGTGTGGAGGGGGTGTCATCGTCGTACAGCCGCAGGAAGAGGCTCTCCAGCGAGGGCGGTTCAACGGTCAGCGATGTGATGCCGAACGGGGTGAGTGCTGCCATTGCCTCACCCACCCGTGCGGACTCCACCACGGCCGTGAGTTTGCCGCCGTCCAGGTGCACGTCCCCGAATGCGGTCAGCTGGCCGGGCTGTGGGTCACGTTCCAGAGTGGCGCGGACGGCGGCGGTGGTATGCCCGCGAAGCTGGGCCAGCGTGCCTTCCTCCACGATCCGTCCGTCCCGGATAATGCTCACCCGGTCCGCGAGGGTTTCGACTTCGGCGAGGATATGGCTGCTGAGCAGCACCGTGGTGCCGCGTTGCTTTGCCTCACCGATCACTTCCTGGAAGACGTTCTCCATCAGCGGGTCCAGGCCGCTGGTTGGCTCGTCGAGGATTAGGAGCTCGACGTCGGAGGCCAGGGCGGCGACGATGGCTACCTTTTGCCGGTTCCCCTTGGAGTACTGCCGGCCCCGCTTCGCGGGATCCAGCTCAAACCGCTGGATCAGTTCCGCCCGCCGCCCCTCGTCCAGCCCGCCGCGGAGCGATCCCAGCAGGTCGATGGCTTCGCCGCCGGTCATGCCCGGCCATAACGCGACATCGCCCGGTACATAGGCAAGCCGCCGATGCAGCGGCACGGCCTCCCGCCACGGATCCTTACCCAGGACATGCAGGTCTCCGGCGTCGGCCTTCAACAGCCCCAAGAGCACACGGATAGTTGTTGACTTCCCGGCGCCGTTTGGCCCCAGAAAACCGTGCACCTGCCCACGCTCAACCTGGAGGTTCAGCCCGTTCAGAGCCTGGAATCTCCCGAAAGACTTTTCCAGCCCCTGAACACTGATGACTAACTCCGCGCTCATAGCCTCCCCGTTCTCTAGCCATCCCTACAGCTAGTGTGCTGGCAAATCCGCCATGCGTTCATGGGTGTCGGCCAAATCCTCGTCCATGCAGTCATCTCGAACATCCGGCTGAAGTGGTTCTAGAACCCGGAATGCCTTGATTCAGCTCCTACCGGTCGACCATGGCGGCGATAGAGGAAATGAGCACGCCGGGGTCGAGTCCTGGATCGAGGGCGATCCGGACCACGTAGCCTTGGGCCGCAGACAGGACAGCATGGGCAGCCGCAGTGGCGGCCTCCCCAACAACATCCTGCTCGGCAGGAGTGGTGTGAGCACGCACCCAATCCAGGAGGCTCGCTTCAGCCGCCGATTGAATGGCCCGCAGCTGGTCCTGCACCATGGAGGCCGTTTCCGGATCCCGTGCAGCCTCGGCCCACACCTGAAGCAGAAGCCTTGCGCGTTCGCGATCGATGGAGGCAAGGATGGTTCGCACCACATCGCCGGGGGTGGCTGCAGCGCCCAGACCGGCGGTCCGCTCCTCCAACAATTCTGCGGCAACGCTCCGCATCAGGTCGGCCTTGCTGTCGTAGTGGGAGTAGATCGAGCCAGCGGAAAGCCCCGACTCCTTGATGATCTCCGCCATCGACGTCTCACTGAATCCGTTGGCTATGAAACAACGCATGGCAGCGGCCGCGATCTGCTCGCGGCGGGCGGCGCGACGGGAATCCGTAAGACGAGGCATCCAAACAGAATACCCGTTCTGTTACGCTGGGACCCAAACAGTATGGTTGTTCTTTTTGACTCTGGAGATTCCCATGTCTACCCAGCTCCATTCCCCTCCCACCAAGTGGTCCAAGGCTGCCGGCCTCGGTGTCGCCGGCTCACTTATTGCCCTGCTCGTGGTCTTGGCATTCCTCTGGCCTTCGAAGGTCACGACGGCGCAGCACCTGCCCGTCAGCATCGCCGGCCCGGCCGCGGCAGTGACTGCTGTCCAGGACATCATCGGCGCACAGTCGCCCGAGACATTCGATTTTGTGGATGCAGCGGACCGCGATGAAGCTGTACTGCAGATCGAATCCCGCGAATCCTACGGCGCAATCATCCTGGGAGAGGGCACGACGGCGCCCGAGGTGCTGACTGCCCCTGCCGCCAGTGCCGCAGCCACCCAGTTGCTGAACGGTGCCGCTGCTCAATTGCAGGCCCAGCGGACCCAGCAGGCTCTTGCCACCGGGGGCGATCCCGCAGCAGCCACGGTCACCGTCACTCCGGTCGTGCCGCTCTCTGATTCCGACCCGTCCGGCAGTGGGCTGGCCGCTGCCTCATTCCCAATGACGATGGGCGGCATGATTGGCGGCGTCGTAATCTCGCTGTTGGTTGCCGGAGCCGCCCGAAGGCTGGCCGCCCTTGCCGGATTCGCCCTCGCAGCGGGTCTCGGCCTCACCCTTGTCCTGCAGCCGTGGTTCGAATACCTCCAGGGGCATTTTTGGATCAATGCCGCCGCGATGGGACTGTCGGTTCTCGCAACCGCTTCGTTCATCGTGGGCTGCAAATCGCTGCTTGGGGCCAAGGGTATCGGCGTCGGTGCGGTACTCACTATGTTCATCGGGAACCCGATCTCCTCTGCGGCGACACCGTGGCAATTCCTAGCGGAGCCTTGGGGCCAGATCGGGCAGTTCTTCGTTCCGGGAGCGTCGAACTGGCTCGTTCGATCCCTGAGCTATTTCCCCCATGCGAACCTCGCCCCGCAGTGGTGGATCCTCATCGGATGGACCGCCGTCGGCGTCGTCCTCACGCTCACCGCCCATGCCCGGGCATCCGCAGCGACGTCCGCGCCGCACGGCCAGCGTGATGACGAGACCCGTGAAGTAGTGTCTGCGTAGGCGGTACGCAGAGGGTTTGGTTGCCCATCGCCTCAGCCACCAGCACCCTAGTCGTATCTGCGGACACCAGAAACAACACAGCTATCTACAGTCGGGCCTTGAGAGAAAGCACGCTGTAGACGTACCACCTGAGGAACGACTTATTACATACGTAGAGTCGCGAAGTTTTAGGTGTAGGTCAGCGGAAGTCGCCGACCTGCCTCTCGACCGGAACGGTGCCCTCCACGACGACGTCGCCGGTGTGCGCGGTAGTGACGGTTTCAATCAGGACGATTTCGACCTCCTCGTCCGCGATCGGATTGTGCTGCACCCCGCGGGGAACGACGTAGAACTGGCCAGGCGTGAGTACGACCTCCTCAGCATCGGGCAGCTGGATGCGTAACCGACCGGAGACGACGAGGAACATTTCATCCTCCGCGTCATGGGCGTGCCAGACCAGCTCACCGAGCAGCTTCGCGACCTTCACGTACTGATCGTTCACGCGCCCAATGACCCGTGGGGTCCAATGAGAGTGGACCTGCCGGAGCTCAGCGGCGACATCGATTCCGTGGAGAGAAGTCATGGGGCCCATCATCGGCCCCAAGACGTGCGTACGACGAATCGACCCCACCGACGATAGAAGATCTCCGTCATCAAATCTGAACTTGCAAGCCCGGCCTGCCCCGCAAGGGATTCCTTGCGGGGCTCGGGATGAGGGGTTTTCACCCGTAGAGGCGGGCAGGGTCTCCCGAGAGGGAGGCCTTGACGAAACGACTCGGTTCATCGACGAGGACTTCGATTGCCCCGGCCTCGACCCCGGCGAGGCTTCCTTTGGCCACGTTTGCCGGATCGATCTTGGGGCCGTCGACGCCGGCCATCATGTCCGTATCAGCTCCTGCAAGGTGCACACCCTGCACGAGGATGTTCCGGCCGGTCAGTTCCACGCGCACCCCATTAGTCATGTTCCACTCCGCAGCTTTAGCCACAGAGTAGGACCCGGACCCCTCAGTGGTCGCAACCCAGGACAGGACGGACAGAATATTCACTATCGCCCCTGTCCCCTGAGCCTCGATCACGGGTGCGAATGCTCGAATAACCCGCAGAGTTCCAAACAAGTGCGTTTCCAGGTCCGCCCTTATCTCGCCCATGGGTGAGGTCAGAAGGTCAGCGCCCGTTGTGATGCCGGCATTGTTGATCAACAGATCCACGTCCGATGCGACGACAGCAGCTTCCTTAATCGACACCTCATCCAATAGATCAAGGCGCAGCGGTATGACTCGGGAATCACGGATGTCGATCGTCTCCACGTCACGGGCCGTGGCGTACACCTTCCGGGCTCCGCCTTTGAGGAGTTGATCCACGAAACTCTTTCCAATGCCACGGTTCGCTCCGGTCACGAGGGCTGTAGCTCCATTGATGTGCATAGCTCTTCCTTCTGCTCGTTGATGAGGGCTCGTTCGCCCGCTAGCGCTACGTTAGAAGTTCACGTCGACGTGAAGTGCAAATCGCCAACATCGAACTAGTGACTGGGAGCTTTTGAGGATGAGAATCGGAGAGCTGGCAAGACGGGCAGGAGTCAGCACACGGGCACTGCGCTACTACGAGGAACAGGGTCTTCTCACACCGGCCAGGACCACGGCCGGGCACCGGATCTACACTGAAGCCTCGCTAGCGCGGGTCCAGCTCATCCAACTGCTTTTCACAGCCGGCCTGAGCAGCCGCCTCCTCGTCCGGCTTCTGCCCGCGATCGACGCCAAATACCTTGAACCCGACCTGGTAGCCCGTTTGGAGGCCGAGCGCGCGCGTCTCGCCGCTGATATTTTCGAGCTCCAGGCAGCTCACCGCCGGCTTGGCGTCCTCCTCGACATCAGCGCCGACCCGGACGACAGGGAATGCGCTACAACCCTCGACTAGACCACGGACGAGCATCTGGCGTGCCGGAATCGCCACCGCAGTTGAGCCGCCGCAATCATGGAGGCGGAGCCCGCGGGGTTGATGCCCATTGCGTACGGCCCGCCCCTCGCCTTCCATCTGGACGTGCCCTGACTGGCTAGAGTGCTCGGCATGAATGAACTTGTTCAAGCACAGCTTTCTGCCATCACGGAGGTTCTACACGCAGCAAAAACATTGGGGATCGAGATCTGGTTGCGTGGAGGTTGGGCGATGGACTTTTACCTCGGCCAGGTGACTCGTGACCACGAAGACATAGATTGGTTCGTCTGGCAGAAGGACTTGCCCGGGATTTCCGGGCTGCTTATCTCCCGAGACTGGGTTGATCTCGCCAGGCACCCACTCGATCAGCAACGCGATCTTTTTCGCGACGAGGTTGAACTCGGCTTTGCGCCACTGGCTCGGACTGATTGCGGTGATGTGGTCGTGGGTGGCGGCCCATTCCTGGGTGAACCATGGCCTGAAAACATGATCGGCAATAGCGTCTTTGGAGAGCTAGCAGGTATCCGCTGCCCCAT
This sequence comes from Arthrobacter sp. zg-Y20, assembly GCF_030142075.1. Lineage (NCBI taxonomy): Bacteria > Bacillati > Actinomycetota > Actinomycetes > Micrococcales > Micrococcaceae > Arthrobacter > Arthrobacter sp. zg-Y20. Next base: position 2,138,817 of record NZ_CP126241.1, on the reverse strand, counting down.
CATCAGCCCAGAGTCACAGATCGAAATCAAGCGCATGATGCCGGTATGGGTCCCTGGGTTCCGACGACGCGACAAGGACATCCTAGACATTGCGCGATTAGAGTCAGCGCTGCACGGACCGCAATAGGGGCAGGAACGTGCATCTCAGAACCGGAACAGTGAGTTGATGTCCTGTTTGGTGCCGTCCACGTACACATCGGTGCGTTCATCGAAGAAGCTGACCAGGTCCTTCAGTTGGGCCGAATCGGGCAGCACAGCCTCATAGGACCAGACCAGGTCGGTGCCTTCGGGCCGGTCAGTGACGGACCAGTAGGAAGCGGTGCCCTTGTAAGGGCAGACCGATTGCTTGAGGGACGGATGCAGGGCGTCCCAGTCGACGTCGCCGCGCGGAAAGTAGGTGCGGACCGGCAGCATGGTCTCGTACACGAAAACCGGTTCGCGGGTTTCGGCCAGGAGCTGCCCGCCCAAGTGCACCCGCACGTTCCGTGAGGACTGCCGGGCATCCACCCGGTGAAAGGGATCGCGCGGGTGGCCCTTGATCTCCTGGTCCTCTTCCAGCCAGCGGTCGAACGCGTCGAAGTCCAGCAGGACGTAGCCGGCAAGGTCCGGATCATCCGGACGGAAACCCGCGCCCGGCAGGTCATGGGATCCGGCACGCAGGTCCAGTCTCTGCCCCGGTGCCGTGTGCGCTGCGAAGGGGTAGCGCGGATCCATTAGCGCCTCCGGCGGCACATCAGCGAGCGGATCCCTGGCCGGGGGATCGGCGGCAACCAGCTCCGCGGCAATGTCCCGCGCCGGGACGGCGTACAGGGGCGTGACCCGCCGCGGCTCGTACGCCAGGACCGCACTGGTGGAATCCACGACGGTGTTGTCCCCGAGCTGTGCCCGGATGCGCCGCGGAGTGGGCTCGTACCGCAGCTCTGGCAGGAGTTTCCACATGGAGGGGCTGATTTGCAGTGCCATGTGCCCAGTGTCTTGCGGGAGGAAACCCGATTCAAGGGGCTGGGGATCGGGATGTTCCGGCGACGCCGGAAGGCCGGCCCCGAGGGACCGGCCTTCCCGCAGCGGGATCCCGCTAGTTGCTATGGCCAACGGTCCCTCGCCGAAGAACGCCCGCAGGGGTGGTTCTCCGCGTGCCGGTGCGGAGCACCGCCGGCGGCGGTGCGGAGAAGTGCGAGGTTGGGGGACAGCGCCGGGAGCAAGACGACAAAAGGCGGCGTGTGGGTTAGTTGTTTCGCCGCATCCGGGCCAATTCGGCCTCGATACGGCTATCCGATATGGCCGGACGGCGTGAGTAGGTGGGGATCCCCGCGACGACCGCGGCGATGAGAGTCCCCAGAATGGGCCAGATCGGCCAGAAGTAGCCACCCGGCGTCGTGAAGTACCAGATCGCGACCTGAAATACTGCGAGCAGCAGCCAGAGGCCGACCACTCCCTTGTAGACCGTCTTCGCGATGACGTGCCGCCGGGCAAGCTCGTACGATTCATTCGGTGTCGACATGGTGTTGCCTTCCGTTGTGATGGGATATTCGAGGTGGTTCATGCTGCGCCGGACGGTGGAGGACCATGTCGCCGGAGGAATCTCGGGATTGGATAGTTGACTATCTAATGTGTACGATAGTCCAACTATCCAATGGAGGCAAGATGCAGATATCCCAACTGGTCCAGCAGGCCGACGTACCGTTGGCGACGGTCAAGTACTACATTCGGGAGGGCCTGCTCCCTGCCGGGCGTGCAACCAGCGCAACCCGTGCCGACTACGATGAGAATCACCTGGAGCGGTTGCGGCTGATCCGCTCACTCACGGTCGTGGCCGGCTTGCCCCTGAACCGGGTGAAGAAGATTCTCGACGTGATCGATCACCCTGAAGGCAGTGTCTACGAGATGCTGGGGACGGCCATCGACGCCCTCGCGGGCTACCTGCCGGGCGAAGACGGCCCCGACCGCAGTTGCCCGCGCGCTGAAGCAGCCCTCGCTTCGCTGGGGAGTGCCTACAACGCCTCGGATGATCGGATGGCTGCCTTCGCGCAGCTCGAAAGCGCGCTCCGTGCTGTCGAGGAGGTCGGAATGCCGGCCGACACGGAGAGGTTGCGGCTTTACGGCGACCATCTCATGGCGATCGCGCGCGCTGAAATAGAAGCGATGCCGACAGCCGACCCGGATGCAGCTGTTCAGTACGCCGTCCTGGGTACCGCGCTGTATGAACCTGTTCTCGCAGCGATCCGCCGCCTCGCCCATCAAAACCTCGCCATAGGGGCTAAGTGAAGCGGGTGTGCCCGTACCGCCCGCGAAGAGTCCGCGGCCTCGACCCGGTGGTGCTAAAGGTGGCGGTGGACATAGGCCCAGCGACCGCCGAGATCCGTCCGCAGTGCCTCCATCAGCGGGTCGGCGAGATTCGACCAGGTGTGGTCAATGATGACTGCGAGGTGTGCCACGGCCATGCATGAGGAAATCTTCCAGTCTCCGAGCAGAGCAGTCCAGGAGCATCCCGTGCAGGTAAGGAGCGGTTCGGTCCCGCCCTGGTCCCAGTCACTTATCCGGGAGAAGACTGACATCAGCAGGCGTCCGGGTCCGCCTTGGTCCAGCCGTTGGCTGAGCCAGTTTCGGACTTCCTGCAGGCGATCTTCCGCGCCGGCCCCATCCACCGACAGATCCAGCAGCTGTTCCCAGTGATCTCCCATGCCCTGACCCTAATACGGGGTGACTTCCGATGCTGAGGAGGTCGTACTCACGCCTGGCCAGTTCTACGTCGTTCCCCGCGGGGTTCAGCACAATCCGATCGCGGACGAGGAGGTTGAGATTGTCCTGATCGAAACCGTCACTACCGCGCACACCGGCGGCGTCGTCGTGGAGGGCACCGTTCCGGTCGAGAGGCAGGTTGGCGGCTTCCGCTGATCTACACCTAAAACTTCGCGACTCAACCGAGGATCCACCCAGCAGTCGCCCACGCCGGAAGGCCGGCCCCGAGGGACCGGCCTTCCGCTAGCGGAATCCCGCTAGTTGCTGCCTCCGTGGGCTTCGAGTGCCACCGGCTGCCACTCTTCCCAGGACGCCAGCCGCGACTCATAGTCGGCCTTGGCGATGGCCAGCGGGCCCTCGCCGAAGAACGCCCGCAGGGGCGGGTTCTCGGCGTCGACGATCTTGAGGATCGGCCCGCGGGTGGCACGCGGATCACCGGGCGTGCCCCGGCGGCTGGGGCGGTTCGCTGCCTGCTCCCGGACGACGTCGTAGGCGGCAATGGGCTGCGCGTGCTTCGCGGAGCTGCCGCCCCAGTCGGTGGAGAACCCGCCGGGCTCGATCATGGTGACCTTGATGCCGAAGCCGGCAACCTCCTGCGCCAGCGCCTGGCTCAGTCCTTCCAGGGCCCACTTCGAGGCGTGGTAAATGCCCACGGACGGGAAGGCGGAAATGCCGCCGATGGAGGAGACCTGGATGATGTGGCCGCTGCCCTGCTCACGCAGGTACGGCAGGGCGGCCTGGGTCACCCAAAGCGCTCCGAACAGATTGGTCTCGATCTGATCGCGTGCTTCGGCCTCGGAAAGTTCCTCGACCATGCCGAACTGCCCGTACCCGGCGTTGTTGATGACGACGTCGAGCCGGCCGAAGTGCTCCTGTGCACGCTGGACGGCGGCGAAGACCGCGGCGCGGTCCGTGACGTCGAGCGAGAGCGGCAGCACCCGGTCACCGTAGGTGTCCACCAGTGCGGTGAGGCTGTCCGTGCTGCGGGCGGTGGCGGCAACGGAATCTCCGCGTTCCAGGGCCGCTTCCGCCCATTCGCGGCCGAAGCCGCGCGATGTTCCCGTGATGAACCAGACCTTGCTCATGCTGTGCTCCCTGCTAAGTGTCGTGGATATGGGTTCCAGCGGAAGGTGTCCCTGCCGCCGTGCAGTCATGGTGGAGGGAACCCGTTAGGCCGCCGAATAATTCCGGGGCATGCCCGGCGAGGCCGGACACGCGAAAAAGGGCATGCCCGGCCTTCCAGCCGGGGCATGCCCTTTCCTTGGTGCAGGGGTCTGCTGAGGGGCTTAGTGCCCCCGGGCGATCCACTCGTCCAGGTGCGGGCCTTCGGCGGCGATGGACGTTGCGTCCCCGTGCCCGGTCAGCACCTTGGTTTCGGCCGGCAGGGTCAGCAGGCGTTCCTTGATGGACTCGACGATGGTGGGGAAATCGCTGTAGGAGCGGCCGGTGGCACCGGGCCCTCCGTTGAAGAGCGTGTCCCCGCTGAACACCACCGGTTCGGGAACATCTTCACCGGCAGCCAGCGAGAAGCACACCGACCCGGGGGAGTGCCCCGGTGTGTGCAGGGCGCGCAGGGTGTGGCCTGCCACCTCGAAGGTGTCCCCGTCCTCAATCTCGTCGTCCGGTCCCTCGTCCGGGAACACTGCGTCCCAGAGCATCCGGTCTGCCGCGTGCAGGAACACGGGGGCGCTGAAACGGTCCCGGGCCTGCTCGACGGCGCGGATGTGGTCATCGTGGCCGTGCGTGAGCAGGATGGCCATGACTTCGCGGTCCCCGACGGCCTCGGCAACGGCGTCGATGTTGTGCGCGGGGTCGATCACGATCACTTCGGCGTCGTCCCCGATAATCCAGACGTTGTTATCCACGTCCCAGGTGCCGCCGTCCAGCGAGAAGGTCCCCGAGGTGACGACGTTGTCGATGCGGAACGTCACAGTTCCACCACCGAGCGCAGGACCTTGCCGTCGTGCATCTTGGTGAAGGCTTCTTCGATGTCGCCCAGGCCGATGCGCTCGGTGACGAACGCATCCAGGTCCAGCCGGCCGAGCTTGTACTGCTCCACCAGCATGGGGAAGTCCCGGGACGGCAGGCAGTCGCCGTACCAGGAGGACTTCAGGGACCCGCCGTGGCCGAAGACGTCAGCCAGCGGCAGTTCGATCTTCATATCCGGGTTCGGTACGCCCACCAGCACTACCCGGCCGGCGAGGTCGCGGGAGTAGAAGGCCTGCCGATAGGTTTCCGGGCGGCCCACGGCGTCAATCACGACGTCGGCACCGAAGCCGCCGGTGAGGGCGCGGATAGCCTCGACCGGGTCCTGCTCCTTGGAGTTGATCCCGTGGGTGGCACCCTGGGCCTTGGCCAGCTCGATCTTGGCGGAGTCGATGTCCACCGCGATGATGGTGGTGGCGCCGGCCAGCTTGGCGCCGGCAACAGCGGCAATGCCCACGCCGCCGCAGCCGATCACGGCGACGGATTCGCCGCGCTGCACGGCGCCGGTGTTAATGGCTGCACCGATGCCGGCCATCACGCCGCAGCCGAGCAGGCCCACTGCGGCGGGATCGACGTCGTCGTCCACCTTGGTGCACTGGCCGGCAGCCACGAGCGTCTTTTCGGCGAATGCGCCGATGCCCAGGGCCGGCGTCAGTTCGGTGCCGTCCTCAAGGGTCATCTTCTGGGTGGCGTTGGCGGTGTTGAAGCAGTACTGCGGCTCGCCCTTGCGGCAGGCACGGCATTCGCCGCACACCGCGCGCCAGTTCAGCACCACGCGGTCGCCGGGAGCCACTTCGGTGACGCCGGGGCCGACGGCGGAGACCACGCCGGTGGCTTCGTGGCCGAGCAGGAACGGATAGTCATCATTGATGGCGCCCTGCTTGTAATGCAGGTCGGTGTGGCAGACGCCGCACGTGAGGATGTCCACCAGGGCCTCTCCGGGCCCCGGATCCGGAACCAGGATGGTTTCCAGCGAAACGGGTGCGTTCTTTTCCTTGACGACTACGGCCTGAACCTTATGGACCATGGGGTGCTGCCTCCTGCGATGTTCGGGCGGGGCGCCGATGTCCGGCGTCCCGCCTTCCATCCTATGAAGCGTTTCGGCCGGGAGCGAAGCCGGGAATTACCCTTCCGCTTCCGGCGCAACCGTGCCTGGGCCTGCCGCCGGCGCCGATCCCGCCCTACGATGGGAGGCGGAAAAGGTCCGCAGCGAGCGCGGCATCGCGCCGGCGGAACCGCCTACCCCCCCCAAGGACGGCCCATGAACGCCTCAGCGTCCGGCAGCAGCGTACCCGCGTCCCCCGAAGGTCCGAAGAAGCGTTCCGGGACGGGGCGCCGGACCGGCCGGCTCATCTTCCTGCTGCCGGTGCTGCTGGTGCTGGCCTGGCTGGCGGTGGGCGGGATTGGCGGCCCGTACTTCGGCAAAATCAGCGAAGTGGCGGACAACAACCAGACCTCGTATCTGCCCGCCAGCTCGGCATCCACGCAGGTGGCCGCGCTGCAGGAGAAGTTCACGGACAGCGATGCCATTCCCGCCGTCGTCGTTTATGTGAACAATGACGGGCTGACCGAAGCGGACCGGACCTTCGTCACCGGACGGGCCTCCGCACTTTCGGGGGTCAGCGGCGTGGCGGGACAGGTATCCCCGCCGCAGTTCTCCACTGACGGCAAGGCGGCGGAAATCTTTGTGCCGGTGCAGGACAATGATGCCGCCGCGACCACGGTGGAGGATCTGGGCGGCGTTGCCGGCGACGGCATCCCCTCGGGCCTGGACAGCTACGTCACCGGCCCGGCCGGACAGCTGGCGGACATCACTGAAGCCTTCGGCGGCATCGACACCTCACTGGTCCTGGTGGCGGCACTGGCCGTGCTGGTGATCCTGGTGGTGGTCTACCGGTCACCGCTGCTGCCGTTCCTGGTGCTCCTGACGTCCATCCTCGCCCTGTCGGCGGCCATCCTGGTGGTCTTTTACCTGGCCAAGGCCGGAGCGCTGACACTGAACGGCCAGGTGCAGGGGATCCTGTTCATCCTGGGCATCGGCGCAGCAACCGATTATTCGCTGCTCTATGTTTCCCGGTACCGGGAATCCCTGCGGGACCACGAGGGGCGCTGGGATGCCACCAAGGCAGCCCTCAAGGGAACGATCGAGCCGGTGCTTGCCTCCGCCGCCACCGTGGTGGCCGGGCTGCTGTGCCTGTTGCTCAGCGACCTCAATTCCAACAAGGCGCTGGGTCCGGTGGCAGCCATTGGCATCGGATTCTCTTTCCTGGCCGCGATGACGCTGCTGCCGGCGCTGTTGATGCTGACCGGCCGGGCGGCGTTCTGGCCGCGCCGGCCCGCCTTCGGCTCCCCGCATCCGGACCGGGACGGCAACGCAGGCAAGGGGTTCTGGCCCCGGGTGGCAAGGAGTATCAAGGCGCACCCGCGCCGGCTGTGGGTGGTTCCCGCCGTCGTGCTGCTGGTGGCGTGCGCGGGCCTGCTGCAGCTGCGCGCCTCCGGAGTGCCGCAAAGCGACTTTGTGCTGGGGGAGACTTCCGCCAAGGAGGGGCAGCAGGTTTTGGGGGAGCATTTCCCCTCCGGTTCCGGCAGTCCGGCGCTGATTGTGGCCCCGGAAAGTGAACTGGACACCGTTGCCCGGGCGGTTCTGTCCACTCCCGGTGTTGACGCGCTGGTGGTGGATGCAACCGGCACACCGGAGGGAACGCTGCCGGTGACGGCCGACGGCGTGCAGGCCTCAACGGTGCCCGGAACCTCGGGTGCGCCGAAGGTGGTGGAGGGAAAAGTGCTGCTGGAGGCCACGCTCAAGGAGGCAGCCGAATCGGACGCCGCCGAACAGACGGTCAGCGCCATGCGCGGGAATGTGGCCGGGATCGGGGACGTGCTGATCGGCGGGGTAACGGCTACGACCATCGACACCAATGCTGCAGCCGCCCATGACCGGGACCTCATCATCCCGGTAGTGCTGGTGGTGATCCTGTTCCTGCTGATGCTGCTGCTGCGGGCTCTGCTGGCCCCGTTCCTGCTGATCCTGACGGTGCTGCTGTCCTTCGGGGCCACCATGGGCGTTTCCGCCCTGGTCTTCAACCATGTGTTCCGCTTCCCGGGCGCGGATCCGGCCGTCCCGCTGTTCGGCTTTATTTTCCTGGTGGCCCTGGGTGTGGACTACAACATCTTCCTGATGACCCGGGTGCGTGAGGAAAGCATTGGGCACGGCACGCGGGAGGGAGTGGTCCGCGGGCTCATGATCACCGGCAGCGTCATTACCAGTGCGGGCATTGTGCTGGCGGCAACGTTCGCCGCCCTGGGCGTTATCCCGGTGCTCTTCCTGGCGCAGCTGGCCTTCATTGTCGCCTTTGGCGTGCTGCTGGACACCTTGGTAGTGCGCTCGCTGCTGGTCCCGGCGCTGTCCTACGACATCGGAGACCGGATCTGGTGGCCCTCGCGGCTGGCCCGGAGATCCGGGCCAGCCGCGGAGGCGCGGCGCTAGAGTCCGAGCCGGGACTTGACCTCGGAAGCGGAGGGGTTGGTGGCGGAGGAGCCGTCCGGGAAGATCACGGTGGGAACCGTCTGGTTGCCGCCGTTCAGCGCCTCAACCAGGTCCGCGGTGCCTTCCACGTCTTCAATGTTGACCTCGGTGTAGCCGATGCCCTCGCGGTCCAGCTGCGACTTCAGCCGGCGGCAGTAGCCGCACCAGCTGGTGGAGAACATGGTGATGGTCCCGGTTTCCGGGGTGAAGGCTTCGGCTGTGGCGGCCACGGCGGTGCTCCTTTTGTCGATCGATTTAACTGGTTGCCTGTCTTTAACAGTAGTCAGGGGCGTCAACACTATTCCGGCCGGCGGCATTCCCGCTGGCACACTGGAAGCATGTGCGGACGATACGTGATGGCCCGGGCCGCTGCGGACCTGGTGGCCGAAGCAGAAGCAGAGGCGGATGCCAACCTTGAGCTGCGCGCCTCCTGGAACGTGGCGCCGACGTCGGACGTCCCGGTAGTGCTCGAACGCCTGGTGGACGGGCGGCGGGCCCGGCAGGTGCACGTGGCCCGGTGGGGCCTGGTGCCGGGCTGGGCGAAGGATGCCTCGGTGGGGGTGCGGGCGTTCAACGCGCGCAGCGAAACGGTGCTGGAGAAGCCGACGTTCCGTGACGCCGTCGCCGCCCGGCGCTGCGCCGTTCCCGTGGACGGCTACTACGAGTGGATGGCCGGTCCCGGCAAGGTCCGGCAGCCGTTTTACGTTTCCCGGACCGACGGCCGGCCCATTTATTTCGCCGGGCTCTATGAATGGTGGCGGGATCCGGCGAAGGACCCGGGGGACCCGGACAGGTGGCTGCTCTCGACCTCCATCCTGACCGTCGCCTCACCGCCGGCGGACAGTGCCGAACCGGTGCTGCGGGAACTCGCGGGCCTGCATGACCGGCTGCCGCTGCCCCTGTCTCCGGAGGCAATGACCGCCTGGCTCGACTCTGCAGCGCTCGCCGGGACGGACACCGCCGCGCTGCTGGCTGCGGCAACCGGGCAGGCGTATGCGGCGGCGTCGGACTGGCACCTGCGCAAGGCACACCACGGGGTGGGGAATGTCCGCAACGACGGCGCGTACCTACTGCAGCCGGACCCGGCCGCGGCACGCGAGGACGTACTCTTCTAGCCCCGCGGCCCGTTCGCTGCGGACGCCTCCAAGGCAGCCTCGACCGCCGCCTCCGGGTCCGGGTCCGGTCCGGCGGGATCGAGGGTTTCCCGGTCCAGGACCGCAGGATTCTGGGTCACCAAGGTGACCCGGCCGTCGTCGTCCACGGATAGCCCGGGGTTGTGGCAGGCCTCCCAGCGCACGCCGTCGGGGTCGGTGAAGTAACCGGAATACCCGCCCCAGCTCATCTGCGTACCCGGGGCGGTGATTGTCCCGCCGGCAGCTGCGGCCTGGTGCAGCACCGCGTCCACTTCCGCGGGAGAGTCCAGGTTATGGCCCAGGGTGAAGGGCGCCTCACGGATGTCACCCATTGGCCCGGCTTCGGCCGCGAGGTGGTCGGCACGGAAGAAGGAGAGCACCAGGCCGTGGTTGACCTGGAAAAACAGCACCTCTTCCGGAACATACTGCAGCGGAGTCCAGCCCAGCCGGGACACATAGAACGCGTAAGTCACTTCGAGGTCCCGTACGCCTACGGTCACCACGGATACATGGGGGTTCACGTCTTGATCCTCCCATCCAGAGGTCAAGAATGCCGATTATGGCGCGAATCAGTGCCGGGCCCGCCGCGCAGCGGCAATTGCACACCGGTTGTCCCGGTGCTGGATATTCTTTAAGCATGGAAGCAGCTGAGCAGAAATCCGTTTCGGGACAGCTTGACGATGTCCGGGCAGCAATCGACGAGATCGACGAGGAAATCGTTGCGCTGATCTGGCGCCGGGAGCGGCTGGTACGCCTCGCCGGGGGACTGAAGGACAGCGACGCCGCCGTCCGCTCACCCAAGCGCATGGAAGAAGTAATTGCCCACGTCCGGCACGCCGCCGAGGAGCAGGACAGCGACTGCAACGTGGTGGAACGGACCTACAAGGCAATGATCGAAGCCTTCATCGACTACGAACTCAAGGTCCGGCACCAAACGGAAACCCAGCGCAAGCTGGACGCCTTCAGCAACAGCTAGGTGCCGCCGTCCGCGGCACACATCCGGTAGGTTGGGCCGCATGACCTCGACCGTGGCAAACGCGTGAGCCGGCCAACTCCGGCACCCGGTGACAACCGCTGGCGTCCCGTGGCCGCCGCGCTGGCTGACCCGCGCCGCCTGCGCTTGTATGCGCGCGCCGTCCTCGCAGCCGACGACGGCGCCCCGCTGGACCTCGCGGACCTCGCTGCGGACGAAGCCAAGTCGCTGGCGGTGCTGCAGCAGGCAGGCCTGCTGCAGGTGGACGGAAACCGGACCAAACCCGCACCGTCAGTGTTCCGGGACCTGCTGGCAGCCGGTGTGCGGCCGCCGGAGTCCTCGGCCCGCCGGTTCCTGGTCCGGGGCCGGATCGAGGCCTTCCCGCGCAAACGGGCAGACCGGCTCGAGCTGCTGCAGTTGATTGCCGGCGAAGTCTTCGAACACGCGGTGCCGCCGGAGCCGGGGCTCCAGCCGGTCCTTACCGAGAAGGACCTGACACACCGCCTGGCCGCCTACACCTCCGACCCCGCCGCTATCCGCCGCTACCTCATCGACGAGGGCATTGTTGCCCGGGATCCGGCCGGTACCCAGTACTGGCTCACCCGGCCCCGCCCGGCAGAAGGAATGGAATTTGCCTGACTCTCCCGCCCGCACCTGGACAGGTGCAGTCGCCGGGACAGCGGTACAGGGGGCATAGGAGGCCGCCGCCGACCGTTGACTTGGCGGGCAGGGCGGGCGTCGAATGGGAAGTGCACCTGGACTGCCATCACTCGGCGGAAACTTCCAAGGAGATGCGCATGGCAGAGCAATTCACCGCCCGTGGCACAAGAGCAGCCCGTCCCGCCGCCGGGATGACCGGCGCCATGGGTGCCCCCGTCAGTACCGTGTCGCTGGCGGCCCACTCCGGTGCGACGCTGGCCCGCCCGGAAACGGACCCGGGCGGCGCAACGGCCGCAGGCGCGGGCGCCCCGGACCCGCACTCCGGCCGGCAGCCGTCCCCTGAACATTCCGGGCGCCGCATTGCCGTCATTTTCACGGGCCTGATGCTCGCGGTGCTGCTCGCTGCCCTGGACCAGACCATCGTTTCCACGGCACTGCCCACCATTGTGGGTGACCTGCACGGGCTGGACCACCTGTCCTGGGTGATCACCGCTTACCTGCTGACCTCCACCATCGGGCTGCCCATCTACGGCAAGCTCGGTGACCTGCTGGGACGCAAGAACATTTTCATTTTCGCCATTGTGGTTTTCCTGGCGGGCTCAGCGCTGTCCGGGCAGTCGCACAGCATGGCCGAACTGATCACCTACCGGGCCATCCAGGGTGTGGGCGGCGGCGGGCTGATCATCGGTGCGCAGGCCATCATCGGCGACATTGTGCCCGCCCGCGAGCGCGGCAAGTACATGGGCCTGATTGGGGCTGCCTTCGGCATCGCATCGGTCAGCGGACCGCTGCTGGGCGGATACCTGACGGACTCCTGGTCCTGGCGGTGGGTGTTCTACATCAACCTGCCCATCGGGGTCATTGCGCTCGCCGTCATCATCGGCGCGCTGCACCTGCCGCGGAACAGCGCCAAGGGTATTGCCCTGGACTACGCCGGCGCGGGACTGCTGGCCATCGGCAGCGCCGCTCTGGTGCTGTTGACCAGCTGGGGCGGCAACAACTACGCGTGGACTTCTCCGACCATCCTGACACTGGGCGCGGTTTTCCTGGCTGCCGTCGCGGTGTTCATCCCTGTGGAACTGCGGGCGAAGGAGCCGATGCTGCCACTGCGGCTCTTCTCCATCCGCAACTTCCTGATCTGCACGCTGGTGGGGCTGGCCGTGGGGCTGGCGATGTTCGGGTCCATCGCGTATCTGCCCACCTTCCTCCAGATTGTCAACGGCGCGTCCCCGACCATGTCCGGGCTGATGATGCTGCCCATGACGGCGGGCCTGCTGATCACCTCCGTCGGCACCGGACAGCTGATTTCCCGCACCGGCAAGTACAAGATCTACCCGATCCTCGGATCGGCTGTCATGGTTCTCGGACTGCTGCTGCTCTCCCGGATTTCCAGTACGACGCCGTACGGGTTCACTGCCTTGGGCATGTTCGTGCTGGGGCTGGGCATCGGAGCGCTGATGCAGAACACAGTGCTGATTGTGCAGAACAGCGTCCCGCCCACGGACATGGGCACCGGGGTGTCCACGGCCAACTATTTCCGGCAGCTGGGCGCGTCACTGGGTATTGCGGTGTTTGGGTCGCTGTTTATCCAGCGGCTCAATGACCAGCTGGCCTCGGCGCCTCGCGGAGCCGGGGATCCGGCGTCCGGCGGAGCGAACTCGATCAGCCCGGAAACCATCAAAGCCCTTCCTGCCGCCGCCCAGGACTTCATCAAGTCCGCCTTCGGTGAAGCGCTGCCGCCCATCTTCCTGCTGGGAGTGCCCTTCCTGGCCGCGGCATTCATCTTGACGTTCTTCATTGTGCAGCAGCCGCTGTCCAAAACCGCCCGTGTGGAAGCGGACGTGGAATAAGAAGCCAACCAGGAGTTGCCCCCTATGTCCCACAGAGCCCTCACGCCGCGGATCGCGGCAGTACCGCCCCGTCCTGTGCCCGCAGTGCCCAGGCACCGCGGGCAGGCCGTCCAGGAGGAGGTGGAGCCCGGACGGAACCTCGGCCTGGTCCTCACGGGCCTGCTGCTCTCGGTGCTGCTGGCCGCGCTGGACCAGACCATTGTGGCTACTGCGCTGCCAACCATCGTGGGCGACCTCAACGGGCTGGAACATCTGTCCTGGGTGGTGACCGCGTACATCCTTGCCGCCACCATCGGCCTGCCGATCTACGGGAAGCTCGGAGACCTGTTCGGGCGCAAAAGCATCTTCGTTTTCGCCATAGCGGTTTTCCTGGCCGGTTCGGTCTTGTCCGGGCTGTCCCAGAACATGGGCCAGCTGATCGCTTTCCGTGCCCTGCAGGGTATCGGCGGCGGCGGGCTGATGATCGGGGCGCAGGCCATCCTGGGGGATCTGGTCTCGCCCCGGGAACGCGGCAAGTACATGGGCTTGATTGGGGCGGCGTTCGGGCTGGCCTCCGTGGGTGGCCCGCTGCTGGGCGGCTGGATCACCGATGCCTGGTCCTGGCGGTGGGTGTTCTACATCAACCTGCCCATCGGAGCGCTGGCGCTCGCCGTCGTGATCGCCTCACTGCACCTGCCCAAACCCGAGGGCAGGCGTCCGAAGCTGGACTATGCCGGCGCGGGACTGCTGGCGCTGGCCAGCGCTGCCCTGATCATGCTGACCACCTGGGCCGGGACCACATATGCCTGGTCCAGCCCGCAGATCCTTGCCCTGGCAGCCGTGACCCTGGCCGCGGCCGGGGCGTTCATCCCGGTGGAGCGCCGCGCCCCGGAACCCATCCTTCCGCTGGGGCTGTTCCGCAACCGGAATTTCCTGCTCCCCGTGCTGGTGGGCATCTCCGTCGGGATCGCGATGTTTTCCACCATTTCCTACCTCCCGACCTTCCTGCAGATGGTCAACCGCGCCACCGCCACCCAGTCGGGCCTGATGATGCTGCCCATGATGGGCGGGCTGCTGCTCACCTCCATCGGCACCGGCCAGCTGATCTCGCGCACGGGACGGTACAAGGTCTATCCGGTGGCCGGCTGTGCCGTGATCATTGCCGGACTGGTCCTGCTGTCCCGGATCTCGGATACGACGCCGTACGGGTTCACGGCATTGGGGATGCTGGTGATGGGCATGGGGATCGGGATGCTGATGCAGAACCTGGTGCTGATTGTGCAGAACAGCGTGCCGGGCAGGGACATGGGGGCAGCGATCTCCGGGGCGAACTATTTCCGGCAGATCGGTGCCTCGTTCGGCATTGCACTGTTTGGCTCCATCTTCATCCACCGGCTGGGCAACGAAATGGCGGCGGCGCCGCCCGGGGCAGGGGCCGCCGCGGGCGGAGACATCAACTCGCTCAGCCCGGCCATGCTGCGCAGCCTGCCCGCACCGGCGCAGGACTTTATCGCCGCCGCGTTTGGGCACGCGCTGCCGCCCATCTTCCTGCTGAGCGTGCCCATTGTGGCGGCAGCCCTGGTGCTGTGCCTGTTCATCAAAGAGATTCCGCTGTCCACAACAGTGCGGGTGGAGGCGAAGGAAGAGGCCTAGGAGATGCCGTAAGTGAACAGCATGTACAAGAGCCACAGGATCAGTGCCAGCACGGCGCTCTGCCACACCAGGGAGGGAATGATGTACAGCCGTGCCGCGAGCTTCTTTCTGCCGTTCTGGAGCGCTGCAATAAAACCGCCTACGGATGCGACCAGGGTGAGGATGCCGAGGATGGCAATGAGGTCAACAAGGCCGCCCCAGCCGGAACCATAGGCGTAGTCGCCCATACTGCCGGCCCAGACAATGAGGGGCATCAAGGCCAGGGCCCAGCCGAGGGTAACGATGACGATGCCGGCGATTGCCCCGCCGCCGAAGCGCTCCCGGGGTGCTTGGGGGAATTGCTGGTACGGGTTTCCAGCCGTTGGTGCCCCCGGGTACGGGTTTCCAGCCATGGACGCCCCGGGGTACGGGTTTCCCTGCATTGGGGCACCGTTATACGGGTTCTGGTAGGCCCCGGCGTACCCCGGCGGCGGACCGGGTTGCTGCTGCGCCTGTTGCTGCGTCTGTTGCTGGGAGGCCTGCGGGTCCTGGAGGGGAGGCTGTCCGGCGGGCGGCATGCCGGTGTGCATGGCAGGGTCCATGGTTGGCTCCATCGGTTGGGGACGGGAATCTGGAACCAGTGTGCACCAGGCGGGCGTGTTTAGCCCGTAACCCCTTGCCCGGGTGTGGATGAACGGTCCGTCAGCGGGGACCAAAATACCGGATCCGGCACCTCGTGGTGCCTATTGTCCGCCGCTGGTCGTACACTGAAGATGACGCTGTTCGAATATATGTTCGAATTAGTTGCCGGCTGTTAACCAACAGGGAAACCACCAAGGAAACCAACAGGGAAACTACCGCCGGCAACCAGTGCAGCCAGTAAAAACCAGCGGGGATGGCGGCGTGCGGTGTGCACGTGCCGGGCGGGGAGGGAAGCTGAATGGGTGTCTTCAGCGAAGCAATAGAGGTGGTTTGCTCGCCCGCGGGCAAGCCCCTGCGGCTGGTGTGGGGCGGGCACACCTACAAGGTGGGCGCTGATCCGGTGCGCTGGTATGAACGCCGCAACTGGTGGGAAGAGGAAACCCGGGCCGAACGCGGCCACGGCGCCGGACTGGTGGATACCGAGATCTGGCGGGTTCAGGCCCGTGTCAGTGAACACTCCGAGCTGCGCACCTTGGACCTCTCGCACCACGTGAACACCGACCGCTGGCGCCTGATACGGATCCATGACGCACTGAGACCCAGTGCCTGAGGGGACAGCACCAACCCCATGAGCTTTATCCACCTGCACGCAGCCACTGCCTTCAGCGCCCACTACGGAGTGTCCTGGCCCGAGGAGATGGCCGCTGCCGCTGCTGCCGACGGCGCCGATGCCCTCGCCTGCACCGACAGGGACGGGTTGTACGGCACCGTCAAGCATCTGCGCGCCTGCATGGAGGCAGGAATCGACCCCATTGTGGGAGTGGACCTCGCCGTCCTGGACGAACACAACACCGTCACGGGCCGGGTGGTTCTCCTGGCCCGCGGATCCAACGGCGGCGCCGGCTACCGTGCCCTGTGCCGGCTGATCTCCGCAGCCCACGCCGGCACCTCGGCTTCCCGGGCACGCACCGGCAAACCCGTAGGCGTCACCATGGAGCAGCTGGCCGCCCATGCCCGGGGAACACTGGCAGAAGACGGAACTCCCATAGGGGAGGCCGGGCAGCCGGTGCTGACGGTGCTGGTAGGCCCGCAGTCCGACGTCGGCGTTGCCATGCGCAGCCGCAGCTATGCCGTGGCGCGTACCCTCTTCGCCCGCTGGCGCTCGCTGATCCCTGCGGGGGCGCTCGCCGTCGAGGTGGTGACGCACCTGGCCCCGCCGGGGGAGAACCTCAGCCTCGCCCACGCGGTGCGGATGTTCCGGCTGGCCGATGAGATGCGCGTACCCGCCATCCTCACCAACGCCGCGCGGTACGTGGATGAGGACGGCGCCGCCACCGCTGACGTGCTCGACGCCGCGCGCTCGCTGACCTCGCTGTCCCGGCTCCCTGACCTCCAGCCCAACGGGCAGGGCTGGCTCAAGGGCACACGCCAGATGACGGCACTTGCCCGGGAGATCAGCTCGGAAGCGGGCTACGGCTCCGGGGGAGCGGCACGGATGCTGGCTGACACTGCGGCGCTCGCCGATGACTGCCGGATTGACCCGGTGGCGGACATGGGCTGGAAACAGCCAGTGGTGCCGGAAGCATCGGTGATCGGCATCACCGCCGAACCCATGACGGAACTGCGCCAACGCTGCGAAGCGGGGATCACCCGCCGGCTGCGCGTGCAGGACTCCATCGCCGAGGTCCAGATGCGCAACCGGCTCGAACACGAACTGGGCATCATTGAACGGCTCGGCTTCGCCTCCTACTTCCTCACGGTCGCCGAAGTTTCGGCCATGATCACGGGAATGGGGGTACGCGCCGCGGCCCGCGGCTCGGGCGCCTCCTCGCTGGTGAACTATCTGCTGGGAGTCAGCCACGTCAACCCGCTGGACCACGACCTGATCTTTGAACGCTTCCTCTCCCGGGACCGCTCCACGCTGCCGGACATCGACATCGACGTCGAAAGCGCCGAGCGGCACAATGTGTACCACCGCATCTTCGAACGCTTCGGCTCCGAACGGGTCACGCTGATGAGCATGCAAAACGGTTACCGGGCCCGCGGAGCGGTGCGAGACGCCGGACTGGCCCTGGGTATGGATGAAGCCGACATCGGAGCCGTGGCCAAGCAGCTGTGGCGCTTCTCGGCGCGCAACTTCCGTGAGGCGCTCGCCGAAAAACCGGAACTGCGCGAAATCTCCGGCCAGGTGGAAAACAACAAGCAGTTGGACCTGCTGGTAGATCTCACCGAACGGCTGGACCGCCTGCCCCGGCACATCTCCATGCATCCGTGCGGGGTGATCCTGGGGGACAAGTCCCTGCTGGACCGCACCCCGGTGCAGCCCAGCGGACTGGGCTTGCCCATGTCCCAGTTCGACAAGCACGACATGGACCCCATGGGCATGCTCAAGCTGGACGTGCTGGGTGTGCGGATGCAAAGCGCCATGGCCTTTGCCGTGCGCGAGGTGGTGCGCGTGCATTCCTCGCGTGAGGAAGTGATTGCCGCCGGCGGGCACCGGGAGGCACCGGATGCCCCGGATCCGGAGTTCATCGAACCCAGCGGCCGAATCAACCTGGATGCCGTGCCGTTCGACGACGAACCAACCTACGAGCTGATCCGCAGCACCCACACCCTGGGCTGCTTCCAGATTGAATCCCCGGGCCAGCGCGAATTGGTGGGCAAACTCGCTCCGCGGGAGTTCAATGACCTGATTATCGATATCTCCCTGTTCCGCCCCGGTCCCATGAAATCCGACATGGTCCGCCCGTTCCTGGAACACCGGCACGGCTTTTCCCCGGAGGTGTACCCGCACGAGGCGCTGCGCCCGGTACTGGCGGAAACCCACGGGGTCACCGTTTTCCACGAACAGGTGCTGCGCACCCTGAACGTCTTTACGGGCTGCGGCCTGGCCAAGGCAGATGAGCTGCGCCGGCTGCTGGGCAATGAAGCGGCAGAACCGGGGGTGGAAGAGTACTTCCGCAGCAAGTCCGCGGCACGCGGCTACACGCAGGAGACCATCGACAAGGTCTGGGACACGCTCAAGGCTTTTGGCAGCTTCGGTTTCTGCAAGGCCCACGGGGCGGCCTTCGCCGTGCCCACCTACCAGTCGGCCTGGCTGAAGGCGCACCATCCGGCGGCCTTCCTGGCCGGGATCTTCGAGCATGATCCCGGTATGTATCCCCGCCGGCTGCTGGTGGCTGAAGCCCGGCGGATGGGCATCCCCATCCTGCCCCTGGACATCAACCGGAGCGGGGAGCAGTACCGGGTGGAGCGGACCGAAGAGGGAAAGCTGGGCATCCGGCTGTCCCTGGCCGGGATCTACGGGCTCTCCGCCGTTGAGCTTCGGCGCATTGCCGCCGGGCAGCCCTATGATTCCCTGGCGGACCTGCGGGCCCGGGCGCGGGTCTCCCGGCCCACGCTGCGCCGGCTGGCCCAGCTCGGCGCCTTTGATTCGCTCAGCAGGCAGACCGGCTCGGCCGGCAGCCGGGCGGACCTGATCCAGTACCTGGACGCCGCCCCGGCCAAGTCCGCCTCCCGCAAGCATGATCCGATTCCCGGGCAGCTGGCCCTGCCGCTGGGGGACACCGAGCTGAAGAACCTGCGCCACCAGCTGCCCGAACCGGGGCTGCGTGAGAAGGTCCGCACCGAACTGGACCTGCTGTCCGTGGACGTCAGTGCGCACCTGATGGAAAGCTACGGCCCGCTGCTGAAGCGGCTGGGAGTCACACAGGCGGAGGCTCTGATGGACCTGCGCAACGGCACCGAGGTGCTGGTGGCCGGGATCCGGGTGGCCACACAAACCCCGCCCATGCGCGGGGGCCGCCGTGTGGTCTTCATCAGCATTGACGACGGCACCGGGTGCGTTGACTGCACGTTCTTCCACGAAGCCCAGGAGAAAGCCGGCCCGCTGCTGTTCGGCACGGAACTGCTGCTGATCCGCGGCCTGACCCGCCGCACGGGTGCCCGCGGCATCAGCCTGCAGGCGCTGGAAGCATGGAATCTGGCGGACACAGGCTCGCTTCCGCTGCCGGTTTCCCAGCGCGGCATGTTGGTGGGGCACAAGCGCAGCGGATAACATCGGTACGGGCGTAGAAGGAGCCGGCCGAGTCCAGGCCGTGCCGCAGACCCCGTACAAACAAATCTAGGAGACAACGTGTCAGTGCCAGAGAAGTTCACCCTCATCGTCGACGGCGAAGAGACCACGGTGGATACTGGCACCACCGGTGCGCAGCTCTTCTTCGAACGCCGCGACGTCGTCGTTATGCGCGTGAACTCGGTCCTCAAGGACCTGGACACCCCGCTGGAACAGGGTGACGTGGTGGAATCAGCCACCATCGAGTCCGAAGACGGACTGAACGTCCTGCGCCACTCCACCGCCCACGTGATGGCCCAGGCCGTGCAGCAGCTGCGCCCGGACGCCAAGCTGGGCATTGGCCCGTACATCAAGGACGGCTTCTACTTCGACTTCGACGTCGCCGAGCCGTTCACCCCCGAAGACCTGAAGACGCTCGAGAAGATGATGCAGAAGATCATCAACTCGAACCAAAAATTCGTGCGCCGCGTGGTCAGCGAAGACGAAGCCCGCGAAGCGATGGCCAACGAGCCGTACAAGCTGGAGCTGCTCGGCAAGAAGGACGGCGCCGAGGAAGCAGGCGAGGGCGCGAACATCGAGGTGGGCGCCGGCGAGATCACCATTTACGACAACGTGGACCGCAAGTCCGGCGAGACCGTCTGGTGTGATCTGTGCCGCGGCCCGCACCTCCCCAACACGAAGCTCATCTCCAACGCCTTCGCGCTGACCCGCTCCGCCGCCGCCTACTGGCTGGGCAACCAGAAGAACCAGCAGCTGCAGCGCATCTACGGCACCGCCTGGCCCACCAAGGACGCCCTGAAGGCCTACCAGGAACGCCTGGCCGAGGCCGAGCGCCGCGACCACCGCAAGCTGGGCACCGAACTGGACCTGTTCTCCTTCCCGGATGAGCTGGGCTCCGGCCTGCCGGTGTTCCACCCCAAGGGCGGCATCATCCGCAAGGCCATGGAGGACTACTCCCGCCAGCGCCACACCGAGGCCGGCTACGAGTTCGTCTACACCCCGCATATCACCAAGGGCCACCTCTATGAGGTCTCCGGCCACCTGGACTGGTACCGGGACGGAATGTTCCCTCCCATGCACGTGGACGAGGTCACCGACCCGGAGACCGGCGAGGTCACCAAGCCCGGCCAGGACTACTACCTGAAGCCGATGAACTGCCCCATGCACAACCTGATCTTCCGCTCCCGCGGACGGTCCTACCGTGAACTGCCGCTGCGGCTGTTCGAATTCGGCTCCGTGTACCGCTACGAGAAGTCCGGCGTCATTCACGGCCTGACGCGCGTGCGCGGCATGACCCAGGACGACGCCCACATCTACTGCACCCGCGAGCAGATGAAGGACGAACTGACCAGCACGCTGAAGTTCGTTCTGGACCTGCTTCGGGACTACGGCCTGGACGACTTCTACCTGGAGCTCTCCACCAAGGACCCCGAGAAGTACGTCGGCTCAGATGAGGTGTGGGAAGAAGCCACCCGCACCCTCGCCGAGGTAGCCGAAGCCTCCGGCCTGGACCTGGTCCCGGACCCGGGCGGAGCCGCGTTCTACGGCCCGAAGATTTCCGTGCAGGCCCGCGACGCCATTGGCCGTACCTGGCAGATGTCCACCATCCAGCTGGACTTCAACCTGCCCGAGCGTTTCGAGCTCGAATACCAGGCCGCCGACGGCAGCCGCCAGCGCCCGGTCATGATCCACCGTGCCCTGTTCGGCTCCGTGGAACGCTTTATGGGCCTGCTGACCGAGCACTATGCCGGTGCGTTCCCGGCCTGGCTGTCTCCGGTCCAGGTGGTCGGCATCCCCGTTGCCGAAGCGTTCAACGACTACATGTTCGACGTCGTCGACAAGCTCAAGGCCCACGGCATCCGTGCCCAGGTGGACACCGGCACCGACCGCTTCCCGAAGAAGATCCGCACGGCCTCCAAGGACAAGATCCCGTTTGTCCTGATTGCCGGCGGCGACGATGCCGAGGCCGGCGCCGTGTCCTTCCGCTTCCGCGACGGCAGCCAGGACAACGGCGTGCCCGTTGAAGAGGCCGTCAAGCGCATTGTCGAAGCCGTCCGGAACCACGACAAGTAGGGCGGCGGGAACACCATGGCAGAAACAGACGACACGGAAATAACGGACACGTTTGAACTCGCCGGCGTTCCCGACGCGTTCCAGCGGCTCTGGACCCCGCACCGCCTCGCCTACATCAAGGGCGGACAGAAGCAGGTCTCCTCAGAAGAGTCCTGCCCCTTCTGCGCGGCACCGGGGCGGACGGACGAAGAATCGCTGATTGTGCACCGCGGGAAGCATGCCTTCGTCATCCTGAACCTCTTCCCGTACAACGCCGGCCACCTGCTGGTCTGCCCGTACCGGCATGTGCCGGACTACACGGACATTGACCCGGAGGAGACCGCGGAAATTGCGGCCCTGACGCAGACCGCGATGCGCGTGCTGCGGAAGGTGTCCGGCCCCTCCGGCTTCAACCTGGGCATGAACCAGGGCGAGACCGGCGGCGCCGGCATTGCCGCGCACCTGCACCAGCACATTGTGCCGCGGTGGGGCGGGGACGGAAACTTCCTGCCGATCATCGCGCAAACCAAGGCCATCACCCAGACCCTGGGCGAGGTGCGCCGGCAGGTAGCCGACGCATGGCCCGCAGGCGGCTCCGGCCGGGACAGCGAGGACTGACGCGTGCTCAACAAATACGCACGGGGATTCTTCACTGCTGTTTTCACCCCGATGGCCACCTGGCTGCTCCGCCACCGGGTCACCCCGGACATGGTCACCATTGCCGGGACGCTCGGAGTGATGATCGGCGGCCTGGTCTTCTATCCGCTCGGTGAACTCTTCTGGGGCACCATCTTCATTACGGCGTTCATCTTCTCCGACGTCATCGACGGCATCATGGCCCGGCAGCTGGACCGCAAGGGCAGCTGGGGCGGGTTCCTGGACTCCACACTGGACCGCTTCGCCGACGGTGCGTTGTTTGCCGGCGTGGCCATCTGGTTCTTCACCGGCGGCGGCAACGATGCCATCGGCATCATGGCCGTCCTGTGCCTGGTCGCGGGAATGCTTGTCTCCTACATCCGGGCCAAGGCAGAGTCCCTGGGCTTCAACGCCAACGTGGGTATTGCCGAGCGGGCCGAACGGCTGGTCTCCCTGCTGGTGGCCACCGGGCTCGTGGGCCTGGGCGTCCCCGAGGTGCTGCTGCTGGTGGTGCTGGTCCTGCTGACCCTGGCCAGCTGCGTGACCATCGGCCAGCGGATGCACGCCGTCGCCAAGCAGGCGCGGACGAACAACCCGGCGGCCTAACCGGGCTGCAGACGTTCAAAGGGCGGAACCGGTGAACCGGTTCCGCCCTTTGCGTCTGCCGGCCCTTGGAACTCCTAGGCCAGTCCGCGGCGGTCCAGCAGCGGCTGGATTTCCGCGTCACGGCCGCGGAAGTTCCGG